>JAAWCE010000017.1 GCA_022793065.1 Lachnospiraceae bacterium
CCTGCCCTCCAATTTTAATGCTTTATGTGTTACACCTATGCGTATATGATTTCCCTATCCACAATCTCCCTCGCACAAGCCCTTATGTTGTTGAGCCGTCCTGTCCATTCTAAGGCGTTTTCTACCTTTAACTGTTCTGTTATGCCATGTGCTTGTTTCATGCCCTCTATGAGCCTTTCAAAGCGTTCCTGTGTTTGCCTGTCGATATCAGCAAGGTAGGTGTTAAGCCTGCCGCTTGTAAGAAGATTCGTGTATGTAACCCTGCGATACTGCTTCAGATAGTCCAGATGCCGCTGTCCCCATGTGCCTATCGGTTGCTCTTCTTCGGTGGGTAATTTCAAATTTCCCCATAATTAAGGAACTATTCACACTATATTCATCCGCATATCCCCTCAAAATTCAGGGCATTAAAATGTTCGTTTTGTGAAGAAATATTTTTCACATCAAAATAAAATACAAGATATTTATTTCCCTCTGATGGTTTGTCCGAATAGTATTCAGAATCGATAGAATCATATTCCTTTGCATACAAAAGAGCAATGCTCCATTTGTCTCCAGATATCATTTGACCTGGTCCCCAAAGCCCTCTGAGATAGGTGTTGATCGTCACATCATTGCAGATATGCTTATCAGAACGCAACTCCAATATAAAGCTGTTTACAGCAGCCAGTGTAACGTCAGAAATAAGGAATGTTTCATCATCTAAGAAACGGTGGAATACGTTAAATTGATACTGATAAAGTTTGATTGTTTCCCCAGACAGATTTTTAATTTGACAATGCCCTTTAAAGTCCTCAAACGCTTCGTCCACGGTTAAGTTGTCTGAGTTTTTGAGAGATAATTTTTTCATGGAAATGCTCCTTATCTTTGCCCGTCAAACGTCCAGAAAACTGTAAATCGGTCTTGCGAGTAAAAAAGGAACAAACAGAAAGTTTTAAAAAGAAAAACCCTGGTAAACTTTGAATTTACCAAGGGTTGGATGCGGAAGATGGGACTTGAACCCACACGACATTGCTGCCACAAGATCCTTAGTCTTGCTCGTCTGCCAGTTCCGACACTTCCGCGTTTCTATCACGCAAGTGTTATCATACCATCTTCAGCACAAAATGTCAATTCTTTTTCTAAAAATTCCGTCAAAATATTTTATCTTTGTATCATAAGATTGAATGGCATTACTATTCCGCCAAATACATTTTCAGACCTCCCTCAATCTGTTGTATTGTCTCTTCTTTGGACTGATTTCCATTCAAATAGCCCTCCAATGCCTGGATTAATACCTCACGGATCTTGCTGTCTTCCTTTACCGGTTTATTCAGGGTCTTACAGAGTTCCAACAACTTTTCTGCAGTTTCCTGAGAATAATTCTTAATCTGGAACGCTTCATATCCCCCGTCCACCAAAATAGCCGTTTCTGCCTCAGCCTCCGAACGATCTTGCCGCGACTGCTTCTCCAAAGAAATCCCATTTATTGCAAAGCCGCTATAATAATCCGTATCCTGAATCTCTTCTGAAAGCGCAAACTGCAGGAAATCCTTAGCCGTGTCCGTATATTGACTCTTTGCAGAAATTCCTATCTGCAAGGAAGGAATAAAACTGCTTTCAAAGGCTGTAAACTCACCTTTGATATAATCCACAATCGCAATTGGGAACAAACATCCCTTAAAACCATCCGCCAGTTCAAACGCAAGTTTCCCTTGATCAGGCAAATCCCACATATTAAAACACCTCTCATCTTTTCCTCTTGCGCTCACCAAACCACTGTTATCTGCAATTGTTTTCAGATATTCCAACTTTTGTCCCAACACTTCCTGATTCAATTGTTTATTATTTACAATCTCTCCGCAGAAATAAGGATAAAACTTATCCACCAGTTCACTGACTGTCTGGTCCCCCAAATAACTACTATCTTGCTTTGCCAGAAATTCTGCCATAGACTCCATGGACGCCATTTGATTTGCCGAAATGTCCCTTCCCGCCGCTATTTGAAACCCAAACTGCAAAGGTACCACATACCTGCTGCCATCATCTTTTACATAGCTTTTGGTAATGTTGGAAAGCAACGCCCCATTTTGTTCCAAAGGTTCTATTATGTCATTAATATCGGCCAGCAATCCTTTTCCGGCATACGAATCTATATTCAGATGATCCATCACCAAAATATCCGGCGCATCTTCTCCCATAAGCATTGTATTTAACTCTTGATATACAGCATTATAATCAGGCTCATCATAATAATATACCGGATACACAGACTGAATTGTAATCAACACTTCCGGGTTCTTTCTGTGATATAATGCGGCCGCCTGGCTCAACAGATAGCTGTCATGCACTGTGTACAGTTTTAATGTCTCCTTTACCTCTATTACAGCCTCCGGATCATATTCATACTTATTTAATTTCACACCTCCGCTGTCTTGTTGAAATAAAGCATAAATCTTTCCATCCGATAATCCCGTCATTCCCACGCACCAACAACTGGACAGACTAAAATCTGTTTCCACACCCTCTATCAGCTTCTCCCAGTCCGATGCCCCCGGCTGATACCGGAAAATCCCTTCACTGCCTGCTGCAATCAAATTTCCTCCTTTGATTGCGCTCAAAAACGCAATACCTGAATTTTTAGGAAAAGAAATAAGTTCCGCATTATCTCCCCTTCCCTCTTTTCGCTTTTCAATTCCGGCTATGGATAAGCTTCCGGATTCATCCATAACACAGAGATAGACATTCTCCCCGTCGGCAACGAAATTATCGCCATATTGGCTTGTAATAGGATCACTTCCAATGAGACTGCCATCTTCTCCCTTCAGGATATCCATGGATTGATAAGAAAATGTTACCAATGTACCGTTATCCAAAGCCTCCACGCCCATGATGTACTCATATCCGCCCCATGTTTCATCAGGTATTGTCCATTTTTCCGGCGTAATCTCCACTGCGGTTTCTCCGGTTCCACGCCATAAATGCCCCACATAATTTCCTTCTGTGGTATATCTGGCAAACAAGTATTGTACCCCATCCGAACTCTGCAAAAACTGTACCTCTGCCCAATCTTCACATTCCAATCCCATTGCTGCCAGCCATCCCGGCGTCACATCCGCAAAACCCTCCCCCTGTTTGGCCCATATCCGTAAAGTAATTTTCTCGCCTTCCTTTTTTGCTGCCAGTAAATGTAACTCATCATTTGCCGTAAAAATCTGCTTAACAGACCACTCTCCCACTTCTTCCGGCAATGTCTCCTGTGTCTCCACATATCTTCCCCTTTGAGGTTCCAACAAGTTATTATCATCTGTCTCTTGCTTTCCGCATCCGCAGACTCCAACAAGAATCGCCGCACACAGAATGGTAACAATCCCTTTTTTCCATCCTTTCATTCTGTTTCCTCCATTTCCATTTTGCACTTGTCTCGTCAGCACATTTTCTCTGCCATATATTTCAGCAGTCAATTTCATAAATTGTTCTGTACTGCTCCCACAAAAGCATGGTAACACACTACAACGGGGATGTATCTTAAAAGTATCCTAAGTGTATCCTATTAAAACATTAAGATTTTCCTTTCACTGCTGCCTATTACAAAAATCGTCCCCATCAGGACATATTGTCTAAATTCTTATAAAATTTCGTAGCTTTTTTGTGAAATATTAAATTGCCCTTTTTTACGAAATATGGTATCATAATTTGTATGCTGAAAAGAGAAAAGGTATAAAATGTGTAAAATGGAGGGAAAACAACATGAAAAAAATTGTATCACTTTTCTTAGCCGCAATTATGACCGTTGCATTGGTCGGATGCGGTACACCGGAATCCAAAGTGGGATATCCTGATGAAGAAGGATATGCTGAGGGTCATTTAAACGACACCATGCATACATATTTCTTTGACTTTACCGTAAACAGCGCGTATGTGTGCAGCCAGTATGAGAATTACACACCTCAGGAAGGCAAAGAACTGTTGGTTGCGGAAGTTACAATCAAAAATACCCATCAGGAAAGTATTCCCATGTTTGACACGGATTTCCAGGTACAATGGGGAGAAGAAGCAGAAGACGCATTTGAGGTGCCCATTACTTATTATGCAGAATCTACCGATACCATCGGTGAAAATGTATTGCCTTATGAGTATACTTTGGCAGTGAATGAAACCAAAACCGGTTTGCTGATTTTTGAAGTACCGGCCGGAAAGAAAGATTTCAATATCTCCTATTTGGAAGAATTTGACAACGATACGACTGGTAATGTATTCTTCGTATTCTTTTCCGCAGATAAGAAATAACATAAAGATAATGAAATAGGAAATATTTTTCCCCTACTGATTACATAGAACAGCGTAATGAAGTAGGGGAATATTTTTTGTCTGTACAAAGAACCCCCTCTCACAATGAGAGGGGGTTTTAAATATCCCCAAAGTAATATCTATCAATTGATTTCTATACATGTAATCTCAACACCCCTTCGGATTACATCTTACCTCTGTACACGCCCGGAAGCGTCCCCACCTGCCAGAGTCTCAACTTCTTTCCTTGAAACAAGGTTGAAATCGCCCGGAATGGTATGCTTCAATGCGGAAGCTGCCACACCATATTCCAAAGCGGCTTTAAAATCCTTCCCATCTAACATACCGCAAATCACACCGCCTGCAAAAGAGTCTCCGCCGCCCACACGGTCAACAATGGGATGAATACTATACTCTTTGGAATGATAGAATTCTTTGGTATCCCTGGAGTAAATACATGCGGACCAGCCATTATCAGAAGCAGAACGGCTGACACGCAGAGAAGAAATACAGTACTCAAAATTATAATCTGCCACCATCTGCTCAAAAATTGACTTGTATCCTGCCAGCTCCAAATCACCGCTGGTAACATCTGTCTTACCCGGCTTATAACCCAACACCAATTCTGCATCTTCTTCGTTGCCTATGCACACATCCACATACTGCATTAAGTTTTTCATAACCTTCTGTGCTTTCTCAGAAGACCATAATTTCTTACGGAAATTCAAATCAACAGAAACCTTAACTCCATGCTTCTTTGCCGCCTTCAAAGCTTCCTCTGTAAGCACTGCCGCACTATCAGATACAGCGGGCGTTATGCCGGTGAAATGGAACCAATCCGCTCCTTCAAAAATGGCATCAAAATCAAAGTCTGCTGCCGTTGCAGTAGAAATGGAAGAATGTGCCCTGTCATAAACTACCTTGGAAGGCCTCATGGAACATCCGCTCTCCAAAAAATAAATTCCCAGCCTTTCACCGCATTTTGCAATATGATTTGTAGCAACATTATATTTTCTCAATGCCGCCACTGCACACTCGCCAATCTCATTGTTGGGAACGGCGGTAACAAATTCCGCATCATGCCCATAATTTGCCAAAGATACGGCAACGTTTGCTTCTCCGCCGCCATAACATACATCAAACTCGTCGGCCTGGACAAATTTCTCAAAATTGGGGGTGGACAATCTCAGCATAATCTCACCCATGGTAATTACTTTTGCCATTGTTTATTGTATCCTTTCTACTCTCATTATTTCTGAACCAGATGAACGGCAAATCCACCAATTTCTTCCTGCAGATAAATTGCTTTATATTTGCCCTTCTCATCTTTCTTGGGTTCTTCAAATGCAACACCCAGCACGGTACTCAAATAATTCACGGCACGCTCAATATAATTGGTTCTGATGGCAATATGCCCGTTGGTACCTTTAAACGGAGCTTTCATAGCTTCTACCGCCGTACCGGCAAACACAGAACTATTGCCAACCTTGGCAGTCATACCGAACAATAGCGCAAAACGATTCGCCGCCTTAAGTGCCTCTTCTTCATTGGCCGTATTGATACCAATATGAGCAAGCTCAAAGCCCAGCATGGTCTGAACCGCCTCTCTTGTGAGCTGTTCAATCTTGTCCCATGCTCCCTCATTGATCAAATCTCCAGGAACCATCCAGGAACCGCCACAAGCAATAATCTTATTAAAATCAAGATAGGAAGTCAGATTTTTGGCATTGATGCCGCCCGTAGGCATAAATTTCATGTTTACATACGGCGCTGCCATAGCCTTAATCTTTGCAAGTCCCCCTGATTGCTCCGCCGGGAAAAATTTAACCACATCCAATCCCAATTCAATCGCCTGTTCAATATCGGAAGGACTGGAAGTACCTGGGGTAATAGGCACATTTTTCTCTATGCAATATTTCACCGTTCTGGGATTCAAGCCTGGGCTGACAATAAATTTGGCACCTGCAGCCACCGCCGCATCAACCTGTTCCGCGTTCAGAACCGTACCCGCGCCCACACACATATCAGGGTATTCCGTAGTCATAATCTTAATCGCTTCTGCAGCCGCGCTGGTACGGAAAGTCACCTCCGCACAGGGAAGTCCTCCTGCACACAATGCTTTCGCCAACGGGCCGGCATCTTCCGCCCTGTCAATCTTGACAACGGGAACGATGCCAATTTTACTGATTTGTTCTAATATTGCGTTCATTTTTACACCTCTCTGCCCGCTTTAGCAGGCGTACAAATCGACATTCAAGCTTATTTTTAAACTTCCAGACAAGCCAATCTCCGCATTACGCCAATACTTCTTTGACAGCGGCCGCAATCTTATCACATTTGCAGTTGGCAGCAAAATATTCCTGGAACTTTGCACCGGACAAGGCACCTTTTACCAGCTCCCTGTCAAGGTTCTTCAATATGGTCACCATATCAGTATGAGTAACTTCCTTTACTTTATCCAGAATTTTTTTATTGCGCTGTTCAGGTTCCACTCTCTCAGGAGGATATCCGCCACCGCCGGGCGCGCAGAATAATTTTTCAAAAATATACTGCAGATTCAGTTCTCCGCCCCAGCCAAAATTCTCCGCAAAAGGAAGCGCCACACAGTTTCCATCATTTACCTGAGAAAATAAATACGCATCCAAAGGAGATTCAATATGTCCGCATAATACTTTGGGAAAAGAATTACATGCAAGCATTGCACCCTCGCCAGTGCCACATCCTGTAATTACATAATCAGCCGCGCCGGAATTCAATAATACCGCCGCCAATATACCATTTTGCACATAGGTCAGTGCATTTGGATCCTCTGCCCCGCACATGCCATAATTAAATACCTCATGTCCCATGGGTTCCACTACTTTTTTCAGCGTAGCACAAATCATTTCATTTTTTGCCGCCTGACTATTCTCGTTAATCAATGCTATCTTCATGGGTAATCACACCTCCGACTTAATCTTTATTCACAACAGTCCGGCCTTCGGCCCAAATGGCTTCAGCCGGACTGTGCTTGACCCAGATTTAGTTTATCCCTTTCATTATAGGAATTACACCCTATACCATCATAGGGCAACGCCGAAATTAGCCCGGCTGCTTACCAATATAAGCCAGAATACCGCCATCCACATAAAGAATATGTCCGTTTACGGCATTGGATGCCTCAGAAGCAAGGAAAATGGCAGGACCTGTCAATTCTTCCGGCTTCAGCCAACGATTTGCCGGTGTCTTTGCACAGATAAACTGATCAAATGGATGCCTGCTTCCGTCCGGCTGCAACTCACGCAAAGGCGCTGTCTGCGGAGTCTCAATATAGCCCGGCCCCAGGCCGTTACACTGAATGTTATACTGACCGTACTCGGAACAGATATTTCTTGTAAGCATCTTCAAACCACCCTTTGCGGCAGCATATGCGGAAACGGTCTCACGTCCAAGTTCTGACATCATAGAACATATGTTTATAATCTTGCCATGTCCTTTCTTAATCATAGAAGGAATAACAGCTTTGGATACGATAAAAGGAGCATTCAAATCCACATCAATTACCTGTCTGAACTGTTCTGCGGTCATATCCGTCATGGGAATTCTCTTAATAATTCCTGCATTATTTACAAGAATATCAATCACGCCCACTTCTTTTTCAATCTGGGCAACCATAGCGTTTACTGCCTCTTCGTTTGTCACGTCACATACATAGCCATGTGCCTTGATACCTTTTTCAGCATAAGCTGCAAGCCCCTTGTCCACCAGCTCCTGCTTAATATCATTAAAACAAATCGTTGCGCCCGCCTCTGCATATGCGGAAGCAATTGCAAAACCAATTCCGTAAGATGCACCTGTGACAAGTGCAACCTTTCCCTCCAATGAGAAGTTAATAAATTCTGACATGTTCTTTTCTCCTTTTCTTTCTATATATTATTCTGCCCCTGACACAGCTTCCGATATATGGCAGCAAAATAATCGTTTTTGAGTTATCCGCTTCCCAATCATACCCCACGCTGCGTAAGAACAGTTACTTCCTCCATCCTGGTCCCCTGTGACTGATTATGCTCCTTACATTAAGTCTTTCATAGCCACGCCGTCCATATCGTCGAAATCCTGATTCTCTCCAACCATACCCCAAATAAAGGTATACGCCCTGGAGCCACACCCTGAATGTATGGACCAACTGGGAGAAATCACTGCCTCTTCATTTCTCATAACAATATGGCGAGTCTCAGTAGGTTCGCCCATATAGTGCATTACAAAAGCATCTTCCGGCATCTCAAAATACAGATATACTTCCATTCTTCTGTCATGTGTATGGCAAGGCATAGTATTCCACACGCTGCCGGGCTCCAGCTTTGTCATACCCATCTCCAACTGACAACTCTCCACCTGTCCGGGAAGAATATATTTACAGATTACTCTGTGATTGGCATCCTCTAAGGAACCAAGTTCCACCTTATTTTCATCCTTTACAATGATCACACCCTCTTCCGGCGTTCCCTCCGGTTTAATCAGCACTGTAGGACAAGTCCTGTGAGCCGGGGCAGAATTCAGATAAAACTTTGCCGGAGCGGATACATCATCACTTGCGAAAATAATTTCCTTTGATCCCATGCCGATGTACATAGCTTCCTTAAATCCTACTTTGTACACCTTTCCATCAACGGTAATGCTGCCCGGACCTCCGATATTAATTACGCCAAGCTCCCTTCTCTGACAGAAATACTCTGCCCGAAGCTCGTCTCCTGCTGTCAGAGTAATGGGCTGTGTGGGCACTGCCGCTCCTGTAATAATTCTGTCAATATGGCTGTATACCAGTTTGATTTCACCTGGTACAAAAAGATTTTGAATCAGAAATTCTTCTCTCAGCCGCTCTGTGGTATAATGCTTCACGTCTCTTGGTGATACTGCTGTCCTAAGTTCCACTTTTACGCCTCTCTTTCTTTATTTACATCGTAACTATATATTTGTAACAATGAATTTATTATATCACACAATGGATAGTTTTACCATAAAATTTTCTTAAAATAAAATCTCCCTCACCCCGTCATCTATCAAATAACACATTTCCTCATGGGGATTTACATCCTGAACAATCTGTCCTACCTGCAATTTGATGTACTTTACCTCAGCTTCCGCAAGCAGAATCCCTTGTGGTTCAAAAAGCTCCGTTTTGATCACTGCAAACTTAGATGTATCCCTGGCCAAAATTCCCCTGCCAATCAAGTCCTTGTCATATGGCACTGGTTTTCTATACTTTACCTCCATGGACATTGTAACGCCAAAGATATCCTCCGAACCCTTTGCCCACAAAGCCCGCAGTCCCAATTCATCTAACATGGTAGCAATCAGGCCCCCATGTACCCTTTGGGGAAAACTTTGGTGCTCCTTTCGATAACGGAAAGGGGTCACAACGCTGCCGTCCTCCATATTATAAAATTGCGCCTGAAAACCAATGGGATTATCCATACCGCACACAACGCACATTCTGCTGTTTCTCTGCTTGCCGATTACCTTCATTTTATTCTTTCAGACCTCCCGCCTTTTATAATTTATTTTCCCAGGTCTGAAGAATGGCCTCACAATTGTCAACTTCTACCTCTTCCACTGCCGTCTTCAACTGTTCAAACAATTCTCCCTTCCATCCCCCGTAACTATATTGGTTCATATCCTGAATCACTTCTTCCATTTTATCCATGTCCAGGTCTTCCAACGCCACTCTCATTTCAGAGAAAAAGTCTCGAAGCGCCGCTTCAGAAATTTCATCCTTATCTTCCGCTTCCTCCTTGTCCGTACAAAACGGTTCCAAAACAGTCAGATATTCCCTGTACTGCTGAAGCATTTCATCCGTGCGCCTATGAATAAAATTCAAATCTCTGGCATTTCCCGCCTTTTCCAGGGCCGCCGCCTTTTCAGACAAAGAGATGGCTCCAATTTGTTTGGAAGAACTCTTCAAAGCATGCACCTCTATGGTATATCCCGGCCAGTCCTCCTTCTGCTCCAACAATTTGATCTGTTCCGCCTTCTTTTCAATGGCATGATAATACACCTTTAATACTGTCCAGAACAATTCCTCGCTTCCCAAAAACTTCAGTGCGTAGGCAACATCCAAATCCCCCACCTCAATATTGCTCACTTCCTCCGGTTTCCTGCCGCTCTGTCCTCCCATCACTCTCTGAATCTTCTCAGGAGGAAGCCATTGCTTTACTTTGGAAACCAACATACGCAGTTCTATGGGTTTTGCCACGAAATCATTCATTCCCTCACGGCAAAACATTTCTTTTGTTCCCTCCACCGCATTAGCCGTCAGCGCAATAATCGGCACATCATTATACTCCGGATGAAAACGTCGGATAATATGTGTGGTTTCCACTCCATCCAGCTCCGGCATCATATGGTCCATAAATACAATATCATAATGACGTTTGGTAATCTTATCCACGGCAGCCTTGCCGCTGATTGCCGTATCAATCTTCATCTTCAGCGGTTCCAAAAGTCCTTCCGCAACCGTCAAATTAACCGCATTGTCATCTACAATCAGCACTTCCGCCTCAGGGGCCACAAACTCAAATCCCTTGTCCGTATCATCTTCATACCGCAGCTCTTCTCCATTCAGTATCATAGCAATATTCAATACAAACAGAGGTTTCTTCATAATCAGTAAATTGGGAATATCATATTTCACATGATCATAAAAGTTAATCAGAAGAATGGCTGTCACTTCCGGATGCGTCCTGATATATCCTTCCACCACTTCAGAAAATAATGGATATTCCACAAAAAAGAACACCTTTTTTCCGCTGCTTTCCTTCGGAAGTACATTCAGATCCCGCCAGGACTGCAAGGTAATATATCCCACCCCAAGCTTTATGGCATCCGAACTCAGACTCTCTCTCACATAAGGATTGGAAATCAATCCGGCCATTACCAGGTTGGCGGGATCTTTTACCGTAATGCAAGGGGTCTCATCCACCACCTCCTGGGGCAGAATAAACGAAAACTGACTCCCTTTCTCATATTCGCTTTCCACCCATATATTTCCGCTCATCAACGTCAGCAACTGTTTGGAAATGGCAAGCCCCAGCCCCGTACCCTCAATATTCCGATTCCTCTTACTGTCAACCTGCTGAAATGACCGAAATAATCTTGCAATATCTTCTTTCTTAATGCCAATTCCGGTATCTTTTACCGCCACGTGCATTTCAATCTCCTTCGGAGATATCTTCGCATAATCCATTTTAAGGACGATCTCTCCCCTGGAAGTAAACTTTGCGGCATTGTTGGCAAGATTGAGTAAAACTTGTTTGATTCTGATATTATCCCCAAAGAGTTTATTGGGCAGATTGGGCGCCACTTCCAGAACCAATTCTACATCCTTCTCTTTCAATCTGGTTTGTACAATATTCGCCACATCATATACCATGGACATTGGTTCATAATCCACCGGAATGATATCCATTTTGCCGGATTCTATTTTAGAGAAATCCAAAATGTCATTAATGATTGTAAGTAAAGACTTACCCGCTTCTTTGATTTGATTAATGTATTCTCTTGCCGCCGGAGGAAGTTCCTCACGCAACGCCATTTCTGCCATACCAATTACCGCATTCATGGGCGTTCTGATTTCATGACTCATGTTGGCCAGAAAATCTGATTTCATATTGGCAGACTTTTCCACCTCTATATTTGCGCGGTAGACAAGATTTTTATTATATGCCATGTCAGAAAGAATGTCTGCAATAATGGTAAGAATTTCCAGGGCGTTATCCACCTCTTTCTGATCCCTGATCTCTAGTTTCTTTACGGCTTCCAGACATTTCTCTGCATCTACGCCAATCTCTTCCGCTACCTTGCAAATCAAGGCATCATCAGGTTCTTTTGTCAAGATCTGACCGCCGATAAAACACCCCACCAATTTATTCCCTGCCATCAGGGGCGTAGCAAAATTAGTCAAACCTGCATGGCAAGTATAAAAGACAGTCTTGCCTTCTTTTACCGCCATTTCCATCCCCATCTTATCACATTGCATACAGCGTTCACAGCCCACAGAGGACTTCCTCATATATTCCCTGCAAAAATCCGTGAAGTTTGACCCCTCCGTTACAATAGTTCCCTCGCCGTCCATTACCATAGACGCAATGCCGGTCATCTCGGAGAAATCATCCTGAATCCTTTGCAGCGTTTTGGCATCAATCAAATCTGTCAGCATCAATTCATCTTTATTTTCCATCACAAGGCCCTCTTTTCCGCTCTCTGCCATTTATTTCCCTCTTTTTCCCAAAACGCTATGTCTTGTCATTGACCTGATACTCTCATATCATATCCTACCCTATCAGCTTGCGGATGACATCCATCAATCTTTCACGGTCAATGGGTTTTAATAAGTATCCCTGCGGCTTCATAGCCAAAGCTTCCTGAATCTTTTCTCGGTCTGACACGCCCGTCAGAAATACAACCGGTATCTCCTTGGTAGCTTCATTTGCACGCAATTTTTCAAGTACAGCCGGCCCATTTTCTCCTGGCATCTCAAAATCAAGCAAAATCAAATCCGTTTTCTTTTTCTCCAGGAATTTCATGGCAATTCCGCCGTTGACTGCCGTTGCAATATCGTATTCATGATGAAGCTGTTCTTTAATCGTTTTCAGCATCATGGGCGCGTCGTCCACTACCAGAATATGCTTGCGCTGCGTCTTTGCCGGTTTTAATATCAGTTCCTCCAGGCTGCTGTCTTCCATTCTCGCCAGCAAAGCATCTCCCACAGAGGTTCGCTGCATCAGTGAAGGTTCCTCCGGAAACATAAATTTCTCTTGCTGTTCTGCCGCTTTCTTTGTGGTCGGCTGCCAGATTCCGAGAAAATCACAGATTTTTTTCTGCATTACATGGGCGGACATCGGTTTTACCAGGGTCAGATTCGCTACATTAATCGCCACCCGGCCAAACTCTTCACAATCTTCTTCCGAGCCCACCAGAACAAACGGAATCGCAAAATCAGATAATTTCTGTTTGATATTCACCATTCGCACCATATTGTCCCTGGTCTCATTTGCAATACAAAATACAAATACATCCGGTTTAAAATATTTAATATGCCCCAAAATATCTCCATAACGGTCCGATGTGGTCAAAATTTCAAAATCATCATCCAACTGGGCAAAAAAATCACTGATCACAGAATTGTTTTTTCCCGCTAATAACGCTTTGTGCTTCATGTCAGGCCCTCCTTACTTTCTTATTCCCAACTGCCCGCAAACAGACTTTTCACTGTCTTTACAGACAATTTATTTTCCTATATTTTATTTTACAACAAATGATATCAGACTTCAATGAATTTTCTTTTCCTTAATATATATTTTGTCTCTACATACAAAAAAACAAAATTCCCTAAAAGTTTCCAACATATTTTCTTTTTGCAGGGTCATACTAAGACCAAGATAAGTCGCGGCAAAACACTTAGGCTTGATTCTCAAGGTAAGTGCCAGCAGCACTTATCTTGAAGATAAATAGCTCATAATAAACGGAGGTGAAAAAGAAATGTCAGGAAACAGAAGCAATAGAGTAGAAGTACCTGAAGCAAAAGCAGCAATGGATCGTTTTAAGACTGAGGTAGCATCTGAATTGGGTGTAAACCTTAAGGAAGGCTACAACGGTGATCTGACTTCCCGTGAAGCTGGTTCGATCGGCGGTGAAATGGTTCGTCGTATGATTAAGAAGCAGGAAGAAGAGATGAAATAAACACAGGAAGAGACTTTCGGGGCTAATTAGCCCACGGCACTTCGTGCCTGAAAACCTGCTTTCATTTCTGGAATCCGGGGCAATACCGCCCCGGATTTCCTATGTTTTGGTTTACTATTCTCTTTTCAATAATATGAATGCATCCAGCTATATTACTCTCCAAACACTGCCCTGTAGTCCGCCTGAAATTTAGCGATGCCCGCATCTGTCAAAGGATGCTTTACCATCTGCTCAATTACGCCATAAGGCACCGTGGCAATGTCTGCGCCCGCCAGCGCACAATCTGTCACATGCACCGGATTGCGAACGCTTGCCGCAATAATCTCAGTATCCAAATCCGTAACTGCAAATATATCCGCAATCTCCCGAATTAAATCCACGCCTCTCTGACTAATATCATCCAAACGCCCCAGAAAAGGTGAAACAAATGCCGCGCCTGCACGGGCTGCAAGCAATGCCTGATTGGCAGTGAAAATTAATGTCACATTCACTTTAACCCCTTCCGCAGACAAAACCTTACAAGCTTTCAATCCCTCTACTGTCATAGGGATTTTTACTACCATATTAGGATGAATCTTAGCGATTTCTCTGCCCTCTTGAATCATTCCCTCTGCATCTGTGGTGGTAGCTTTCACTTCTCCGCTGATAGGCCCGTCCACAATAGATGCAATCTCTGCAATTACCTCTTCAAATACTCTTCCCTCCTTTGCAATCAGGGAAGGATTTGTGGTGACGCCGCAGATTACCCCCATATCATTCGCTTTCCTGATATCCTCCACTTTTGCAGTATCAATAAAAAAACGCATGGCAATCTCTCCTTTTCTTTTTCTTTATATGATAAGTATACTGAATCATAAGACAAACATCAAGATATTCCTACAAAATATTTATGATTGTATTATAATTCTATTTTTCTCACATACTACTTTTCTGTACAAAAAAGATCTTTTTCTGTCATTCCTATTATTTCCATGCAATACGCATAATGACATAAATGGAATCAAAGCAGCCATAACACTCCGCATATCAGGAATACGTCTATTTTCCTCCTGCCGTGTACATGCTTCCAATATTTCCCAAATCTGTTTTTTTGTCTGCCTTTTCACCCGTTCTCTTTTTTTATATTGTTTAAAAGTACTTCTATTTATTCCTTTTACAAAGCCATTCTTTACCATAGAATTTTGTTTTACTTTTGTATCCATACCCTTGCGCCTTTCTTCCGAACCCAAAGCTGCCAAATCATTTTCTTTACTTCTTATCATTGCTTTCAATGTCTGTCCCCACCCATAAACATCACTGGCGGCTGTTAGAACAGAGCCTCCCTCTAACTGTTCCGGCGCTGCAAATCCCGGCGTCCCTCCACGGGAAGTTGTACTTACTCCCATAGGATATGCACATCCGAAATCAATCAGTTTCACCATGCCATCCTGCCGTATCATAACGTTTGCCGGCTTTACATCACGAAATACAATAGGTTCCCGATATTCATGGAGAACCCGCAGTCCTTCCGCCAATGCCATTCCCATATGTATCACTTCACAGACACCAAAGGATCGTCTGTCCAACATTTCTTTCACAGTACTGCCATTTACATATTCCATCAGCAAAAATCCTCGCTGGTCTTCTTGCCAAAACCCATAATATCCAGGGAACAAAGGATGCCGGAACTTTGACATGATCTCTGCTTCCCTTTGCAGCAGCTCCACTTCCGGGCTTACCTTACAGGCATACCTTACACCCTTTTCATCCTCCAGACAATACACTTCCGAAAATGCCCCTACTCCCGCCAATCCCAGACATTCATATCCTTTGTCTGAAAATGATGGCCACTGCCGCCATATTTTCTCAAATCCCATTCAGCACCTCCTTGTCATACCCTAATTTGTCCTTAACCCACCATTCTGTTTTACACAGCTTTGGCTCATCCTTACAATCTTCTTCCCAACAAACCCCGTTTTCCCTTCCATTTTCCATATTTATATCCCATGATTTCACTTTGTCCTGAGTAATATCAGCCCAATTTCCTTTCCTCCAAGCCGTTCCGCTTCACGGCCAAGCTCCTGCAAATGCCTGTACATCTGTTCTTCCGATATCACTTCCCTTATGTCCAAACCATTTTCCACCATTTTTTCAGTGATATAATCAAAAAAAGAATTCATGGATAACAAGATTCCCACGTTGGGCTGCAAAATCCCCTGTTCTACTATAGTAGGTTCATCCTGTTCTCTGCGTAAATATTGCATATGTGTACGTCCAAAGGCCCTGTTGATAAGACAAATTCGTCCCACTCCCCGCTGCAGCATCAGTATCCTGTTCTCTATGCAAACCATTCCTGCCAGGTTTACTTTAACACCTTGAGACATGATCCCACTGTCATCCAATATTCTGTCAGTGTCTAAAATTACTTGCTGTAAACTTTTACCTAACCGCTCCATATACTTTTCTTTGCCACGAGCTAGTCTTTTTAAGTTTAGCCCCCGGAACCACTGCAAGGTCTGTTCTGCCATATAGCCCCCGGCTCTGCCCATATTCTCTCCCATTCCCATAAAAATACAGGCAAAAATGATCCTTACCCCTTTATAACGATATTGTTGAAGCAGCAATGAAACTCCTTGTTTTCCTTGCCGGCAATAACAGGTTGATAAAATATCCATATAGAAAACCTCACTTTTCAATTCTGTCCTGTGTGTTTTTGGGAAGATGATATGTAGAACAAATCATGGATTAACCTTACGAGAAGGTAAAATGAACTATCAGAAATTTGGTGCATATGATACAGAAATGATAGAATATGTCCGCCCGTCGGAGAAAAATGAGTATCCTTACATCGGGCCATTGTCATAAAGAACGCATCCGGGACGTGGCTTTATACCGCCCCACATCCCGGTCTTTGTTCCTCTTATTTCATAAAAATATTGGCTAAATCATTAAAAAATACCACAACCATCAAAACCATGAAAAACATCAGACCTACAAAATGAACCATGCCTTCTTTTTCCGGAGGCACAGGCTTACCCCTGAGTATCTCCAGCAGCAAAAATACCAGTCTGCCTCCGTCCAGCGCCGGAATGGGAAGCAAATTCAGAATACCCAAATTGACCGAAAGCATTAAAGTAATATTGAGCATGCTCAGAAGTACACTCTGCCAGCCATAGTTTTTGGCTTCGTCATAGGTTTTTCCAACCACATTTACCGCTATTCCCACAGGACCGGCCACATCTTCACGACTGACCCTTCCCTGGAACATCATTCCAAGGCTTTTGTATGTGGCCTTCACGGAATAACGCATTTCATACCAGGCATATTTTAAAGTCTCAAAGCCCTTTGGAGATACATAATCAGCATTCATCACACCTAGCAGATAAATCCCCGAAGACTCGTCATACTGTGGGGTCAGCATTGTCTTATGCCGCACTCCGTCACGCTCGTAGACCACCTCTAAATCACCACCTCGATAAGATGCCTGCATATACAGTGAAATCTCCTGATACAACCCAAGCTTCTCACCATTGATAGAGACAATTCTGTCTCCGTCTTGAAGACCCGCCGCTTCCGCGCCGCCGCCTTCCGACACCTGTGTGGCAATAGGGTCGCGGATTGCAATAATACCCGTCATATTTACCATAATAAAAGCAATGATAAAGGCAAGGATAAAATTAAAAACCGGTCCCGCCACCACCGTAGAAATACGTCCCCACACAGAAGCTTTCAAAAAGGAACCCTCGCCCGGCTCCCCATCTTTTTCAGCCAGGCCATCCTCCCCTTCAAACATACAGGCTCCCCCAATGGGAAATAACTTCAAAGAATACTTCGTTCCCCCTTTTTGAAAGCCGCAAAGAGTAGGCCCCATTCCCACAGCAAATTCTATCACATGAATACCATTTGCCTTTGCCAAAAGAAAATGGCCGAATTCATGGGCTATCACTACCACACCAAAGATGACGATAAATAAAATAATTGTGATCATTTACAGCTTAATCCTTCCTCCACATATTCATATGTCTGCCGTTCCACAGCCAATATATCTTCCACCGTAGGATTTGCAATGAGGCGGTGCCGTCCCATTGCGTCTGCAATCAGTTCCGCAATCCCCAGATACGGAATCTTTTTTTCCAAAAACAGCGCAACCGCTTTTTCATTGGCAGCATTAAATACCGTGGGCATGCTTCCCCCTGTCTCCGCCGCCCTGTACGCCAGCGCCAACCCTGGGAACGCATCCGTATCCGGCCTCTCAAAAGTCAACTGACCCAACGCAAATAAATCCACCCTTTTTCCACCCAGGTATCTTCTCTCAGGATAAAACAGCGCATATTGTATGGGAAGTTTCATATCCGGCGTTCCCATTTGTGCAATAATGGCTCCATCCGTATATTGAACCGCAGAATGTATGATGCTTTGCGGATGTACCACTACCTGAATCCTGTCTAATTCCACACCGAATAACCACTTGGCCTCCATGACTTCCAACCCTTTATTTACAAGCGTGGAGGAATCAATGGTAACTTTACGGCCCATGGACCAATTGGGATGCCGTAGTGCGTCTTCCACCTGAATGTCTTTCAGCTGCTCTCTGGTCCTGCCGCGAAAAGGTCCCCCGGAAGCAGTGAGCAAAATTTTCTCAATGGATTCACTGTGCCCTCCCGCATTTTCCTCATTGACGGAAAGAGATTGAAAAATTGCGCTGTGTTCGCTGTCCACCGGTAAAATAGATACGCCACATTCCTTTGCCAAAGGCATAATAATATGCCCTGCTGTCACCAAAGTCTCTTTATTAGCCAATGCGATATCCTTACCGGCTTTGATAGCGGCAATGGTGGGTTTAATACCAATCATTCCCACAATAGCCGTCACCAATACCTGACTTTGGGATATTGTAGCTATTTCCAGCAATCCTTCCATGCCGGACACCACTTTCACATCCAAATCTGCAACACGCACACGCAAATCTGCTGCCGCTTCCTCCGACCACATCCCTGCGGCAATCGGATGAAATTCCCGAATCTGCTCCTCCATTTTTTCTACATTACTGCCCGCTGCCAACGCCACCACCTGACAATCAGGATTTGCCCGCGCTACTTCCAATGTCTGTGTTCCGATGGAACCGGTAGACCCTAAAATAGCTATTTTCTTCATATAACCTCCTATGAACCGCCCGCCAAAGGTAACAGTAAAATTGTCAGAAAATATGTCATGGGGGCAGTCACAATCATACTGTCGAATCTATCCATAATTCCGCCGTGACCGGGAATCAATTTCCCATAATCCTTTATTTCTACATTGCGCTTAATACCGGAGGCGGCCAAATCTCCCACCATGCTCATAACGGCCCCCACGGCACAAATCACCGCCAGCATCCAGGATATGCCTTCGTCTCCCAGGGCCTTTTCCACAAATAAGCACCCATATAGCCAGCCAATCAAAGCAGTGCCCAATACGCCGCCAATACAACCCTCCAAAGATTTCTTCGGGCTTAATACGGGAAATATTTTTTTCCTGCCGATCAACTTGCCCACCACATAAGCACAGGTATCGCACCCCCACGAACTTATCAGAATCATCCACACCATATAAAATCCCTGCGTGGTCATTCTTGTCTGATACACGAAAGAAAGCAGCACAGGACCATACAGAAATGCAAACAGGGCAACCATCACTTCATTCGCATGGAATTTGGGAAATGAGATCACATAAGCAAAAAGAAAAGCAAAAAAAATCCCCACAATACACATGAAAAGCAAAGTATGACTTCCGGAGAAATATAACAGCAAATAATAGCCCGTTATCCCCCCATATCCCAGTATCTCCAATCCGTTACCACATTTGAGCGCATTGGTCAATTCCTTAAAAGCAATCAGAGAAACAGCCCACGATATCAGCGCCAACGGCAGTCCTCCCAGGCTCATTGTAGTGAGCGCCACGAGCATTAATACAATC
The DNA here is from genome assembly GCA_022793065.1 of Lachnospiraceae bacterium. Classification (GTDB taxonomy): domain Bacteria; phylum Bacillota; class Clostridia; order Lachnospirales; family Lachnospiraceae; genus Acetatifactor. The sequence goes on from JAAWCE010000017.1 coordinate 19,921, forward strand.
CCACTTGCCAATCTGGTCCAAAACATAAGACTCTTCCTCCCATCCGGTTCCACATTCTGACAGTTTTCTCCATAACCGTCTATTTCACCAAACTGCCGTATCGCCTGTTTCTATGATTATATGCCTCCACAGCTTTTATCAATTCCTCTTTGGTAAAATCAGGCCAGGCAACTTCTGTAAAATAAAATTCCGTATACGCAAGCTGCCATAATAGAAAATTAGAAATTCTCTGCTCATTACAAGTCCGAATCAGCAAATCCGGGTCAGGAATTCCCGCAGTATCCAATAATTGACTGATGGTATCTTCCTTCACTGCTTCCGGCGCCAACCGTCCGGCGCCAACCTCTTTTGCCAATTTTCTAAATGCCCTGACAATTTCGTCCCGCCCTCCATAATTTATCGCAATTTGAAAATGAAGGCCATCATTATTTTTTGTAGCCTCTTCCAACTCCTGAATTCTGGTCCGAATGTCCGCATCAAGACGTGATTTCTCCCCCAACACCCTGACACACATACGATTCTTCGCCGCTGTCTTCAAACAAGTCTTCATATAATTGCGCAGAAGCTTCATCAGCGCGTCCACCTCATCCTGGGGTCTGCTCCAATTCTCCGTAGAAAAGGCATATACGGTCAGGTATTGGATTCCCATTTTATAGGCTTCCTCACAAATCATTTCCACGGTCTTCGCCCCTTGCACATGCCCATAATTGCGCGGCATCCCTTTCGCCTTGGCCCATCTGCCGTTTCCGTCCAGAATAATCGCCACATGCTGCGGCATTTTCAACTCTTCGCTCATTTCCGCTCCTTGATGAATGACCAAACTTGATCCTTTTACTCTCAATAGGCTTTCTCTTATTTCTGTCATCAGACAGTCATAATTTCCTTTGACTTCTTTTCCATCAAAGCATCCATATCCTTAATATATTTATCTGTAAGTTTCTGTAACTGGTCTTCCAACTGCTTAATCTCATCCTCCGATATCTCTGTCTTGCCCAACTTCTTTAAAGCGTCATTGCCGTCCCTGCGAATATTACGAACCGCCACTTTTCCTTCTTCCGCTTTCTTTCTCACATCCTTAGCCAGATCCTTTCTGCGCTCTTCCGTAAGCTCCGGAAATACCAAACGGATCACATTTCCGTCATTAGAAGGTGTAATTCCCACATCCGACGCCATAATTGCCTTTTCAATTGCCTTAATGAGAGACTTCTCCCAGGGTGCAATCTGAATAATCCTTGCCTCCGGCACCGTAATATTTCCAACCTGCTGAATTGGTGTGGGAGTCCCATAATAATCCACTCTCAGCTTGTCCAGAACATGCGGATTGGCACGTCCTGCCCGAATCGTATTGTAGTCGCTCTCCAAAAACTCATACGCTTTTTTCATCCTGTCCTCATATTGCTGTAATCTGGCATCCATACTCTTATCCTCTCTTTTCTCAAATATATACTTGTATTTATAGAAATATGTTTTTGCTTCCTGTCAATGCTCCAAAATAGGCAATTGTTCCGTTTTTCCCTAACATAACCAATAAGAAACTACGCATTACATGCCATCTCCCTCAATAGGTAGCCGCCTGCATAAACCTGACTGCAAATTGTGTCATATTTTACACCACTACTTTCGTACCATGAAACTCACCCTTTACAGTGTTTACAATACTGTCTTCTTCATTCAGACCAAACACCCACAAAGGCATCTTATTATCCCTTGCCAAAATAGACGCTGTCATATCTACCACCTGTAAATTCTTGGCTATCACTTCGTCAATGGATACTTCGTCATACTTCTTTGCCGCCGGATTATGTTTCGGATCATCCTCATATACTCCGTCAATAGACTTTGCCAACAGAATCACATCCGCTTCCACTTCAATCGCCCGAAGCACCACACCTGTATCCGTTGAAAAATAAGGATGTCCTGTACCGCCTGCGAAAAAAACCACCTGCCCCTGAGAAAAATACTCATTTGCTCTGTCCTTGGAAAAAAGCGTTGTAAAGGAACCACATTCAAAAGGCGTCAATATGCTGGTTGCCATGCCCACGGAACGAAAAATTTCGGACACATAAATACAGTTCATTACTGTTGCCAACATGCCAATTTGATCCGCCTTGGTGCGGTCAATATTTTCACTGCTTCTACCTCTCCAAAAATTGCCGCCGCCGATTACAATCCCCATCTGCAGCCCATGATCTACAAGCTGTTTCACCTGAAGGGCAACTTTTTCCACCGTACCCTCGTCAAAACCGGTCTTTTTCTCACCTGCAAGGGCTTCTCCGCTTAATTTCAACAATATCCTGCGCATCCTTCTCACATCCTTTTCTTAATTTTCACATGTCAAACCATTCTACCATGTTATATGCTGTACTGTGGTCGTATCTTCTGTAATAGGTAAAATAACCGTATCTTCCATTGCCTGAATTTTTTCAATCACCTTTGGCAATGCCTGCAGCGTAGTTGACTTCATTGTAGAATCATGCATTAATATAATGGAAGTCTCAAACTTTCCGATATTTTTCGTGCAGTTTTCCACCAATGTCTCCACAGGAAGCACCACACTTCCTCCATCTCCGGAAGAAATATTCCAATCGAAAAAGCGAACACCCTGACCTTCAAGATATCTTGCCAAATCCCCCATATCCACGGCACGGGTCTTTACAGTGTTAGAACTGCCTCCCGGAAACCTGTATATGGTGCAATCCACGCCCGTCACCTCATAAAGATACGCTCTCTGCGCTTCAAAATCCTTTGCAAAATTCTCTATGGAGGCATAAAGTTCCGCATAATTATGAGTTCCCGAATGCATTCCCAGCGTATGACCGGCCTCCACAATTCGGTTCAAATTCTCCTTATTGGCTTCGCCTTCTTTCCCAACTACAAAAAAAGTCGCCTTAACCCCATATTCTTCCAGCACATCTAAAATATCCTGGGTATTTCCTCCGGGGCCGTCATCAAAAGTAAGATAAACTTTATGCGCGGCCGTCACCTCAGCAACGGTCTGCCGTATATCTCCTTCCTCATCCTCTCTCTGCACAGGCGCTTGTCCTTCCGCCCCTGGATCAGGAACAACGTCTTCTTTCCTTCCGGCGGCCTGCAGTTCTTCCCTTAAATTCGCCGCCTCTGTCCGTTCTTCCTCCAGAATTTTTGACAACAACTCTATCTGTGCAGTCAGATTTTTTATAGACATACTCTGACTTTGGGTTCTGACAATCAAAACACTGCACAACAAGGCCAGCATCACAATTGTAATCACCAACATTTGTACATTACACTGCTTTAACTTCTGCCTGCGTTTCCCCCCGCCGGCCGCCTGTTTCTTATTCTCCGACATTTTTCTTCAAGACCTCTTAACACTTTCAAAAGTAGTATAGCATATTACTCCATGCAAGGAAAGACAAAAATTTAAAAAAGAAATCACCCCTGCCTTCTTCCATTGCTATTCTCTTCGGGATCAGTGCCAGATTCGCTGAAGTCGCAAGAACAGCGATTTTCTGAACGGCCTGAACAGCCCGTACATCCTGAACAACCGCAATTCTGCCCGCTGCCGCGTCTGTTTAACTGACCACGTACAATAAAATACACAACTGCCACAAGAATTATAATGATAATAATATCAGCCATTTATACCTTCAAACCTCCTAAAATTTGTCCTTATTTTTGAGAATCATTCTCATTTAAATTTATTATAACTTGAGGCATTTGTCAAGTAAATATGGGCGCTATTTTCATTCATCTTATACCGGATTCCTAATAGCCTGTAATCATAATCTGAGGTTTTATCAGAAAGCGTCAAATCCAACCAGAAACAAATTATACCTGAAACTTACAGAAACAATCTATTATTTCTCCTCAGCAATGCAAAATTCCTCATACATTTGTTTTCTGATGCGTTTATCTTCCAATACCAATTTCACTTCTTCTTCTCTTCCAGAAGCATAAAGCTGCATCAATAACGATGTCAGCATATCTTCCCCTATTTCTTTTCCTATTTCTTTTCCACGCTCTTCTCCGATCGCTTCAAGCATGTCAATGTATTCACACATAATAACATCTCCGCCCCTTTCCTGTATTCTCAGCATTTTGTCAATATTACTCGTAAATCTGTAATCTCCTGTGAGGGCTTCCATCATACTGCAAAGAGCCGCAACATGAATTATTTTTTGCCCCTTTCTGCTCCATCCTGACGCATCAGTTGATGCAGACTCAAAGGAATACAAGCGCTTTTTCTAGTCCAGTCAATTACCGTTATAATCACAGGATATACTGCCTGTTTTGATTCCAACTGCTGCCTGTACGCACCTCCCTGATAAGACACTTGCCTTAAAACCTGACGCCTTTCAAGCCGTGTTTCATTTTCAACAATATACTGCGCCCTTATTTTACCTTCCTGCATATGATAAAAACTTTTATCACAAAACTGATTATGCATCCCCTCCTTCCTGTCTCCTCTTCCCCATGTAAAATAAAAACTTTCTGTTGGAGCGGGCTGCATTTCATTTGCTTTCAACTTTTGCCTCCCGCCATACATCAGCACGTTTTCACAGTCTACAAACACATCTGCATATGAGAGCAAAATCTTTTCCGCAATATCTTTTTCTGCCATATTAATCCCTCCCTGTCTGCTTTTAGTATTAATTTTATAATATTTTATGTTTATATTGTGAATATAAAGCAAGAATTTTTCGACTTAAAAGAACAATGGAACACGCCATTTCAGACTGCAATGATAATTTACACTATTATAAAAAATTTGCTTTATAAGAACTATAGCACAATTTAAAATACAATTCAATTATTTTATAAAAATAATACAATAAATAGGAAAGCAAACAGGGCTGAAAATATGTTTCATTTTATCCGCCGCAGAAAGACCTCTCTGTAGAATACACCCTGAGGATTGCAGTCATTGAAACTTAACAGGGATAATTTTATATGAATCAAGCAGGGGAATGTCCCTCTCCACTACTCGCCGCGCGGCCCGCATTAGCGGCAAACTTCCACATGTGAGCCTGCGCATAAAAAAGGGCTATCGCATTAAATAATCAACACGACAGTCCCTTTCTATTACTTTATAATATTTAATTTTGCGCGTGATGTACAAAATTCCGTCATTATCTGACAGTTGCTAAACAGAGTTTCCTGCATTCCATATTCCAATTGGTCGTGCAAATTTTCCACCACTATAACTCGAACCATCCATACAATTTTGTTAAGCTGTATTTATATAGTACACTAAATGTTACTTATAATTAAAACTTCATCTTTGGTCATCCTTTTCCGGTTTAAATGGAAGTTTTTCTTCATGATATCTGCCGCATATGTATCTGCGGAAATATACATCGGGATGAAAATTCTCTCTAAGTCCATACCAGACGTCTTCTGGCACATCCCTATAACGACGCACATGTCCGTCGCTTGTCAGCTTAACCTCTAATAAAGCACATTGTGGGTCATATCCCAACGTTTCAATTAACGAGCTATAAAAACTGATGTAATAAATTGTTTTATCCTCCGTAAAAAATGGTCAACTTGTTCCCATAGCGATTTGTAAAGTTCATCACAACTAATATGTATATACGAATTCACCTGTATCATTAACGCCTTCAGCATAACCATCCACATCTGCATAGTGTGTACAAGTGATACGATAAGTGGCATCCTTAACAGCATTTTCGTAGGTGATACAAATAGCCATCATAGTACGGTCATTTATCTCCCCTCCGCTACATGTCGCCACTGTCTTCCAGCCATACCAAAACTTCCGCTGAATTACAATATCCTTAACGCCTATTACAGAGGCAACGCCTATTGCTCCAGTAGTAATATCAATATACATTCCATCATCATGTCCACTGATGCTGATAATACATTGTGCTAATGCTGTAAAAGGTATAGATTCTTTCTCGATATCCACAACTTCTGCCCTTAATACCTCCGGAACCTCTTCCAACATCCCCACCTCTGCTGCTTCTACTGTTAGGCATGAGAAACCAAAGCTTCCTGTAAGCAATGCTACCACAAGTGTCATACTCATTATCATTCGTACTACTCTTCTCATTTTCCTTTTCTCCTTAGCATTATTTTTTGAAGGACGTCCTATTCTCCTTTCCCCTGAAACACTTTCTAAATTATCCCTCTACTTATAAATGGCCTGAGAAAGCATTTTATTACAAATTATTTCATTTTTTTCTAAATTATTTTTTACCCAAAGCAAATATTGTTCAGCTAAACCCTTTAATTCATCTAAACTTTCTTGACCTTGAATAAAATATTGTGAGTTATTCTCAAAAAAATACACTAAATAATACTGTTTTCCAGATTCTTCAGTTTTACTATATATATTCATTTGCTTTTCACCTATCTCATATATATCTAAAAAACTATAAGTTGCAAGCCACTCCGTATTAAACGATATTTCATCTAAGTATACCATCATCCCAAAAAACATTTCTCTTTTATTATTTTGATCATAATAGAAACTAACTATTTTACGAAAATTTCTAGGTTCTTCCACTTCAAAGTGCTTCCACACATACCCCTCCGGCATTTCAAATTCCCCATCAATCTCAAGCCACTCCTGCGCCCAGGAAGGGACATCTTCACTGTTCTTATAGATATGCACACCTTGCATGTCCGCATTAGAATCCAAATTTTCCGGTGAAGTCAACATTTGTGTTCCTGTATTATCACGTCTCAGCCAATGGAAAAACCCCGTATCCGGGCTGGCCCCCACCGACACATTACCAATCACCCCTGCCACTGACATCACCAGCAGCAGCAAAACCGCCGCTGCCACATATTTATAATGCAGCACTCCGCCTGTCCGCTTTTCCTGCAGACGAAGAAAAGACCTTTTGGCTGTCTTCCCATTTCTTGTATACCTTTCGTCTTCTGACTTCCCCACGCCGTCCCTGCCTTCCGATTTTTCCAAACTGCTTCCAAATTCCGCTTTTTCAGGCGCCTTTCCCAATTCCAGCCTTTCTCTTGCTTCTTCCAATTCCTGTTTCCTCAGTCCATCCCCAAACTTTGACACTTCCAATACAACTCTGCCTTCTGGTTCTCTGCCCATGTCCGCCTTCTCCAGCGCTGCCCGTAACCCAAATCTTCCTGTCTTTTTCCACACTCTGGGCGGCTCCAAATCCCCAAATTCCTCGGTTCCAAACGCCTCTTTTGAAACCGGCCGCTCTTCTCCCCGTTCTCTTAGAAGCTCCTGAAAGCGTCCCCACGCTTCATCAGCCGCCGGCATCTCATTCTTATCCAAAGGTTCCAACTGGTCAAGCAAATATAAAATGGATTCCACCGCTTTTTCATCATATTCCTCATCGGAGGCACGCATGGTATACCAATTCAGCTTTTCTTTTAACCCCATCACCAGAGAAGCCTTCTCTTCATCCCTATATTCTTCTTTTATTCTGTCTTCCCTCATTCCGCTTTCCTTCCTCCGATCTGTCTGATCGGCCATCCACCCAGTTCCCCAATCCCTTCTTCCGACTAACCATCGAGTTCTTCAACTTCTTCATCCCACAAGCCGCCTGTCCCGCTTCCCAATTTCCTTTTCCGCTAACCATCTATCCGGCTTCTTAATCTTTTCGTCCAACGATATAATTTCACCCTCATATTATTTTCTGTAATTCCTTCCGCCTCTGCCAACTCCGAAATTGTGACACCAAACAAATAATATTTCTTAATCAAAAGCCATTCCTTCTCGCTCAAGGTACTTTCCGCTGTCACATCCAACTCTTTCATTCCGTAACCGGAATCTTCTTCCGACAGTTCAAACCGTTCCGCCTCCCATGGCTCCGCATTTCTATACCGCATATACTTACGGAATTCCATCATTTTATACTTTGCAATACGCATCAAACGAAAGCGTGGATTGGGATGCTTCCACAACTCATCCTGTTTCTTATAGGCCGTATAAAATGTTTCCTGTGTAATATCTTCTGCAATCTCTCTATCCGGAAAAATACGGTATATGTAATGATATACAATTTCTAAGTTCTCTCTGTAAAATGCCGCGAAATCAAAATTCACAGCTTCTCTCTTTTTCATATCTACTTCGCCGTCCTATCCGTTCACAAATTGAATTCCCCTTACCTATGACTTTTCCCTCTGTTCGTTTCCAAATCATATCAATTTGTCAAGTCTTGCGTTATTTTGCTCCGGCACTACAACAATCAACGAAAAACCACCTAACTGACGTTTTCCCCATCCCCCTTACCTCTAATGTACCATCATTTTCACTGTCAAAAACACAGTTTTAACTTATGCGAATTATTCCAAAGTATTTTCACTTTTCCTAAAATTCTTGCAGGAATTGTGTATATATATTATAATAGAAACGTTTTATAACTTCATGACCTTGCTATTTGGAATTTTAACATGCACTCTCAACCATTTATTGAATTATTTACAACAATAATCTACAGAAAGGATTGCCTGTTTCAGGCAAAGAAAAAGTATGAGTTTCCAATTTATTCAAAAATTGCCCACACCTGACGAGATACGGCAAAAATATCCTCTCCCCCAGGCGCTTGTGGAAATCAAACGCACCCGCGACGAAGAAATCAGAAAAGTCATCACCGGGGAAAGCAATAAATTCCTGGTGATTATCGGTCCCTGTTCCGCGGACAATGAAGCATCTGTCTGCGACTATGTAAACCGCCTGGCAAAGCTAAACGAAAAAGTCCGGGATAAATTAATATTGATTCCCAGAATCTATACCAATAAACCCCGTACCACAGGCGAAGGCTATAAAGGCATCGTCCATCAGCCAGACCCCGAAAAGAAACCTGACTTTCTGGCCGGGCTGATTGCCATGCGAAAAATGCACATACGCGCTATCGAAGAATCCGGTCTCACAGCGGCAGACGAAATGCTATATCCGGAAAACTGGAGATACTTGTCCGATATTTTATCCTATGTTGCCATCGGCGCCCGGTCCGTGGAAGATCAGCAGCACCGCCTTACCGTCAGCGGCTTCGATGTCCCCGCCGGCATGAAAAATCCCACCAGCGGAGACTTGTCCGTCATGCTGAATTCCGTCTATGCAGCCCAGCATCCTCATTCATTCATCTACAGGGGATGGGAAGTCACGACTACGGGAAACGAGCTGACCCACACCATATTGCGCGGCGCCGTAAATAAACATGGCAATAATATTCCCAATTATCATTATGAAGATTTGAATTTACTGTTGGAAATGTACGGAAAAATGGAATTAAAGCATCCCGCATGTATCATTGATGCCAACCATTCCAATTCCGGCAAACAATTCCAGCAACAGATTCGTATTTCTAAAGAAGTTATGCACAGCCGCAAGTTAAACTCAGACATTCACAGATTGGTAAAAGGAGTGATGATTGAAAGTTATATTGAGGAAGGATGCCAAAAAGTAGGCGGCGGCGTCTATGGAAAGTCTATCACGGACCCCTGCCTGGGCTGGGAAGCATCCCAACAGCTCATTTATGAACTGGCAGAATACGAATGATTCTTAAAATATTTTCAAAAAACCTTTCAGTAAATGGGGATTCATATATCCTTCTAACAGGCAGCCGGCAATCATTGCCAAAATGATTGCCACAAGCTGTCCTGCTTTTTGGAGTAAAAACCCCCGGTCCATCGCCTCATAACCGCCGCTGTTTCTATGATAAATTCCTCTGAACACTGTTTCACACCAACCAATCATCACTATCATTGCCGGCACATACAGCAAATATTGAGGAAACACACTAACCACCGCCAGCATAATTCCTTTCATGCCATATCGCATAGCCAATGAACTAATCAGAATTCCAGCGGAACAGCCATACCAGAAAACAGTTCCCACACAGGCCGCCAATCCTAAATATGTGGTGGAAAGTACAGCCAAAATCAACAGTTTACCAATTCTTTTTCTCAAAATATAGCAAAAAAGAGCACTGCTATCCACGGTCATGTACTTCATTTGATACAGAGTATCCTCATCAAGCAATCCCGTATTTTCCAACAAAATGCTCTTTCCAATATTCATCACAATCATTCCCGACAACAATCCCAGGAAAAAAAGCGCCAAAATATTGCGCCTTCCAGGATTCAGGCTGAAACTCTTCCCCACAAACTGCATCTTTCCCACCGTCCTTTCAATGGTTTTATTTCCAGACAATCCATTGTATGCAGACGACTTATATCCTATGCTAGTTGATTACGGCCCTTTTGTGTCAACATTATACCAAAATTTCATGCGCAAGAGGATGTGTAAACACCCCTCTTTAAGCATACCATTTTCCCATACTTGCCGCCTGACAATATTGACCACAGGTACAATAAAGCGGGCGGCAAGCACAAAATCTTCCCTATTCATGTTCTCAATAAATACTTATCTCTCTGCCTCAGCAAATCTGGCAGCGTAAGTCAGAATTCCGCAAATGGTCTTAGAATCCTGAATCCTGCAATCAAAAATCATCTGTTTTAACTCTTCCAGAGAATGAGCCTCTACCTGGAGCACCTCATCCTCATCTAAATGCTGCATCCCTTTTTTCAGATTTCTTGCCAGATAGATATCAATTTTTTCATTACAGAAGGCCACAGTGGTATAAATGGAATTCAGTAATTCCAGATGATCACAGGTATATCCGGTCTCTTCCTCCAGCTCACGCATGGCCGCCGTCTCCGTAGGCTCTTCCCGCCCGTTCAGCCCTCCGGCCGGAATTTCTAAAGTCTCACGCTCTAAGGCATTGCGATACTGTCTGACCATAAGAAGTTTTCCATCCTCCCCCACGGCAACTACGGCCGCAGCGCCCTTATGGTCTATCAAGTCCCATTTTGCCACATTCCCATTGGGTATCTGCATGGTATCCTGATAATAATCTATAATCGCGCCTTTCGCCACAAGTTCCCTTTTCAGTCTTTTGTATTCTTCCATATTTACACTCCCTGTGCGCTTTAGCGCACATACCAATTAACATTTGAAAGTTTACTTTCAAACTTACACTCCCCTGACCGCTTTTACAGACACACAAAGTCTGCTTTTAAACTTACGCTTTTACTATGCCTCCGGCAAATATATCTGGCATACATTCTCCCTACGCCGCTCCTGCATGCCGCTTTTCCAATACTTTCTCCACGCTCACAAGCTTCACACACAGCACAAATAAATCCGTAGCCATTGCCAGTTCTTCCGGCGCCGGGAATGTTGGCGCAATTCTGATATTGCTGTCTTTCGGATCTTTTCCATATGGGAAGGTGGCCCCCGCACCCGTCAGAATCACCCCAGCCTCCTTACACTTTGCCACAATGGCCTTTGCACAGCCCTCCATTGCGTCAAAAGAAATGAAATAACCTCCGTTTGGCCTGGTCCATTCTCCAATCCCCAATCCTGCAAGTTCTCTGTCTAACACCGCAAGAACCGCTTCAAATTTATGACGCATTTGCTCGGCATGTTTTTTCATGTGAAGCGCAATGCCATTGACATCTTTAAAATAGCGCACATGACGAAGCTGATTTATCTTATCATAACCAATGGTCATAATGGACAAGCTTTTCTTGATTTCCTCCAAATTTGCTTTAGAAGATGCAATGGCAGATATTCCTGCTCCCGCGTAAATCACTTTTGAAGTAGAACAAAATTCAAATACCAGGTCGGGGTTCCCGGCTTTCTCACATAAGGACAAAATTTCAGGCAAAGCATCCTGTCTGTCTTCATAGAGATGATGCATCACATAAGCATTATCCCAATAAATGCGGAAATCCTTCGCCGCCGGCTTGAGCCTGGCAAATCTATTCACGGTTTCTTCCGAATACGTATATCCTTGAGGATTAGAATACTTAGGTACACACCATATGCCCTTAATACTCTCATCTTCAGAAACCAGCTTTTCCACCAAATCCATGTCCGGTCCTTCAGGCGTCATGGGCACATTGATCATTTCAATTCCAAAATACTGCGTAATGGCAAAATGCCTGTCATAGCCCGGCACCGGACACAGAAATTTTACTTTATCCAGTTTACACCATGGGGTACAGCCGTTGACACCATGGGTTACAGAACGGGAAACTGTATCAAACATAATTGCCAGGCTTCCGTTGCCGCACACAATCACATTTTCCGCCGGAACCCCCATCATATCTCCCAACAGCTTCCTCGCCTCAGGAATTCCTTCCAGCACACCATAATTGCGAACATCCACACCATTCTCCGCTTTCATATCACTGCCGGAATCCAGTGTATCCATGAAATCTCTGGCCATATCCAACTGGGATATGGCGGGCTTTCCTCTGGACATATCCAGTTTCAATCCCTTAGCCTTTTCCTCTTCATAGGCCTTTTCCAGCTCTGACTTTAATGATAACAATTCCTTTTCGCTTAGTTCCTGATATGCTTTCATCTCTTCCTCCATCTGTTTTATAATTGGCTGTCCCGCTCTGCTTCACCCGCATATCCAATCTGTTTCTGCAGTCATTCAGCAGCACGCCCTAACAAACATTGTATCATTGGATAATCGTATACAATCATACACTTCGATTATCATACTATAAGATTTGCCAATATACAAGAGGAAAATGAAAAAAATTACTTTTTTTCTCCATAAGTCAAATTCTGTTGTCAGCCAAAAAAGAGCCCCCTTTTTAATCCAAAGCCTCTATCACCAAAGCATGTGCAATTCCGGGCACACTTTTGCCCTCATTAAAACTGGTTTTGCTGAGTAAGGCCCCTGTTGGCATAAACAGCACCTTTTTCCAGTTATGTTCTTCTAATTGCTTCAATATATATGCGGACAAAGTAACTGCGCTGCAGCCGCAGCCGCTTCCTCCGGCGTGTGTATCCTGAGATTCCGCGTCAAATATTTCAATACCGCAGTCCATATGCTGCTCGGAGATATCATACCCTTTCTCTGCCAACAGGTCGATCAATACTCTTTGCCCCACTTTGCCCAGATCACCGGTGATGATTTTATCATAATCTCCGGGCTGACTTGCAAAATCAACAAAATGTGCTTCCAGTGTAGAAGCTGCTGCCGGCGCCATACACGCTCCCATGTTCATAGAATCTTTCAGTCCATAATCCGTAATTTTACCCACGGTCATTCCCGTAATACGGGCCCGCGGCCTGCGTTTTGTCTGATGCAATAGCTCCGATTCTCCGGACAATACAAAAGCACCGCTGCCCGTTACGGTCCAGGTGGCCGAAAGCGGCCGCTGATTGCCATATTCCAACGGAAACCGAAATTCCTTTTCCGCACTGGCAAAGTGGCTGGATGTAACGCACACAACCTTGTCCGCAAATCCCCCTGCAATACTCATGCTTCCCATAATCATAGATTCCCCGCAGGTGGAACAGGCGCCATATACCCCTAACAGCGGAATCTGAAAAGTTGAAATTCCAAAAGATGTTGCAATGGATTGGCCTAACAAATCTCCGGCAAATATAAAGGAAATATCTTCCGGCTTTAATTCCGCCTTATCCAACGCTAATCCAATGGCTTCTTTCTGCAGTGTGCTTTCCGCATCTTCCCAGGTGGCACACCCAAACATATCCTCTTCTCCCACTTTGTCAAACAACAATCCCAAAGGTCCCTGTCCCTCTTTTGTCCCTACCACACTGGCGCTATTTAAAATGTATACCGGCTGTTCCGGTTTCATACTGGCTTTTCCTAATTTCTGACTCATCACTTTTCCTCCAGCTCGCCAATATACTTTGGCTTTGCATATTTTCTGCCTCAAAATATAATATTCTCTGTCTACCGTTAATATTGTCATAAATAAAAACACAGATTGCATTGTAGTGTACTAATTTAACAATCCCTATTATATCCCATTGCCAAAAAACTATACTCTCGCATCATTCCAACTCTTCACGATTAAGTTACAGACAAAAATCACCCCAAACATGATAATTTTCTATTCCCATATCATGAAAATTATGCTAAACTAGGAAGACTATATGGAAAAAGTTATGTATAAATAATAACGTGTGAAGTAAAAAATTTAGGCTATCTTAAACTGTCTAATTTTTTCATTGCTTCATTGATAAAGAATATACTTAAAGGAAGAAATAACAATGACAAACGAACAAAATGTACGCTATAGAGAAATTATGATTGATCCAATTAGAGAATGTGCTAACTATACTCCCAAATTTGGTCATGGACGAAATAAAGGTTTCACCCTTTCGGAATTTCAAACTCTATATAGTGCTGATGCCTTCTATAAATGGTTGGGATTAGATAACCCACTGATGTATTCTGCACATAAGGCTGCTGGCGGAATTACCAGCGTTTACCGACAGATTGGCATTGGGTGTGAGCGACTTGTCAGAACCGTTTTCATGGATTATCTTGGTGTTAATGCTGATGATGTCATATGGGCGTATAAGATTATGGGCGCAAACGGAAAAGAACGTACTCTATCCCTTGATGCAAGATTTATTCTTGACAACATTACCGATGCAACAATAAGAGCACGATGTGAAGCCTGGATGGTACAGCTAGCTGATGCACTTGAGTTGGCTATTCCAATTCGACAGGCCATTACTGGTGTTGTATTTGAAGTTCGGCAAGGCTACAAAAGTAAAGACTCTAAACGCCAAAATGCTGACATCGCTAATGCGGCCAATGCGTATGCAAATGGATATATTCCATGCTTGATGGTAATGTCCGCACAAATAGATGACGATATTGTTGCCCGATACCATGCGGCAAAATGGGCTATCCTTCAAGGTTATATTGGAACGTCACCCATGGCTTCAACATTTAGCTTTTTTGAACAAGTGATAGGTTTCAATTTCATACAATTCATGGATACTAATCAAAACTATTTTAAAGAAAAAATTAAGCTTGTTCTTGAACAACTGATGAGGGCTACGTAAATGATACAAAAAGAAATTACGCAAAACATACAATACACATTCAAATACAATACTACTATGGGACGACACGGTTGGCTGCGCCTTACTCCCGCATATTCCGTCCGTTTGGTGGAAGAAATTCTTTCGGCTTTGGACTATTCTCCTAAATGTGTTATGGAACCATTTTCAGGTACAGGAACTACTGAACTTGTCTGCGCAAACAAAGGAATTTCTTCATTCGCATTGGAAATCAATCCGTTTTTAGTGTGGCTGGGCAACGCAAAATTGGAAGCTTATTCTATGGAAAAAATAAAGGAATTCCTAAATGTTGCACATCGCTTAACACTTGACATTGATTCATTTGTCCCCGCAGCTTTTCCTCCCATACACAATTTTCATCGCTGGTGGGGAATACAGCAAGCACAGTTTCTAGCGAAATTAAAAACAGCAATCAATACAATTAAAGATACTGAGATACATCAGCTACTCAAAGTGGCTTTCTGCCGCATAATAATTGAGTTATCAAACGCCGCATTTAATCATGTTTCAACGTCTTTCAAAGAATCAAATGATGTGCTGTTTTCGTTTGAATTCGGCAAAGAAACGTATCTGTCAATATGCCAAATGGTGGCACGCGGCGCAAGTATCCAGCCCCTTGTTTCTTCTAAAATCTTTTTACAAGATGCCAGAAGCCTTCCAAACAAGTATATTGGAACATATGATACGGTTATCACCTCGCCTCCATATCCTAACCGAATCTCATATATCAGAGAACTTCGACCATATATGTATTGGATGGACTATCTTGAAACCTCTGAGCAAGCCAGTGAGCTTGATTGGCATGCAATAGGAGGAACATGGGGAAAAGCAACAAGTTTATTGGCAACTTGGAAAAGTAATGGATCTCTGCCACAATACGTATACGATATTGCGAACAAAATTTCGATTGCAGATAATAAATCTGCTCACTTGATGGCTAATTACGTACTAAAATACTTTGAAGATATCAAAACACATTTATCTGCAGTATACTCCGGATTGACATCTGAAGGGAAAGTATTTTATATCATTGGCAATTCAAATTTCTATGGAATTACTGTTCCTGCTGAATGTATATATGTTGATATTATGAAGCAAATCGGTTTTATTAACACCGAATATAAAATTGTCAGGAAACGCAATTGCAACAAGCAACTGTATGAATTTGTAGTGTCTGCACAAAAACGATAAAAGAAAACATATGCACTAAGCTTAGAACACACCAATACTATATTAAACCCAAAGTTTTTTATAGTATTGGCGTGTTCCCTGGTCATATACCGCCTACTCCGCCGCCTCCGTTTCAACCATAAAACTTGTAACCACATAAAGTACCTTATCGCCATACTCTACCCTGGACCAGCCTGAATCCCCGCTATATCCTGTGCGATGCACCTTCTGCCCGCTGTAAAGCTGACAGTCAATCGTATGATCTCCCTCCGAAGTACTTGGTTCCGTTCTCAGATTTACATATTCTTTCGGAGAAATCCAGTCGTCACAATTAGTAAACACAATAACTCTGCCTCCCGCCGTACTTACCCGATTGGGGTCGGAAGGCGGTACGGGCTGTTGATAATTCAAATCCGTTGTCAGATATTGACTAACCGCATAGAGTTTTTGATCTTTATATTCCACCATTGACCAACCGGTATTTTCATTGATGCCCATTCTGACAATCACATCTCCGTTCTGAATCTGTGTCACAATATTTCCATCATCCGTCGTTGTGGGCGCAGAACGCAGATTCACCACATCCTTAGGCATTACTGACTCTTTTGTGGCCGTAAATTCCATGGTCACTTTTCCCATTGCCGTCTCGTTTTCATCAGGCGTCTGCACACCTGATGAAATAACGGCCTCCGCGGTAGGTTCCGGCATGGATTCCGAAGGTTGTCCTGAAGCATTGCCCGTATCATTCCCTATAAGCTCTCCCTGAACATTACCTGTATTGGTTCCTGTACTTTCTCCCTGAACATTACCTGTATTGGCTCCTGTACTTTCTCCCTGAGCATTACCTGTATTGGCTCCTGTACTTTCTCCCTGGACGCTGCCCCCATCGGCTCCTACACTTTCTTCCGGACTGTGACTCGTACCGGCTTCTGAACCATTATCTGAGGGATGCTCAGGCGCAGCGCTTGCAGATGAGGTTTGGCCAGGTTCCGAAGTTACTTCAGGCATGGCCGCCGAGGTCGAATCCAATCCCTGACCGGAGTTCTGGTATGCTGACGAATCAGACGGTTTTTCCGTTGCCTGTGCCAACAATTCATTACTTCCCTGGTCCGGCCTGCCCATATGGGTAACATACCACAGCCCCACACAGATCATCGCTGCAAGCACTGCCAGCCCCAAAATAATTATTACCACCAGTTTTGTATCCAATGGTTCCGATTGTTCTATTTCTTCCTCTTTGTTCCACTTCTCATCCATTCATCCTACTCCTGTTCCATGTCCTAAATAATTACACCACGTGCTTCATACCTGTGACGGACTATTTTCTATTGTTAGTCCTATACTTTTGCAATTCAAATATGACACAAATGTCAAGCTCAGTCCAAAATCGACGCTTATGTCACATTTTTCTTTCGTATTTTAATCACAGAAAACTTTTAATCACAGAAAACCATCAGGCTTCGTATTTCGCACTCTGGGCACGAATCAGCTCGGCATCTTCAAAATAGTTAATCCTCATAGCACTTTTCACTTCCGATAATGTCTGTGCTGCAGCCTCTCTGGCATTTTCGCTGCCCTTCTTAAGGATTTCATAAATCGCCGGAATATCTTTTTCCAATTCCTTCCTGCGGTTACGGATGGGCTCTAACGTTTCCTGCATCACATTTTCCAGGAATTTTTTCACCTTAATATCCCCTAATCCGCCGCGCTGGTAATGTGCTTTTAATTCCTCCAGATTGGCATATTCAGGAAGATATCTTTCAAAATGTTCCTGTCTGCAAAAGGCATCCAGATAAATAAATACCGTATTTCCTTCCAAATGCCCAGGGTCGCTGACTTTCAAATGCAGCGGGTCCGTGAACATATTCCTGATTTTTGCCCGAACCTCATCTGCCGTATCCGCCAAATAAATACCATTTCCCAGGGATTTACTCATTTTTGCTTTACCGTCAATTCCAGGCAGCCTTTTGCTTGCCTCATCTCCCGGTAAAATTGCTTCCGGCTCCACCAATACCGGCGCGTATACTGTGTTAAACTTATGCACAATTTCTCTTGTCTGCTCAATCATTGGAAGCTGGTCGTCCCCCACCGGCACTGTCGTTGCCTTAAATGCGGTAATATCCGCCGCCTGACTGATCGGATAGGTAAAAAAGCCCACCGGAATACTGGTTTCAAAATTGCGCATTTGAATCTCATTCTTTACAGTAGGATTCCTCTGCAGCCTGGCAACCGTCACCAAATCCATATAATAAAAACTAAGTTCACACAATTCGGAAACCTGTGACTGGATAAAAAGGGTAGATTTTAAAGGATCCAGACCACAAGACATATAGTCCAACGCGACTTCGATAATATTCTGTCGTACTTTCTCCGGGTTTTCAATGTTATCCGTCAAAGCCTGCGCGTCCGCGATCATAATGAAAATTTTCTCATACTCTCCTGAATTTTGTAAGGCAACACGCTGCCTGAGCGACCCTACGTAATGCCCTACATGCAGCCTGCCCGTGGGTCTGTCACCTGTTAAAATAACTTTCTCTTTCTTTATTTCCATTTTTTTCCCTCCCTATACGCTGAAAGCATGATAAAAATTTTTCCAACGTTTTCTGTGCCTATTATAACATGAATTTTTTTTAAGGCAAATACTTTTGTGGGCGTTGGCCCCAAATGCCCTTACACAGCCAATTTCTTTAAAAGATTTCCAAAAATCTTCAAAAATGGCTGAAACAGCCTGGATAAATTGATTTTTTGTCGTATACTATAAAAAGGAAATGTGTTTTTACGATGTTCTTGTGTTTTTTACACATTGATTCTACCAGGCGCTCTGCGCAGAAATGAGGTTACAATGAGAAAAATCATCCCCTTTAATGATAACTGGAGCTTTACCAAAGATAATATAAACTGGGAGCCGGCAACACTTCCCCACACTTGGAATTCAATAGACGGAATGGATGGCAAAGGCGAATATCACAGAGGCCAGTGCTGCTATATCAATCAGCTTGCCACCCCCACACTCCGGAAAGGGGAACGGGTTTTCCTTGAAATACTGGCCCTTGCCCTAAGCGGCAAAGTCTGTGTCAACGACAAAGAAGCCGGAAGCCACGAAGGCGGATATTCTTCTTTCGTGTTGGATATTACAGACTTTCTGCACCCTTCTGTTGACGAAGACGGTTTTGCTTTGGAGCCTTCCCCCAATACGATTTCCATTTATGCCGACAACGCCAATCACAGTCATATTTATCCCCAAATGGCTGATTTTACTTTTTATGGTGGATTATATCGAGGGGTCAATCTTTTGATTTTATCCGAAACTCATTTTGATGTATGTTATCACGGCGCATCCGGCCTTGCCATTACACCGGAAATTTTAACAAACCACAGCACACCGGGCGCGTCGGCCAAAGCCATGCTGCATTTGAATTCCTGGGTGGTAAATGCTTCTCCTGATTACACTGTGCGCTATCTGATTACCGATGCGGACGGCCGGGAAGTGGCTGAGACCTGGAGACCCGCCGAATCTCCTAAAGCTGATATCCTGCTGCCCTCCCCCCATTTATGGCAAGGCGTGGAAGACCCTTATCTTTACACATGCACCGCCACTTTGGTATACCGCAATGAATCGGTGGATGAAGTCAGCAGCCGTTTTGGTATCCGTTCCTTTTATGTTGATCCTGAAAAAGGCTTTATTTTAAACGGGAAACCAATGATGCTGCGGGGCGTATCACGTCATCAGGACAGACTCTATCTGGGCAATGCTCTGACCAAAAAACAGCACTATGAGGATGCCGCCCTGATTCACGAAATCGGAGCCAACACCATACGGCTTGCCCACTATCAGCACAGCAAAGAGTTCTACGACGCCTGCGATGAATATGGCTTTATTGTGTGGGCGGAAATTCCCTATATCAGCAGCCAAAGCGATGACCCGGCAGCCCACGAAAACTGTCGTCTGCAAATGAAAGATTTAATTTACCAGAATTACAATCATCCCTGTATCTGCTTTTGGGGAATTTCCAATGAGATTACCATTGCCGGAGAAAAGCCCGGATTGACAGAAAATCACAAAGATCTGAACGCACTTGTGAAAGAACTGGACCCTTCGCGCCTTACCACCATTGCCCACGTAAGTATGCTTGGGCCTGACAGTCCCCTTCACGGCATTACGGACGTGGAAAGCTACAATCACTATTTTGGCTGGTATGGCGGCACTTATGAAAACAATGAAAAGTGGCTTGACCACTTCCATGAAATTCATCCGGAAATTTGCCTGGGCCTGTCCGAATATGGCGCTGAAGGCATTATCACGTATCAGCCCGACACCCCAAAATGCCGGGATTATTCCGAAGCTTATCAGGCTGAGTATCACGAGCATATGGCAAAAATCCTCATGGAGCGTCCCTATCTTTGGTCAACCTATGTGTGGAATATGTTTGATTTCGGCTGCGCGGCCAGAAACGAAGGCGGTACCGCCGGCCGCAACAACAAAGGCCTTGTCACCATGGACAGAAAAATTAAGAAAGAAGCCTTTTATGTTTATAAGGCTTATTGGAGCAAAGAACCCTTCGTACATCTATGCGGCAGACGTTATGCCTGTAGAAGCGGAGCCTCTACCACTGTAAAAGTTTACTCCAATCTGTCCCAGGTTACTTTGTATGTAAACGGACAAATTTTCGATACCAAATATGGCAATAAAATCTTTCTTTTTGAGAATGTGCCCTTGTCCGACGGTTTTACCTATCTGACCGCTGAAGCCGGAACTTCTCCTGTCTGCTCGGATGCGTGGCTCTTCTTACCCCATGCCTCTGTCACAGACACAATGACTTTGGAAAAAGTAGCTCACAAGCCTGACATCTACACCCTTCCCCAGGAAGACGACGACGGTGACGGTGTGGCAAACTGGTTTGAAACCGTAGATTCCGCAGCAGATCATTCTCCTATGGAATACTCGGAACACCATTTTTCTGTTCACGATAAAATCAGTGCCATTTGCGGCAATGAAGACGCCTTTCATATTTTGGCCGGCGCCATGTATTCCATGACCGGTATGAAGATGAAGAAATCCATGCTGGCAATGATGGGAGAAAAGACACTTTTTGAACTCTCAGATATGTTCAAAAGCATGGGCGGCACAGATTCCGATAAAAAAGTACCGGAAAACGCCCTGCAGATTATCAATTCCGAATTAGCCAAAATCAAAAAATAACCATTGGGGCGGGAGCTGGCAGCAAAAACTCCCAACTCCCGCCTACTATTTACGATTTTATCTTTCTGCACACAAAACCTCATCCATTCCTCTCTTATCCCTGTACTGTTTCCCGTACCGATACATCTTTCGTGTGCGCAAACAATACTATGATCTCATGTGCAATTAACGGCGCAGCCGCCAAAATTCCCAGCCGCATCCATTCTTTTCCTGACAAGGGTGACGTTCCAAATGCCTGCACCAAAAACGACACTTCCGTCACAGCAAACTGTAACAAAAATCCCAGAATACAGGCTCCTATCATAAGCTTATTTTCCAGATGATTCATGCGAAAAACCGATTTTCCCATATCCCGCATCCCCACCGCATGAAACAGTTGAGACATTCCTAAAACCGTAAAAGCATATGTCTGCGCTTTTGCAAGTACGGACGGACTTTGCAAAACCGACGCCAGATTCCCCAGACTGATCGTCTGCCCATTGATGCGAAGCAACGCACAGGGAAGCATGAGAAATGCCGTCAGACTAACCGCCGCAATTAACGCCCCATAAAAACAAGTACAGGCAAGTCTTCCTCCGGAAAACAGACTTTCCTTCGCTTTTCTGGGCGGCTGCCTCATTAATTCCGCACCATCATTTTTATCCACCCCCAATGCCAATGCCGGCAGAGAATCTGTAATCAAGTTAATCCATAAAATATGACTGGACTTCAAAGGAGACGCCAATCCACATATTACAGCCAAAAACATAGTAATAATTTCACCCAAATTGGAAGACAGCAGAAAAATAACCGACTTTCTGATATTCTCATAGACTCCTCTGCCCTCTTCTATGGCACGTCTGATGGTTGCAAAGTTATCGTCTGTCAAAATCATATCCGACGCCTGCCTTGCCACATCCGTCCCTGACATTCCCATAGCGATACCAATGTCAGCCTTTTTCAGAGAAGGCGCGTCGTTTACGCCGTCCCCTGTCATTGCAACAATCTCCCCCCTCTGTTTGAAACCGTCCACAATGCGTACCTTCTGCGCCGGAGACACCCTTGCAAATACTCTAATATCTCCTATTTTGTCAGCAAATTCCTCTTCTGACAAATGCCCTAACTCTTCCCCTGTCATACATTGACCAAAATAATCCACAATGCCCAACTGCCTGCCTATGGCAAAAGCCGTATCCACATGATCTCCGGTAATCATAACCGTCTTTACGCCCGCTTCTTTGAAATCAGACACCGCTCTGGCTGCCTCCGGCCGGGCCGGGTCCCTCATTCCCACCATGCCTAAAAAGATTAAATTTTCCTCTTTTGCTTCCGTGCATCCAGTCCTCATAGCTATTGCCAAAGTACGAAGAGCGTCTCCTGACATTTCCTCCACCGCTTCTTTCAATTTTCTGCGATAAGGTTCGGTAAGTCTGATAACGCCTCCCCGTGTAAATATCTGCGTACATTGTTTTAAGACTTCGTCCGGGGCCCCTTTTGTATAAGACACCATCTGCCCGGAACCAGATCTGCCCGATGTTCCTGCTGCAGCCGCTTCAGAAAATTCCGCCGCCCGTAATTCTCCGCCGCCGCTCAATTTGCCAGGTTTCTTTTCACTTATTGATAAACCATACGCCCCACTTCCCGAACCGCCATAATTTCTGGACGTTCCAAAACTTCCCATGCTCAAAGCAGCTCCACGCCCCCGTCTTTCCGATGTCAGGGATACAGGCCGGACATGTTCTCTTCTGTGAAGCGTAGTCATCATCTTCCTATCAGAATCAAAAGATAATTCCCCCATTCTGGGCATCTCCTGTTCCAACGCTTCTTTCCTAACGCCTGCCTCCGCCGCTGCATCCAGCAAGGCAAGCTCCGTAGGATCTCCTGTTCTGTTCCCCTCTTCCAGTACGGCGTCATTGCACAATACCATACCATAATAGAAATCCTGACATAATGACATGGAACAATCCTTTACATCCAGCAGCCTGCCATCCAGCCAACACTTCTCCACAGTCATCCGATTCTGTGTGAGCGTGCCTGTCTTATCGGAACAAACCACGCTGACCGCCCCCAACGTCTCAACGGAAGGAAGTCTGCGGACAATGGTATTTACCCTTACCATGCGGGTGACGCTCAAAGCAAGGCAGATTGTAACCACCGCCGGCAACCCTTCCGGAACCGCAGCCACCGCCAGAGAAATAGCCGTAATGAGCATTTCGGGCACATTGCGTTTCTGTAACACCGCAATTACAAAGAGGGCTGCGCAAAGCAAAAGGGACAAAAGACTCAAAATTTTCCCTAACTCCCCCAAACGCTTCTGCAAAGGCGTCATCTCTTCCTTACTTTCAGTAATCATAGTGGCAATCTGCCCCAGCTCCGTTCCCATTCCGGTAGCCGTAACCAGCCCCAGTCCCCGGCCATAAGTGACTATGGTAGACATATATGCCATATTCCGTCTGTCCCCCAGCGGAAGCTGTCTGCCCTTCTCCCCTATAAATCCCGCATCTTTTTCCATGGGC
The DNA here is from genome assembly GCA_022793065.1 of Lachnospiraceae bacterium. Classification (GTDB taxonomy): domain Bacteria; phylum Bacillota; class Clostridia; order Lachnospirales; family Lachnospiraceae; genus Acetatifactor. Next base: position 43,646 of record JAAWCE010000017.1, read on the forward strand.
AGAGATTCTCCCGTCAGCGCGGATTCTTCTATTTTTAAATTTGCGGACTCTATCAGACGCAAATCCGCCGGCACCTGACATCCGGCTTCCAAATAGACCAAATCCCCTTTCACCAGTTCTGCCGCTGGAATTTCCATGCGTCTGCCTTCCCGAATCACCATAGCTTTCGGACTGGTAAGCTTTTTCAACGACTCCAAAGCCTTTCTGGCCTTACCTTCCTGAAGCATACCCACCAACGCATTCATTACCACCACCACGCCGATAATGATTGCATCACTGATTTCCTCCAGCAATACAGAAACCACCGCGGCCACAATCAGCACATAAATCAAAGGATCATTTAACTGCTCCAAAAATGATTCCACAGGCGTCTTCTTACGGGCGGCTTTCATCTCATTTCTGCCGTCCCGCCGCAGCCGTTCTCCTGCCTCCCGCTGTGACAACCCATTATGGGCATTACTTTTTAATTCCTCTACGGTCTGTCCGATACTATACTGTTCAAACACAAAATACCTCCCCTGACTGATACTTCCGGATTGGAATACAGATAATAGGCTTTCCTTGCCGGATAGCATATTGGTTTACATCACATGACAAATTTACGGCTGCACGATGATTGTCCCTCCCGTAAACTGTAATATGATTCATTCTGCATAGCTATGATTGATAACAATTTATGCTTAGGGCAAAAAAAGTATGTCCCCTCTTCCAATTTTATGAAAGACACCATATACTATAAAATTACAATTGCCCAATCTAACATTATTTCATAGGAGATACCTGAAATTTCACCCAGACAACATAGAAAAAATACGAGCACAATATGTAGCATAAAATTTTTCTTCCCATGGCTGCCCCTGACAAATCAGGGTATTTTCATCCGGAAAATACCCTGATTTCCGACACAATTATAAATCTTCCATCAAAGCCTGCAGTAACAGAATATGATATTCTTCATCCTTGATAATTCGCAGCAGCACAGCTTTTACACAATCATCCCCTATCATTCCAATATGTTTGCGATACTGATTGATTGCCGCTTTTTCCGCTTCTATACCTGCACAAAGCATTTTTCTGATATTTGACGATAGTGTCAGATATGCGGGCGTCCACAGCTTTTGCTTCCCGTTAGGCTGCATAACCCCATAGTCCACCTCTCCGCCTAACAAATCAATTAACTCACCCAATTTCTGCAAATGCATCATTTCCGCTATTGCAATCCCCAAAATCACCTTGGCAAGAGAACATTTTTCACAGGACATTCTGTTTTGATTGTTGATATATTGCGTGATTGCACTAAGTTCCGATACCGCTCCGCTATAATCTATCTTAAGCAGCTCCGCGTAATCCCTGTTTCTGCACTTCACCTGTATGGGCGGATAAGGCAGTTCAAGCATGGCCGGTTTGACGCCGGACATAACGCAATCGTTTACAATTGGATTTGTACTTTTTCCCATAAATAATCTTCCAACCTGAACTTTTTCTATACTATATTCCATTCCCGGTTCTGTGTGACTTCCATATCAGATGAAGTGTGTTTTATGCTTTACAGCCAACTTATGAACCCATTGAAATGATGCAAATATGTTTAAAATTTGATGCAGTTTTTGTGCACGCTCATTGTACTATTTTAATAAAGCTTCAAAACACAAATCAAAGCTCTGCCAACGGCGTAGGTGTAAATCTTTCCCCTGCTCCCTGGGTCAGGCGCATAAAAGAAATGAAATATGGAGGTACTCTAATGAAAAAATTCCAAAAAGCCCGCAAATCCAAAGTACTGCTCTTCTTGTTGGCTGCAATACTCTTGTTTGCCCCATGTCCCTTTACGGTATATGCTGCACAAGAAGATACGGATGAGGAGGAAAAACTTCTCGCACCCTATTTCATTATACAGGGAGCAGAAGACCAAAACGCTGCAGCAGATTTCTTTCCCCTGAAATCCACCGATGTGATTACCAATATTAACGGCGTAATTGCAGAAACTTATGTGATACAAACCTATACCAATGAAGGGACTGTCCCCATCAATGCCAGATATGTATTTCCCACATCTTCCGACGTTACCGTACATGGTATGGAAATGACAATCGGCAACCAGGTGGTCACTGCCAAAATCAAAGAAAAAGAAGAAGCAAAAGAGGAATTTGAAACCGCCAAAAGCGAGGGGAAAAGCGCTTCTCTGCTGGAACAAAAACGGCCCAATGTATTTACAATGGATGTGGCAAATATTATGCCTGGAGATATTGCCCGCATTAATCTGCACTATACGCAGCTCATTACCCCCACGGAAGGCATATACGAATTTGTCTTCCCCACGGTGGTCGGTCCCCGCTATGCCGCCCCTCCCGTTGACGATACTTCCGACAGCAAAACTGACAGTATCGCCAGTGACGTATATGTCGTAAATGACGTTATTTCTGACAGATATGCCATGTCATCTCCGGAAAATTCCGACGGCAATTCTGACACTGTTCCAGACAATAATGCCTGCAATGACAACAATTCTGCTGACAACCAAAATAATGATACGACTGGAAATGACCACGATAACAACCAAAATGACACTAATAATCCTAATACGGACAACGACGGACAAAGCGACAGCGAAAACTCAGAGCAGAATGACAGCAATGATAGCCAAAATGACAATGACAACTCAGATCAGAATGACACCAATGATACCCAAAATGACAATGACAATTCTGAACAGAATGACTGCAATGATAGCCAAAATGACGGAGAAGGCGCAATCAATGTAGATGATAACAATACTGTTGAGAAAGAAAATTCCGACAACAGCGAAAACGACAGTCTCGAAAATAACAGCAATGGCGTCGTTTCCGACGACAACGACTGGATTGCCACTCCCTATCTTCCTGATGGCGTTACACCTTCCAGTCAATATCATATTACAGTCAATTTATCTACTGGCGTCCCCATAGCCGACCTGACTTGCAAAACCCATGAAATCTCCGTTTACATGGACAGCGACTCAAAAGCCCAGATCACGTTATCCAATCCGGAAGATTATGCCGGGAATCGGGATTTTATCTTAAAATACAAGCTCACCGGCGACACGGTACAAAGCGGTCTGGTGCTAACCGGCGGGGAAAAGGAAAACTTTTTCATGCTCACGGTTCAGCCCCCCGAACACTATACCCCCGCTGAAATCCCGTGCCGGGAATATATCTTTGTACTTGACGTGTCAGGTTCCATGAACGGCTACCCCCTTGACACTGCAAAAGATTTGATATCGGATATGGCAGTTGGTTTGCGGAGAACGGACAAGTTTAATCTGATTTTATTTGCCAATGATACCATATTACTTTCTGAAAAATCTTTGCCGGCCACCGATAGAAATATCAAGGCAGCATTACAACTGGTGGACGAGCAGAAAGGCGGCGGCGGAACCTCGCTGCTTCCCGCATTAAAAGATGCCATCAACATTCCGAAATCAGATAATATTGCCCGAAGCATTGTCATTATCACTGACGGTTACATTTCAAACGAACAGGAAATTTTTGATACAATTGAACAGAATATGGACACCGCCAGCTTTTTCCCTTTCGGCATAGGAAGCGGGGTAAATGAATATTTGATAAAAGGAATTGCCGGAACCGGATTGGGCGAAGCTTTTATTGTCACCGATTCTGAGGATGCGGAAGAATCTGCCAGCCGATTCAAAACATATATTGAATCTCCTTTACTGACTGATATTACCGTAGATTTTGACAGTTTTGATGTTTATGATGTAGCGCCCGCCATCCCGTCCATTCTGTACGCCCAAAAGCCCATTGTTCTATTTGGAAAATGGCGCGGCACACCTTCCGGAACCATAACCATATCCGGAAAATCAGGAAATGAGGATTACACCCAGCAGATCCCTGTTTCCGACGTGACGGTTGACATGCAAAATGACGCCCTTCGCTATCTATGGGCACGAACCAGGTTGGACAAAATTGCCGGATTTGGCAGCACCAGAAATGACAATTCCACCAAAGATGAAATTACCCAATTAGGCCTTGAGTACAATATGACTACTCCCTATACTTCTTTCGTTGCCGTGGTAGATACCATACGAAATACTGAGGGAGAAAGCCAGGATGTAGATCAAGCCTTGCCCATGCCCCAGCACGTTACCAACCTGGCAGTGGGCGGAGGCTATACCGCTTATTCGGAACCGGGAGATCTTCTCTTTTTCCTGCTCATCCCATGTCTGAGTCTGGCAGGTATCGTAAAATTTATAAAAGCAACACGAAAAAATGCCAAATCACAACCAATGAACTAAGAATATTTTCTCCTGCTGCAGGCACAACCCGATTATTTAACCACAAGAGGTATTTTCCATGAACAGTCAAAGAATACAAACAGCAAAAAAAATTATACGTCAGAACTTCTGTTTCTATGCAGCGGGACTTCTGCTTATTTTGGGAATGAAATATTTTTACAGTAATGCGGAAAGTGATCATCTGATATGGATTCTTGCCCCTATCGCAAAATGGGTGGAACTGCTGAGCGGTATTGCTTTTGAATATGCACCGGGCGCAGGCTATGCAAATCATAGCCTGCGCCTCCTAATCGCCCCCACCTGTTCCGGCGTCCAATTTATGATTATCACATTTACTCTGTTCCTCTTCTCCTTTGTGCACCGCATTACACCCTCAGCTCATACCTCCCATGCCAATTCTATCTTCCTTCGGTATGTGAAAGGATTTTGTTGGCTAATCATCAGCATGATTCTTTCCTATCTGCTCACCATCTTTGTCAATGGACTGCGAATTATTACAGCCATCTACCTTCCGGCACTATTGGGAGAAGAAATTTACAGAGGCTTTCTGACTCCTGACCGGCTTCATACCATGATAGGCATTGTAGTTTACTTTACCGCCCTGCTGGCCATCTATCGTGTGACCGATTTCTTCTTCAGCAAAAGCAAATACTCTGGCAATGGCAGAAAAAGCAACGCATACTTGCCCCAGCTTGTACGCAGATGCCTTCCTCCGGTATTCTGGTATTTTGCGATTGCATTGGGCGTGCCTTTCGTCAACAATGCTTACAGCAAAAACACTGAGAAATTCACTGAGCTTACCATCCTGATTATTTGTTGCTGTCTGGTGATTCTGATGCTTTATGGATTGCTGTTTGCAGTCAGGAAATTATTCCGCAAATTACAATGAAAAAGCATCCTTTATCATTCCCTACTCCACCTCCGCTTCGTCAAACTCTGCCGTCACATAAAATCCTCTGGCATTTTCCACCACATCCGTGACCACCCCCTCACGGCTTGTCAGCCTGTTCCTGAAAGGAATATTTGCCGACATGGCAAGGGCTGGGTCTATCACATAATAATAATTGCTGGGAAGCTCTCCTTCTGTTACCGTAATCTTCTGCCCTGCTTTCAGCAACCCCGGACGCTCCATCTTAAATTCCATTTTTCTCATCCTGATACCTCGACATATTCTTACATCCTTCACTATTTTGTTCTGTTAACCGTTTGACACCCTTGCCAAACTGGAATTCAACTGCAAATTAAGTCCATCGATCACTATCATATTGGATGGTATTGCTATCTCGCTATCCACTAACCCCTCAGATGTGCGAATCATTACAGTAAAGCTGCATTTTTTTCTTTTTCCGGCATTGTTCAATAATTCAACTGCCTCAGAAAAACTTTCATATGACTTTTGTATTTTTACAGCCACTGGCGCGTCTAAATAATGTTTTTTTAGGAATCCGTCTATCCCTCTATTCCTCTGCACCACATCACATTCCAGCATATGTAATATTGCTAATTCTTCATCATTCTTAGTTTTATATGCATCTGCACCCACTTGCAGCAATTTTGATACCGTCTTAACCGGTGCATCTAATCTCTGCTTGCATAACGCAATCGCACTGGCGTTTTTATCAATTCCTATATAATTTCGATTTAATATTTTTGCAGCTACCAATGTTGTTCCACTTCCACAAAAAGGGTCTAAAACTATGTCCCCTTCGTCCGTACTTATTTGAATTATCTTTTCAAGTAATTCTATTGGTTTTTGTGTGGGATAGCCTGTTCTTTCTTTCGCTTTTGGATTTAAAAACGGAATTTCCCATACATCCGACATGGGTACCCCCTTTTTTTCTTTGGCTATCACAATATTTCCTTGTTTATCATACTTATAGCTTGCCTTTCCCTTATTATTTCTCACTCTTTCTTGCAATATTTGATCTATATTTGTAGTAGGTGAATATTCATTATAAATCGTATTAAATTTAAAATGATTGGTTTTAGAATAAAAGAATATTGTTTGATGACTGGGAAGCAATCCTTTTTTTGCATTAGACCATCTTTTATATGTCCAAATAATTTCACTTCTAAAATTATTTTCCCCAAACTCATCATCTAAAACCATCCGCAAATAATGCGAAGCTGAGTTATCACAATGCAAGAATACGCTTCCCGTCTTTTTTAATACTCTTTTTATTTCATTGATGCGAACTCTCATATAATCAAGATACTCGCCTTTTGTACTCCAAATATCAGAAAAACTATATTCAACTCCATTGGAATCTTTCATACATTGAATCTTTTGAGTAAAAAAAGGAGGATCAAAATATATCATATCAATAATATTATCCTCCATCTTTTTTAAAACATTGATACAATCATCACAAATTACCACTTTTACACTCACTCCCTAGATTTTGCAATACATTCAAGTATTTCCAAAAGATTAATTTCCGTAAATTCTTCTATGTATTTCCACGCTGCATCCCCATAATAATACTCACCGCCAATTCCCTGATATAATGTTTTCAATGTGTCCTGAATCTTCTGCGCCTGAATACGCTGTGGATAGTAAAACATCACTCTAATTGGAATATACCCTTTCTCACTAATAACTTTTACTCTTGTATGTTCCTTTGTAATATGATCTCCATCAGTTGTAGCATCTCTCCATTTTATTTCTTCCACCCGATTATTAACTTGAATTTTTAATTCCATCGCATACTTGTCCGCTAATTTTTTTACTTTATCAAAAACAGTAATGTTCATTTTCTATCACCCAATTCAATCATGATGCAATTTATCGCGCCATAATATTTGATCGTTGACATGCCTAAACGTTAAACAGCATTATGTGTAAACATTGTATCATATGTGAAATATAAAAACAAATGAATTCTCCAAAACCTGAACTGTTCCCAATATCATAAACTGCTGTGACAGTTCAATTAAAATCTAAACTATCACAGCAGTATATTATTTCATCCAAAGTCCAACGATTTCCATATCTGTATTATAACTTATAGTATAAGTCACATTCCTTTTCTCAAAAGCCGCCACAATCACCGCTACCGCCATATCAGTCCCCTGGGCGTCCTGCTGCCCTACAACCGCGCTGCTCTTATACTCCTTGAAAGCACCTGTCAATGTGTCCATAGCCTCCATATTAGCTGCCAGATCCTCCGCCGTCAGCGCCTCCTGCATTTCAGCGCTCATCTTCTCAACCACCTTGTCACACTCACCCTTCACCAAATGGTCTATGGCTTCTTTGGCAGATGCTATCACCGTCTCTTCGTCAAAGGCATCTGACAATTTCGCGCTGCTGCAGCCAGTCAATACCAAAACCAACATTCCTAATAACAATACTATTTTTTTCATCTCTGCACCTCCTGGCCCGTCTCTGGCGGGCCCTCATTTCCCTTTCATTCCACTTTCCACAGTCGCTGCTTTATTTCACATTTCATCATCCCCCTTCTATGACTTTCTTGTCACGGCCGGATTTTGCAAAACACCAAAGTCCCATTGCCAGTGTCAGAACTCCTATCGCTCCTCCATAAACCCACACGCCAAATGTTCCAACGCCAAATTCTGCGGGCAGAATAACGATTGCTGCATCCATGACCGTATGAAGTAAAATTGCTCCCATAAGATACCAAATTGTCTTCCCGCTTCTGATGCCATAGAGTACCAGAAGCGTTGCTCCCACATGAAACCCTATGGCATATAGCCGCTCAACCGCCGCCATAAACAGTCCCCCTGGTTCAACCGGAACTAACGCCCCCTGTCCTCCAATCACCATAACAAGGACCGCCACATAATTCAATCCTACCAGAATCATTGCCTCTATTCCGCCATGTCCAAACCCAAATGCAAGACCATGTTCCACCTCCCGCTTCTCCTTCAAAAAGAAACGGATGCCAATCCATCGAGCCGCCTCTTCAAATATTCCCGCAGATAGTCCCAAAAATATCCCATATGCCCAAGGATTCAACTGCAAAACTGTAAACCACGCATATTGCGGCAGCACAAGCTGCAATATGGGAATTCTGATCACTAACTGACTGATTACAAACGCCGCCGCTCCAATCAAGAACGCTTTTCCCGTCCCCTTTTTCTTCCGCATACACATCACAAGTCCCCCAATGGGAACCACATAACATACAACTATGCCAAATATTAACCCTATTATTAACATTTTACCTTCTTTCTAACACCGCAAGTCATGTCTGCGTCCCAGCCCTCACATGCTGCCGGATGCTATGTTCTTTTCGATTCCTGATCCCCGCATACCACTACCGCTTTGGTAATAAACACCCCTTCTTTCCATTCAAACTGCACATCACCCCCATACTGGTCCACCGTCCGCCGTATATTTGCAATTCCCATACCTTCATGATTGCTTTTCCGTGAACGAAATCCTTCTCCTTCTTTTACAGGTTCCTGTTCACAACTGTTTTCCATCACAATAGAAAGAAATTGCCTAACCATGTTTACCCTTAATCTGATATAACTATCCCCGCTGCCTGCAGCCGCAGCAATGGCATTGTCCAAAAGATTTGCGAATAATGCCGTCACATCCGTATCTCTCATAAATCCCAGAGACAGTTCACCCACTTTAATATCTTCCCTAATTCCTACCCTCTGCATATGCGCAGCCTTATCATTTAATATAATGTTAAGCAGCTTATCAGAAGTATAATATTTCTGCTGAAAACGGTTTAACATTTTATGAATATTTCCTGCATATTGAGAGGCGTCTTCTGCACCAGCATTTCTGTACAGCGCCTCCATTGCCTGAATATGATTGCGAATATCATGTATCAGTTTCCTGGATTCTTCATATTTCTCTTCTTCCCTCTCATAGTATTGGTATTGCATGACGGCTTGCTGCCGATACAAATTCCTCTCATTTTCCAATCTGTGATTTTCACCCATAATATCTATCAGTACGCAGAAATAAAGATTCAATCCTATCAGCAGAATCAAATTGACAACAAAAAGCACCACCACATCCAGCACCATATAAATCTGCATCATATACAAGGTATAATACATATTAAACATGGAAAACATGGGAAGAAACACAGATAACACAACCTGCCGCAATGTAATATGTCTGCCCGCCTTTTTCCCCGCCGCCATAGTAATCAGCAAAATCACCATAAATTCCATCATTCGAGTCACCGCCACCAACAGCATATATGCCAGTTCCGCAGAATTCAAATACAGAATTCCCCATGCCCACAGCATTTGATATACAGTGACGCTGACCACATCCGTGAGAAAAACGGAAACAGCCAGAATAAAGTATGGAACCAAAAAGGTTCTGGCAGTCCGAAACCCCCAACCGGCTGCGAACGGAAACAGGAGTATGGAAATCAGGTTCAGCCATGTATTGCCCAGTATGGAAATTGCCACACTGAACAAAATAAACGCCGCCACAACTCCCCAGCGAATGTTTACGCCCCTTACCATACCGGAATGTGCTGCGATTCTATATGCGCCATAGAACATTGACCCCAGCAGAAATATGCTTCCGACCAGGGGTAACATTCCATAAATTACAACCATCAATTCCATCTCCCCCTCTCGTCAGCCAGATATTCATTTAACGCTCTGCGAAACATCACCGCCTTTTTCTGGGACAGCGGAATTGTACTTCCATTTGTGAGCAAAATATCATAATTACATATATTTTGTACCGCATATAAGTTGACTACAAAGCTCTTATGGGGCATAGCAAAACCGTATGCCTCCATCTCCTGAGCCAATTCCGTAATTTTTCTTTTTAAGTGCCAGAGATGTTTTGTAGTATGAAGCACCACCTGACGATTCCAATATTCAAAATACAAAATATCAGAAGGCAGTTCCCGCACAATTCCTTCTTTGGCCTGAAATTCCAGCGCTTGTTCTCTCCTGGGCACTCCATAGCGAAGCGCTTCGTCCAACTGCGCATAAAGTTCTTCCCGTTTCAGCGGTTTCAATAGATACGCAAACGCATGTACCGCAAAGGCAAATATGGTATAATCGCTGTAATTCGTAACATATATTAACTTTACTTCCTTATCCGTCTCACGAACCCGCTTTGCAGTTTCAATTCCATTCAATCCGTCCATATCTATATCCAGCAAAAGAATATCAAAGTTTTTACCCGACGCCAGCAAATCCTCTCCCCTGGAATATGCTTCCGACAGTATTTCCGCCCTTTCATACTCTTGCAAAAACTTTAATATCCTTTCAAGTTCCCCAGCATCGTCGTCACAAACCGCCACTCTTAACATATTTTCTCCTTACCTGGCTTCCACAGGTTCCCATACGGCGCCCTATATCAATCATTTCCCCACCGCCAAACCACATCCTTCTGTCTGATTCCATTCTAATTTTTTCTCATGCAAAATGCAATATCCTAAGTCTAACGTAAGGCATTTTTAGTCTAAGATACTTGTTCCTGGGTTTTGTATCATGGAAAAAGCAAACGCTTCCAGCTCCATTACCGAAAGCGTTTGCCCATTATGAATTGCACAAAAGCAATTTTGTATATTCTTCCCTGGGATCATGAAATACTTCCTCTGTGTCCCCAATCTCAATAATTCTTCCCTCTTTCATAATCATAATCCTGTCGCACATCTGATAGACCACATTAATATCGTGGGAAATAAACAGATAAGACAAATTCATCTCCTGCCGGAGCTTCTGCAATAATTCCATAATCTGCGCCTGAATGGTCACATCCAATGCGGATACCGGTTCGTCTGCTACAATAAATCCCGGATTGGTAATCAATGCCTGGGCAATGCTGACCCGCTGACGCTGTCCCCCGCTAAGTTGAGACGGCTTTCTGTGAAAATATTTCTCTCCCATTCCCACACGCTGCAGCATATCATAAGCCGCCGCCTCCATATCCTGTTTTGTCATGGCCTTGGAGCTATCCAGCGCACCGGCGGCCCGAAGGGGCTCCTGCAGCAGCCACCCTATGGTTTTGGTAGGATTTAAGCTGCTGTATGGGTCTTGAAATATCATCTGCGGCCCCACGGAATGGTGTATCACCCTTCCCTCCATATCCTTGTTCATACCCAAAATTGCCTTGGAAAGAGAAGTTTTTCCACAACCGCTCTCCCCCACCAGCCCCAAACTCTCTCCGGGATAGACATCAAATTCCACATGGGACACCACACGGCGCTTTTTGTTTCCAGAAAACAGGCTGTTGTTCCCCTCCCGATAAAACACGGACAAATTGCGTACCTGTAAAATGGAACTCTTTCTTCCGCCAGAAGCGCTTTTGTCATCCGTCCCTTGCTGTGCCGTGGGCGTCATACTGCATTTCTTCACCCTGGAAGGCACGGCTTCTATCAATCTTCTGGTATATTCCTGCTGCGGATTGCCGAAGATTTCTTCGGCGGTTCCGTACTCCACCACCCCTCCGTCCTTCATGACAGCAATTTTGCCGCATAGCCTTTTGGCAAGATTCAAATCATGGGTAATAAACAAAAGAGAATTCTTCTGTTTCCGGCTGATTTCCCGAAGCAATGCTATAATCTGGTTTTGAATCGTAACATCAAGGGCAGTGGTTGGTTCATCTGCCACGATGAAACCGGGATGCAGAATCACAGCCATGGCAATCATCACCCTTTGACGCATCCCACCGGAAAGTTGATGAGGATAACTGTTATAAACCTTTTCCACCTGGTGCAGCCCAACCGCTTGAAAACTCTTTAAAACGCTGTCCCGGCGTTCTCCTTTTGAAAGCTTTGTATGAAGCCTGAGCACTTCCTCCACCTGTCTTCCCACTTTTTGCGTGGGATTCAGACTGGTCATGGGTTCCTGGAATACCATGGACATCCTGGCTCCCTGATATTTTCGGTAAAGCGTCTTATCACAAGGTCTTCCTGCCTCCTGAAGTACCACATCATCATAAAGAATCCGTCCTTCCGTAACCTGGGCTGTCTCAGGCGCAAGCCCCATCAGCGTCAATGCAGTGACACTTTTTCCGGAACCGGATTCCCCCACCACTCCCAAAATCTCCCCGTCCTCTATCTGCAAACTGACATTCTTCACTACTTCCGTGCCGTCAAAGGCCACAGACAAATTTTCGATCTTTATCATTTCCCCATGCCTCCTCCCCATACTCAGGACGCTATCCGTTCCGAGACACACTCCATCGCCTGATTCCCTCACCAAATAAGGAAAAGCCCAGTACCACCCATACAATCGTAAGTCCCGGCGCCAATGCATACCAGGGCGCAGACTGCAGATATCCCTGGGCGTCCGAAAGCATTTTGCCCAGACTTGCATCCGGGGGCTGAACGCCAATCCCCAGATAACTCATTCCTGATTCAGCAAGAATCGCATTGTTAAAGCCAATCATTACAGATACCCAAAATACGGAAAAGATATTGGGCAATATATGGACAAACAAAATGCGCAGTTTCCCCACACCCATTAATCTTGCCCGCCTGATATAATCCATATCCCGAAGCCTGATAAATTCACTGCGCACAATACGTACATAACTGGGAACAAATACCAGTCCCAATGAGATAATCACATTTTGTTTTCCGCTGCCTAACACACTGATGATCACCAAAGTCAAAAGAATACTGGGAAAACCATTCAGCGCGTCCGTAACACGCATAACCGCCTCATCCAGCAGTCCTCCAAAATATCCTGTCACAGCACCCAGAAGAATTCCCACGCTCCCCGAAAACAGCACTACCAAACTACTGATGGATATGGTTGTGCCAAGACCCTGCATCACTCTCGAAAAAATATCACGGCCAAAATTGTCCGTTCCAAATAAATGCCCCAACGAAGGTCCCGCAAATTTTTCAGCCGCCGACATTTCCGTAGTACTATAAGGTGTCCAGAAAATACCCACTATTCCAAGCACAATGGCAAAGCCCGTCATAACCAAACCTGCCACAAAATACTTATTCCATTTTCCGTTGCTCATGCCCTCTTTCGACCTTATCATATCTTTTCTCTTTCCGCTGCATGCCCTGATCAAAATTCCTTCTTTATAAAATCACTATTTGCCTACGTCCCGCTAATCCTGGGGTCAATCACCCGATACAAAATATCTACCAGAAAATACACAAAAATAACTACAAAAGTAATATACAAAATCAGTATCTCCACCACCGGAAAATCTCTGGTTGAAATAGAACTAATGAGCAATCTGCCGATACCAGGCAGTCCAAACACCTGCTCAACTACAATACTGCCCGCCACAATCTCCGCCACAATCATCCCCAGAAAAGTAACCACCGGCATCATGGCATTGCGCAGAACATGCCCATACATCACCCGATGCTTTCCCGAACCCTTGCTGTAAGCCGTGCGCACATAATCTGAAGATAATTCTGTCAGCATGGAATTGCGCAGAAATCTGGCTGTCATGGCAATCTTTGGAATTGCTATGGACAGGGCTGGAAACACCAGATACCCAAGAAAGCCCAGGAAATTTTCCTCATACCCCACATATCCGCCAGGAGCAAAAAGTCCCAACACAATACCAAAAAAATATGTCACCAATATTCCCAGAAAAAACGATGGAACTGCCATGGCTGCCTGTGTCATAACTCCCAGGGCTGCGTCCAGAATATGTCCCGCCCTGCCAAACCAGCGCCGGACACCTTCGGATGTTTGAACGGCATGTGTTCCGCCGGACAATCCTGCCCATAATACACCTAAAGGGATGGATACCACAATAATCAGCACCAACGCCACCAACGCCAGCCATAACGTCACCGGAAGTTTATCCCCTATCAATTCCGCCACCGGCATCATCTCATTCATATTCTTAGAATAACGATAACTGACGCCCAAATCTCCCTGCAAAACCCCGGCAATCCAGTGGAAATAACGCACTGCCGGAGGATCATTCAGCCCCAGTTCCTCCCGGAGCTGTTCCTCTCTTTCCGGCGTAGCCTCCGTTCCCAATATAGAAGTCACCACATCTCCCGGAATCATCTGAAAAGCAAGGAAAGCAGCAACCGAAACAAGGAACAATGTCATAATGAGAGTGATTAATTTTTTACCAAAATATTTCATGCCGCTGCCTCCTTCCTTTTACTTTCATCCCCATATTTTCCATTTCTGTCACTTCAAATTGAGCCTGTCACTTCTGGAAATATACCGTACTCATATCCTGCACATAAACGGGATAGAACTTATAGCCCATCAAATCCTTATTAATTGCCGTCATATTGGCCGGAACCTGCAGAAACGCACTTCCCGCCTCATCACAAAGTATCTTCTGAAGCTGCTTGTAATATTCCGCTTTTTCCGTCAAATCCAATGTTTCCTGGGCTTTCAAATACAGGGCATCATACGCTTCATTGGCAAAATTAATGAAATTCTTCTTAGATGTGGTCTGAAATCTGTTCAGAAGATATCCCGGCGTCATATCACAAGTGATACCGCTAATGGTGGCCGTATACTTGCGTCCATTGTATACTTCATCCAGCCAGGTTCCCCATTCCATCGCCTGAATGGTAGCGTTAATCCCCACTGCCTTCAACTGTTCCACCACTACCTCTCCTGTCTGCATATGGAATTCATAATTAGAAGGAATGGCAATCTCCAAATCAAATCCGTCCGCATATCCTGCGTCAGCCAACAATTCTTTTGCCTTTTCCACATTGGCCGTTGTGCCATAAGTATCATTCAAGTCCACATAATTTTCCTTTAAAGTAGGAAGCATGGCAGAACTGATTAAAGTGCCGGCCCCACCGCCTACAAAATCATTGATCTGCTCCTTATCCAAAGCATACAAAATGGCCTGCCGCACCCTGACATCATCCAACGGCGCCACCGCATTGTTCAGAAACAATGCCTGCACCACATTGGAAGGAGACGCTATCACCTGGTGGCTGTTCTTCAATGCCTGGGCCTGGGAATCTGTCAGATACGCATACAGGTCTATGGTTCCTCCCTGCAGCTCCATCAACGCAGTATCCGCACTATTGACAATCTTGAAATTCACCTCATCCACCTGGGGCAAACCTTCCTGCCAATAATCAGCAAACTTCGCCAGAACAATTCCCTCCAATGGTTTGTAAGAAACAAAAGAAAACGGTCCTGTGCCCACAGGATTCGCCTCTGCCGACTCTCCGCTGCCCGCGGGGATAATCGATGCCACAAAACTGTATATCAGCTCCGTGTTGGCACTTCCTACTGTCACCTGAACCGTCTTTTCATCCACAATATCAACGGATTGTATGGCACTTAAGGTGGAAATCAGCGGCGTACCGTCCAACAGCCCCGATACCCTCTCTAAAGAGTACTTTACATCCTCAGCCGTCACAGCATTGCCATTGTGGAACTTCACATTTTCTCTCAAGGTAAAGGTATATACCAAACCGTCCTGAGAAATCGTGTAGTCACTTGCCACCGCACCAATCAAATTACCGTTTTCATCGGGCTTAACTAAGCCTTCAAAAATGTTAAATAGTATTTCTTTTGTTCCTGCCGCCGTTGCTTTATGAGGGTCAAGACTGTCAATATCCTGTTGTATTCCTACAACAATGGAACCTTTCGGTTCCCCAGAGGAATTATCCCCCGAAGACTCTCCTGTGCCGTCTGCGCACCCGCCCAGTACGGCCATGGTCAGAAGTGCCGTAAAAAGTAAACCGCAAAGTTTCTTTTTCATATGAAAACCTCTTTTCATTTTGCTCTTCTCCTCTTCGATTTATAAACCTCTCACTATTCAATTGTCTCCTTCATTTTACCATAGAATGATGGGATTGCAAGTATTTTATTCCATACACGCCAAATACCCGTAACCGTTCCGTCATTCCATTCCTAAATTGTTTATTTCCGATTATATAATAACATTAAATCAAAGAAAATAAAACGTCCTTACTTGAAAAATGGGCAGAAAATGATATAATGAAATAAAGATCTTATGCGCGGACGGAAAATTAATTTTGCGCATAACTTTCCCGGAACCTTGACATATGAATATGGTATTGTATCTAAGTTACCCATAAATTGAAAATGGATGTTCATTTAAGCTATGTCAAGCAATTGACAGGGAAGAAGAATGGGTAAATTATGATTAATAAAATAAAAAACATGAAAGTGGAAGAGAAACTGAAGTATTGTTTTACATTGGTTGTTTTAATGGCCAGCATTTCAGGCATTTTAGGCATTATCATCATGATGTTCATCAATAACAGCTATGCAAACGCATTGGTAACCAATGGTTTTTCTCAGGGTGAAATCGGTATATTCAGTACTTATCTGAACAAAGAACCCTCCCTGATCAGAGAAATGATTCTTGTAGATGATGCGGCAGACTTAGCGGAAATCTCCAATGAGTTAGATGAAATATCGGTCAAGACTGACGCGGCGCTTGTTACAATGAAAGCACACTGCACTTCGGCGGAAGAACGTCCTTATATAGAAACCATTGAGGAAGTTCTGCCTCTTTACCGCAGTATTTTCTCAGAAGTGCAGGCGCTGGCAATGAACGACCAAAACGAAGAAGCGCTGGAGTTGTTGCTCACAGAGGGAAAACCCACATTGAAAAAGCTTACGGATGCCGTAGAAGGATTGATCCGTTTAAATGTGGAAGTGGGCAACAGCGTATCCCAAACTTTGTCAATTACGGCAATTGCAGCAATCGGTCTGATGATTGTAGTTATTATTGTGGTATTTATTATTGCTGTCAGATTTGCTTCCTTTGTGGCAAAACTTTTTGCAGAACCTATTATCCAGGTAAAAGAAGCCGCCGCAAAACTTGCAGACGGAGACCTAAATATTACGGTTCATAAAATGTATCCTGACGAAATCGGCGATATGGCTGAGTCATTCCATGAAGCGGCCCAAACGCTTAAGTCCTACATACATGAGCTCACCGACAGCCTTGGTGAAATTGCAGAAGGAAACTTTAATATTAAATCCCATGCACATTTCAAAGGTGATTTCAAAGCAATAGACGATGCTATTGTGATATTTACTGACACCTTAAGCGGTACTTTGGGCAATATTCATGAATCCTCTGAGCAAGTTGCATTGGGCGCTTCGCAGATGGCGGAAAGCGCACAAGCTCTGGCGGAAGGGGCTACGGACCAGGCAGCTTCTGTCGAAGAGTTGACTGCAACCATTCAGAGTATCACGGAGACCATTATCTACAGTTCCAAAAAAGCGGAGGAATCCTTCCACAATGCTGAAAAATTCAAGGGGGAGGCAGAGGGCAGCAGCGAGGATATCAAGCAACTGAACGAAGCAATGACAAGAATTAACGATACATCCAAAGAAATTGCGAATATTATTACCGCAATTGAAGACATTGCTTCTCAGACTAACCTTTTGTCATTAAACGCATCCATTGAAGCAGCGAGAGCCGGTGACACTGGCAGGGGCTTTGCAGTCGTCGCCGACCAAATCGGCAAACTTGCAGCAGACAGCGCTGCATCCGCAGCCAACACAAGAGATTTAATAGAGAACTCTATTCGGGAGATTGAAAACGGAAACGTTCTTATGCAAAAAGCAACTCAGGCAATCGGCTCCGTTATCCGGGGAATTAACGTACTGGCCGAATCAACCAACGAAATCAGTACTTTGTCAATTTCCCAGGCCGATACCATGAAACAGTTGGAAGTAGGTGTAGAACAAATTTCAGAAGTAATTCAGAACAATTCTGCAGCAGCAGAACAGTCTTCTGCCACCAGCGAAGAATTATCCGCACAGTCGGAGACCCTGGAAGAGTTAGTCGGACAATTTAAATTAAAAGGCTGAAACGCTGCTGCATTTGGTAACTTATTTCAATACTTTGCTTTGTAGTAAATGATATGATTACATTGCTGACTTTCATAGTTGAATTGCAATAAAATAATGAGGGAAATACAAGATCTTCTTAAGAAGTATTTAAAGACAGGTTTGCCTGACGATAAATGCTTCTTTTTTATATTCTTTACGATTTTTTATAAATTGAGCAGGGAAAAGACCTTTCCCTGCTCGTCACAGATCCCATAAGCTGCCTTCTACATAACACAATTACTCATCAGCATAGCGATGGTCATAGGCCCCACGCCTCCCGGTACGGGTGTGATTGCAGATGTATGGGGCGCCACACGCTCAAAATCCACATCTCCGCAGAGCTTATTGTCTTCATTCCTGTGAATTCCCACATCAATGACTACCGCACCTTCTTTGACATAACTCTCATCCACAAACTTAGGCTTTCCGATTGCCACCACCAGAATATCAGCCCTTTTGGTAATTTCCTTCAAATTTTTTGTTTTGGAATGGCATATGGTGACTGTGCCGTTTTCCTGAAGCAGCAGCATTGCCATGGGCTTGCCCACAATATTGCTTCTGCCAAGCACTACACATTCCTTCCCTTCGATTTCAACGCCGGAACGTTTCAAAAGCTGAATTACCCCCGCCGGCGTACATGACACATATCCTGGCCTCCCAATGCTCAGGTTTCCTACATTGACAGGATGAAACCCATCCACATCCTTCTCCGGCGCAATGGCAAGCAATATTTTTTTTTCGTCAATATGCCTCGGCAGCGGCAGTTGTACCAGTATTCCGCTTACATCCGCACGCTCGTTTAACTCTACGATAGTCTCCATCAGTGCCCCTTCCGTAGTGTCTTCCGGCAGTTCATAGGAAAGTGATTCCATTCCAATATAAGCGCACGCCTTTTTCTTATTATTCACATATACACTTGACGCCGGGTCATTTCCTACCTGAATCACCGCCAGACAGCGTCGTTCTCCTTTTGCTTTCAGGCCCAACACCTTTTCTCTCAATTCATCTTTGATTTCCTGTGAAATCTTCTTACCATCTATGACCTGATACATGAGCTTTCCTCTCTTTCACTATGTTTTATCTCTTTTGACATTTGATTAAACTTTCATGTCTCCAATCTGAATTTCTTCTCCGTCAATCAATACGTGCCGGATTTGAGAAGATATTTCAAACGGACATCCATCCACAATCACTATGTCCGCATCCTTTCCCACCTCCAGAGAGCCAACTCTGTCTTCAATCCCGGCATGTTTTGCCGGATTTATGGTAATGGCCTGCAATGCGGCAAAAGGATCCATCCCCGCCGCAACCGCCAGCCCTGCACAAAGGGGCAAATACTCCTGGGGAATCACGGGAGAATCTGTAATAATGGACACCTGACAGCCTGCCGCCGCCAAAACACCCGGCGTTGTCCAACTTTTATTGCGCAGTTCAAATTTAGTTGCACTGGTAAGGCTGGGGCCCACCGCCAACGGTACGTTTTCTTTTGCCAGTTCCTCCACAATCAAATGCCCTTCCGTCACATGTTCCAATGTAATACGCACGTCAAATTCTTTCGCAATCCGCAGCGCCGTAAACAAATCTTCCGATGCATGCGCATGGGCTTTTAATGGTATTTCACGCCGTAAAACCGGAAGCAAAGCCTCCATTTTCATATCAAAAGCCGGTTTCTTAGAAACATCCGTCCCCGCGGCATCTTTTTTATCCATATATTCCCTTGCCTTAAAAAGCATTTCCCGCAGCAATGCCGCTGTGGTCATACGGCTGGAATCCTTTTTATCCCGGTAAACTCTCTTTGGATTCTCCCCAAAAGCACATTTCATAGCCACATTGTCCCGCACTACCATGTCGTCCACCCGTTTCCCCACTGTTTTTATTGTGGTAAACGTTCCTCCTAACACATTGGCGCTGCCCGGTCCCACGCAGACACAGGTAACGCCGGCGGCGGCAGCTTTACGAAAAGCCGGATCCATAGGTTTTACACCGTCAATCCCTCTCATTTGGGGGCAGACAATATCATTCACTTCATTAAAATCTTTTCCCTCATATCCAATACCATAACCATCCAGGCCGATATGTCCATGAGCTTCCACAAATCCCGGATACACATGCAGCCCCTCCGCGTCTATGATCCTGACACCTTCCGACGCTTCCCCAATAGTATCCTCCCTATCTATGGCTTTGATTTTGCCATCCTCTATCAGAATACTCCCGCGAAAGGCTTCCCTGTGAATTGCATCATGAATCATGCCATTTTTTACATACAGCATCCTTGTCATCCTCCTTATTATCCTCAATTTCAATCTATCCTGCTTCTAATACACATATGGCATATGTCCCGTAATCTCTTCATAACATTCCAATATTGCGTCCAACGGAATACACCAGTATCTCACCGGGTCCGTAGAAAAAGCATATGCCATACAAATCAAATTGCCATATCCGTCCATCAACGCGGAACCCGAATCTCCATGAACCAGTTCTACCGTAACCTCTGTATGCTCCAACTTTCCATACCAATCAAATTCCTGTTTTACTTTGATTAGATTCCCCCTGGCAGTATGTATTAATCCTCCCTTTCTGTCCACCCGCTCCAAAGCCATCTCAATAGACTGCTGATCCAGACTTTCCCAATATGTCTTATCAATGTGAATGGTCATCAATTGCCTTAACAAACTCTCCGGCACATCCTTCCTGTCTATTACGGCAACGCCCACATCATAAGTCTCGCTGACCCCCAGCTTTTTCCCCGGCAGCTTTGTTCCGTTAAAAAAGTACACATCCCAATTTTCATATTTATCCACCACATGTCTATTGGTACATATATAAATATACTCATCGGTAATTTCCATGATATAACCGGAGCCGGAACTATAACCGCCCCTTCCGGTACCATGGTAAAGTTGCACAAGCGCCGGCCGCATATATTCCAGGGTTTCCCTCATATCTTCATATTCCGATGCGCCCGCATCATAAATGTTAGGCGCACCCAATATGGCATCCACTCGGTAATCAATTTGGCGGCATCCTATCAAATCCTGAATGTCATCTGCATCGGCCACCAATACCTGTGCCACTTCCACAGTTTCAAGGCCATAACTGTCTTCCGCCACATAGCGAAGAGAATACATCCCTTCCCTGTCCAACTTCACTTCGGAATCATCCACCCATACCGCCTTAGTCAAATCTCCGTCCACGTCATCCCATGCCTCTACGGTATCCAAATAGTCCGGCTCACTTCCTGGCACCACATAGAAATTGCGGATTCCGGAAAAAGTCGGCGGCGTATCCACAATGACCGAAACCTTACCTTTGGTCTCATTTCCCGAACGGTCTCTGGCCAATATCCCAATTTCAAACTCTCCTGCCACGTCGAACTGAAGCTTTGTATAGGCGGTGTTGTTCATCCAAAAAAACGCTCTGGCACCTGGGTCCGCATCGGACACTCCGCGAATCATGTCTTCAACGGTACATATGTCCCCGACAGCAAGATATACTTGTTCCTCTTTCCATAATATTTCCGGTTTCTGTGTATCCTCAATGATAACCCTATAGGAAAACTGTTTGCTCCCGTGCGTAACCCGCGCCTCATAAATTCCAGTCTTTTCTTCATCTATGAGAGATAAATCCAATTCTCCCAAATGCACCGACCAATCCGTACCTGTCAGATAGTCCGTAATATCTCTACTGACCTGCTCTCCATATTCATAAACAATCTCGTTGAAGGCAGGAGCTACCTGATAGACGCGAACATAAAACAATATAATTCCCATTGTGAGCAATACAAGACTTGCCAGAGACAACAAAAGTTTCCCCGATGTTAATCTCTTCCACAAACGCTTCCCCTTCCGAGCATTGCGCGTATTCCTCATTCCCTGAACTTCCCATGAACTCTGAAAACGTTCCGCCTCTCCGGCCACCCATGGGTTGGTTAAATTCCAAGGTTTTTCAAGTTTCCATCTATTGTTTGTCCTCTCGTCCTGTTCCATCACTTTCTCATTTCACCTGACACTTTCTTCTCATCCTCTGCCGCTTCCTTACATTTCCGCCTGAAGCACTATCTGCCTAAATTCTGCAAGAGAAATTGAGAACCTTTACACTAAAGCTTAACATCTGCCAGCATATTTGTCAATGTAAGCGCCCATAGGCCATCAGCGGATATTTACGAGTTTTACCAGAATCATATCTCTTCATGAACAGTGGCTTAATGATAAGATATCTTTAAATCATCTATAAATCCTTAATGATTTCCCCGGCCATAATTAATCCAGCCACCGAAGGCACAAAAGACACACTTCCCGGCAACGGTCTTCCCAACGCTTCCTCTCCGCTTTCTGCAGGCGTTATAGGCGTTTCTTTGGAATAAACCACTTTCAAATGGCTGATTCCCCTCTTTTTCAATTCCCTCCTCATCACTTTGGCCAAAGGACATACGCTGGTTTCATAAATATCCGCAACCTGAAATGCACAAGCATCCGTCTTGTTTCCCGCACCCATGGAGCTAATTATGGGAACTCCCGCCCTGCAAGCACATTCTGCCAGCATCAGCTTTCCGGTTACGGTATCAATGGCGTCCGCCACATAATCATATTTTGTAAAATCAAACATTTCCGCCGTCTCCGGCAAATAAAATACCTTATAAACATTTACCTGAGCTTCAGGGTTGATATCCAGTACCCGTTCTTTTGCCGCATCCACCTTATACCTTCCTATGGTACTTTGCAGCGCGATAATTTGACGATTCAGATTGGTCAGGCTTACCTTGTCACTATCAATTAAGTCCAATGTCCCTATTCCGCTTCTGGCCAATGCCTCAACCACATAACCGCCTACTCCTCCAACACCGAACACCGCAACCCTGGCTTGTTTTAATCGCTGCATTTTCTCTGGACCGAGCAGCACTTCCGTCCTTGTAAACATATTCATCTCATACTCTCCCCCTCTTTCCAACAGATCCTCTTTTTCTTTTTTATTCTCTCTTTTTATTCTCTGTCTGCTCCCGTTTCCTTTTATCCGTTTCCTTTTTCTCATTTGTACATTTTCCTATGATTTACTTGCCGAATATGTCCTCTGCAAGCTTATGACAATATTCCAGGGAAAAATTACCATCCTGCTTCACAATTTCATTTCGTTCCGCCAATGCTTCCGTATACTCCGAAAGGGGATACACTGTAACCCCGCCAAAACCCTGTTCCAAATGGCATACCAAAGGCTCCACATCATAAGACTTAATAACCGCCTCTCCGGCCGCATCAAGCCCTATGGTCACTTGTGCCATACCTCCCACCATCCTGTTCCCTATCCCATCTCCTGAACTGGCTGTCCAATTTACAAAATTTCCTAAGGAATAGTAGACCAAAGCCTCTTCTTCCCCTATCCATTCTACAGGTTCAATCACATGCGGATGTGTGCCCAATATTAAATCCGCACCATTTTCTGCAAACAATTGGGCCCAGCTCCGTTGTTCTTCTGTGGCATTTAGAACATACTCCGTACCCCAATGAGGACAGACAATGACAAAATCTGCTATTTCCTCCGCTCTCTGAATGTCCGAAGCAACTCTTTCTTTCTCCAGCAAATCTACCACATACGGCATGTCCTGGGGCAAAGGAATTCCGTTGGTTCCATATGTATAGTTTAAAATTGCAATTCTGATCCCTTCCTGCTCATATACATAAATTTCTTTCTGGTCTTCCTGGCTGTCATGAATCCCTAATACTGCAATCTCCGGATATTGCTCCTGCCAAAAAGAAATACAATTTAATACCCCTTGCTTTCCTTTATCCAATGTATGATTTGTAGCATGTAATACCACATCAAAACCAGCGTCCACTAAAGCATCTCCTAATTCATACGGCGCATTAAACGTAGGGTATCCGGAGACGCCCAGCGCTTCGCCCCCCAAAATAACTTCCTGATTTACCAAAGCTATATCAGCTTCACTGATTTCCTCTTTCATCTTAGCAAAGACAGCGCTAAAGTCATACCCTTCCTCCCCTTTACCACTCTCGGCCACCGGCGTATGCAAAAGAATATCTCCCACCATCACCAGAGAAATTTCCGGCTGTTCTCCGGAAGTCCCTGTTCTTCCTATTTCCGGCTGACTTACGGCAGTTCCCTCTCCTTTCATTTCCGGCTGACTTACGGAGGTTCCCTCTTCTTCAATTCCTGATTGATCTTTACTATTTACCGATCCCAGAACATCCGATAATTCTTCCGTCTCCAACTCATTATTTATCACCGTAGATTGCATTGTACTTGCGGTATTCTGTAAATTAATGTCTGCCCTCTGCCCATTCCCACAGCCTGACAGCAATACTGCCACAGCCATCCCATTCATACATCTCCAAATCCAACCAGCCATTTTTTGATTCCTGTTTTTCTGATTTTGTCTCCCTGTCATTTATTCTCCCATGATTTCCTTTCTTGCATAGCACACAATTCAGCAGGGGCATGTCCTTCTCCCCTATTCACACTTTGGCGGCATATTTCTCCTGCACAGGATTGTACGTTTACAAAAAGTCCGGCAAATTGCCGGACTTTCCATACCTGCGAAACCTACGCCAAAATCTCTTCAATCTTTTTGCGTTCTTCCTCACTAAAAGCAGTATTTTCTATCATTTTCACATTGTCGAAAATCTGAGAAACACGAGACGCCCCGATTAACACACTGGTAATATCACCATCTCTCAAAATCCATGCCAATGCCATCTGTGCCAATGTCTGCCCCCGCTGTGCAGCTAACTGCCCCAGCTTCTTAAGCCTTTCAATCATTTCATCCGTAACAGCGTTTTCTTTCAGGAATCTTCCATCTGTGCGGATTCTGCTATCTTCTGGAATTCCATTCAAATATCTATCTGTCAAAAGTCCCTGCGCCAATGGACAAAATGTAATAATACCAATCCCGTTTGCCGCCGCATACTCTTTCAGGCCATCTTTTTCAATATCCCTTACCAACATAGAATATTTTCTTTGATTAATAATAAAAGGGGTACCCATCTGACTGAAAAGTTCTGCAATGGCAATCGTCTGCTCTTTATCATAATTGGAAATTCCAACATAAAGCGCCTTACCGCTCCTTACAATCCCATCCAATGCCCTTGCAGTCTCTTCCAAAGGTGTATTGGGGTCAGGTCTGTGATGATAATAAATATCCACATAATCAAGCCCCATACGCTTAAGACTCTGGTCAAGGCTCGCAACCAAATACTTTTTACTGCCCCAGTCGCCATAAGGCCCCGGCCACATATCATATCCTGCCTTTGTGGAAATCACCAGCTCATCCCGATATTTTCCCATTCCCTTTTCCAGTATCCGTCCAAAATTCTCTTCCGCCGCTCCCGGCACAGGACCATAATTGTTTGCAAGGTCAAAATGTGTAATACCACAGTCAAAGGCAGCACGGCACATTGCCTGCATGGTCTCAAAATTACCATTGGAACCAAAATTATGCCACAATCCCAGGGAAACGGCCGGAAGCATAAGCCCGCTCCTTCCGCAACGATTGTACCTCATTTTATCATATCTCTTTTCATCAGCTACAAAACTCATATTACCCTCCTTTTTCAATTTCTCTCTTCTGTTCCTATACTAACATTCAACACAATTTCCGTTTTATTGTGCAGCACCTTTGTGAAATAAAATTCTTCAGCCTGCCGTCCATTTTCCCACGCATTGACTGCCATATCACATTTGCAAATATGTACTCAGTATATCACATTCCAATAACAAACGAAAGCATTATCTATGATTTCTGCACTGAACTTTATGCTCTACATATTTGTTTCACACTTAACCCACGCCGCCATTGGCAGCACAAACCATCATTTCATACATAGAATTCAATCCAAATATGTCTTTCTCATCATTTCACACTCTTCCCCACAAATATGACAAAATTCCCCGAACTGCCTCAATATCATTGCCGGATTCTCTATCTGCGGCAGTAAAATATCCAGACAGTCCCGAATTCTGCGCATTTCGGTATGTACCAAATACGCCGGCACTCTCCTGTTGTCAAACATAACCTTATGATATTTTCTGTTTTCTGCTTTCAGATATTGGTCCACATTTGCTACCAAATATTCCATTCCTTCACAAGAATCATCCAAATAAAACATCTGGTGTTTTCCCTCATGCTGTATCAGAACAATATAATGATCTCTGACATCTCTTCCCCCTGCCGAATCCTGTACCAAATACGCCCAATCCAATACCAGCCTGTTCAACTGTCCCGCCATATACATTGCCAACATATCCTGTACCAATCTTTTGTCCCCGGAAACATCTACTCTTTTCCACTGTTTTCCATCCTTGTCTACGTATGACAACATCGTCGGCACCACCGGGACATAAAACTGTCCCTGCAATCGATTACATGCCTGTTCCGCAGGATATGCGCCATACAGTCGTTTCGCCAAATAGTATTGCTGTTGTTCCGCCGTAAAATATACCTCAGGGCTCCACACCAGACACTTCGGATTCGGATCCTGACAAGCCACCTGCGCAAATACTTCTTCCAACTGACTCTCCATATATCCCAAAGTATGATGTAATACATAATTAGGCAGCAATCCCAGCCCAAAAGGTTCGTATACCACGTCTTTTTCATCTACTACTTTGTAGACTTCCGGAATTCCTACCAACCTGAACCATCTCTGTTTCAAGTCTTCAAAATAAAAACAGGCATATCGCTTCAAATTTCCATCCTTCAAAAATACCAATGACCGCCTGTCAAAATCCAACTCCAGTCTATTGAGTTTACCCTTAAAATATTCTTCAAGATATTTATGAATTACCTCCTCTGTCACATCTTCGCCTTCCAATTCAGAAGCAATATTCCACTTATCTCTCAATAGCAGCCGCTTTGGCAGCACTTCCAACGGTACCATTACATCCCATCGAATCATATCCCGCTCAATTGTCATTTCCTGAAGCAAACGCCTGCCCATTTTAATCGCCGTGTCCAAATCAGGTATGGCTCTATCACTGGATATAGGAATCTTTCGATGGTTGACTTCCTCATAGGTAATTAAAGTACCGTCTTCGTGGATATCACAGCCAAACAATTGTTTCTCATTTTCAGCATAAAAACTGCAGATAGGAACTACATCTTCCTGAAAATGGCAAATATAACCTGCAATACAATCCGCAATGACAGGGATATCCCCCTCCCATATAGGAAGTTTGGACAATCTTCCTGCCAGTTCCTCATATATATTGACATATTCTTCCAAAGGCGCAGAAGCTATCGGCGCCAAAAGCCAGAAATAAGTATCATTGTCCACCTCCGCCAATGCCTGTCCGGGAAAACGAGGAACCATAGGGCTGCCATTCCAGAGATATTCCATATATCTGACATGGAAATGTATGCTCAAAATATCTTCTTTTCCATTCCGAACCTGCAGTTCCAACGAAGGTTTTATCCGCTTGTTCCATTCTCCTGAATAAGGCATTCTATCCTGCAGAAATGCTTCTAACGTAATCTGATTCCGCACACCACAGGCTATATGAAACGCCGTATTTAAATAATAGCGCAGAAATGCTCTGTTTCCCATATCAAACTTATCCCAATGGATCTCTGCCTGCGCATCCTCCTGAAAAGCATCCTCTATCCGCTTCTTATCTTTTGCTGTTACAATTTTCTCCAACACAAGATTTGCAAACGGCAAATCTCTATGTGCGTAATAAAATTCCTCAAGCTTCTCCAATAGATAATTTCCACTATTTTTGGTTATCCAATAACGTGAAATCTGTTTATCTATAAACGCCTCATCTCTCAAAGCTATCTGCACATCCTCACGCCGGAAAAATTGATCCAATTGCTCCTTTTCTTCCGGCGTCCGCCCTTCATTACTGTAACAGATAATTCCCCCTCTATGAAAATTGTAGAAAAATTCCTGGGTAAGTTTCTTAAAATCCACTTTGGACTCTTCCATAACTCCTGGCACATGTGCAATGACCGCTTCCCGCAATCCTCCATACAGAAGTCTCTCCCTTCCCTGAGTAGCATTTTTCAACCCTAAATGGCTCCAAAGCATCCGATATACTTCCGCCGGGAATTCCATATGGGGCAAATCCTTTAAACTATCCTCTCCATGCACATTCCGAAAGAAATATGTTATCAATTTCAAAGACTTTGGATGTCGTTGAGATAATTCATACTGAGCCGCATTCCACATGGGACGGTCTGAAATATTGCTTAAACCATATCTATCAATAATCTTCCCCACAGCAACCAAAACATCATCATTCCATACTTTCTCTCTTGTAATCGCCAAAAGCTCTCGATAATCCCGAAATCCCGCCGTCATCGCATAATCATTTCCCTTAAATCGCGTAATGGCCGGACCCATTTGAGCAATTTCCCCAATCAACTCAATGCCCTGGAACGGGGATGTACTATCCATTACCAGTTCCATGCCTTTTTGCCCCTTATCATCATATGTATTATGGGCGCTTAAACCATATGTGATATAAAGTTCTGTCAAAAACTCTTTCCCCGGCGGATACTCTTCCGCATTTTCTTTCACAACCTCCAGCATAAGTTGTGCAAATTTTGCTTCCCGATACCCTTCAAGAAATCCATCGGATACAAAATAATCTGACCAGGCCATACGGTCTCTACAGCGTTTTCCGGTATAAAGTTCCCGAAATCTTTGAATTCCCTCTCTGTTCTGAAACGGATTCTCTTCCATGGACAAGGTAACATTCCACGACAACCCCGAAGAAGCCTTCTGTGATTCCTGATATATGGTTTCCTCATTTTGTGTATCTGCAAATTCACTGTTTTGAGGTTGACTATCCTCACAACCTCCGTACCCAACTTGATTTTTCTGTGTCAAAGTTTCCTCTGTCATGATCTGTGCCGTCACTGCCTCTTTCGCATATACCAGCGCTTTTTCATACGCTTGGCGTATTTTAAGGAATTCTTCCATATGTTCTTCAGAATTAAATTCCTTTGCCCGATCCGCGTAGGCTTTTTTAATTGCATTTGTGTCACATGTTTCTTCCAGCCGCAATACTTCCCATATATCCATCTCTTTCAATCCTTTCACTATTCAACAGAAAGCACCAAAATCCTAACCCATGGATTCTGTTGTGCGGAAGTTTACTTCCAAACTTATAACTCCATACAAATTATCATTACCTGTGCATCCCCTCCCAGGGGTCCGCAGTTATCATATCTTCCCATGCTTCCTGGTTTCCTTCTGCCGCAAAAGTAAGTTTTTTCAGCTCGTCCAATTTTTTCTGAAGTTCCTATTCTCAAAACACTCTGCAACGCTTAAAAGATACTGCAGTCCACTCAGGATATTATTCCCCTATTCCCTTTTGGAAACATGTTCCCACTGCATAATCCGTTATTTTTTATCTGTATACAGCTTATAAAAAGTACAAATTATATTGATACCCAGACATATTCCCAGCATGATTGCTTCTATCATCATGTTATCCGGATCCATATGTCCATGTATTTCAAATCCCAACAAAGCCACAACGAAAAATTCAATGACAAGCACAAGAATTTGAATCCAAAAGACAGCTTTTTTCATTTCCTACCTCCACGATTTGTACCTTACTTGAAATCCTTTCCAATTGAATTTTTCCAATCTTTGCCCCAATATTATTTCGTATCCAAAATCCCATATTCCTTATAAAACGCTTTCCTTATATCAGAATCTTTGGCTGCCAGCTCGGCATCTGCAACCCTTCCCTCCTGCAAAAGTCTGCTCATTAAAGCTGCAAGAAATTCTTCCCCCTGCTCTATTCCCTGCTCTATCCCCTCTTCTAAAACACTTTGTCCCAATCCACCCATACGTTTTACCTCTTCCCACAATTCTTTATTGCCAGAAAAATCAATATACTCAGATACTGTCTGCATGAAATCCGACTTATGAGGATACATCACCGCATTCAAAAAACGCAAAAGTCCATATCCTTCTTGATCCTCTTTTCCATTATACACCTTATCTCCCAGTTTGATAACTACCAAAGTCATCAAATCATATTTCTCTTTCGCAACCACATGTTTTCCTGTATTTCTCGTATTGGACATTTCATAAGTAGATATGCTATACCTGGCTGTTTTTGGAACATCATCTCTACATATCCAAATACTGTAACACTTCTCTAACTGCCCATAATCTGTATTCTCTGTAATCAAAGAAAGTTGTGACGAAAGTCGGCGGGCCAGATAATACATTCCACGCTTCTCAACCGGATATCCTGGATGATATGTCTTCTGCGGCTCTATGTCCACATGAAGACTCACTGAAACCTGGGCCGTTGTTAGTTGTGGATTTTTTGCCCGAAACACCAGATCAAAATATGAAACTTTCTCATTTAATTGCGCAAATTCCGCATTGTTTCCGTACACCTGCGTATTGGTTCTGTTTATAGACACCTCTCTTTCATCAGACAGCGAATCCTCATGGATAAAATCCATAATTTCTTCCCGGCTATATCCCCTATACTCTGAGATCACCTCCTGCAAAATGATAGCCAATACTTCTTTACTGTGCAGAATCAGCTTACTCTGGGCATCCAAACCTTCCATATTCTCTGTAAGCTGCATAGAACTTAATGTATCCATACTGCCTCTCAATTTCCCCATATAATCCCCTTCCTTATCAAAATCGAACTTATGTTCTCATATTACCATGAAAATACACATTCGTCAATATCCCTTGTAAAATTCTTGCAACAGATTATTGCGCTTGTTAGCATTAAAAGAAATTGTTCTAAACTGGGAAAAACGCAAGACCAAAGATATCATAGATTTCCAAAAGCTATAAATATAATGAATTTCAAAGAAATACTTAAAACAAACTTGCCATACTTCAAATTATCAAATTTTTTATCCAAAACCTTTTCTCATTTTATCACTTCCTGGCCAACACATTCACCCACCATTGGGCATTTCTCCCCTGACGCACATCCTGGGAAACGAATATTTCCACAATGTAAAAGCAACATTCCTCCATAAGTTCTTTCAAAGGAGCTTCTTGATAATCCATAAAAAATCTCTCCCCTTCTCTCCGCTCTCCCTGGCCATATTTAAAAGATGCATACAAAATCCCGTTTTCTTTCAATGCAGCTCGAAACCTTTTTAATACCTGAACTATTGTTTCTTTAGAAATATGCAGAAGAGATGCACATGCCCATATTCCGTCAAATTCCTGGCAAAAATCCATCTCTTCAAAAGACATGCACATAACTCTCTGCCCCAGAAATTTCTCCGCTTCTTTACAGATTTCAGTGGAAGCATCCAAAGCAGTTACCACATATCCAGCATCCATGAACGCTTTTGCATCTCTGCCGCTGCCACATCCGGCATCCAATATATGCGCGCCTAATTTTAAATGATGCAAGAATTTATTTCTGCAAAAACCCATATCCGCATTTCTGGTGACATCGCAGAATTCCCTTGCGTTTTGATTGTAATAGGCTATGGTTTGGTTCATAATACATTTCCTTCCATATAAGTCCAATTTCTAAAACCACAATTTCTAGCGGAAGTATATACTGGTTGAATGACTTCCTCTAATGCATTGGCAAATTCTTGAAAACTTAAACCTTCCCTATAAACCTTTCTTCTAATTTCATCATTATTAAGATGCTCCCTTGCACACTTTTCAAACTCATTATGTATCTTATCATATTTCCACAGCAACTCATAAGATAAATATTCAAGCCCTGCCAACAACGGAAAATAAGTATTCCAATCAGGTAAATTATTACTTTTGCTGCTGTTTATGCTGCGAGTCGTGGGATGAAGATTCCAAAATTCATCATGGGCCACATAAGACCAGGGTACAAAATGATCAATGGAAACATCTTTCTCACTTAACACATTCCGTCCATATATTTCTGTCACTGGGTGCAAGGTAAGCAGCATCTTCCAATACTTTTGAACCTTCTCCAATTTTCGTTCCTGGGGCGGATACAATTTATCTGCAATTCCCGGAACACTGGGATTCCGCCTCTGCAGATACAAAATCATGCGATATTGAAGCCATCCTTTTATAATTTCTTGATTTTTTTGTATATAAGAAAACCAGTCCTCATGAATTCTAATACAGGTTTTCATCCCCTTTAGTTCATCAAAGTAATACATAAGCCTGGTTTCCGTATTTATTTTGGCAATCAGCTCACTTTCCGATACATCCCATTCTTTTCCTTTGATTTTACTCATAAAAGGCGCCTGAATACGATATGGAACATTCTTTGTCAAAATTCGCTTACGTTTCATCACTTCTTTATCGGTGCAGTTTTTTAAATACCCTAATATGTTTTCTTTTTTTTCGCTGGATTTCATTTTAGAAATGCTTTGCAGATCATGTACCAAACTTTCCAATGTATCCCTGGGTCCTAAATTCAAATGATATTCCGTCACCATATACCATGCTTCTGCTATCATTTCATCAACCAATTCTTCATAGGCTATTTCTCTTTTATCTTCTAATACTTTTGTAATAATTGCCTGAAACCAGAAAAATTTATAACATTCGCTGGTATTATCAAATAACCTGCTTAAATACTGTATTTCCAACTCTCCAGAATATGGCAGCTGCATTATTAATCCCCCATCACTATATACTTATAGCCAAAACATCCAATTCCCTGTGAGAAGATTACTTATCTCTCTATTCCGCTCACAAGCCCATTCATAAATAAATCAATGTGCCCAACTGCCAAATACTTTCTGATACGCAATCCGCGGCGTGCCATCCTCCACATAAATAATCCCGCATGTTTTAAATCCATGCTTATCCAATAAATGCCTCATAATATGATTATCCGCGTGAGTATCTATTCTGATATTGGGAATTATCTTCCCACAATATTCCTGGCATGCCGCAAATACACCTTTCGTCCAACCGTCCCCAGCAAGCCTGTGAATTGTGCCATACGCCTCCTCATTCAGCCAGCTTCCGTTTTCTATTTTCTGATATGTAGGTTCTATGCCGGGCAAAAATGCGAACACGCCGCATATTTTGCCCTCTTCTTCCGTTACAAAGCTTTGCCCTGCCTCAATATCCTCCGCAACCACCTCTTCCCACGGCCAACGTTCTCCCCATTGTGAAGGATTTCCATTTTGACGCATCCGCTCTCTGGCGTGAGCATAAATTTGCAAAATTTCCTGTAAATCTGTCATACTGGCTTTTCTGATATTCACCTGTTTTACACATCCTCTCATATACCTATCCCAATACCCTTAACACGTTTATGGGAGAAACGTCCGATACAATTCCGCCTGATCTGCAAGGCAGTTTTTACTGCTGGAAGCCCCTGCGGTAACGCACAGATAAGTTTTGCCATCGTTTCCCACACTGAAGCTGGCGGCACAGTTGCCCGACTGTCCCACATAACCTGTCTTGGCACAAAGTACTTCTCCGTGCGTATCCATATCTTCTATCCGGCGCAGGAACATATTGGACACCCGTAATCCTTCCGGATGCTGTTCCGTGAAAGATGTGGTATAAATGTGCATGGATAACACATCCTTGCAAAATTCATTGTCCACTGCAGCCTTAAGAATCCTTGCAATATCATAAGCAGTACTATAGTGATCTTCATCATATAATCCCACACAATTCGTAAAATGCGTTGTTTCACCCAATCCCATTTCTTCCAGCTTATTGTTCATCAGCGCAACAAAAGCTTCCTGAGAACCGGCCACATATTCGGCAAGAGCCACTGCGGAATCCGCCCCCGAAGGCAGAATTGTCCCATAGAAAAGATCCCTTATGGTCACTGTTTCTCCCAAACTATATCCTGTGACACTACAATCGTTTATATAACAATAATCCGTAATATCAACGGTAATCGTTACTGTTTCCTCCAAATCAGCTTCCTGAAGATGTTCCGCCGCAACCAGAACCGTCAATATTTTAGTCATAGACGCCGGATTCATCCGTTCCATTGCATCTTTGCCCGCTAAAATAGTTCCTTCCTCCACGTCAATCATCACACCATACAAACTGGATATATTACTGTCAAAGTCTACGGTATTTTCGGTACTGTGCGCCGTAAACAACGCCTGACTGCCTGAGGACATTCCCAATGCAGGTATTGCTTCCCCTTCATGTCCTTCTCCATCCGAACCCCCATGGGCTCCATTTCCCCCTTCACCGTCTTCCTCCGACATACTGCCGTCTCCGGACATTCCACCGATAGAGCTGTCCCACTCTGCGGGCATATCATCCCCCTCCGGCAAATCGCCTCCTCCCAGTACACTACCTTCCTCCGACATACTGCCGTCTCCGAACATTCCACCCCTGACAGGTACACCGCTGTCTGCAAACACAATGTCATTTCCATGGATACCATACTTCACAGGTACATTGCTGACTGCAAATTTACCATTCTCCATGGGCACGCTGCTATCTTCGGACAAGCTTCCCCCCACAGGCACACCGCCATCTCCAATCATGCCCCCCATCACAATTTGATTGGCGCCCACAGCCATAACTTTTTCGGCTGCCCCACGCCTGAGAAACTCTTTCCTCACAGCAAAATCAGTGTTTTCCAACTGTCCCGGAACAGAGTCCGATTCTCTATCCGTCAAGGCGGGAAATGCCCCTTGCCCCTGTTCCGCCTGTTGTTCTTCCACAGGCGTTTCATTTATCAGCGCCGCGCCTCTCAGCCCTAAGAAACAGCCCCCAAATCCCGCGGTCATTGCAATCGTAATCCCTATACATTTTCGCAAACGTTCCACACGCCGCTTTTCTTTCTTCATTTGCTCAATCCGCAGTCTGCGGCGAGCCTGACGTTCTTCCTCCGTCTCCATCTATCTCAAATTTCCTTTCATCCTTTTAAATAATTTCTCACGTTTTCCTCTACTTTACGGGACAATTTCCAATAACTGTCCTTCTCCTTTTCATCCAATCCCCGAAGCAATCTTTCATCAAAATCCTTTTCTGTCAGCTCCAGATCGCGAAGTACCGAATCAGCCGCGGGCAGCAACACATAATGTCTTCTTGTCCGCAACTGTGCCAAATTCCTTCTGCGTTCTGTCTGATCCGGCAATTGCCCTTTCTCTTCCAGGCACAAATTTCCTATATCCGCCGATGATTCCCTGCCGCCCGGACGCAGTCCTACCCTGGCTATGGATAACTCTCTGCGCGGGGCAGAGGGATCCTTCTGTGCGCTCACCCGTCTTACCATCTGGCGCTTTTCCAACTTTTGTACCACACCGCTTAATTTCCTTACAGATATTCCCGTCAAATCTGACAACTGCTTTAAATCATGAATTATCATCCCCTGATTCAAATATAACAATACCTGAACCTCTTCTAAAGTCATATCATGTTTCACAGCGGCAGTCTTGCAATATCTTTCCCACATTTTACGATAACGATAATAATGCAGCGCTATACTGTCGCCCTCCAACGCCTGCTGCATCACTGCTGTAAGACGTTCCTGCCCCAGCTTCCGGCTCCCCGGAAGAAATACAGGCGGCACAAATCCGTCTTTTGCATAAGTCAAAAGAAAGCGATATACCTGAAAACGAATTTCTTCGTAACTCTTTTCATCATAAACTTCTTTAAAAAACTGCTGGTAATACTCAAATACATTCAACTTCATGCGAATGGTATTGTTAATATGAATACTTTGGCTGTTCACAAGACTGCCTTTTGTCTTTACATAATAATAGACCGGCGCCCGCAGTACATAAATCCAACCACAATGTCTGAGATACTCCAGATTAAAAATAAAATCCTCACACCAACTGATATTTGCATCCATCCGAATCCGATGCTTCTCTATAATTTCCCTTCGATACAGCTTATTCCATAATACCCCATAATAAAAATCTGCCGGGTTTTCCATCATGTACCCTGCAAATTCCTCTCTTGTAAGCAATTCTTCCTTCTCAATATCTCCTTTATGGGAAATAGTATCCCCAATGACGCGATAAAAATCCCCAATCACCATATCGCTTTGAGTGCTTTGGGCACTGCGTACAAACAGCCTGACAGCATCCTGTGTCAGCCAATCATCACTGTCCAAAAACTGTATAAATTCTCCTTTTGCCTGATCCAACGCCTGATTTCTGCTGTCAGAAACCCCGGTATTCTCCTTATGAAGCACCTTGATCCTTCCGTCCTGACCTGCAAACCTATCACAAATGGCACCTGAATCATCCACGCTTCCGTCATCTGCCAGTATCAATTCATAGTTCGTATACTCCTGTGCCAGAACACTTTTTATACAACGCTCCAAAAAATCCTGCGCATTATACACAGGCACAATAATTGAAACTAAAGGTTCCATAGTTCAATCACTCCACTCTGGAATCTTCCAAATTCCTTTTACAAACACAACACTGATGGTTCAGCCATGTCCACAAATCAACGTGTTGAAATTTTCCCGAAATGCTTCCATTCGCGCTTCAAACTGCCCGTAAAAATCTTCTTCCATCACATACGGCTCCAGAAAAAAAGTCTTCAGCAACAGCATATTGATCTGTCTTCCAACCTCCAAATCCATCTCTTCGCCATTTTCTCCCACCGCAGCCTCCACCTGTTTTAACACTTCGTGCCACTTGCATAGGAAATCATGGTTCCGGTTTCGGTCAGGGATATCAATCCATTTGCTCACTTTCACTTTGGAACGATTGGATGCCTTACATTCCCCTGCCTGCAGAAAATATCTGAAATCTCCATCCTCGTAAAAACGTCCCAAAGGAAATAACCTGCAGACACCAGGACGATTCTCATGGATGCCGCACCGGCCTTCTTCGCTCAGAAACGTGCACTTTTCCTGCTCCCCAACCATTTTCAGATTTGGAAGAATGGCCCCGTCAACCACATTTAACTCCACCGCATCATTTTCAATCAAATAAAAAAGCGGCTTTTTCATTCCCTTTTGAAACCGATATATATCATATGGATCCAGTATGACAGAAGTGCCCATTCCCGCACAACAGGCCGCGCATCCCTTACATCCGTGACAATCTGCCTTAACCATATCATTTTCGCCATACAAACGTCCGTCAGAAATCTCCTCCAGACTCACATTACGCTTCATACGCTTCCCCTCAATATTTGAAAAGTATTTTTAAACTTTTCCAGTCCAATACATTCCGGTCTTATACTTCTTCTCCGCCAAAGGCCTTCTGCAGACGCTTATATTCTTCTTCCGTTACGGACATAATCCCTCCATGACGCTTTGCCGCAGCCCCCATATGAAATTCCCCCTCCTCAAGAATTCTGAATTCTCCCGACGCCAAATTCTCCGTAATCAGCGGCAGATAGCCTTTGTGCGCCGCAAATCTGTCCACAATCAGACACCAGCCCTGTCTGTCATGAAAGGGAAAAATCTCAGGTCCTTCCACGCCATACAAATTGTCCAGCGTTTCGGATTTGACTTCATGAAATCCATCAGGACACAATGTTTTACTAAAATCCACACATATATTTTTAGTGGTTTCATCTTTGGTATACCGATAATATCCTTCTTCCACATGAATAATCGTACTGTCTATGACATGATTTTCTTTTTCCAGGAACAGAAAGGGTTCCGTAAATTCCCTGAAATCTTTGGTATATGCGGCGTATATTTTCTGCTTTTTCTCTACCATGGACGCCCAAAATACCAGAATTGCATCTTTTGCTTCATCATAAATGGCTTCCGGTGCCCATACGCAGCCTGCCCCGGCTGCCCCCACGGTATGGGCCACAGGGCCTTTCCATTCTGCCAAATCTTCCGATTCCCATACCAGCATGTCCCTGCTTCCCGCGTACTGCGCTGTATCCCATCCTTTCCCCGCCTCAATGCGAAGATCCGTAGCAATTAAATAATACTTGGCTTTACCATCCCCGCCCTCCCAGGGGGAACGAATCAAAAAAGGGTCCCTGGCGCCCTTTTCTCCAATCTCACTGCGCAAAACAGGCTTTCCTCCATTTAAATCCTGCCAATGCAATCCGTCACGGCTCAGAGAGAAATAAATCTGCTCCCCATCCTTCTGTTCTCCTATAAAATGCGCAAACAAATAACCTGTATATGACATGCCCTTTCCTCCGCTTTTGCCTCTTGCAGTCTGAATCTCGTTTTTACAATACGCTTTGCAGTCTATTCACAACGCTTTTATCTTCTTTTCCAACCCACTGCCATTTCTTCTCAAATTACTTATCCTGACTTTCTAACATATCCCACAAATCTATCATCTGTCTGGCAAAACTCAGTTCCTTCCCCGTCCAGCCATATAAAATACAAGTGCGATATCCATACTCAGGAATACAGACATTATTGTAACCCGCCGTCTGAATGGAAAACACATTGACTTTTGGATTCACCTTACACCTGTACTCCAAAATCAAATCATAGACATTAAGATATCTTCCTCTTCCCGGCGCGCCAAAATTACAGCTAAATCCCTTTTTATCGTATTCCTCAAATTGATCCTGCGTACCATACAATCCCCCATGTCCCGCCTGTTGATCGGAATATATAAAAATCTGGTCCCAATGCTCCTTCTTCCCTATGGCATGATAAAAGAACTCCCAGATACCGCCCTCTGTATTTCCGCCCACATCATTCTTCCCATTCTCAGAAATCTTACGGGTCTGCTGCAGAATATTTCCCCTGCCGGAAACCGGAAATACCTTCAGCTTATCTCCAAATTTACCCACATAACCCTCTTCAGACGCAGCCGCTGCAATCACGGAAGAAAGATTGTCAATCTCTGCAACCCACACCGTACCATATTCAGAAGGAATGGCTCCCCAGGCCGACCCGGAATTATCTGACAGACACATGGTCTTTCCACGGAATTGCATCATGTTATCCATGCTCAAATCCACACATTCCTCCAAAGCGTCCAAGATCTGAGGTCTGTGGGCACAATTCCTATCATTTTCCAACGCCTTATACGCGCCGTAATAGCGGAACGGAAACTGCTTTCCCTGACTGACCCCGCCTTTCAGCCGGGCTAAATATTCCATACAAAACGCTTTGTCCTCATTTTCTGTGAAAACACCCCTAAGATTCCGCAGAAGCGCCATATGCCCCATGGAAATCTGATAAAAAATATCTTTCCAGCACATACCTTCCGAACGCAGATTTTCCCATGTCTTCTTCTGGGGCGGAAGCGCAATTGCACCCGTTTTCATATACTCGTCAATCACAGCAGAATGAGCATGTGTAATACGCACCGCATCCCGCAAACCGATTTCCGCATTTTTGTATTTGGCAGCCTCATAGGCGTCCAGACTTCCAATCTTTCTGGCAAGTGTACGTTTTAAGATGCTGGGCATCTTACTTTTCCCCCCATTACAGTACAAAAAATAAGCCATTTGCGACAGGGCGTCATCTCCCCTGCTCATGACTTGACGCTGATATGCGTCAAAAAGCCCCGGATGATTTCTGGTAAACTCTTTTCTGCCCGGATGTATGGCCGCTCTTACCATAATGACCTGGGGATTCAGACGCATATAAAATTCCTGCCTCAGCCTGACCGCCCATTGCAGCGTACCGTCAAAATCCACATTCAGAGCCTGGTCTATGGTTTCTTCCATAATCTCCGCGGTAGTGCGTCCCTCCCAGGCATCCGCGAAAAACAACTGCCCTTTCAAAAGAGTGCAGCTTCTATACTTCGCATCCTGGGTTCTGCCGCCCAACCCTCTCCTATAATAGGAAGGCTCACCTAAAATTGAGGATGCCGTAATCATTTTTAAGGTATCCATAGGGTTTATGCAAAAAGATTCGCCCCCCATAAAATTTGTTACCGTTTCCGTCTTCCCCGATGCCCTGAGAATATCCTTAAACCGACTCAATTTCATACCTCCATTTAAAGTTCCGTCTCTGCACTACAGCGCCCCTTTAGGGGAAGAAAATTTCATCTGCAAAGTTTGCAGCTAAAATTTCCTTCCGGGCGCCTTCGTTCTGAGACTGTTTTTTAAATTTCTCTTGACATTTCTTTGCTGGATTTTTTATAGTCGCTGCGCCGCAGCTCTAAATCTCCCCATTCCACAGCACAAGCACACTCCAAATTACGTTATAAAAAACACCCCGAGAAAGGAAGCTGCAAACATATAATGCCTGCAGCCTCAGCGGAAACGGTGTTACCATGCCTTTACCATTTTGGCCACTGCCGCACGCGGCAGATGGGAGTCGAACCCATAAATATGCGATCCCTTAATCGAAGTAACCGTTTCCTACGCATCGGGGTGCACTATCTATATTATCTCCTGTATATCCCCCTTTGTCAATCTTTTTTCTTCAAAATATTGACCTGCCATATGCAAACTGATATAATCATTCTAATTCACATTTTGATTGAAAGGATTACATTTATGGCAGATACATCAAAACATACTTCCCGTTTTGGAGATCGTTTGAATTCCATATCTCCTTCTACGGTTTCCCGTACCCTCTTTTTTCTCTTTATGTTTATGGGCATTATGGCCCGCATCTGGCAATTTGGTATTGTGCCGGGTGACATTCATCAAGATGAGGCTTTTGCCGGTTACGAAGCCTATTCTCTGCTGCATTACGGCATGGATTCGGCCGGTTATCGTTTTCCGGTCTATCTCACAGTTTGGGGCAGTGGAATGAGCGCCCTGAACTCCTATCTGATGATTCCCTTTATGGCTCTGTTTGGTCCTCAAATATGGGTCATAAGACTACCTCAGGTCATTGTGGGATGTCTGACATTATTGGTAACATATCTGACTGTAAAACGACTGACAAATAAAACTGCCGCCCTCTGCGCTCTTTTTCTCTTGGCCATTTCCCCGTGGCATATCGCCCTGTCCCGCTGGGGCCTGGACGCCAACCTGGCGCCGGGGTTCCTTATGTTTGGTTTCTACTTTTTTCTGCGGGGCATGGACAAGTCCAAATATCTGATGCTTTCGGGATTGATGTATGGATTATCACTGTATTGTTATGCTACCATATGGCCCATGGTGCCCTTGATTATTATACTTGAGTTCGGCTATGGTCTCCTGTCAAAAAAAATCCGTTTTGATAAATACTTCATTATCTCTGCTTTTATTTTGGCAGTATTCGCATTGCCCTTAATGCTCTTTTTATTGGTAAACATGGGATTGATAGAAGAAATTCGTCTTCCTTTCCTCTCCATTCCAAAGCTTGTACAGATGAGAGGTTCTGAAATTTCCCTGGACCGTATCCCTGAAAAGCTGACCAGACTATGGCATGTGATGAAAGTACAGAGTGACGGAATTCCGGCAAACGGTACGGAACAATTCGGCATTTACCATATGGGAACACTATCCTTTTTTATGTTGGGACTTTTCTATTGCGTAAAGACCACTTTGACACACTGGTATAAAAAAGAATTTTCCAATGAATTTTTCCTGTTAGTGCAAGTGGGCACGGGCCTGATCCAGGGCGCACTGATTTATACCAACATTCACCGAAGCAATATGTTATTCATTCCTATGATCATCATTGCTGCAATCGGAATCTATTATTTATGCAGCTTGATTGACCTGCGCTATTTGGCATTGCTGGCAGTATTCTATCTGGTGTTGTTTGCGGGATTTGAACGTTATTACTTTACAGACTTTCGTGACTTAATGGATTATTACTTCTGCCGCGGCTTAAAAGATGCCGTAACGGAAGCCGTGTC
The DNA here is from genome assembly GCA_022793065.1 of Lachnospiraceae bacterium. Classification (GTDB taxonomy): domain Bacteria; phylum Bacillota; class Clostridia; order Lachnospirales; family Lachnospiraceae; genus Acetatifactor. The sequence goes on from JAAWCE010000017.1 coordinate 85,282, forward strand.
TTATGAAGGCACCATATATTACAGCCGCGGACAGGAACATTCCCGCATACTGTTCCTCTCCCAGGAGCCGGTGACAGAATTTATTGATACTGTAGAATATTTCAATTATCCCTCTCCTTACTTGGTTGCCAAATCTTTCGGACGCTTTTGCTCCGAATTCGACGCGGCTGCGCCTGACAAAAATGCAATCTATCTCTTAAGCCAGGATGTAGATCTGTCAGCCTTTGAACAACAGGGCTTTATCCTGCATACCCACGGTTATTATACAGTCGCTTACCATCCTGAAAATGTCAGCAATCCCTAACGGGAAACAAAAACCTTTGTAAATAAAACAATTTCTGCGTGCCAAAAAGAAATATCATAAAAGGGACCTGACACCAGGTCCCTTCTTACTAAAATCCCGCCAAATCCTTCCCTTGCAGCGCATACCACAGAAAATTAATTCCACATACAAGGTGGATCAAAAACACGCCCCATTCGGCGGGAAGAAAAATCACCTTCCAACACTTTCTCCATTCCATCGTATTCTTCAAAATCAGTACTAATGCCGCCAGAAACATAAAAAACATACCATGCATATATCCCCAGGAAAAATTAGCGTGCAGCATCCGAAACCCCTTCTCATACAAGCACAGAAACATTATCATACCCACCAGATAATTGTATATGGCAAAGCGATAAATAAATTTTTCCTTTACAGCCTTCCAGTTTAGAACCATCACTCCCAATACCAGCGCCATTCCCATGACAATACTCAAAGGAATATTTTTTGAATAGTTGCTCCACACTTTGGCAAACCCAATGCCAATGCCTGTTTCCTCACCTTTCACATTCACTCCCGTAAATACGCCGAAAAACTGATACAGCAAATCCAGCCCAGTAGGAATCATAGTTACACAAACGCAGAAGATATTCTTAAAACTTTTTCCCTTACTTCTCACCAAATCCACCAGAAAAAACAAAGCCATCAAGGGCAGCAGTACCATAGTATATCCTGGTTTGGTAATTGTCATTAAAAACAAACTGACCGCAAAGGGAACACACCCTTTCCAGGAAAATGTCTCCCGATAACTTTGCAGAACCTTTGCCGCTTCAAAAAAACAAACAATGGTAAAAGGTCTTGCAGCCAGATAAGTAGCATTCCAGATGGGATTGGGCGTATAAATTCCCATGCAGCGATATGCGTAATCAAAACCGAAAAATGCCGTATTTTTAGGAGAATACAGATTTCCCAACAGAAATAAAGCAAACACCATACCCGTAACCGCAAAGTCCAGTGCCATGCGCTTTTTATCACTCCATAAGGAAGTATCCAATCCCTCCCTCACCTGCAAGTCCATATAATATTTTGTCACACAGACCCCACAGGCATTTAAAAAGGCCGTTGTAATTGCCACCCCTAAGGGCGCTCCGGTCATCAGTGCAATCCCTTTGGCCAGAATGAAAAAAAGGGGATAGGGAAACTTATAATCCCCCTCAATCCCCCGTACCTGATTCACATAATCCGGCATATCCGACCGAAAATCCGGCACCTCCAGACATTGCATTACAAAAAGATACAGCATCACACCTGTATAAACCAATAAAAGGCTCCAAAAGAAAACCTTTCCTGCCACAAATCTATTTTTGCGCAAAACCAATGCCCTCCCATACTTATATTGACTGTAAGCAAAGCTCGTCTCCATACTTAGTTTATACGATATCTGCCCGAAAATCAATATGTATCCCACATGGCCGCACTAAAATTAATGCTGTTACTTACAATTTGGCTTCATCATTCATAGAGTGAGGTGCATAATCTTAACTGTAAGCAACACCTATATTGACGCAGGAGGATATGCACATGAATGATTACAGCAAAATCACAGCCCTTTACTCCCGCCTATCCGTGGGGGACGAGGACAGGGACAGCGGCGAAAGCAACTC
>JAAWCE010000091.1 GCA_022793065.1 Lachnospiraceae bacterium
GTAGATATAAGCCAGAAGTGCGCCAATGATTCTAAGCTAATGAAGCCTCTTATGGCATATATACTGTAAAATATTAAATTTTCAAGGTTCATGTGGAGGTTCAAACATAGAAAACACTATGTTTTGACCCCAGCATCATGTCATTACATTATTAAAATTAAATCCCGCAAAGTTCTATTGACGTAACTCTTTTTACTTGTTACTATGAGAGTGCAGAGGCGGTTTATCAGTGATTATAATATCTTGCATGAAATCTGAAAGTGTGTGACTGGAATTAGCGATGCAAAACGCCAAAGTGGATCAGGCAATTCAGCATTTGGGGTGCAGATTGTGATATATGGTGAAGGTGTGGAATAATATGTTGATAGAATACAAAATGATAGAAGTGGATGCGATAGCATTGAAGTTGTTTCAAGAGTTTAGAAGACATCAAAATGTGACAAAGTGTTGGCGGAAGGTGGAGGGGAACTGGTGTATTAAGGATATTGCTTTTGTGGATGATTGGACAAAAGAGGATTATGAGAATCTGGTTGAATCTTTGAAGAAGAATATTTCAGAGGGCGGTATGGTATATGGCGCATTTTCAGAGGGGAATCTGAAAGGATTTCTCTCCGTTTCAGGCACCTTATTTGGCGCCGGAAAAGAATATTTGGATTTGATGGAACTTTATGTATCGGAAGAACTGCGGGGGCAGGGCGTGGGAACGGAACTGTTTCGGAAAGCAAAGGAATGGGCGGCGTTACATGGGGCAAAAAAGTTATATATTTCAGCACATTCCGCTGTGGAAAGCCAGACCTTTTATAAGCGTATGGGCTGTGTGGAGGCCCAGGAATATAGTGCAAAGCATGTGGAGAAGGAGCCCTGTGACTGTCAGTTAGAGTGTGGGGTGTGATCAAAAGCGTATCATGTTTCTTTTAGATATTATTTACGATTTTCTTATAATTTGAACACAGAATAAACACATTTAATCGGTAAGATGTATCTCAGATAGTTGATGAATGATTCACTATCTTCCCCCTCATAAGAAACGTAAAGGCCCCGGTGAAAGCCGGGGTTTTTACGTTTCTTGTTTTGGCTTTCTGCAGATATTTTTTCTTTCCAGTGTTTTTAGAGTTTTATTAGAAAATGAACACAGTTTGGACACATTTCATTAGTAGAATGTATCTCAGATAGTTGATTAATTCACTATCTCCCCCCTCATAAGAAAATGTAAAGAAGCCCTGGTTTCCCCCAGGGCTTCTTTACATTTTTGGAAGAAAAAATAGGGGTGGTAGAAAAGTGAAAATTAGAGTAGAATAGTAAGGAATATGTGGCAGAATAAAAGAGGAAATTTATGAAGCTGCTGAAACTGTTGGAAAAGTTGGACTATGTACTTTTGGGGGAAAGGGAGGATGAGAGAACCGGAGAAATTGTTAAGGATAGGGAGATTTCTTCCGTTGTCTATGATTCCAGACATGTTACGGAAGGCTGCCTTTTTGTATGTATGGAGGGCGTCCGCTATGATGGGCATGATTTTGCGCTGGATGCGGTAAAAAAGGGTGCGGCTGCCATTGTGGTGTCCAGATCGGCACCGGGGATTGATGAGAAAGCGGTTGCGGTAATCAAAGTAAAGGACACCAGATATGCTTTGGCATTTATTTCTGCCGCCTGGTTCGGATATCCGGCACAGAAGTTGAAAGTGGTGGGCATAACCGGTACAAAGGGGAAGACCACCACCACATATCTTGTAAAATCCATTTTGGAGCAGGCTGGTTTGCGTGTGGGGCTCATAGGGACCATTGAAACCATCATCGGAGACAGGCATATTCCCGCAGGGAATACCACGCCGGAATCCTATCTGCTCCAGGAAGACTTTGCCAAAATGGCGGAGGCGGGTATGGATGTGGTGGTAATGGAAGTATCTTCCCAGGCGTTAAAGCTTCATCGTACCCAGGGATTTATATTTGATTATGGTGTTTTTACCAATCTGGAATCCGATCATATCGGCGTGGGGGAGCATGCCAGCTTTGAAGAGTATTTAAAATGTAAAAATCTTCTATTTGGGCAGTGCCGTATGGGAATTGTCAATGGCGATGATGTGCATGTGGAAGAAATTGTGGCGGGTCATTGCTGCGAATTGGAGACTTACGGCATGGGAGAGAGGTGTATGCTTCGAGCCGAAAATCCTGAATTAGTGCATATTCCCGGTGAACTTGGGGTGACGTTCCAGGTGGCCGGCTTGCTTGATTTTGATGTGGAAGTACCATTTCCCGGACGGTTCAGCGTTTACAATGCGCTGTGTGCCATTGCAATTTGTCGTCATTTTGGGGTGGGAATTGCCGCTATGGTGCAGGGAATCAAGTCCGCCAGGGTAAAGGGACGTGTGGAAAAGATAACAGTTTCGGGGCAGTATACTTTGCTGATAGATTATGCCCATAATGCTATGGCATTGGAGAGTCTGCTGACTTCTTTGCGGGAATATTGTCCAAAGCGTCTGGTGTGCCTGTTCGGATGCGGGGGCAATCGTTCCAGACAGCGAAGATATGAAATGGGAGAAGTCAGCGGCCGGCTTGCGGATTTGACGGTGATTACTTCAGATAATCCCCGTGATGAAGTACCACAGGATATTATTGAGGATATTAAAACGGGCATAAGAAGGACGGCGGGGGCGTATGTGGAGATATGCGACAGAAGGGAAGCCATTGCCTATGTGATTTCTCATGCTGTGGAAGGGGATTTAATTGTACTGGCGGGCAAGGGACATGAAGATTACCAGGAAATCAAAGGAAAAAAGTATTTCATGGATGAAAGGGTAATGATCAAAGAAATTTTGGAAAAAATGGTATAGAGTACGTTCCGGGAGGTAAGCTGTGAGAGAGCTTTATGCAGATGTGATAGTGGATATTTCCCATGAAAAATTGGATAAACCATTTCAATATCTTGTCCCCGACAGACTTCGGGAAGTGTTGGAGACAGGGATGTGCGTTATGGTGCCCTTTGGAAACGGCAATAAACTGATAAAGGGATATGTGGTAGATTTGGGGGATATCTGTAAATTTGACCCTATGCGGACAAAAGAAATTCGAGACATTGTAAAAGGAGGCGTGGGAATAGAGGGAAGAATGATAGCGCTTGCGAGCTGGATAAGAAAAAATTACGGCTCCACAATGATTCAGGCGCTTAAAACCGTCCTTCCGGCAAAGCAATCTGTGAAAAAGCTGGAACACAGAACAATACTAAGGCTCATGAGCCGGGAAGAAATCCTTTCTTTGCTGGGGGAGAGTAAGCGAAAGAAGCAGGTTGCAAAAGAAAGGATTCTGCAGCAGCTTGCGGATCAGGAATCCCTGCCTTACGAATGGGTTACAGGAAAGCTGGGTGTGTCCTCTCAGACGTTAAAAAGTCTGGAAAAAGCGGGCGTGGTGCGAATTCAGAGCACCCAGTTTTTCCGAAACCCAGTACGGATGGAACAAGGGGAGAAAAGTTCCCAGGCGCTTAGTGCAGACCAGAAGAAGATTGTGACTCAGGTGATAACAGATTTTGACGCAGGCCGTCAGGAGACATATCTGCTCCACGGTATTACAGGAAGCGGTAAAACGGCGGTTTATATGGAATTGATTGGGGAAATGGTGGCCAGGGGCAGACAGGCCATTGTACTGATACCTGAGATTGCCCTGACGTATCAGACGCTTTTAAGATTTTATCAGCGTTTTGGAGATAGGGTCAGCGTCATGAATTCCACCCTTTCCATTGGGGAAAAATATGACCAATGTGAACGGGCCAAAAAGGGAGAAATAGATGTGATCATTGGTCCTCGTTCTGCTTTGTTTACCCCGTTTCCCCAGATTGGTCTGATTGTTATAGATGAAGAACATGAGAGCAGCTATAAAAGTGAGTCCGCTCCCAAATTCCATGCACGAGAAACCGCATTGGAGGTGGCAAGACTTCACGGCGCCAGTGTATTGTTGGGTTCCGCCACTCCTTCTCTGGAGGCGTATTACCGGGCACAGACGGGAAATTTTAAGCTTTTTACACTGAAAGAACGGGTTACGGGAGGAAATCTTCCGGTAGTGCATATCGTAGATTTGCGCAGAGAACTGAAAGAAGGGAATCGCTCTATTTTCAGCAGAAAATTGCAGGAGCTTCTCTCAGACAGACTTGCCAGGGGAGAACAAAGTATTTTATTCTTAAACAGGCGGGGATATGCCGGTTTTATTTCATGCAGATCTTGCGGCCATGTTATGAAATGTCCTCATTGCGATGTGTCATTGTCGGAGCATAAAGGCGGAAAATTGATATGTCATTACTGTGGTTATGAAGAGGCAAAGCCGGATGTCTGTCCTCAGTGCGGTTCAAAATATATCAGCGGATTCAAAGCGGGAACCCAGCAGATAGAAGAGAAATTAAAAGAAATGTTTCCGAATGTACGGACATTGCGAATGGATGCGGATACCACCAGGACAAAGGACAGCTATGAACGGATATTGTCGGCTTTTTCCAACGGAGAGGCGGATGTGCTGATTGGAACACAAATGATTGTGAAAGGGCATGATTTTCCAAAAGTAACCCTGGTGGGGGTGTTGGCGGCGGATCTGTCTTTGAGTGTCAGCGACTACCATGGGGGGGAGAGAACGTTTCAATTATTGACACAGGCGGTTGGCCGGGCAGGAAGAGGGATACTGCCGGGAGAGGCGGTGATTCAGACATATCAGCCGGAACATTATGCGGTAGTACGAGCTGCGGAACAAAATTATGAGGAGTTCTATAAGGAAGAGATTCTTTACCGTGAATTCATGGAATATCCGCCTATTTCTCATATGCTGGCCGTACAGATCTTTGCGAAAGAGGAAACACGGGGCATAGATTTAGCAAATACGCTGGCGGCTATGGTGAAAGGGGCTTTGGGAATACGGCTCATTGGCCCCGCACCGGCGTCAATCGGCAGAATAAATGATATCTACAGATTTGTATTTTATATAAAGTGTCATGAATATGACAAACTGGTCCGGATAAAAGATTTTCTGGAGGAACAAATGAAAGAACTTTTGTCTCGGAATGAATTGGTACAGTTTGATTTTGACCCTGTAAATACATTGTAATGCGACGTTACGATTTGCATTTGTGAAAGGTAACGGAAGTATACGTTTTAGTTGCATCTTTGGAGTAAACATAGTAAAATCAGTAAGAAACAAACAAATCAGGAGAGGGAAAAGAAATGGCAATTAGAAATGTACGTGAAATCGGAGAAGAGGTACTTACAAAAAAGTGTAAGGCAGTGGTGGAGATGACACCGCGCATCAGAGAATTAATAGAAGATATGTTGGATACCATGTATGAGGCAAACGGTGTGGGATTGGCGGCGCCCCAGGTGGGTATTCTTAAGAGAATAGTGGTGATAGACGTTACTGGGGATGATCCCCACATATTAATTAATCCAAGGATTGTGGAGAGCAGCGGAGAACAGATTGGACCGGAGGCGTGTCTGAGCGTGCCGGGAAAATCAGGTACGGTAAAGCGCCCTAATTATGTCAAGGCGGTGGCGCTGGATGTGAATATGAATGAATATGAGTTGGAAGGGACAGAATTGCTTGCCCGTGCCATTTGTCACGAACTGGATCATTTGGAAGGGCAGCTTTATGTGGATAAACTGGAAGAACCTTTGGAGGATTTGGAAGAAGAGGAAGATTGAGAAAGCGAAATGCAGAGACGGGGCTTTAATCGTCCAGCAAAGAAATGTCAATTCATTTATAAAAAATGATAAGCTGGACAGGTGAGGTTGTGAAGGCGCACGAGAGCAAATTTCATGCTGAAAGAACCGAACCCTTTAGTGCCGTCGCGCAGCGACTTAAAATAGGAGGTAGTGTTATGAAAATCCTGTTCATGGGGACGCCGGATTATGCGGCGGAAGCATTGGAGGCTTTGATTCAGGCAGGGCATGAAATTGTCGCAGCGGTCACACAGCCTGACAAACCCAAAGGAAGAAGCAAAGAACTGCAGCCGCCGCCGGTGAAAGTGTGCGCCGTAAAACACGGGGTTCCCGTAATGCAGCCCAAACGTATTAAGACCCCGGAAGCAATTGCAGCGCTAAGGCAATATGATGTGGATGTCTATGTTGTGGCAGCATTCGGACAGATTTTATCCCAGGAGATTTTAGACATTCCTCCTTATGGCAGTCTGAATATTCACGCTTCTCTGCTGCCAAAATACAGGGGGGCATCTCCCATTCAGCATGTGATACTTGCAGGGGAAGAGAAGACAGGAATCACGATTATGCAGATGGATGCGGGCATAGATACGGGAGATATGCTGTATCAGATGGAAATAGCCATCAGTCCTGAGGATACGTTTGAAACACTCCATGATAAATTGGCGGCGTTGGGTGGAAAGGCCATTACTCAGGCGCTTTCTCTGTTGGAAGAGGGAAAACTGACGCCTCAAAAACAGAAGGAAGAATTGAGCTGCTATGCCCCTTTAATTGGAAAGGAAATGGGCAGAATTGACTTTTCTCTCCACGCATGGGCCATAGAACGACAAATCCGTGCCATGACCCCATGGCCCAGCGCTTTTACGAGCTACCAGGGAAAACAGTTGAAGGTCTGGAAAGCAGCGCCTGCCATTGGGGAAAATACTTTTGCCGGTAAACCTGGGGAAGTCATTGGGGTGGATAAAAATTCCATTATAGTGTCCACAGGCAAGGGTGCCCTTTGCATTGAGGAAGTGCAATTAGAGGGAAAAAAACGAATGTCGGTCCATGATTTTCTGTTGGGAGTCAAAGTAATGCCCGGCCAGATTTTGGGATAATGGGCAGTTGTAATATGGGGTAAACAATATTGGAGACAGGGGGAAATGGGATAATATGTTTTACTGGGATTCCACTTATATTTTAGTGATTGCAGGGATGATACTCTGTATGGGAGCAAGCGCTCTGGTGAACAGCACAATGGCAAAGTACAACAGGGTGCGAAACAGCAGGGGCGTCACAGGTGCGGAAGCGGCCAGGCGTATTCTCAGCAACGAAGGCTTGTATGATGTACAGATTGAATGTCTCTCAGGGGAACAGGGAGATCATTACGATCCGCGCACAAATACAGTGCGGCTGTCCCGGAGCAATTATCATCAACCCACTGTGACTGCAGTGGGCGTGGCAGCTCATGAGTGCGGACATGCAATTCAACATGCAAAAGGATATTCCCCACTGAATATCAGATCGGCACTTGTGCCCGTTGCCAATATAGGCAGTAAACTAGGTTTTCCACTGATATTTTTGGGGGTCTTATTCAGTTGGAACCAGGTTTTGATTCGGATTGGCATATGGGGGTTTGCACTGGCTGTTTTGTTTCAGCTTGTTACATTGCCAGTAGAATTCAACGCCTCGTCAAGAGCTGTGGCGAAGATTGAACAATATGGACTGCTTACGGCGGAAGAAAATGCAGGGTGTAAGAAAGTCTTACGGGCGGCTGCTATGACGTATGTTGCGGCGGCCGCGTCAGCTATTTTGCAGTTGTTCCGGTTGCTTTTGCTGTTTGGGGGCGGCCGGAGAAGGGACGATTAGTGTGAAGAAGGCGGACAATATCAGAGAAATTGTGTTAAATACTTTGCTTGCCCTGGAACAGGAGGGGGATTACTCTCATAAGCTGATTAAGGCAGTGTTGGATAAATACAGTTATTGGGAGGAACGGGACAGGGCGTTTTTAAAGCGTGTGACGGAAGGTACATTGGAGAGGCAGTTGGAGTTGGATTATTATTTGAATTCCTATTCCCGTGTGTCCGTGGGAAAGATGCGGCCGCTGATACGGTGTCTGATGCGCATGAGCGTCTATCAGATTCTTTATATGGATGGGATTCCTGACAGCGCCGTGTGTAATGAAGCGTGCAAACTGGCGGCAAAGAGAGGATTTCAAAGTCTAAAAGGGTATGTGAACGGCGTTTTGCGTAAGATTTCCAGGGAAAAAGAACAACTGCCCCTTCCTGACGAGAACGGGGAAACAGTACAATATTTTTCGGTAAAATATTCTATGCCGGAGTGGCTGGTGGAGCTATGGCTGGGTGAATATGGCTGGAAAATTACGGCAACACTCTTGAGAGGATTGATGGAAATTCACCCTGTCTCCATGCGGTTTGTGTCCACTTTGTCCCAGACGGAGCGAGAGAGTTGGTGTGAACGTATACGAAAACAGGGAGCGGAGCTGACCCAAAGCAGATATTTACCTTATGTGTATTTCTTACGGCAATGGGGGGCCTGGGAGGGACCGGCCGCGTTGCCGGGATTTGAAGATGGAATGTGCACGGTACAGGATGTGAGTTCCGCCCTGGCGGTGGAAGCGGCTGGAATTAAAATGGGGGATTTTGTCATGGATGTCTGTGCGGCGCCGGGCGGAAAGAGTATTCTTGCAGGGGAGAAGGCCGGGACGGGCAGGGTGCTTGCCCGTGATATATCGGAGGCAAAAGTGACGCTGATTGAAGAAAACATTCGTCGTATGAAAGGAAAAAACATAGAAACGGAAGTATTTGATGCCGCACAATTCTGCCCCGGTCTTGAGGGAAAGGCGGATGTGGTTCTGCTGGATGTGCCCTGTTCCGGGCTAGGCGTTATAGGGAAAAAGCGTGATATTAAATATCGTATCACCAAAGAAAAGATGGAAGGGTTGTGCCGGCTGCAGAAGCAGATTGCCCGAACATGCGCCGGTTATGTGAAATCAGGAGGAATCCTTTTATATAGTACCTGTACCATTCACAGCGAAGAAAATGAGGGGATGGTGCGTTTCTTTATCGATGAGCTGGGAATGGAGCCGGTTTCTCTGGAAGAGACGCTGCCGGAGGCTGTACTGGCGCAAAAGAAATTGTTGGAAGCGGATTTGAGAAGCGCGGGCAAAGCGCCGATGGTAAAGCTGACAGAGGAAGAAAGCGCGGCTTGTATACAGCTTCTTCCCGGATACATGGAAGCGGATGGATTTTTTATTGCCAGGTTCAGGCGAAGGTGATGTTGCGGCAGAGAGGGTTTTGGAACAAAAAGCGTAATAGACATAGGAAGGAACCAGACAAGCTTGAAGGGCTGAAAAAGGAAAGATGGAACAGGATAAATGGAAAAAAGAAGCGGTGGATTTGGTTCAGGCTGCACAGGACGAAAACCACGGTCGGATAGGTCGGAAAATTGACATAAAATCGCTGTCACTGTCAGAGTTGACAGATGAAGTGACAGCCGGAGGAGAAAAGGCATTTCGTGCCAGACAAATGTATCAGTGGATACATCAAAAGCTTGCAAGAGGATTTGATGAGATGTCAAATCTTCCCAAGGCATATCGGGATATCTGTGAAGAGCGCTATGCTTATGTGGCGTTGAAATTGGTCTGTGTACAGGAATCCCGCCTGGATGGAACGAAGAAATTCCTATTTGAATTATATGACGGAAATGTAGTGGAAAGTGTATGGATGAAATACAAACATGGCAATAGTGTGTGTATTTCCTCTCAGGTGGGATGCAGAATGGGGTGTAGATTTTGTGCTTCCACACTGGAGGGGCTGGAGCGCAATCTGCTTCCTTCGGAAATGTTGGATCAGATTTATGCAATTACGCTCCTGACAGGTGAGCGGGTGAGCAATGTGGTGGTGATGGGCACAGGGGAACCCCTGGACAATTATGAGAATTTGCTGAAATTTATCCGTCTGCTTACAGACGAAAACGGTCTTCACATCAGTCAGAGGAATATCACCGTATCCACTTGCGGTATTGTGCCCGCAATAGAAAAACTTGCGGAAGAGAATCTGCAAATTACGCTGGCATTGTCTCTGCACGCTGCAACAGATGAAAAGCGCCGGGAGTTGATGCCCATTGCCAATGTGTATTCCATTGCAGGACTGATGGAGGCATGCAGGCATTATTTTGAGAAGACGGGAAGGCGGATTACTTTTGAGTATAGTCTTTTGAGCGGAGTCAATGATACAGAAGAGGATGCGGAACAGTTGATTGGGCTTGCAAAGCCTTTGAGCTGCCATATCAATCTGATTCCTGTGAATCCTGTCAAAGAACGGAAATTTGTGCGGCCGGAGACGGATAGAATCAGGGCTTTTCAAAATATACTTGAAAAAAACAAAATAAATGGTACTATTAGAAGAGAAATGGGCAGGGATATTGACGGTGCCTGTGGGCAGCTTCGCCGCAGACATCGTTTGGCGCTGCAGGACTTTGGAGGAAATGAAACGTGTTAAAGACGTTTTCCATAACTGATGTAGGCAAAAAAAGAAAATTAAATCAGGATTTTGTATATTCTTCGGAGCAGCCGGTGGGGAACCTTGCCAATTTATTTTTGGTTGCGGACGGTATGGGAGGACATAATGCGGGGGATTATGCCTCCAGAGTTACGGTGGAAACGATTGTAGAAAAAGTTGGAAGCTCGTTGGAGACAGATCCCTCACGTATTCTGGGGGAGGCAATCCAGGAGGCCAACGCCCTTGTGCGTAAGCGAGCGGCGCGTTTCCCGTGGCTGGAAGGTATGGGTACTACGGTGGTGGCGGCCACTTGTGCGGGCAATAGGCTGTATGTAGCCAATGTGGGCGACAGCAGGCTGTACGTCATTAATCATAAAGAAATCCGCCAAATTACCAAGGATCATTCCTGGGTGGAAGAGATGATACAAAGAGGGGAATTGGGAAGGGAAGATGCAAGGAATCACACCAAAAAAAATATCATTACCAGAGCGGTTGGCGCGGAAGATACGGTGAAGGTGGATTCTTTTATAGTATCCCTTGAGGATGGCGATGAGATTCTGATGTGCACCGACGGATTGACAAATATGCTGGAAGATGAAGAAGTGCGAATGATATTGGATGGAGCCAGAGATATTGTGGAAAAAGCACAGGAATTGGTGAAAGCCGCCAATGAGCAGGGCGGCAGGGATAATATCAGCGTGATCCTGATAGCCGGTTGCGCATCTGAGAATGGAGAGCATATATGATTAAAATTGGAATGATGATAGGCGACCGGTATGAAATACTTGAAAAAATAGGCACCGGCGGCATGTCTGATGTATATAAAGCAAAATGTCACAAATTGAACCGGTTTGTGGCGGTAAAGGTTTTGAAACAGGAATTTAGTGAAAACGCTAACTTTGTCTCTAAATTTCGGACGGAAGCACAGGCGGCGGCAGGGTTAATGCACCCTAATATTGTAAATGTGTACGACGTGGGCGAGGAAAATGGCATTTATTATATTGTCATGGAACTGGTAGAGGGAATCACCCTGAAAAAATATATAGAAAAAAAGGCCAGGCTGTCTTATAAAGAGGCGGTCAGCATTGCGATACAGGTCAGTATGGGAATTGAGGCAGCCCATAACAACCACATTATTCACAGGGATATTAAGCCTCAAAATATAATTATCTCAAGAGACGGAAAGGTGAAAGTTACCGATTTTGGTATTGCAAAGGCAGCTACCAGCAATACAATCACCTCTAATGTAATGGGTTCCGTGCATTATACTTCTCCGGAACAGGCCAGGGGCGGGTATAGTGATGAAAAGAGTGACGTTTACTCTTTAGGAATTACCATGTTTGAAATGCTTACCGGGCGGGTGCCGTTTAACGGAGAGACCACGGTGGCCATTGCGATTAAGCATATTCAGGAAGAAATGCCTTCTCCCAAGGAATTTGTCCCGGAGATACCGGATAGTGTGGAAGGCATTGTCTTAAAATGCTGTCAAAAATCTCCTGACCGCAGATATCAAAATATGCAGGAAGTAATAGGGGATTTAAAGCAGTCATTGATGTATCCTGATGAAAATTTTGTGGTGCAGAACGACCCTGATTTGGAGGGTGGGACGCGGACGATTACGCCAAGTGATATGGAGCAGATTAAGCGGAGAACCACATACAAGGAGAACTATGAATATGAGGAACATGAAGAGCATGTAGAGCAGAAAGAAAATAAGGAAATGATGCGTCTTCGTTCCGATGTGGACGAGTTTTATGAGGATGAGACGGAGGAAGGGGATGATTATGATTACAATCCCAAGATGGAACGGGTGACTACATTTCTGGCGTTGATAGGAGGCGTGGTCATCTGTGTGATTGTGATTGTGCTTGTGATTAACGTATTTGACGCTCAGGGAAGTAACGTAAATTCTGACAATTCGTCGGGGCCTATTATCACGTCTGAACCCACGGCCGGTCCAAGTGTAAGCGATGAAGCAAAATATGTAAAGATGCCGGATTTGAAGGATAAAAGTGTGGAGGATGCCAGAAATGAGCTGACAAATGTGTATGGTTTGAAGTCGGAAGTGATCTATGAGGAATCGGATACGGTTGCGGTGGGAATGGTTATCAGCACTAATATTTCGGCCGGATCGGATGTGGAGGAAGGCAGTACCGTAATTATCACTGCAAGCGCGGGCCCCCAGGCATTTCCGGTGCCGGACGTGTTGGAACTTTCTTATGAAGAAGCATATGGCAGACTTACACAGGAAGGTTTTGTGGTAACCAGGGCGGAAGGGTATTCTGATGATGTGGAGAAAGGCTATGTCATATCCCAGGTGCCGTCAGCAGAGACAAGAGTGGCCAAAGGCACAAATATAACCGTAACGGTGAGCATTGGAAAAGAGAGAGTATGGGTACCGAAGCTGATAGGGATGTCGGAACAGGACGGAACCATTGCGGCTATTGAGGCCGGATTACAGATTGGCAGCGTAGCACAGGTATATAATTCGGAATTTGAGGAAGGTCTCATTTGTTATCAAAGTTATTCTCAGGGGTCCTATGTGGAACCGGGAAGTGCTTTGGATATTAAAGTCAGCAAAGGACCGGAGGATACGCCCCAGCCTCAGGTGACCTATCGGTTTAATGGTAGTATTATGGCTCCCACAGCGGAAGAAGCGCCGGATTATGTGGCGGGGACGGAGATATCCATCACGCTGATTGCAGATGACGGGATGGTGCTTTTGGATACCAAAACTTCCAGTTTTCCTCAGGCGGCTAATTATTATGGAATGAAAGCGGCGGCGGGAACGATTACCATGTCATATACAGTGACGACAGGGGGCACGACTTCCACAGACCCGGTGACAGGGGAAACAATTACTGTGCCTGGGATGACGGAACCCCGTTCCTTTACGAGAAGGGTGGAGTTTACGCCCGAATAAAGGGGCAGGGTATTCTGCCAACTTTGGACTCATGTGCGCTGGAGCGCGTTTTATTATAGTGTGAGAATCAGGAAAAGAGGGTTATGAGGGGTAAAATTATCAAAGGGATTGCAGGATTTTATTATGTTCGAGAAGCAGGCAACGGTCATGGAATCGAAACTGACAAAGGGAATCTTCGGAAGTCCAGGGACGTTTATGAGTGTAAGGCAAAAGGGATATTTCGCAAAGATAAGAGAAAACCTTTGGTGGGCGACGACGTGGAGATGGATGTGCTGGACGAACAGCAGCATTTGGGAAATATCAGAGAATTACTGCCCCGGCGCAGTGAGCTGATACGTCCGGCGGTTGCAAATGTGGACCAGGCATTGATAATTTTCTCCATTGTCAAACCCAAGCCCAGTTTTAACTTGCTTGACCGTTTCCTGGTCATGATGGCCAGACAGAAGATGGACTGCATAATCTGCTTTAACAAAATGGACATGGAAGAAGGGCAGGAAGTGCAGAAACTTATTGAGGTTTACAGAAAATGTGGTTATCATACAATTTGCGTCAGTGCAAAGACGGGAGAGGGAATCTGCGGTCTGAAGGATTTACTCTCCGGTAAAACCACCACGGTAGCAGGTCCCAGCGGAGTAGGCAAATCTACCTTGATTAACTGTCTGCAACCGGATATTGTCATGGAGACAGGGCAAATCAGCGAGAAAATTGAACGGGGAAAGCATACTACCAGGCATGCGGAGTTGATAGCGGTCGGAGAGGATACATATATTTTTGACACGCCCGGCTTTAGCTCCCTGGATTTATTTTCTATGAAAAAAGAAGAACTTTCCGGATACTACCCTGAATTTGAAAAATGGGAAAAATATTGTAAATTCGCAGGCTGTTCCCACATAGGAGAAAGGGAATGTGGCGTGAAACAAGGGATGGCCAAAGGAGATATCAGCCCATTGCGTTATGAGAATTATGTTCTGCTTTATCAGGAGTTAAAAGAGAAAAAAATGAGATATTGATACTTTAAAAGATTAAGACAAAGTCAAAAGGAAATATAGATTTATTAAGTCTTATGTGGTAATATATGGGTTACTGTATTAAGGCTTTTTTAAAACAAAAGATATTGAGTGAAACAGTCTATTTTACGGTATTTTTAAGGAGGTATATAGAAAAATGAAACTAGGTATAGTAGGTTGTTAGCCTTTTTCATGTATTTTGATGTATCTCCATATATCTCTATAAAGCCTTATACAATCAATGTTTGAGCAAGTTCAAAGTAGCATATATCTCTATACAAGTCCATGTATTTCAATAGCAAATTTGTGTAGTGATTGTGTAGTTGTGTAGTAGCCACATAAAAGAGTTTGGTACGAATAGGAATACCCATAAATGAATATTGGACATCTGAATAAGTCCTTTATTAATTGTAGAAGTATGATTGATAGAGGGCTTATTTTAGTGCCTTAATAATCCAAACGTAAACGGTACTATTTACATCCAAACTAACCATAACAGTATAAATGAAAAACAGGAGGAAACAAAAATGGAGATAATCGACTTTAAAAAAGCAAAAGCAAGAATTCAATCAAAAGAAAAGGCTGCCAAACATTTGCCAAAGACAGATAATTGGGAATCGGAACTGTTGAAGCCATATTATGAGCTTGCACAGCTATGTGAGAAATTTTATGATAGACACGATTAACATGAAAACCCCGTTTCATTGCCAATCAATATTAGTACCAGTTCATCATCATATCCCTCCAATCTAAGACACTACTATTATGTATCTCATCTATATTAACACGACAAAAATAATTACAATACACAATGCAAAAAACA
>JAAWCE010000030.1 GCA_022793065.1 Lachnospiraceae bacterium
ACACTGTTTTTTGCGGTACGCTTTGCCATGACTTCCTCTATCTGTTTTGTATCATTCCGCACTTTTGCACCTCAATTTCTAAAAATCTGCGGCACAAGGTACAATATATCCTACTCCTGCCACACTTCAATTATACAAAAAACCGCCTGTCTTTACAATAAAATTCACATTAAATTTCTTCCCCCTCCGTTTTGTCTTGTTTTGTTGCCTGTTATGCTGTCGGCTTTCATTCTGAATCTCCCTTTCAAAGTTCTTCTTGTTGTAGCTGATTACCTCGACATACGCTAATTCTGTGGCGGTCTTGGTCTGCTCTTTGCTGATACTGTCATACTCGGATTGCAAAGACTGTATCTCTGTTCCTTATCCGCGAAGAAGTGTTGAAGCAGATAGTATGGGGCAGGATATTTGATGTGACCGCCCTTTTCTTTGATGATATCATGGCTTTCCATGAAAAAATGTACGCACAACGCTCTACCGAAACGGCAGGGCGCATAGGAACTCAAAAAGACGGTACAGCCCTTGTAATCGGAGCTATACCGCCTCATCTGAAATTACTTCCTTATAACTGGAAACCCTTTTAAATTAGGGGTTTTTACTATATGAATCCATATAAATAAACCTTAAAATCCCAGCTCGTCCGTCAGCGCTGCAATTTCGTCAATCATTTCTCCAATATATGCAATGGTATCCATCAAAGGTCCATCTGTACTGATATCAATTCCGGCCAGTTTTGCCAAACCCAAAGGATCAAGCGTACTGCCTGCGGCAAGTACCTTTTTCCAATCCTCCACGGCAGACATTCCCTCCTGTTGAATCCGCCTGCACACCTGGGTGGCAATTGTCAATCCTGCACTGTAGGTATAAGAATATAACCCCATATAATAATGCGGCTGCCGCATCCACGTCAGCGCGGCATCATCGTTAATCTCAACGTCATCGCCCCAGAACTTCTCCAATGTCTCTTTCATAATCCCATGGAGCGTTTCTGCATTGACGCTGCCGCCCTGATCCACAATTTTATAAACTTCTCTCTGATATGCCGCTTCCATTAAATGGGTAACAAAATTATGATAATAGGTATTGCCAATCATACAGGACAACACCCAACGCCGAAACCGAGGGTCCGGATTTGTTTTCAACAGATAATTTACCATCAAAAGCTCATTCATGGTAGACGGCGCCTCCACAAAATAACTGGAAACATTTACGTCAAAGAGAGACTGTGCACTGTTGCAAGCTTTAAAATGTCCCGCATGTCCCAACTCATGGGCCAGCGTAAAGACATCCGCCATACGCTCATGCCAGGATAATAAAATAAAAGAATTCTTTCCATATGGACTGGAACAAAAACCGCCGGTAGATTTCCCTGTATTCTGTGCAAAATCTACCCACCGTTCCCTATAGGCAGTGCGAATCATTTCCGCATAATCCTCTCCCAAAACAGCAAGTCCCTTTTCAACATAGTTTTTGGATTCTTCAATGGTAACCTTTGGGTCATACCCCGGATCAACGGCAATCTTCAAGTCTGCAAAAGTCATCTTGTCCAACTTATGTATCTTTTTCAGCAGTCTGGCATATTTGCGCATATGAGGCGCCAAATGTACGGTAATCAGATCAATCTGACGATGATACATTTCCTTTGATACTTTCTGTGAAAAAAGCAAACTGTCCAACACGGAATCAAATCCCCTCAAAGAAGCCATGGTCTTTTCTTTTCGTACCTGCGTGTTGTATACGGCGGCGGTTACATTTTCATATTGTCGAATTTTTTCCGAAAACGCAGCAAAAGCAGCGCGGCGAACCGGCGTTTCCTGCTCATACTCATAATTATTTTCAAACAAAGAATAGCTCAGAGGATATTCCTTCTCTCCCACCTGGAAAGAGTCAAATTTCATATCTGCCAGCTTTGTCATATTGTAGATCTGGTAAGGCGCATGTAATGTATGCGATAATGCCGCCAGGGCACGCTCCGTTTCCGGATGTAACTGATGTGGTTTGTCCCGAAGAATGTCCTCCAAAAATAATTTATTCTCTTTGGCAATATCAATGGCTTCTTGCAGTACAGCGTCATCCTGTTTTGTAATTTCAGTTTCTATAAAACTTAATTTACTGTAAATCTCCGAAGTCACCACGGACAATTTCTCTTTGCGTTCCTGGTTATAAGTATTATAATAGTCAACGGACACCGCCAGAAAGCAATAGCTGTTTGTCAAGTGCCTTAACCGTTCCAACTCCCTATAATCGTCAAGACACGAATTAATTCTCTGCGGTGAATCAAGTCTGCCTTTGTAGGTTCGTACTATATATTCACACAGCTCTTTCATTTTTTCCACATCCCGGTACATCTCTTCTTCCGTTGCATAAATCAGAGACAAGTCCCAGGTGAGTTCCACCGGCACATCTTTTCGTGATTTCTGTTCCATATCTTACCCTCCCATTTTCATTTCACATACACAATACATCTACATTGCCTGCCTTAATCTGCAAACCAGAATTTCAATTCCCGTATCATAAAATACATCCTTGATTTGTGCAGTCACATCTTCCCACTTCAAACGGTCCAACCCTGCGCCGATGGTGGGCATGGCAATCTTAGTTATCTCTTCTTTCACACATATTTCCCTCATTTTCTCCAAAGCCGCTTTCATGGTCTCAAGGGTGGGCTTATGAAAATACCTCTCTTTTGTGATAAGATTCAAAACCCTGCCCTCTAATATGCAGTCTCCTTTGATTCCAGACTTCATAAATCCATCCAGATAACCGGGATATCCGTTCTGTAATTTATGTTTCATATCAAAACGTTTGTTGAATTCAACCACAATCCCTTTGCCCATCCCAAAATCCGCACTGATGCAGTGGGCTAAATAATACTCCTCTGAAACTGAAAACAAATCTGCTGCTTCTTCTTTGTACGTCATATTTATCTCCCCAACACGCTTTCGCTTACACTTTTGACGAACTGTTTATCGCACAAATTCATTTTACCATAGATAACTCCTATCATCAAGAAAGTTGTCCATTCTTTGTCTCAATATTTTATCATCGCCCACACTTTTCTTGTTATATCTGCCCAATCCAATGTATTGTATTACTATTGTACTACCAAATTAGAATATCCCATCAGACTCTCATCCACGGCCCTTGCCGCTTCTCTGCCCTCACGAATTGCCCATACCACCAACGACTGCCCTCTGTGCATATCTCCTGTGACGAAGACATTCTCTTTGCTGGTCTGATATTTTCCCGCTTCTGTCTTTACATTAGTACGTTCGTCCAGTTCTACGCCAAACCCTTTTGCCACATAACTTTGAGCGCCTGTAAATCCAGCGGCAATCAGTACTATATCAGCCTCCAAAAGCTGCTCGCTGCCCGGTACTTCCTTCATATTCATATGTCCTGTTGCCGCATCCTTTTCCCAGGTAAGTTTTACGATTTTCACCCCGGTCAGACGCCCCTCTTTATCCTTGATGAATTCCTTCACTGTAGATTCATAAATGCGGGGATCATGTCCGTACACCGCAATGGCTTCCTGCTGACCGTAATCTGTCTTGCAGACTTTAGGCCATTGAGGCCAGGGATTATTTTCTGCCCGATGTTCCGGCATCTTCGGCATCATCTCAATCTGAATTACACTTCTGGCGCCATGGCGGATGGATGTGCCCACACAGTCATTTCCCGTATCACCTCCCCCAATAATCACCACATTTTTATCTTTGGTTTCCACATACTTTTTGTCCGCAAAATTAGAGTCTAATAAGCTCTTTGTATTGGCTTTCAGGAAATCCACCGCATAATAAATTCCCTTTGCATCCCTTCCAGGCGCCTTGATATCTCTGGGATTGGAAGCGCCGCAAGCCAGAATCACTCTGTCAAAATCCCGCAGCAACTGTTCCGCTTTTTTATCCCTGCACACATCCATACCCGTGACAAAGACAACGCCTTCCTCTTCCATAATCCTACGCTTACGCTCCACAACCCTTTTTTCCAGCTTCATATTTGGGATACCGTACATTAACAATCCGCCAATTCGGTCCCAGCGCTCAAATACTGTCACCAGATGTCCCCTTTTGTTGAGCTGATCGGCTGCCGCCAGTCCGGAAGGACCGCTTCCCACAACAGCTATCTTTTTCCCTGTGCGGACTTTGGGCGGGTCGGCTGCCGCATATCCTTGAGCGTAAGCATTTTCAATAATGGCATACTCATTTTCCCGCGTTGACACCGGATCACCGTTTAATCCACAGGTACACGCCGCTTCACACAACGCCGGACATACCCTGGACGTAAACTCCGGAAAACTGTTTGTTTTCTTCAATCTGTTATATGCCTGCTGCCAGTTTCCGTGATATACCAAATCATTCCATTCCGGAATCAGATTGTGCAGGGGACACCCGCTTGCCATACCGCATAACATCATGCCCCACTGACAAAACGGCACCCCGCACTCCATACAGCGTGCGCCCTGAAACTGTTGTTGCTCCATAGACAGATGCGTATGGAATTCATTGAAATGCTTTATGCGTTTCTTCGGTTCTTCCACACGGCTCACTTCCCGTTTATACTCCATAAAACCTGTCGGTTTTCCCATCTCTTTTTCCTCCTTTTTAAGTCCCTGCGCTGCAAACCCCGCCCTCATTTCAAATTGGCATAAAATGCCTCTATCTGCGCCTGTTCCGCGCTCAGTCCCTTTTCTTCCATCTGCACAATGGTTTTCTGTATTCTTTCATAATCGTGAGGGATTATCTTCTTGAACTTCGGCAGGTATTCCTCAAAATGCGCCAGGATCCATTTTCCTTTCTTAGAGTTGGTCAAAGCCACATGTTCCTGAATCATACTCTTCAATTCCATAACATCGTATTTTGAGGTAATTTCACCAAAAGATATCATCTCCTTATTAAGGCGTTTGTACAAGTCATTGCCCTCGTCTAATACATAGGCCACACCACCGCTCATTCCGGCGGCAAAATTCTTTCCCGTCCCCCCCAGCACCACCACACGGCCTCCGGTCATATATTCACATCCGTGATCTCCCACGCCTTCCACTACCGCAACGGCGCCGGAATTGCGCACACAAAAACGTTCTCCCGCCACGCCATTGATAAACGCCTTGCCGCTGGTAGCGCCATACAATGCCACATTGCCGATAATGATATTTTCCGAAGCGTCAAAACGGCTACCCCTGGGCGGATATACAATTAACTTTCCACCGGACAATCCTTTCCCAAAATAATCATTGCTGTCTCCCTCCAGCTCCAATGTCAGACCTTTTGGAATAAACGCACCGAAGGACTGTCCGCCCGCACCTTTACACAAAACTCTGTAAGAATCTTCCTCCACATCATCTCCAAGTTTCCTGGTGATTTCACTGCCTAAAATGGTGCCGAAAGTGCGGTCCGTATTGGTCACATCCACCTGAATACTTCTCTTCTGACGGGAATCAATGGCCTTCTTCATCTGCTTTAACAAAACCTTTTCATCCAAAGTTTTTTCCAGCGCAAAATCATATACCTGTTTTGGGTCAAAAGTACAGTTCCGGCGGTCTCCTTTATAGGGATTGGATAGAATCTGAGCCAAATCCACAGATTGCTGATGCTGTGTCAAACCTTCTTTCACCTTCAATAAATCCGTGCGCCCCACCAGTTCATCCACGGTCCTTACCCCCAGCGCTGCCATATATTCACGCAGCTCCTGCGCGATAAACTTCATAAAATTTTCAACATATTCCGGCTTTCCTCTAAAATTTTTTCTCAATTCCGGATTCTGTGTTGCAACCCCCACAGGGCAAGTATCAAGATTACAAACCCGCATCATAACACATCCCAACGTCACAAGCGGCGCCGTGGCAAAGCCAAACTCTTCCGCTCCCAAAATTGCCGCGATTGCCACGTCACGGCCGCTCATAAGTTTTCCATCCGTCTCAATACGCACTTTTCCCCGCAGTCCGTTCATTATCAGGGTTTGATGTGTCTCTGCCAAACCCAGTTCCCAGGGCAGTCCCGCATTATGAATGGAGCTTTTGGGCGCCGCACCTGTACCGCCATCGTAACCGGATACCAGAATCACCTGCGCCCCTGCTTTGGCAACACCTGCGGCAACTGTGCCAACCCCTGCCTCGGATACCAGTTTTACAGATATCCGTGCTTCTTTATTGGCATTTTTTAAATCATATATTAACTGTGCCAAATCTTCGATCGAATAAATATCATGATGGGGCGGCGGTGAAATCAGAGAAACGCCCGGTGTGGAATGTCTTGTTTTGGCTATCCAGGGATATACTTTCCCGCCGGGAAGATGCCCGCCCTCTCCGGGCTTCGCCCCCTGGGCCATCTTAATCTGAATTTCCTTAGCGCTTACCAGATAACGGCTGGTAACGCCAAAACGTCCGCTGGCCACCTGCTTGATTGCAGAGCACCTGTCAAGTCCATGGGGTCCCGTTGTCAGCCTTTCCAATTCTTCTCCGCCCTCTCCGGAATTACTCTTTCCTTTCAGTCTGTTCATGGCAATCGCCATTGTCTCATGGGCTTCTTTGGAAATGGAACCATAAGACATAGCTCCGGTCTTAAACCGGGTCACAATCTCTTCCACCGATTCCACCTCTTCTATGTCAATCCCTTTGGATGGATACTGAAAATCCATCAATCCCCGCAGATTTTTAATGGAAGATTCATCATTCACCAATGCGGTATATTGTTTGAACAATTTGTAATCTCCCCGCCTGGCAGCCTCTTGCAGCATGTGTATGGTTGCCGGATGATATAAATGCTCATCACCCCCGCTGCGCATTTTGTGATGTCCCGGACTATCCAGTGTCAGATCACTTCCTAACCCCAACGGGTCAAATGCCTGAGAATGTAGTATATCAACCTGACGTTCAATTTCCTTTAAGGTAAAACCTCCCACACGGCACACTGTATTACAGAAATATTTATGAATTACTTCCGGCGCAATCCCGATTGCCTCAAAAATCTGAGATCCCTGATACGACTGCAGCGTACTAATCCCCATTTTGGAAGCAATTTTCACAATACCATGAAGCACAGCATTATTATAATCATTCACGGCGGCATAATAGTCCTTATCCAACATATGACTGTCAATTAATTCCCTGATACTGTCCTGTGCCAGATAAGGATTGACGGCACAGGCGCCATATCCCAAAAGTGTAGCGAAATGATGGACCTCCCTGGGTTCCCCGGATTCCAAAATCAATGCTACTCTGGTACGTTTCTTTGTTCGCACCAGATATTGATTTAAAGCCGATACTGCCAGCAGCGAAGGCATGGGGACATGATTCTCGTCCACACCCCTGTCGGAGAGAATCAATATATTCACCCCATCCCGATAAGCCCTGTCTACTTCCACAAACATTCTGTCAATGGCCCTCTCCAAACTGGTATTTTTATAATATGTAATAGGAATCACTTCCACTTGAAAACCTTCCGCTTTCATATTTTTAATTTTGAGTAAGTCCGTATTGGTCAAAATGGGATTGTTCACCTGCAGTACATTGCAATTTCTGGGATTTTCCTGCAAAATATTGCCTTCCGTACCAATGTAGACCGTGGTAGAGGTGACAATTTCCTCCCGAATGGCATCAATGGGGGGATTCGTCACCTGAGCAAATAGCTGTTTAAAAGAATGAAACAATGGGTGATAAGAATTACTCAACACAGGCAAAGGCGTATCAATCCCCATTGCCGCAATGGCCTCGCTGCCATCTTTCGCCATAGGTAAAATACTGGTCTTTAATTCGTCATAGGTGTATCCAAACGCCTTCTGCATCCTTTGGCGTTCTTCATCCGTATACTCCGGAACACGCTGGTTGGGAATGGGCAAATCTTTCAAATATACCAGATTACTGTCCAGCCACTCCCCATAGGGCTGTCTGGACGCATATTTTTCCTTTAATTCCTCATCCGATATCACTTTACCTTTTATGGTATCAACCAACAGCATCTTACCGGGGCGCAGCCTTTCCTTCACCTTAATCTGTTCGGGCGGAATTTCCAACACCCCCACCTCGGAAGAAAGAATTAAAGTATCATCTTCCGTAATCAGATAACGGGAAGGACGCAGCCCATTGCGGTCCAGCACCGCCCCCATCATATCCCCGTCGGAGAACAGAATGGACGCCGGACCATCCCAGGGTTCCATCATGGTAGCGTAATATTGATAGAAATCTCTCTTTGTCTGGGACATTGCCTTGTCATTCGCCCAGGGTTCCGGAATGGCAATCATCACTGCCAACGGCAAATCCATCCCGCTCATCACAAGGAATTCCAATGTATTGTCCAACATTGCGGAATCCGACCCCGTCTTACTGATGGCGGGCAATATTTTGTGCATCTGTCCTTTCAGATATTCCGATTCCATATTTTCTTCCCTGGCAAGCATCTTATCCCCATTCCCCCGAATGGTATTAATTTCGCCGTTATGTACCATCAGACGGTTGGGATGCGCTCTCTCCCAACTGGGATTGGTATTCGTAGAAAATCGGGAATGTACCATGGCAATTGCAGACTCATAGTCCTCACTTTGGAGATCTGCAAAAAAGGTTCTTAACTGCCCTACCAGAAACATCCCCTTATACACAATGGTCCTGCTGGAAAAAGAGACCACATAGGTATCCTCCGAAGACTGTTCAAAAAGTCGTCTTGCTATATACAGTTTTCTGTCAAATCCTAACCCTTTCTCTATATTGAAAGGCTTTTTCACAAATCCCTGCATAATGGCCGGCATACATTCCACCGCTTTATGCCCAAGCACATTGGGAAAAATAGGCACTTCCCGCCATCCCAGGAATTCCAGCCCCTCCTTCTGTACAATGATTTCAAACATCTTCTTCGCCTGATTGCGCCTAAGTTCCTCCTGCGGAAAGAAAAACATACCCACACCATATTCTCCCTCTTTCCCCAGTTCAATCCCCAGCGCTTTCGTCACCCTGGCAAAAAATTTATGCGGAATCTGGGTCAGTATTCCCACGCCGTCGCCCGTCTTGCCCTCGGCGTCTTTCCCCGCCCTGTGTTCCAGATTTTCCACGATTTTTAAAGCATTTTCAACAATTGACCGGGATTTTTTTCCATTAATATTTACACAGGCTCCAATACCACAATTATCATGCTCAAATTCCTCCCTGTATAATGCGGGTTTTAACTGGTTCCTTTTTACATCAAACATAACAAGCTCCTTTCTCTCATGGCTCGGCCAGACCGGCCTTTGCAAAACAACACACCATAAAAATACCTATTCATTTTGCCTAATATTCTTATGCACTCATATGCAATCGAGTAGGGAAATGTCCCTCTCCACCACTCTCCGCGCGGCCCGCATGCTGCATTAGCGGCAAACTTCCACATGCGGGCCTGCGCATAAAAAAAGACACAATGAGCCATATTGCCGCCTCATTGCGTCCTTACTTTGAATACTATACTACTTTTCTCACCATTTGTAAATAAAAATAATTTCTTAAATTGTCTGACAATCTGAATTTTACAACTTTTTATCTTTATTGCAGATTTTTTTCTCACTCCTCTCCTTACACTGCCGTCACTTCTTCCGGGCATACAGGCACTTTTTTATCCCATGATACATCTCTGAAAACATACGACTCTCTGCTATCACTCTGCGAAGCGGCGCCAATGTACAGAACAAAGCCCCGCGATACAAAAATAATTCCCACTTACTCATATAAGCGGAAGTAATCTGCCTGTGTTCCAGCCAATCCTGTCTTCTGTTTTCTCGATTCTCTGAATATCCTCCGCCCTCATAAGATGCCACCGGAAAATCCATATGACGGATTTTGGCCTTAGCCCGATAAAAGCACCAGAGAAAATGATCATAGTCCGCACGAATTTGATATCTCAAATCATAGGGTTTTTCTTTGCACAGCGCCGCGCTGTATACACAGGACTGATGGCAAGGGATATTGCGGTAACAGGTAAAACCAGTAATTGACGGCGCGCTTGCAATCACCGTCTTATGTTTCTCACTATAAGTATCTCCATACATAACCAGCCTGTCCGGGTCCGTCCCAGCCGCCGTTTCTGCCTCTATTGCCCTACTGATGCGATCCAA
Source organism: Lachnospiraceae bacterium (assembly GCA_022793065.1). GTDB lineage: Bacteria > Bacillota > Clostridia > Lachnospirales > Lachnospiraceae > Acetatifactor. The sequence continues at coordinate 10,072 of JAAWCE010000030.1, forward strand.
TACTTCTGAATCATAAAATATATCACCACAATTAAGGAACAGAAGATACTCCCCTTGGGCATATGCTGCAGCCTGATTCATGGCGTCATAAATTCCTCCGTCCTTCTCCACATAAATCTTCACCCGATCCGCGCCGGGAAGGGTTGCCGCCCTTTGCTGCCATCCTGACACAGAACCGTCCGTACTGCCCCCATCCTTTAGAATCACTTCCACCTCTGTACATGTCTGTCCCAAAACGCTTTCAAGCGTGGCTTCCAGTTTATCTCCAGGATTCAGGCACACCGTAATCACTGTAAATTTCATATTAAAATTGTCCCTTCACTCCCCATCCGCACATTGGGCTTGGCCCTGAAAAAGTATCAGAATATGGCTTTTTCTTTGTTCAGAAAATACACACCGCCCACCGCCCATATCAGCCCTAAGATACAGGTTGGCAGATTCATAACCCCAATGGCAAATTTCGCAGAACTCAGAAGATAAACCAGCACATTTGCACCCATATGAATACCCACAGGTACTTTAAAATCTCCAAAATACTCATAAGCATACACCATAAGCATCCCTATGGCAAACGCATAAAGTCCCTGTACGCTATTGCCGTGGTACATGGCAAAAAGCGCCGCAGATATTATCATTGCAGAGGGCATTTTCAGGAAACGTCTGAGCTCATGATAGATTATCCCCCGAAATATGAGTTCTTCTGCCACAGGCGCGATCACACCATAACAAAGCAGTCCCAGCGGCAGCCACGCCCCATATTGACGGGCAGCTACCTGTTGATACGCATCCGATTCCTGCATCATTCCCAGAAAGGCAAACAAAATATTCAGCCCCAGTGCAGCTCCCACCGTGGCCATTGCCAAAAGAATATAACTTCTTTTGGGTTCCTTTTTCAAATGCAATAATTTGCTCGCCTGTCTTCTGTCCCTAATGGCCCTCTTGGCAGTACCGAAAATCGCCGCCCCGCCTCCAATAAATCCCAGTGCGGATATTACAGTATAACCATTGCCAGAAAAATTGGTAAACATTCCTCCTTCATCCAGCTTAAACCAGAACGAAGCGCCCGGCAATGTATTTCCCGCCAACACTAACAGAACTCCCAACAATCCTTCCAAAGCGCCCTTTACCAGATAAAATATTAAAAAGGGCTGTGCAATCTGCCATATTCTGCGAAACCCTGCTTTTTTTCCCTTTTCATCCACCTCTCTTAACAAAAAACGCTCTAGTTCTTCCACTGAACGTACAATATAATCTGCTTTCGCCGCCTTTAATTCTTCCATACTGCCATAGCCGTATGTAACCCCTACACTTTCCACCTGAACCGCACGGGCGCCTTCCACGTCAAAATAGCGGTCCCCAATCATATAGACTTTATCCCGTTCTATGGGTCTGTCGCCGAACAATTGCCGCAATGCCTCCCGCACCACCTCTTCTTTGGTGCCGCGAGTGCCGTCCAATTCGCTCCCCACCACCACTTTGAAGTATTTCGCTATCTTAAAATGTTCCAAAATCTCCCTGACAAATACGGTCGCTTTGCTGGAGGCCACTGCCAGCGTCATCCCTCTTGTATTCAGGTTGCGCAACATTCTTTCAATCCCTTTATACAACTGGTTCTCGAACTTGCCCTTGTCCCGAAAGCGCTCTCTGAATTTCTCCACCGCTTTCTCCGCCTGTTCTTCGTCCATATGATAAAATTCTTTAAAGCTGTCCCGCAACGGCGGGCCGATAAATGGCTCCAGTTTGTCCAAATCCGGCTCTTCAATTCCGAAGGAAGCCAACGCATACTGCACACAAGTACAAATTCCAATTTTAGGGTCCGTCAACGTCCCATCCAAATCAAATAAGAGATACTTTTTCATCTAAAAACTCCTAATCTTATCGCTGCCGTCATCAACCGTATTCTCAATTTTTATAATCTTCACATCATAACCTATGGTATCGTTTACCTGCACATGGGCCGATTCCCCCACTTTTTTGCCCAACAACGCCTTCCCCAGAGGACTTTCATTGCTGATCAGATTCGCCAGAGAATTCCCCCGCACCGTGGTAACGATTTTATAACTTTCCACCGTGCCATCATCCTCAAATTCCACTGTCACCGTATTGTTAATCCCCACTTCATCTTCGGCAGACTCTTCGGAAATCACCTTTGCGGTACGAATCATCCTCTCCAGATACCGGATACGGCTTTCATTTTGATTCTTAAACTTTTTCGCCGCATAATACTCAAAGTTCTCACTCAAATCCCCATGAGCCCTTGCTTCCTTTACATCTTCCAAAGCCTGCTTGCGCACAACCAGCTTTCGATGCTCAATTTCTTCTTCCATCTTCTTTATATCACTTGGAGTCAATTCATCATACATTGTTATCACTTATTCCAGTTCCGTCCCGGCGCTTTCACTCCGAGACTATTTATTTCTATTCCAGTTCCGTCTCTTCACTTCGGCTTCCCTATTGGGGAGCCTTCGTTCTGAGACTATTTATTCCAGTTCCCACTTGTTGGAACTTGTTCCGGTCGCTGCACCACAACTCTATCGTATCCCATACACTGCCGCCATGGATAGGACAATCTGCACAATAGCAAACCGAAATACCGTCTGCGTATTAGACCATCCCCATTTTTTTCGCACATGGTCATGAAAAGGCAGCGTAATATTGGTCATAATACGGATTTTAAACAAACGAATTAAAGTTAATTTAATCAACCCCAATCCCCCGTCCAAAATCAATACCAATGCCACAGGAATATACAGCAAAGGACTTCCTGTCTTCAATATGGCGATACTGATGAAAAGCCCCATGGCCCTAGAACCCGCGTCTCCCATAAGCAAAAAGCTCGGTGTGGCATTATGCCATAGATACCCCAGAATACACATTACAAAGAGTAAGACAGGAAATGCAAAATCCGCTCCGGTTCCCAGAACACGATACAGCGTATAAATGGATACCAGCGTGATAATTGTCAAGGTCCCAGACAGCCCATCCACACCGTCGGAACAGTTGGTTACATTCACCGACACCCACACCAAAATCACAATCATAACAGCAAACAGTAATTTGGGAATCTCAAATTCCATTTGAAACAACGCCAGCTTTATGACATTGGGATTATATTTCAAATAAGTTTGCGCAACCAATACCGCCACACAGAGGTCCAGAAAGCCTTTTTTAAACTCTCCCCAGGGCTTCTCGGAAGCGTCGTCCAAAAAGCCTGTCACCATGGAGACAACGGTTAAAATCACATAAATCAGCCCCTCCGCCTTCACAGGTACAAACAAAACCGCCGCCGCTGCAAAAGCCAGCACAAAGATAATCCCCGCCCCCCTGGGTTTTCCCGCCGAAAGCTTGCCATTATGGGCAAATTCCCTTCCGGCATCCTTAGGCAGATACTTTCCCAGTTTTCCCGTGGCAACAATGGTAACAATAAAAGCAAACAGAATTCCTCCCAGAGACAGCAGAGAATTCACATTCTCAGAAACAATAGAATTTAACATTTGAAGCCTTCCCGCAATCCTTTGCGGTTTCCTTTCTCATCTATGATATGAACGGTCCTGCGTCCGGCTGTAACCGCCCTCATCCAAAGTTTGTACAAGTAGTTTGTATTTTATCACAAAGAAGCATGAAACGCAATCTTATCTTTGTTCTCTATTAGACGGCGTATCATGTACTTCCCGGCAATTTATGCCTGCCGGCGCTGCATGCTTTACTCAGGCATCCGAATAAAATTTAACGTTTGGGCATGATTTGGATATAAATCTCGTATTTGCCTGGCTGCGGCATCCACCGCCTCACGAAATCCCCTGGCAGAAAGACGTATAGCGCCCGCCCCCCATATAATCATCTGTTCTAAGGCATCGGATGTGGCCACTGTAACCTGATATTTCTTTCCCATTTTGTGTACGGCCTTCTCTATATATTGGTCCGCAGTTTCCGCTTCTTTGGTATACACCACATAAATATTATAATATTTCAATACGGTGCCAGGGTTCCCCTTCACCTTATAGGCGTCAAATACAAGAATCAGCGTTCCGCCCACAAATCCCTGATAATTAGAGCAAATGTCCATAAGCTTATCTCTGGCGCTGTCTATATTGGTTTTGGCCAGACTGCTTAATTCCTCCCATGCAAAGATAATGTTGTAACCATCCACCAACAGATATTCTTCCCTTCCGTCCCGGCCTTTGGCACTTACACCGCCGCCCCTTTGGGACATCCTGCCATTTTCTCCATGGGAAGCTTTCTCAAAATAACTGTTCAGGGAAGCCGACTGTGTCCTCGCTTCCAAATCACCTTTTCCACTCTCACGGGAATAGCGAAACGGCGCATAATCCTGCGTACTTTTCCCATATGTGCGCCGAAAAATCTCATCAATTTCATCCAAAGTAATATAATTCGTTCTTTTCTCTCCCTCTGGATTTTTTTGAGAAATTGGAGAGATGCCCGCTGCAGCAAGTTCCTCTGCTTCTTCAGATTCCGGACGCCACTCATTTTCCAAATGGGCATATTCCGCCACTTGATCCCATGTTACCGGGAAACCGGCTCCGTGGGCACAAAAAATGGAGGAAGAAGGATTGTCCAAATCCCTGTCAGGTTCATAGCCTGTCCGTTCCATAACCTCTTCCATGTTGTGGCAGGGTTCATACCCCTTTAAAATACAGGAAAGCCGGCCAAGCCCTTTGGTATAAGCAGTCAGTTCCCGTTGGTAATCTTTCAGTTCCGCCACCGGCACACTGCCTGTAAGCACAGCATATTCCCCCTGAGTGACAGGAGGTTCAAAACTGCCCTTCATTCTTTGAATATCTGACATTGCCCGACCAATCTGCTCTGCCGGCACTTCCATGGAAAAAGAAAAAATCGGTTCCAACAGCACAGATTTGCTCCCCATAAGCCCTTGCCTGACTGCACGGTAAGTAGCCTGTCGAAAATCCCCTCCTTCGGTATGTTTCTTATGCGCCCGCCCTGTAAGCAGCGTAATCTTCATATCCGTCAAAGGGGCGCCGGTAAGTACTCCCACATGAACCTTCTCTTCCAAATGAGTCAGAACCAGCCTCTGCCAATTCCTGTCAAGCACATCCTCACTGCAAGCGCTTGCAAACTGCAGACCGCTGCCCGCCTCTCCCGGTTCCAAAAGCAAGTGAACTTCCGCATAATGGCGCAGCGGCTCGTAATGTCCGATTCCCACCACCGCCTCTGTTATGGTTTCCTGATAAATGATATGCCCGTCTCCAAAGCCCACTTCCAGCCCAAACCGTTCCGCTATCTGCCTTTTCAACACCTCCATCTGTACTTCTCCCATGACCTGTACATGAATGGAAGCATCTTCCCGCCATACCACATGTAGTTGGGGTTCCTCTTCTTCCAGCTTACGAAGCTGTCCCAATACCTTTACCCCATCCGCTCCCTCAGGAAGCAGCAAAGCATAGGTCAATACGGGCGCCAGAATTGGAAGTTCACTCTTTTGCTCCCAACCTAACCCCTGACCGGCATAAGTAACATTCAGTCCCGCCACGGCACAGATTCCCCCGGCTTTCACCTGCTCCACACAGCCGTACTTTGCCCCTCCGGCTGCCTTTTGGATTCCTTTTCCTTCCTTCTGCGTTCCATTGCCGGGAAGCCCTCCATAGATTCTTATCTGTTCTACCTTTTCCTCCCACACTTTTTCCCCTAAAGCAGCACTCTTCGCATTGCCCACAGGCATTTTCACCTGCAATACGCCCCCTGTAACCTTCAGATGGGTCAGCCGGGTTCCGGCTTCATCTCTGGAAATCTTAAAAACCCTGGCTCCAAATTGTTCCGGGTACGCGGGACAGACAGCATATTTCCTGATTCCCTTCAATAGTTCTTCCACGCCGTCTAAATGCAGTGCGGAGCCAAAGTAACAGGGAAATACATGCCTTCCTGCTATGGCGCTAACCAATGTATCCGAAGTGATATGGCCCGTCTCCAAATATTCCTCCATCAACCCTTCTTCACACAGAGCCAGTTCCTCCAGAAATGCCTCATCCTTCCTCTCCGCATCCAATCCCAGTTCCAGACAGCCCCCGTCCAGCTTTTCCTGCAATTCTTTCAGCAGCTTTCCTTTTTCTGTGTCCGGTTGGTCCATTTTGTTCACAAAGAGAAATACCGGAATTCCATACTGCTTTAACAGACGCCATAAAGTCCGGGTATGCCCCTGCACCCCATCGGTTCCGCTGACCACCAAAAGCGCATAATCCAAAACCTGCAATGTGCGCTCCATCTCTGCGGAGAAATCCACATGCCCCGGCGTATCCAACAGCGTGATTTCCATTCCCTCCCAGGAAATCTGCGCCTGCTTGGAGAAAATGGTAATTCCCCTCTCCCTTTCCTGGGCAAAAGTATCCAGAAACGCATCCCCATGGTCCACCCGGCCGGGCTTCCTTATCCTTCCACTGGTATATAAAAGACCTTCCGCAAGGGTGGTCTTTCCCGCATCCACATGAGCCAATATGCCTATGGCCAACTGATTGTTATTCATTGATTTCATCCCTGCCGTCGCTCATTCCACTCTTTCTCCTTTCCATATCAAACCACAAAAGTCTTGACATCCCAAAAAATATCCCTTATATTAAGCATTGACAAAATAACCGCTAGGGGAGCACATCGCTGAGATTGAAACGGCGCAATCCGCACCGCTTCTAACCCTCACTACTTGAACCGGATAATACCGGCGGAAGGAAGCAAAACAGTTATCAGGAGAATCAGGCCGGATATTAAAATCCACCGATTTCCTTATAGCTGCTGATGTTGTTCCTCCTCGCCAAATGAAGGAGGATTTTTTTATGTTGTACAATGTAATTACAGACGGAGAAGACGTCATCTATGTCCCTACCACCCTGGGCAATATCCTGCTTGTCCTTGTATTTCTTGCCTTTCTAGGCACAGCCGTTTTCTTTGCCGGAAAAAAAGCCGCTCCCGCCGGAAAACGTGGGAAGCTGACGGCAAAGCAGCTTGCTTTCTGCGCCATTTCCATCGCCTTAGGCACAGTACTCTCAAAAATCAAACTGTTTGAATTTCCCTTTGGAGGTTCGGTCACATTGTTGTCCATGCTGATGATCTGTCTGCCGGGCTACTGGTTCGGTCCAAAAGCCGGATTGATGACGGGTATTGCACATGGAATCCTGCAGTTGGTCATTGACCCTTTCATCATTCATCCCGTACAACTCTTGATGGATTACCCCTTGGCTTTCGGCACATTGGGCTTATCAGGTCTGTTTTCCAATGCCAAAAACGGTCTTCAAAAGGGTCTTTTGACGGGTATTGTTGGTCGATGGATTTTCTCATCCCTGTCCGGCTGGATTTTCTTCAAAGAGTACGCCTGGGATGGCTGGCATCCGTTTCCCTATAGTTTTACATACAATGGAATCTATATCTTTACGGAGACCGCCATTACCTTCATTATTATTTCCATCCCTTATGTGAAAAATGCCTTCGCCAGAATCAAACAGCTTGCTCTGGAATCCCATTGATTCCTTGCCCCTATGGAGCAAAAAGCCCCGCTTACTGCCCCCTTTTTGCTCCATAGGTTTCCAAATGGAAGGAATACAGGATGCTTTCCTTTACAGGCATCCCCATCAGCTTCTGAATTGCCTCCTGATAATAGTCCATCTGTGTCTCGTACCTGTTCCATAATTCTGCCATGGATGACACGGAATCCGTCTTATAATCCAATAGTACCAACCCATCCTCTTCCACAAAAAACACATCTATAATTCCCTGAATCAAGACTGTTTCCTCTTCTGGGAACTCATCTTTCAGCCTTTGGGCCTCAATCCCCAGCACAAAAGGCTGCTCTCGATATAATTCCCCTCTCTTCTGCGCCTGCCCCATACGCTCTGCCAGTTGAGATTGCAGAAATTTTACAATCCGCTTCTCCCTGACAGCCTGATAATACTCTTCTTTCAGCCGTCTGCTTTCCACTTCCCCCTGCAAAAAGGTATGCACGCCGGCCGAAAGCCCCTCCGGAGGCAATTCCATCAATGCTTCAAAATCCAAAAGTTCCATTACCCTGTGATACGAATTTCCTCGCACAGCCCCGCTGACCTTTTCCTCTTCCCTGCGAAACATGGGAATATAGGGCTGAATTTCTTTTTCCTCAAAAGTATGGAAAGCAGCTTCATCCTTATCCGCCATTGCGGCAATCTTTAATTCGGAAACGGTAGTTTTGGTATAAAGCTCCGCCAGCGCGGCATAGGGATAAACCACATTCAGCCTTTTGGTCAGGCGCCCATATATCTCTCTGGTTTCTGCGTCCTGTTCCCCCTCTGCTTTTCCTGCCCACTGCAATGCCTCTCGTTTATGCAAAAGCTGCATCTGTTCGTCTATCTCCCCCTTCATGCTGTCCGTTTGCTCCACAATAGACACCCTGATATGGGTACCTGGCAGTATGGGCAGCAGAAAATCCATATAACTGCCCGCTTCCATAAATTCCAGATATGTCAGCCTCCCAGTCCCTGACTGATACAACTGACCGTACTGTTCCCAACGCTCAGCCGCTTTTTCCAGCACACCCGTGAGAATCAGCTTTTCTCTGGCGCGGGTCATTGCCACATAGAGTACACGAAGTTCCTCCGAAAGACTGTCTTCCCGCAGTTTGCTGGAAAGCGCCATGCGCCTGAGCGTTTTGTTGCGTATACGCTTTTCCGGATCAACATAATCTGTCCCCAGTCCCAAATCCATATCCAATATCAAAGAATGATTCACATCCTGCATATTAAAGCGTTTGTGGAGCCCGGCTACAAAAGTAACGGGAAATTCCAATCCTTTACTCTTATGAATGCTCATAATGCGCACCACGTCCGCATTTTCATCTAAAAGTCCCGCCTCACCGTAATCCACATCATATTTTTCCAATTGTTCCATATAGCGTATAAAATGAAACAGGCCAAAATAGCTTGTCTTCTCAAAATCAGAAGCTTTGGTAAATAGCATTTCCACATTTGCCCGGCGTTTGCCGCCTGCGGGAAGGGCCGTCACATAATCAAGATATCCAAAGTCCTCAACCAATTTTGTCAGCAGCTCCCGAATTGGAAGATATACGGTACAATCCCGATATGCTCCAATCATTCGCAGAAATGAAACCGCCTTCTCCTGCAGCTTCGGCAAACTTCCCTCTTCCTCCGCAAACGCCTTTAATGCCTCATATAAATTGCATCCTTTGGCAAAACTGCGAATCCGTGCAATTTCTTCCTCGGAAAACCCTCCAAACATGGACTTCATTACCCCAAACAAAGGAATATCCTGACTGGGATTATCCAGCACGCGCAAAAACTGCAAAAGCTCCTGCACTTCCGCCGCCGCGAAATACCCCGTCTTAGAAGTAATATATACCGGAATCCCCTCTTTCTCCAGCACCGCCTTAAATTCCTCATCCCAACCGCTGTTGGTTCGCAGCAATATGACCATATCACTGTATCTGGCGGGCCGCAGGCTTCCACTCTCCTTATCCAAAACCCGAAAATTTCCGCATAATTCTTTGATTTTACGGGCAATTGCCAGGGCTTCCGCCTCTTTATCTCCAATCTCCCCTTCCTTATCCGGCTTTTCCACCAATAAAAATTCACATTCGCATCCCTCACACTCCGGATACTCCGCACCGGGATAAAGCGCAGCCCTTGCATCATAGGGGATTTTGCCCACCGTTTCACTCATCAGCCTGGCAAACACCTCATTGACAGCCTCTACCACATTGGTACGGCTGCGGAAGTTCTTAGACAAATCAATTCTCTGGCACACTCCCATGTCTGATTTGCAATCTTCATCCATTTCCCGGTCTTCCGCTTTTTTTGATGTTCCACCCCCCTGAATGTATTCTGCCGCCTTATAACCGTTATACTTCTCAAGGAAAATTTCCGGTCTGGCCAGACGGAACTTGTAAATGCTTTGTTTTACATCCCCCACCATGAAACGATTAAAATGACCATCCTCTTCCCCTGAAACAGATTTCAGCAGATACTCCTGCACAATATTACTGTCCTGGTACTCATCTATCAGGATTTCCTCAAAATGTTCTCTATATTCCATCGCCACGGCGCTTGGAAACACCTCCTGCTCCCATGCCGTCTCGGATTGCTTCTCATTAAAATCTTCCCCGCTGCCTTCCGCCTCTTTGGTTTTCAGCAAAATATCCAGCGCATAGTGCTCCATATCGGAAAAATCAATTACCTTCTTCTCCTGCTTTTTCTCCCTCATTCGCTTCTGAAAATCAAGGGCCAAATCAATCAATGTAGCTACAGGTTTTTTACATGCCGCCCCCTGCCTGGCCGCCAACGACAATGGCGTGACAAAAAAACGCTCTTCCAACTTCTGTAAAGTATCCTTTACCTCCGCCCGCAGCGCCTTCGCCAGTTCCCGTTTCGCCGCCGACACACTTTCATCCTTTTTAGACGGCAGCCGCCCAAATGTAATCCCTGACAGCTTTACCCCATATTCTTCCAGGGAAGCACATGCCATCAACCCCAACAACTGGTCCAACTCTTCATCCACCAACGCCCCATACATATACGGACCATCCGGCGCTTCACAAAGTCCTTTTATTCTGTCAAGCTTTTCCACACACCCCTCAATCATGTTGCGTAAATACGCTTGCAGATAAGAGGCATAGTTACTTTTACACATTTCTTCCACGGTCTGGGCCGCATAATCCTGTTTCCGCTCTTCCAGCCACCTGTCCGGCCATGGAAAACTGGCCGCATATCTGGATAAATTCAAAATATGCTGCTCCAATACGCTTTCCTTTCCGCCAGGACAAAAATATTCCACACAATAACGAAATTCCTCGCTGCCGGAAGCATAAGAATCTTCAAATAACTCCTTTAAAACCTCCTGCTGCATCAATTTTACTTCCCCTTCGTCGGCAATCCGAAAAGCCGGGTCCAACCCAATTTCGTTAAAATGATTCCGCAGCAAAAACAGACAAAAACTGTCAATGGTTGTAATCTGCGCATTGTGCAACAAGGTTGCCTGCTTCTGAATATGTGCGGATTCTTGATTTTCTGTCAATCGTCTGGAAATACCTGCGGCAATTCTCTCACGCATTTCCGCCGCCGCCGCATTTGTAAAAGTCACCACCAACAGACGGTCGATGTCCACAGGGTGTTCTTCGTCACAGACCCTTCGGATGATTCGTTCCGCCAAAACCGCCGTTTTTCCGCTTCCCGCCGCTGCCGATACCAGGATATTACAACCATGTAAATCAATGGCTCTCTGTTGTTCCGGTGTATATGTAACCGCCATACCCATCCTCCCTGTGGTCAATGACACTCATTTTTTATCTATCGGAGAGATCTGATGTCTTACGATATTGATACTCCTTTTCCGATGAATATTCACTCCACTCCGGACTCAGGAAAGTCACTGTGGCAACATCCTCTTCCAATGTGATACTCCCCTGAATCTCCTTGCCATTGGGGGTTGTTCCTGTAAACTCAATTCCGTCATCCCCCCTCTTGCCCACACAATCATCCAATTGAACTAATCTGAAGATTCCGATTTGAATTTTATAAGTTCCGTCATCCTCTTTGCTGATTTGAAGCATAGGCTCATTCACATCAAAATCATAATATGTACCCACATACAATTCTGTTTCATTATTTTCTGTTTGTTTATCCGATATTTCTTTATCTTCTATTTCATTTTGTTCTATTTTATTCTCTTCTATTTCATTCTCTTGTGTTTCGCTATCCAATTTTTCACTATCCAATCTTTCTTTATTCGATGTTTCATTATCCGGCAGTTCCTGGCCCCGCTGCGCCGAAAAACTGCTTTGCTCTATGGCTGTGCCGGCATCATCCACATCCTCCTCTGTTCCACAGGCGGTAAACACTATCATAACTGCCACCAACATCATATAAATCGCTTTTCTTTGAGGCATCCGTTTCACCCTATCTTCCTCCGTCTCGTTTCTGGCCTTTTCCATACCTATCTATACAAGGCAACATTCAAAACTTTAACACATTATAACAAAATAACTACTATTTTACAATCTGCGATTATATCATATTCTGCTGTGTTACTGTCAAGTAAACGTTGGCAACTTTTTTCCTACAGATTTTTCTGATATTGTAATGCACAAATTATACTCTCGGTTTCACTTTTTAAAATCCTGCCATGGCAAGCAGTTTCTTTCTCTCTCCCTGTATCTTTCCCTCCAGTCCCACCATGTGTCCAATCTTCGGATACTCATACCCTTTTCCTTCCTTTTTTGGGGCTTTCGCTG
>JAAWCE010000004.1 GCA_022793065.1 Lachnospiraceae bacterium
TACCAATTTCCGGGAGGGCGTGGCGACCTGGTGCTACTTTGACGAGTTCCATGTCCTGCTCCGTGACCCGCTGACCGCCAGCTACTTTGTGGCCGTCTGGAAAATGCTGAGAAAGAAAGGCTGTGTGCCCAGCGCACTTACGCAGAATGTGAAAGTGCGCCCAGATAGGGCATTGTGCAAAGTAGTTTAAGGTACTACCGCACACGGCAGTGTGCGAAACAATCTTGCCTCACCGACTAAGGAGAAATCCTTTACAGGAAAATCGCATGGCAGAAAAGGGAATAGTCACTGAAGGATTTATGTGCGACTGTTTCTCTATGAGAAGAAGATATAAGGATAAGATTGGGTTTATCGAATGTGAGGTTCCAGTTCCTGTTTTTTGCAGGTGTGGGAAAAATCCTGAAACCCATGTCATAACGCTGTCACGTCATCTTTCACGGCGGGACAACTGCCAACACGTTATGAAACAGGCGTGAGAACACGTCATAACGAACCGAAAGCATATCCGACAATCTTCATTTACCTATGCACAATGTTAACTGGGGATTGCCTAAGTCTGGCTGATTTGCCAGATATGGTAACGGAGGCTCCATAGTAGTCCGAGAGGGATAATGCCCCTTACATGGCGAAGGGAGCCAGTTAGTAACATCTAAAATGTAAGAATGAAAGGGAGGAGAAACCTCAATGAAACCAACATCTGAAATTTTAGAGCGTATTGAAAAGTGTTCCAGCAAACACAAAGATGGCGTATTCACAAGACTTTACAGATATTTGCTGCGTGAAGATATTTATTACGCTGCTTATCAAAAACTTTATGCAAATAAAGGTGCAACAACACAGGGTATTGATAACGATACCGCAGATGGTTTTAGTGATTTTTATGTAAAAGAGTTAATCCAATCATTAAAAAATGGAACTTATAAGGCGAAACCTGTAAGACGAGAATATATTCCAAAGAAAAACGGAAAGCTTCGTCCTTTAGGTATTCCATCTTTTCGTGACAAACTTCTGCAAGAAGTTGTCAGAATGATTTTAGAAGCGATTTATGAACCTATCTTTGACAATCATTCTCACGGTTTCAGACCGAGTAAAAGTTGTCACACTGCACTTCGTCAGATTTCTTCTGATTTCACAGGTGTAGTCTGGTTTATAGAGGGTGATATTCAAGGTTGTTTTGACAATATCAATCACGAAAAACTGATTGATATTTTGAGCAGTAAAATCAAAGACAGCCGTTTTCTAAACATTATTCGCCAGTTTTTGAAAGCTGGATATATTGAGAATTGGAAATATCATGCTACTTACAGTGGTTCTCCACAAGGTGGTATTTGTTCTCCAATACTTGCAAATATTTATCTGAATGAACTGGACAAGAAGTTTCGAGAAATCGCAGAACGTTTTGATAAACCGAGGTCTGCATTTCAGACACCGGAATATCATGCAGCAAGTAAAGAAATAAAAAGGCTGTCCTATTGGATTGACCATACCGCTGACAAAGTGGAAAGAAAAGAACTAATTAATCAACTAAAAGCGCAAAAGAAAATCATGAGAAATCTGCCCTGTAAACCTGTTGACAACAAGAAATTTACTTTTGTCCGCTATGCGGATGATTGGCTGGCAGGGGTGTGTGGTACAAAAGCGGAATGTGAGGAATTAAAGGCAGAAATTGCTGAATTTCTAAGCACAGAGTTAAAATTAACTTTAAGTGAAGAAAAGACATTAATAACACACAGTTCCAAAAAAATCCGTTTTATTGGATATGATATTTGTGTTCGTAGAAATCAGGAAGTGAGAGGTCACAGAATGAAGAGCGGAACATGGAGGAAATCTCGTACACTGAACATGAAAGTTGCCCTTTCCATTCCTCATATAGAAAAGATTGAAAAATCCATGTTTACAAAGAAAGTCATTCGACAAAAAGAAAATGGAGAGTTTCAGCCGATACACAGAGCTAATCTTCTCAACCTTGCAGACTATGAAATTGTGGAACAGTATAATGCCGAAGCAAGAGGATTATGCAACTACTATAATCTAGCTTGTGATTATCATACACTAGATTATTTCTGTTATCTTATGGAGTATAGTTGTTTAAAAACGATTGCCAACAAGCATAAAAGCAGTATCCGCAAAATCATTCGTCAGTATAGAGATGGGAAAACGTGGTCTGTACCCTATGAAACAAAATCAGGGACAAAACGGATACGTCCTGTTAAAATTGCTGACTGTAAACGTGGCAAAACAAATGACATTATCTGTCAAAGAAAGAAATTTAATTGGAAAACTACTATCAGACAACGACTTAATGCCAGAGTTTGTGAATTATGTGGATGCAAAGAAGCTAATTTATATGAGGTTCATGCAATACGAAATCTAAACGAGCTGGGTAATTCTGACTGGGAAACCGTAATGAAAAAGAAACGGAGAAAAACACTTGTTGTTTGTAGCAAGTGCCATGAAAGAATACACAAACACTAATCAATATGTTAATTATTAATGGGGAGCCGGATACTTTGAGAGGAGTAAGTCCGGTTCCGAGGGAGGGTGTAGGAAACCTGTTGCACCTGCAACAAGGCGCCTTTGCCCTACCCTTCGACCTTTTGGCAAGCCGGGAGATTGAGAACATTTTAGACAACACCGACTTTATGATCCTGCTGTCACAGGCCCAGAGCGACCGGGCGATACTGGCAAAACAGCTTGGCATTTCCGAGCACCAGCTTTCCTACATCACCCACTCTAATTCCGGCGAGGGCCTGCTGTTTTATGGGAATGTGACCATCCCGTTTGTTGACCGTTTCCCCAAGGGGGAGATCTACAACCTGCTGACCACCCGCCCGGAGGATATGAAAAATGAAACGAAAACCGAGTAAACCACGCCCGGAGCCCTGGGCGCAGACAGGCCGCACTGACCCCGGGGGCGGGGCCGCCGATCCGGGCGGCTCTGCTTTTGGGGCTGGCTCTGAAAAGCAGGCCGGGGCAACAGCTGAGGGAACTTCGGGACAAAGTGTCCCGAAGTCTCCCAAGTCCAAATTCAGACAGAAAAGCCAGCAGGAACAGGCCGCCGCCAGCAAGCTCCGCATGGAAAAACAAGGGGAAAAGCTGGGGGCCGCCAGGGAAAAGCTGGCAAAACAGAAACCGCCCAAAAAGCCCGGCCCGGTGAAACGGGCGGGCCGTGTGGCCGGGGGCTCCGTCCACAGCTTTGTGCATGGCAAGATTTTTGAGGTGGAGCAGGAAAATGTGGGAACCGAAGGGGCCCACCGCTCCGAGCTTGTGGGCGAGTCCGGCCTGCGGTATGGCTCCCGGTTTGTAAAGCGCAAAATCCGGGAGCACCCGGCAAAAGCGGTGAGCCGGGCCGAGGCGAAGTTTATCAAGGCCAAGGCGGACTATCATTTCCACACCGCCGCCCAGGAGCACCCGGAGCTTGCGAAAAGCGCCCTCAAACACTACTGGCAGAAACAGCGGCTGAGAAATCAATACCAAA
>JAAWCE010000068.1 GCA_022793065.1 Lachnospiraceae bacterium
CTCCGATTTACACGCCGACAGGGAGAAAAACCAGACCGAAATGAATAAACTGATTGACTACCGCCAGCATTTGCGGAACAAGGTACGCCGTGCCACACCAGCCGAAAAAGAAACACTCCGAGCCGAAAAACAGGGCGTGACAGAGCGGATAACGGAGCTTAGAAAGCGGCTGAAATATGCGGACGGGATTGAGAAACGCTCCGCACACATTGACGGCTGCTTAAACCAAATCCACGACACGATTGAAAATCAGTGGTTAAATCGGCAGAAACAGCCAATTAAAACAGACCGCAGGAGGGAGGAATTATTGCGATGAGCAGACTGTCCGAGAAAGAAATACAGGAGATTATGGAGGAATACAAGGACGCCCCTATGGTAAATCCCGATAAGATATATCCCCCTCTGCCGCCTGTCCAGAACGTCACGCCCCTTGTCCGCATCCCAGAGCCGATGAGTTTCACCGAGAAAATCGGCGGCACGGAATTCACCGTCAACGCCCATTTCCGAAAAGACGGGAGGGACTTACTTGTAATGCTTACGGATATTTTTCGGCGTGGCGTACAGGGATATGGATTTTATGATGAGAATTGGGGTGATGATGACGGGGAATAACAGGCAGCGGAAGAATTACCGCTTTAAAGCGTTGAAGTTTAAGGGCAGATGTGGTACACTGTACCTACGCTTCACAATACCGTGTCTGCTGTTGGGAAGGAGAGCTTTATGAAAAGACAGCAGGAAGAATTTACTGCATTGTATTGTAGATTAAGCCAAGATGACGGACGGGAAGGCGAAAGCAACAGCATTGTAAACCAAGATGGGATTTGTCAAGGATATTTTCTTCCCCAAAACACAAAAATTAATGCCCCCGTACTTTTGATTCGCTTTTAGCGCAGAAGTACGAGGGCATTAAAATATACTGCTTCATTAAAAATTAACACGTCCGGTTTCGTAACACAATAAATGATTGTTATAGATATACAAATGATTGTGGGGCTTGGTGAATACCGTAATCAGACAGAGCCTTGGGTTTTTCATAAATCACGACATCTTTTAGCTTATATGCAATGGCCTTATCTTTTCCAGCATAGTAGGAAAAATAGAACTTCTTTGTGATGCCAGCAGCAGTTTTTGCTATCTCCCAAATCTCTTTTGGCGTCCCTTCCAGTATTTCATCAATAGTCGCTTCTCCGACCACTTCCTTCTGTGGTGACGAAGCGTAAAAAATAATTCGATCTACACCATCTTTCGGTCTGCTTTTTCGGAATTCGTATTGCTTTTTCCCCTCAAGTATCACCTTTGCATACTTAGGTTTAATTGATAATAACATTGCCGACATCTACATTGCCCTCCCGCAGAATTTTCTCAAACTGATCCCTTGTATAACGGAAATTCATGGGATGGGTTCCAGACCAACAACCATTATCTTTCAGCCACATCCAATTTACATTATTCCCTGCACCAAAATAGCCATAATACAATAACTCAATCAGCGTTAGAGATGCCCACGTATCATATTTCTCTTTCAATTCGTTTTCATTATAGACTGATTTGTTACCGACCATGTGTAAGAACTGGTCGTAGGAATATTGGGCTCGTCCGTTTATCTTTATTTTCTCAATTCGTGTTGCAACACAATAAGTAGTGATAACAGATTTATACCCTGGACGGCCATTTGCCCCAGTATATTTTCTGTATACCAAGACAGGCTCTCCAACACTGAAGGCCAGACTATAGGGCTTGCCTATGTACACCTTTTTTAGCCCATTTGCCACGCTGATGTCAACGCGCTCCTGCAAGGTATTAGCAAGGTCAGAAGAAGCGAACATGGTGTCGTGATATTCCATATCAATGGCAAGGCATCCAACACATTGAATCCGACTGCTAAGGAAAGGGAATGATTTGCAGGGGTCACTGAAATCGAGATTTCTTCGGTCTTTAATATATACTCGCTCACCATTCAAATTGTTGCCAACATGAACAAAGCCGTATTTTTCAAGGAGGAATATCAAGCTGGCGTGTTTATCAAAAACAGTAACGTAAATCTCATTGATGCCTAAATCTCGCCATTGCCACAAAGTTAGCCCCAGCGCACCTTCGCCAATCCTTTGATTACGATAACGCTCATCAATTTTAATCGTTGTGATTTTAAGACGCGCAATCTTCGGTAACACACTGCCATCCGCCAACTTGATTTCTTCGGTTTCACCTGGCTTTAGGTTTACAAACGCTCCTACACCTTGATCATCTTCAAATACCAAGGCTCTCTTCCCCTCAGCAGCTTTTTTTGTGAACCACTGTACAAAACCAGTACTTGATGAAGTGCCAGGGTAATCAGCTTTCAAAGAATCGAAAAAGGAATCATTGAGATCAATTTCGGAAAAGCGTTTACGTTCAAACTTACCTGCCATAATCAGCCCCCCTTAAAGTGATTTTATAAAATCGATTGCTTGCATGAGGTCTTCAGCGCCTTTAGAAATAAAGAGCTTTGCGCCAATATTTTTAGCAACTTCACTAGCATAGCGCCGCTCTTCTTCCTGGAACTGTTCAACACTCTCTACGGTAATATCAATTTTATCACGTTCTCTGCGCCGGGACACGATAATTTTCGGCTTTTCAGTCAGTAACACAATGGCATCTGGCTTGAGCATGGTAAAAGTATCGTGAGAGATGCGCTGAACTTCACCAGAAGTATTTAGCAGGCAAAAATGCCCGTCCAAAATAAAATTCTTGCCAAAAGTCTTGAGTTCGTTCACAGCCATGAGAAGGAATTGTTGATTGTCATCTATATCCGGAATAAGCTTGTCCTTCGAAAATTCCGACTGCTTTTTGGCCGCAATCAAAGTACTGGCCGAGTAGGTTTCGATCCCTGTGGATTCTTTGACCAAATTGCAAAAATACGATTTTCCTACACCATGAACGCCACTCACAAAAATCATGATTTCCTTCCCCCTTTTCCAAAAGTATATAATCACTCTATATTTTTCCATTATAGCAGATAGAAGCAAGGATTTCAAGGGAAAGCAGCTTTTTTCCCTGCAATCGCAGGAGAAAATCTTGCGTTTAGAATTTAGGCGTGATATAATAAAACCGAGTTAACATTCTCCCCGAAAACGGAGGTTCGTGTATGGCCATCAGTTATAAAAAGTTATGGAAGCTGCTGATTGACAAAGATATGAAGAAAAAAGACCTGCAACAGTTGGCAGGCATAAGTGCGGCATCTGTCACCAAACTTGGCAAGAACGAAAATGTGAATACAGAAATAATCGAAAAAATCTGTGTCGCCCTTCAATGTGATGTCAGTGATATCATGGAAATGGCAAATGAAGATTGAACCAGCCTTACAGATTATATGTTTCGTGGAACCGACATTCAATTTCAAAGAGGAAGGAAATAAAGACACATGGATAATCAGATTCACAATGCAATCGTGAGTTTTATATGGGGAATCGCTGATGACTGCCTGCGTGACGTATATGTACGCGGCAAGTATCGTGATGTTATTCTGCCTATGACGGTGATCCGCCGCCTGGATGCGATGTTGGAGGACAGTAAAGAAGCCGTTCTTGACATGAAAAAGAAACTTGATGCCGCCAAAATCGATAACCAGTGGCCGGCATTATGCAATACTGCGGGACAAGCATTCTGTAATGCATCTCCGTTCCGCCTGCGTGATTTGACCAGCCGCGCAAAGAAGCAGACGCTGAAAGCTGACTTTGAAGCTTATCTGGATGGTTTTTCTCCCAATGTACAGGAAATCTTGGAGAAGTTCAAGTTCCGCAACCAGATTGACACGATGATTGAGGCGGATATTCTGGGGGCGGTGATTGAGAAATTTATCTCGCCGGATATCAACCTCTCCCCAAAGCCGGTCTATAAGGATGATGCCCAGACTATCGTGAAGCACCCCGGACTGGACAATCACGGTATGGGTACGATTTTTGAGGAACTGATTCGCAAATTCAATGAGGACAACAACGAGGAAGCAGGGGAACACTGGACACCCCGTGATGTTGTTGAACTGATGGCAGACCTTGTCTTTATGCCGATTGCGGCTCAGATTAAAGATGCCACCTATTCTTGTTATGACGGGGCCCGCGGTACAGGCGGTATGCTTACCGTTGCACAGGACAGGCTCTTGACGCTTGCCCAGCAGCAAGGAAAGAATGTATCTATCCATCTGTTTGGACAAGAAGTGAACCCCGAAACATATGCAATCTGCAAGGCGGATATGCTGCTCAAAGGCGATGGAGACCAGGCGGAGCATATCAGCTATGGCTCTACGCTTTCTCTGGATGGGAATGCCACAAGGCAATTCGATTTCATGCTGTCAAATCCTCCCTACGGAAAAAGCTGGAAGGTTGATGCGGAAAAGATGGGTGGCAAAAAAGAAATTTTAGACACCCGCTTCAACGCTTATCTGGAGGGCGGAGAGCAGCTTGCCATGATTCCGAGGACGAGTGACGGCCAGCTGCTGTTTCTGTTGAACAACGTGGCAAAGATGAAAAAGGATACGCCACTGGGCAGCCGTATCGCCGAAGTACATAATGGATCGTCCATTTTTACCGGGGACGCAGGCAGCGGAGAGAGTAACGCCCGCCGTTACATGATTGAGAACGACCTGGTTGAAGCGATCATTGCACTGCCTGAGAATATGTTCTACAACACAGGGATTGGGACATTTATCTGGATTTTGTCCAACCGAAAGGGGGAGTGCCGCAAGGGGAAAATCCAGTTGATTGACGCAACTGCTATGAAATCCCCGCTCCGCAAAAATATGGGCAAGAAGAACTGCGAGTTCACACCGGAGATTCGCAGAGAAATCGTCCGCATTTTTATGGAGATGGAGCAAAGCGAAGTCAGCATGATTTTTGACAAC
>JAAWCE010000086.1 GCA_022793065.1 Lachnospiraceae bacterium
AATAATTGATGTCACCACAGAGTCATTCATGGGAAAGCAATGGAAGTAGATGACATCATTCTCGTCATTCCGGTATTCTACCAGCAGTGATATGGAATCTTCAGCGATAACCATGGTTTCCACATACCCCTCCGGGAGCCACGTAGGCCGATAGTTCGCAAGCTCCGGTTCTGCTGGAGCATTGCCAAAGAAGCGATAGACAATGCTGTTTTCATATACCTCCTGTACCCACTGGAGGAAAGCGGCCCGGGCCTCGGTATCCACCATCAGCCAAACACTGCTGCCAATCAGCAAGGCAAAGAACACAGCGGCAGCTTGGCGCAGTAACCGATATCCCGCTTTCTGCTGGCGGATCAGCTTCTGCATCTTTCGCTCAAACTGCGGAGAAAAGGTATGGCTGCACTCCTCCGGAGCCGGGAGCGCGTCCAGCATGGCAGTACGCACATCTGCCGCTGCGGCCCGCAGCAGATCATCCGTCAGGTTTATCATATAGTGATCCCTTCCTCCTCCAATAACTCCGCTAATTTTTTCTTAGCCCGTTGAACCAAACTGTGTACACCTTCATAGGAAAGGCCCAAGATTTTTGCAATCTCTTGATTTGAATAGCCGGAATCATACTTCAGCAGAATGACGTGCCGGTATCGAGCTGGAAGTTTCGCCATCGCATCAGCGAGGGCGCTGGTACGTGGAGCCTCAAACTCTATCCCTATCACTTGTTCGTCAAGCTCCTCTATAAGTTTTCGTTTCTTCACCCGGTAGATGTCAATAGCACAGTGCTCAACAATAGTAACGATATATGACTTTGTTTTGGTGCAGTCTAATTCCGAAATTTTGTGGATATTTTTAGCAATCGAAATAAACGCCTGATGGACGGCGTCCTCGGCGTCGTACTCATTTTTCAAGATATTGTTGGCAATGACAAACATATAGTTCCGATACTGGAGATAGAGCCGTTCAAATTTGCTTCTGTCTGACGGATCGTCAATCAGTTGAAGATAGATCAGCATAGTCGTACCCGTCCTTGTTCTTTTTATATTGCGGGGGTGTTACGGAAAGCCGGTTTATGGAAATTCCTGTGACCATCATACTGTATCTAATTGGGGTTGACAAGTCCGCTTGCTAAAACGCTACAAAAAATATTTCCTTGTGCTTAATCTGCAGCCATATAATACAGCTATAGATTATTATAATATTCTGCCACCCAGAAGTGGTGCCACAATCTGACACGCGTCTTACGACGAGGCTTAGGGGCAGCAGAGGATCACTGCCTCCTTTCCGCTGTGGCCTTGAACTTCAAGAGAATGATACGACGCCTGTTTTGACGCTGAGATGCGTCTTTTTTTGTGCCCTCAGCGCAGTGCGCTTGAATATTTGGGCTCTTTGTCAACAAGCCCACAGTGAGATTCAATCCTCGATAGGAGAATGCATCTTACCGTGAATTTTTTGCCTTACAGAAAAATTTTTTTATTTGGTGCACCAAAATGACATTCCTTGTTCGTTCTAATTTATAGAGCCACAAAACGAGAGAACAGTTGGAGGTGATGAAAGCGTTCTCTGCCAACTTTGTGGTTGCCGTATATGATTGACGAGATGCTTAATGAAAAGGAGAGTTTATTATGAAAAAGAGATTGCTTTCTGGGTTGCTTGCATTTTGCCTGCTTTTTTCCCTAACCTCTACCGCTTTTGCATATCAAACCGAGGACATTTACACCGATGTAACCGAAACTGAAATTCCCTCTGTGAATTTAGAGGAAGAAATTTATCGGGCCCTCAATGGAATCACCGATGTTCCCATCACAGAAGATATACGCCAAATGGTAACGGCGTCTGTGTCTTCCAAAGAGCGTATTGACCAACCGGTTGAAGTGTATTATACTGTACGTGACCTTGGGGAAACGCAGCAGGGAAGGGCCTATGCTTTAACGGCAACGGCAGCTGGTTGGAAACCGGAAGAAGGAGTTGCACAGACTGATTTCAAGGATGTTAATGTTAGAGTTTCCGGAACTCTATACTGGACTGACGGTGAAGGTTCCAATAATACCCTCGAACGTATAACAGGAGGGTGGTCTTGTTACGATGGAAGTTATACCGCTGAACGCCGTGTAGGAATTGCAGGAAGATCGGTTTTACTTCTTAGTGTCTTTTCCTATAATGAATATCCAAACTCGGATTCCTTTGACTACACTGTTGGAAAAAGTGCACATTACCTCGGTTGTCTAATTGAGGCGAAGTGTTATGCGGCAAACGGAAAAGACTGGCAAATGCTGAAATTAAACCTTGATAGTAGTATCTTTTCATAAGTACTCGCGCTGAAAGAGGATAATTATGACCATCCATTTGTCTCTAAAACAACTTGGAGCAGAGATGTTTCGGCGGCTACTGGGGTTCGGGATGTTAAATATATTTGTTATTTCTGTTAACTCCCTCCTGTTTTTGTGGCCTGATATCTTTGAGCTTCCCTCCCCTGCTCATGGTTTGATAAGTGCTGTCTATGTACTTTGCACTTTGGGTGTTTTTATCCTTCTTCACAAAAAAAATAGAAGCTCAGTTTGGGAATATGGAATATCTTTAGTTTGCATATCGCTATTCTTGAGTAGATGGATAGAAACTTTTAGCTCTGGTTTTGCCGAATTATTAGAAAGATGGGGGGCAAGTAGTGATTTTATTCTTGCTACAGTTGGAATTGGCTCCCATATTGTTGAATTTTGGGTTCAGTTAGAGCTTATAGCCCTTGCTTTATCCAAAATTCCTCAAATAGTGTCACTAATAAAGGCAAAGAAGTTATCTAAAAAAGCCACTTGATGATTATGCTTACTGTTACAGCATCCAAATTGATATTGTAAATGAAACGAGTATCACGGTGAGATTTTATCTTACCGTGATACTTCATATATCCTCATATTCATTGGACCTGCCCACAGCGACAAATCCGCCCCTCGCCGTAATCACCATGCCATTATGCCCGCTGGCGCAGTGGATGATCTGAACATTGCCGCTCTCATCCCAGCCGTCAACAATCCCCACATGGCTGTCCTTGGGGTAGAACACTTGGCTGGGCCTCGTCCCAAGGAAAGGTTGCAGTACCCATGTTCTGCTTCTGGTGTCTGACTTCCTTTAGATATACTGGCGGTTCCTTTTGCTGACTGCTTTCTACGATCTGATTCACACCTCAGCTTCAACACACATACCAGATACGCATTAAATTCTATTGACAACCACAATATATTGTGTTATAGTAGCTTTGTAATTGATTGTTTGTGCGCACTCCGCTGAAATGCAGAGGCAGACCGTTGGCCTGTGACCGGGGGGACACCCGCATTGCATACGTTGTTAAGGTTGTACGTTATGCCGGCAGGGCTGCTGCGTGGATAGACGAGCGGTTGCTGGTAGGATTCAATAGGGGGCAGTCTGCCCCAACGC
>JAAWCE010000062.1 GCA_022793065.1 Lachnospiraceae bacterium
ACACCATACGGTGCATGATACTATTATAAGGTTTTATCAGATAAAGCGATTTCCGTTTGAACGGAATCGTGATTTCCACAAAAACGGAACAATGATTTCCAAAGTCCGGACAGGTGATGTATTTCACCCCGGATTACTCAGCAGCTTCTTCACGATAGACTCATTGTAGGCAATGGAGCCGTCCGCAGCCATGTATGGCGATTTCTCCACAGCGTCAACGGCGTACTGCCTGTACCATGCGGCGCCGTCTGCGGTATGCACCGTGTCATATGCCCCTTCCGGCGCGGCGTACTGGGCCGCATTGTACATCCCAAAGGCGATCCCGTCCGGGTGGCCTGCAGAGGTCTCCGTCCCGGTGATCCGTCCCCCGCCAATCTCCACGTCTGTAAAAACAGGCACATTTGCCGCCCCGGCTCCCAGCGCCGTGTAGCCCATGTAGGACTGCAGGGCTTCTGCCGCCTGCGTCCCCTCCATGGTGCCGTCCACGGCGATGCTGCCTGTTGCGACCCTGCCGATGATGTCATTGGCAAAGCTCCCGCCCCTGCCGACGGAAGACTTGTAGATCTGGCCGCCCACCATGCCGGAAATCCCACCGGGCATGCCGCCCTTCTTTTTCCCTGAAACAGCGCCTCCGGCATTTCCGGTTCCGGCTGATGCGGAGGTGACAGCTGCGGCAGCGCCGTTCTTCACCTGCCTGCTGGCCACTCCCGCAAGGCCGCCCGCCAGGAACCCGCCTGCATTCCCCGGGCTGCCCGGGCTTCCCATGCCACCATTCCTGCCGGGGCTTCCCGCCCTGCCGCCGGAGCCGCCCCCGCCAAAGCCGAAGCGCCCGCCCACAGCATTCCGGGCCGACCCTAAGCCCCTTGCCGCCACCATCAGTTCCGCAATCATGTTGCTGCCGGTATGCCCCACGTTTATCCCCAGGCCCGACATAAAGGAGTCCACCTTCTGGGACACCTTCAGGAACGCGATGGCGCACAGGAACCAGATCAGCACGTTCCCAGTAACGGATTCCTTGCCGGACTCTTCCACCTTAGCCTGCACGTCAGCCTCCGATATGGCAAAGCTGGGCTGGCAGACAGCAAAAGACAGCGCCACTGTGAGGAACGCTGCCGCCAAAAGTCTCTTCAATTTTTTCATGTAATCTGTTGTCCTCCTGATAGGTAAGTATAGTTTTCAGTTCTTCTGCATCTTCTGGAAGCTTTCCCTAACCCGGATAAACCGGAAGCCAGAATTTTGCCAGAATGCGCAAGGTTTCGTTATTAAATGCCTAAGCTACAGCCGCCCCCAATGACATGCAGGGAACCTCCGCCTGCTTCCTGAAAGCTGTCTGTTGAATAATGCCACTCCATTGATGCCCTTCCCAGATGCTGGTATCCCACAGACACCCGCAGTCCAGAACTACCCTCTCTTATAAGGAAAGGGGATTCGCAAGGAACGTCCCCACCATGGAAGTGAACAGCCGCAGGCACCAGGCATTCATCACAAGCAGGAAAATCTGTCCCCCCAGCATCCGGCACCAGGACTTGAAGATGTTCCCGGTGGACTGGGATGCCCCCATGGAGAACACCACCGGAGCCGTGTAGACCAACACCCCCAGCAACACATACCGCTCTGCCGCCTCAAAGAGAAGCTTTAAATAGTTCCATGCCAGTATCAGTACCAGAATCAGCACAATCAGTGCCACTCCCCCATTTGCCACCACGCCGATGATGGTCGTCGCCACCGAACTGAAACTGGCAAAGCTGATAGGCGGCAGCTCCGAGTCCAGGATCCAGTTGTAGGGCGTGCCGCCAATCTTCAAGACCGTATTGACGATATCATCCGAAAAGTAAGCCAGCACAATGAACAGCACAGAGCGGATGCTCAGCTTCACCGGATCCTCCGCCTCGATGCCCGCCCCCAGCCCGAAGTTCTTGAACAGCTGCCATATCCAGTTCAGCAGGATGATGCCGATGGCCAGGGCCACGAATATCTGGTACATGGTGCCTGCGGCAGGGAAATAGCGCAGGAACACCGCCATGTCACAGCCCAAAGCGCCCAGTACCGAAGTGGTCACAAGGTCAAGCCCGTTCATCACCTGTTCTGCAATCCATTCCACTATCCCGTCTAAAATGCCCATCTGAAATCACTCCCTTCTACAGCCAATGCAGCTCGTGTCCCATTCTCACAGTACATCAGCCGCCCCACTTGCCGCCCGAAAAGAACGGAGTGATATAGGCCATAATGAATCCCAGCCCGTTCAGGACTGCCCAGGTGATGCAGATGCGCTTCAGCCATGCCCGGCTCTCGTCCACAGTACGCCCGGAACGGGAGAAGTTCATCATCAGGAGCGCCACCGAGGCTGTGACGATGGCGGCTACCGTGGAAATGAGAAGAATCTGGCTGTACACATCCTTCATGATCTCATTGGCCTTTGTCCATACATTCACTCCTGCATCTCCTCCGTCCGCTCCGGCAAATACGGGCAGTGTGGATGCGAAGAATGCCACGGAACCCAGGAATGTGCCATAGACGGCATGGGCTATGGGCAGTTTTCTGTACCAGGGTACTTTCTTTTTCTCTGTCTGTGTGTGCTGCTGTTGAGTCTTTTTCTTCAACTTCTGATCCTCCTTCATGTTTTTGGTTTCCAAAACAGAAATGGCTGCCTCCGTTATGGAGTGCAGCCAGCTCTCAGTTTTCCTGCCGCTTCTGTTTTGGGTACAGATTTCAGCATATTCATTTTAACATATGGAGATTTGCGGGGAAAGAGCAAAACCGTGCCAATTTCATGCCAGTTTTATGCTAACAGTATATTGAGTATTTTCCATATCCCCTTTCTAGTTCCATCTATAGCCCAATTAAACAGATATCTACTCCATCTCATGAACTTCGCAGAATATTTTCAGAACTAGTCACCCATTAGTCTTTCAAAATATTAAAAACTATCCCTCGCTTCAAGTGTATTAAATACTTCATGATTCCTTACTATTTTTCCCTCATTTAAACTGTAGCTGTAGCTAAATTCACTCCTTCCAGGAAAATTGCGGAATCCTATATCACCAAGCTTTTGTTTTTCACCCAAAACCGTCCAAACAATCTCTTGCCCCGTTTGTTCCAGATATTGCGCTAATATCTTTTTATCGATATAAATTGCACTATCTCTCCCTTCAGAAAGATATATTGCTGGTTTCCCTTTGGACATAAAAGCATTTTTTCCATCCCATTTTAAACCTAGTCCTTCAAATAACTTTTTACATGGAAAAATGAACTTACCTGCAATTTCTGAAGGGCAAAATTCAGAATCCTTTTCATTATTATAATCATTGGCTGTTGGATCTATATAGCATGGCGCAGCTTTATGTCCCCTAAAATGTTGTTCCTCCTCCATTTCTCTTAAATATTCAACCATGTATGAACTCCATGGATATTCACCAATGCAAATCTCATATAAACTATTTGTTCCTTCTGGCATCCATCTTCCTTCAAAATCTTTTCCTTTTAGCCATTCCAAAAATTTTCGCTTAAACTCCCTTTTAAAAAAGTAAGAACGCATTTGTACCCAAATTTCCCTATATTCAGGAACCTTTTTTTCATTATCACGAAAATACCCTTGTAGAATTAGGTACTCTTTTCCATCATAATCTTTAGAAAACAAAGATTCAAGGTAAACGGAAACATCATTTTTTTGAAACCACTTTTCATCTGAAAATTCCTGATATCTAGAAAACGGATATTGAATCCTATTTGCTCTAAATGCGTTTTTCTCTACTTTATAGGGCAATACAGTTAAATCAATTGTACGAAATGAAGTCCCCTGTTCTCCTGGTAGCCGATTTGCATCTTCATCATGTAAATGCCTCGGCTTGTACTTATAATTATCATAAATCATGCCCATACATCTGTACAAAAATATCTTTTGATATTTTTTTCCAATTCTTTCAACTGAAGTATCCCTACTTCGTAGAGAGCCATATTTATAATCAATTATCTGGTCATATTTTTCGATGTTTTCATCATATCCACTATCAAGAATATTCTTCATGATTATTCCGCCAATTTTCTTTTTTGAAAAACCATAGTGTTCGACATCCGACGGAATTGTATATATGGCAAAATCGCTTTCCATACAATTAAAATATAATTTGTAATGCTCTTTTTTCCACTTCTCTAAAATCTTCTCGGAAACTACTGTCAATTTCTTGCTTTTATAGGGCGGCTGGTAGATTTTTAATTCGTCTTTTGACAATATCCCTCTCCTTGCGGCATATTCAATTGTTTTATATATATAATCGCGAATCAAAACATTTTGAGGCCATATTTGTCCACCAACAAATCGCTTGTCAATATAAGCAATAATTTCCTGCAGTATCGTTTCCTCTTCCGTCAAAAGCAACACAGAATAAACAGACTGCCAAAGGCGTTCATGGATATAATCCTCTTCTATTTGCTCAAATTTTAATATAAGCTTCAACATAATATGCGGATTTTGGCGAAATATATTAGCCAGCCCTTTACTTGCATTGTCTCGTATATTTATATCGTTCAATGAACATAACCATGCAAGAGTCATTCCCCATAATATAGCTCCCTCTTCTGGGATTTCATGAGCACCTAATTTTTGGCTACGTATACATATATCATGTATTATTTTCTCATTTTCAAAGCTCCCAAGAAGAAAAAAACTCAAAAAATAATCTCTGTACATATTTTGCATTCCCCGCAAAAAGATATGCAAATACTCTGCATTAAAATCAAATCCTATCTTTGTAGAAACTCCTAAAACTGATAAAAGCATAATACGTACCTTTTCTTCTTGCTTGTTTTCCAACAATATATCTACTAGCCTTTGAGTCACATATGTTACTTCCTTATTATTTCTCCAATACAAGCTTTGTCCAAATGATATAACCAATTCTTTGCTCCACTCTTTTGGAGCAAAATATTCTAATATTTCATGTTGAAATTGACGCATAAATAATATATGCAACATTTCCAATGTCCCTACCGATATTTGTTGTAATTTCTGCGCTTGATGGATGTTTTGAATTGTTTCTTCTGCCGTACCTGCAAGTATATTTTGTGCCATTATTATCTCGTAAAAACGCTCATATCCAAAAACAATCTTTTCATCATCGCTATCCGTTTCTTTCAGAAGATTTTCTGAAAGTAGTTTTGTTAATAAAAGTTGTGTCTTCTGGGTAGAATCATATTCCATAAGTACTTTTTTCGTATATTCCCGCAGTTTACTCCATTGAATATAGTCTACACCTTTCTGCACCATATTACCAGCAACCATATCTAAAATTTGTCGAACAACACATTCTCTTACTGAAATAGAAACTTCTTTTGATATCTTTTTATCTTTCATTTCAAAAAATTCATCCATTAATTTTACCAAATCTTCTGTTTCCGCATACATATTCCCATGTTCCTGAACGACCTCACACAACATTTTCACATATAATGGATTTTTATATTCTTGATGCATCAAATAGTCAAAATTCAGATGAATACCATAATATTCCTCAAATTGACCCATTGCTTCAATTTCAACATGTTCAAACCCTTTCTGTTCTACAACAGCCATCCGACTTATCTTATCTTCGTCAAGAACTTCTTTCAGATAGATACTTCGACAACTTACAATCAATTTAATGTTTTCATAATTTTCTACTACAGCCACCAATGATAACAACTGAGAATTCCAATAATCATTTTGTGATGTTTCATTTAATGCATCAATACAAATTGGAATATAGCATTGCTTTTTCTCAGCCTCTTCATTGAGCCAACTTAAAAATTCATCAAAAGAAATTTGTTCAAGCCCTAATCGTTTCAATATTATATCTTCTACTGCGTTATTTGCAACAAACTGTTCTCCAAAAAACAGAAATGCCGGTAATTGTCTTATAATCTGTTGCCTCACAATATCGCAAAGCAAATGGGTCTTTCCCATACCACCTCTACCGATTAGAAGTATTGCTTTCTTTTCATATAAAGGTAACACTTCAATATCCATCCGTTGTATCTGTTTGTGCAATCTTTCACACAGTTTAACAGCCCTTTCTAATTCTTCCAAACGATATGTTGGGAACTCACACATATACGATGCCATAAATCCTTTCCAACTTCGATTCTTATATGTTCCCTCCCCATTTTGGATTTCAAACCGTTCCTTTTCCTCTTCAAAAATATTCTTTAATTCTTTCTCGGCTACATTGAGTTGGTTTTGAAATAACTTTACATCTTTATAAAATTTCTGCTCATTATAAAAATTTCCTGCTAATTTAAATTTTTCTGCATTTTTCTTAATACTATCTACGTTTTTCTCTAAAAAATCCTGGTTTGCGTTCCTTGCTTTTCCTATACTATTACTAAGTTTTTCATACATTTCTCTCCATATTCTTTCAACCTCGAACAATTCTTTTTCAATTCCTTTTTTATCCAGAATTTTGTCTACTAATGCAAATGTTTCATTTTCGACATTCAATTCTGGTACATATCTTGGTCCAGCTATCTGTAAGGCCCGTTTCAAGTGTTGCTCATAAAAGTCTATGTTGCATTTGTCCATAATTGACGTTGTATACAACATGGATATTTTCCTAATCTTCGATATAACTATCTTTTTTGCATAAAACTCAGGAAGAAAACTTCGTAATTTTTTTAGTGATATGCACGCAATTCTATTGACTGATAGCTGCTGCACCGCAAATCCAATCACATCACTCCCTATTATTATAGGTCCGCCAGAAATCCCTTCATAATTTTGTAGTTTATCTTGCTTGTTTATGTTTACAACCATGTCATATGAATCATTTCCTGTTTCTTCCCATATAACTATATGACCACTTAGTTCTATCATTGTTCCCAATTCTTTGGGATATCCTATTACTTTACATTCATAATTTAGTAAGTCGTTTTCAGGAGCTATCAAACGAACTTCTTCTGCCTCTTCAAACACCTCGTCTGTTCTTAATAAAACATAATCCACTCTTTCACTAATTGCATTCACTAAATCCAAGCTTTTTGCCTGTATACTTTCAGACCCACTTAAACACAAATCAACTACCTTGTCATTTTTTAAATCCAAGTCTTCTATTTCTGATACCACTACATGCAGAGCTGTGAGAATTGTTTTTGAATCTAAAAAAAATCCCGTTCCCACCATTTTACCATGATACATTATTTTTCCTAAAAGTACATTTTGAACCTTCACTTTTATCCATATCTCCTTTCAACGACTGCATTCCCATTTCCAACTATTATTTCATAGTGATATTGTTGTTTCCAATCACTTCTATCAAATTTCTTTACTACATCTAATGGATAATTAAAAATCAGCTTTTTATCATACTTACTTGTATAATATATAATATCCGCAATTACGTCTATATCTGGATGACCAAACTTCATCGAGTTCGTGCTAAAATAATACTCATCTGCTGTATATCTTCTTAAAAAATCTAGGGAAACATTATATCTGCTTCCATGATGCGGTAATTTAATTGCAGTAAAATGATATTTTGTACCATATCTTTTTTCTATGTTTTTTATTACATTTCCTTCATTACAAATCACAGCATCTCCTAAAAAAAGAACTTTATTTTTTCCTTCCTCAATCACAAAACAGATAGAACTACAATTGGTTACAGAAGAATCAACTTCATCTAAATTACTTAAATACTTTTCTATTAAGTCCGTACCACTTATTTTAACTTCAAAAGGTGCATAATAATTATTAACAGCAGACATTTGAAATTCAAATGCCTGCATCAGTTTTATCTTATCTGTTACCTGAAAACGGTAATTTCTGGCTATCATTTCTTTCTGCCAATATTTCTCTAAGGCTTTTATTGATTCTGTGTCTGGTCCTAATATTACGATTTTTGTTGATTTGTTCAAATAGTAATCTCCTGTCTTGTCATAAATAGCGTCCCTCAGATTCCCTCCATTCCTAACAATCCCTCTCTCTTGAATTAAAACATCCAAGGCAAAACTCTCTGATACACCAATATTTTTTTGTTCTTCTGTTAAATTTCCTCTTTTAATAATACCATCCAATATTTCCTCATCTTTTTTTACCTCTTGATATTTACTCACTAATTTTTTCGGTTCTGTAATTTGAAATAATCCATTATGCCAAATTTCTTTTATCCCTATGCTCTGTTTTTTTGTATAATTCAGTAGAAGTTCAATTACCCCACCTATATGATCACAGTCAATATGAGTTACAATGGCTAAATCAATAAACATATTTGTTTTACCCTTCACAGATGCTAGCGGTTTTATCCACTTAGTATACGTTGTCTTTAATCCTCCATCTATTAAAATATTGAATTTTTTATTTGTACTAACCCAAAAACAATCCCCATACTGAGCTGGCATCATCTTAACTATCATTTATTCCTATCTCCTAACAATCAATTTATGGAGTAGCTCTTATCTACATAAAACTTCTGTTTTTATATTAAACCAACTAATGTACTTTCAAATATATGAGCATATGAATTATATTTCTCGGCCAAATTTTCTACTATAATACGATTTCCAGCAGTGATTCTCGGGCTTAACGTTATTTCCATTTCCCTAAATGCCTCATCATCTAACACTAAATCATAAAAGGGAAACGGTTGTGCCGCAACTCCTAAACGAATCTCATTTGCCATAACTTGACCATCCAAAGTGATTTTTTCTATAGGCTGATTAAGATTTAACGGCAAAAATATAAGAATATAGCGCCATTCATTTTGAAATTTCCAATGTAGATTTTTGCATTTCCCAAAAGCACCTAAATCAACCGAAAACTGCTGTTTCGCTGATGTCACCAGCTTCGGATATAGTTTGTCTACATTAGATGTATATTCTACTTTATGCAATATATTTTCCCCCATTACCATAGGACATATAAATCCTTTTTGAAACATAACATTTAAAGGAATTAATGATTTTAAAGGACTGCCATTTTTATTATCAATGACTGGTTTACAACATGCTTGAGCCAGTTCACTTGCATTATTTTCATACATTTTAAAAGGATTCTTTCGTAGCTTAATTCTAACACCAGAATTGAGTGTGGCATACATATTCCACATTGGAATACTTTCAGTAGCATCATCTGTCCAAGAACTTACATAACAAAATTGACCTGCATTTTTTATATCAGCAGCTTCTTGCTCTTGTATATCATCAACTTTGTTAAGTGAATTAAAACGAAATGTACGATTTTTTAATATTAAAGCTAGTGTCTCTATACTTGTATAATGATATAAATATTCAATGTCTTTCATTTTCTTATCCCCTTTCAAAAATATCGCCAGAATTATTCTTACTTTGCGCAGAAATAGAAATGGTAACTGCAATCCCTACAGTATATCAAAATAAAGACGTTAACGTCATTTACTATAGTTTATCATGAATTGTATAAGACAACAACTATACGCAAAAATATTTCTATAATTTCAACACAATACTATTTTACCTAAATCTATATATTATTTTGTAAATTCCCTGGCACAAACCGCTCCAGAACCTCCATACTGTCCTTAGATGTGTACCCCCACAAGATAGAACTCAGCGCTCTAATACATTCTTGTCTCTTCCTATAATAAGTGCGCATACTGATATCCCTGATATGGGGCCGTAGCTTCTCAATAATCTCCTCCACATTCCGTAACTGCTGCGGCGAAAGATAGGAATAATACAACAGCCAGTAATAGCTCTCCCCATTCTTATGCTTATTCCGCAACAGGTCAATGGCACTGTCCAGAAGCTTCAGCATCCTGTGGCTGCGCTCAATGCACTGGGCATGGTGTTCAATGTCGCTCCCTGCAATATCAGCCCCCGCAAGATAGACTGAATCCAGGAAGTCCTCAATGGTATTTCCATATTCAATCTCGAACTTATTGCGCACCTGCTGTACGGAAAGCTCCAGGCTCCACACCACATCCCGATATTTTTTCAGCAGCTTCCATGTATCATGATACAAAGGTTCCTCAACAATAAGCATTTCGTCTCTTTTTCCCATTCCAAATCTCCCCTTTACTTTATTATGATGGATTATGTCCACAAGTGACTTTATCCATATCAACCTCTACGCACATAAAATGGAAGCAGCCATTTCTTTTGCCGCTCCCATTCTTAATCTGCCAAATATCTTACAGTATTTTCTCACAGCCAACTTTGCGACATGTTGTCGCAAAGTTAGTACCTCGCCACAATAGCTTTCAATATTTTAAGCCCGTATTCTTAACCCAGACAAATCAGGCCTAAAATCTGCTATAATCTGCATTACTCTTCTGTTAAGCACCTGAATTCTTCCTACGCAACACATGCTATAGTCTGTCAATTATAGACCTCCCTGACCATTCTGCATCTCCACAAACTTTACGACAACGTGTCGCAAAGTTTTCCAACTACTAAACCAGTCCGCTAACCTCCAATACTCCCATCCGCTATCCAGACTGGCTCCCATACATATCATGGTTCACTTCCGCACGGTAATAATTGTCTATTGTCATCGTTGCGTTATAAAGCGTAGTCAGCAAGTAGGCCTTGATATTCTCTATCTTGCTAGTATTCTTCTGTAGGCAGCCCGTCACATATTCGATATGCGATTGTTCCAGCTTCATAAACCTGTTTTTCACAACTGCTATAGGACGTTCCACCCCTGCAATCCGCAAGGTGCTGTTATCCGGCATCATCATGACGTCCACCACAAGTTCCACCAGCTCATCCACCTCCTCTCTCAAATGCCTGCTGTCATATGTAAAATGTTCATATGAAATCCTGTCTCTGATTATTTCCCGGTAGATATCCATCTCTTCCACCGCACCGCCAGGGCAGGCCAAGCTGCCAGACGGATTGATCAGATTGGAATAGATAGGCTCAGTCTCGCTGGATTCAGTATCATTAAAATCAGTATTATTAGGCTTTGATTTTGGAAGTTCCTGACTTTCGGTTTTCAAAACCACAGAATTTTGATTTTCAAAACTCCGGAGTTTTGATTCGGGAAATTGTGGAGTTCCGACTGCCGAAATTCCTGGGTTTTGATTTTCAAAATCCTTATCCTTTGATTCCGGAAGATGCTGGCTTTTGATTTTCAAAATTCTGGACTTTTGATTTCCGGTATTCCGATCTACAGCAACATCTTCCAGGCCCTCTTTTTCATTTTGGAATCCAGCAGTTTCAGATATCGTGATTTCTTCCTGTAAACCTATGGCTTCCTGTCCTCCCGTAGCAACCTCCTGCATATCTTCAGGGCTGCTGTCCTGGCGGGCGGATTCCAGCTGCAGAACCGATTTTCCTAAACCATCAGCTTCCTCTACCATAAAATTCTTCACATAGATGACATTAGGCCTGCCAAGCCCCGGGCGCCTCTTCTCAATCAGCCCAATCCCGTTTTCTGTATCCAGCTCTTTCAGGAGCTTAACCGCTTTCTGCGTCCTACAGCAGAGCAGTTCCATTATTTCCTCTATCGTAAAAATAATATACACCCGGTCTTCCTCATCGAACCACCGGTTCCTGACGCTCAGGCTCATACGGTCAAGCATAAGGCCATATAAGACTTTCGCTTCACAAGTCAGCGCCTTAAAATAATCCGCCGTGAACAGCACTTTAGGGACACGGTAAAAGCTGTACTGCTCCGCCTCTATCCCATGGAAGTAATCAAACTGTATCCTCTGCATCCGCACATCCCTCGCTTTCCCTTTCCTGCTTCCATTTTTCCAAAAGCGTATAGAGCACCTCCTCTATCTGCCTGTTGGTATAAGCAGGCGGAAAATAGCCCCTGACCTTTTTTAGGGAGATGGTCACGCCCCTGTCAACATTCTGTTTCTGCCCAAGGATCTCATATACCTTATCAGCTGTCAGCTCCCCTGCCTCGCTAAGGATCCTAAGCTGCCCTGCCTGTGCCATAGAGGGGAACAGGCCTTTCGCACCTATCGTTTCCGCCACCCATGTTTGCTCTTCCTTCTTGAGATAGGACAGCTTTTCACCGATTGCCAGTGAAATCCTGTTTTCGTCCACATAGCCCATCAGTTCCTGTATCAATTCCGCAAGGCGGATATAGCGCTGCACTGTCCGGCCGCTGTCACCGGCCGTCTCCCCCACTTCATCTGCAGTGAACTTTTCCCCTTTGCTGCCCTGATGCTTCAAAGCCTCGTATTTCATCTTATAGGCTTTTGCTTTTTCACTGGGCAATATGTCTTCCCTCTGGATGTTGGAGTCCACCATAATTACTGTGGCTTCATCATCATTCATTTCCCGGATAATTACGGGCATTTCATCTAAACCGGCTAATTCACATGCCCGCCATCTGCGGTGCCCAGAGACGACTTCATAGCCGCCTCCAGGGTAAGAACGGACAATCCCAGGAACTAAGATGCCATACTTTTTTACACTCTCTACTGTCTCCTGCATTTTTACATCATCCAGGACACGGAAAGGATGCCCCTTGAATGGATGGAGCTCCCTGATTGGGACGGATGTAATGGCCTCTCCCGATGCCTGCCCGTCACCGCCGAACAGGTCATCATAGGATGTAAGCTTAATCTTCTGCGCACTGCTTCCCCTCATTGCCCGCCTCCCCTCTGCAGACCGGAACTACCTGCACCTTCCGCTTCCATAGACTTGTCCACACATCCGGTCAACGCAAGCACTTCCTCCGTCAGGGACAGATACCCCTCTGCTACAATTCCTTTCGGGTCATGGAGATAAATGCTCTTTCCCTCAGCTGCCGTCTCTGCCGCCCTCACGGACAGCGGGATGCAGTTCTCAAAGATATGTACCCTTTCCCCATAGACCTCCCGGATCTTAACGGATGTCTCCCTTGCAAAATTCGTCCTGCGGTCAACCTTCGTCAGCAGGATCCCCAGAATCTCCAGGGAAGGGTTCAGCTTCCTATGTATGTTGCCGATGGTCTTAATCAACTGCTGAAGGCCCTTTACAGGCAAATAGGCTGCTTCTACCGGGACAAGTACATAGTCTGCCGCCACAAGGGCATTTATGGTAATCATCCCCAGGGAAGGCATACAGTCTATCAAAATATAGTCGTACTGTCGCCGCATTTCCTGTAAAAACTGGCGCATCATCGTCTCCCGGCTCATGATGTTCACAAGCGCAGTCTCCAGTCCGGCCAGTTCAATGTTTGCAGGGATAAAGTCAATCCCCTCCTCATGGCGGATGATGCCTTCCCCCGGCCAGGCCTCCTCGTCATTGATGACCTTCTCCAGGATATTCACCAGTGTCACATCCAGCTTGTCCGGCTCCGAAATCCCTAAGCTTACCGCAAGGCTGCCCTGGGCATCTGCCTCCACCAGCAAGACCTTTTCCCCCGCCCTGGCAAGCCCAATCCCCAGATTCACGCAGGTTGTTGTCTTTCCCACTCCCCCTTTCTGGTTCGATATGGCGATAATCCTGCATCTATTTTCCGTATTCCCAACCCTTCCAGTACTCTTTCCATTCTCATTCGCTGTTTTTTCAGATAACCTACACATATATTTTCCTCCGGCTTTCCTTATAAGCTTTTCTTCCTGCTTACCTCTTCTACTTCCTTATTTTCGCTTCTCTGCTTTTTCCACTTCCGCATACATACGGAAAAACTGCTTCGTCCCCTTGTTCGCAAAGGCCTCCGACACCCGGTTCACCTGAATCTCTTCACTGTCTTCCAGAAGCTGCCGGAACCATTTCAAATCCTTTGGCGTCCCCTGCATCCTGATTTTAAGCATCCTTTCCCTCCAATCCTTTCTCTTAATTGCGCGTATACTCTGGATAGCGCAGCTTCACCGCCTCCCAGAAATAAACCGCATAGTCACAGCAGAACAGATCCTCCGCTGTATAACACCGGCATTCCTTCAACTGCTCCTCGCCCTCCTCATAATCATAGACACTGGGCGTCCCGTTACAGTAAAGGTTGAATGCCATCCGGATAATTCTTCCGCTGCCGCTGGTCAGCCAGCCTGCCTGCAGGCATTCCGGCTTCACGTTTCCCGTTTCAAAATCGTAAATTTGCCGTGCATAGGCTCTTGTGTCCCTGCTTAATCCCAGACAGTAAACCAGCGCCTTATGGTACACATCCTGATACCTGCATCTCGGCAGAAAATCCATATAAAAATCCTTATGCTGCTTGTCCTTGAAAATAATTGTGTAGGCTTCCTTATTTCTTGCGCCTGTCGCCGTACTCATACTCATAGCTAGTCCTCCTACTATTGGAATACAGTATGTCTGTCACATACTTTAAAAGATTTGTGCCGTCAGCCAGCTCAAACAGCTGACTGACAACCCAAATCATTTCAGTTACAAAATTGCCACCTTAAAGTCAGCAGCTAATTTCAAAACAATTTTTCTTCTAAATACCGGTATTTATGTTGTACAATCCTTTCCTACCATGGTATAATACCTAAGGAAAGCATCTGATTTAGGGCAACAGAAAAGAATAACTTGTACAAAAGATAAACTGCCCTAAATCTGATGCTTTCCGATTGTACCGGGCCGCGGGGCCTGAAAGTGCGGGTATGGGGATTGCTTTTCTCCAC
>JAAWCE010000069.1 GCA_022793065.1 Lachnospiraceae bacterium
CAAAGTTTGCAGTGGTGTAGTGATAGGCGGTTTCCAGAATTTCCTGGCGGATCTGCCGGCTTTCCTCCCCGGACATTTCCAGCATGGTGCAGATGTTCAGGCAGATATACTGCATCAGCTGAGGAGAGGAAAGGCTTTCTACAGCAATCTGCGCCGCAATGGAAT
Organism: Lachnospiraceae bacterium; assembly: GCA_022793065.1. Taxonomy (GTDB): domain Bacteria; phylum Bacillota; class Clostridia; order Lachnospirales; family Lachnospiraceae; genus Acetatifactor. Next base: position 166 of record JAAWCE010000069.1, read on the forward strand.
CCTCAATGGAAATGTTCAGCTTTCCAAACCCCAGTTTCGCAATTTCTTTTAAATCGTCCACTTCCCACGGCTCCATGTTGATCAGGCTCAGCCGGCCGGAAAGGTCTGCATTCTGCCGGATTGCTTCATCTGCTCGGTGAGGAAGGGAAACCACAATGGCTTTAAATTCCCTGCGGATAGCATCTTTGAGTTGCTGTGCAATCTGCATTCGTTTTCTCTCCGGGGCATAGTGGAAGTCGTCTATGACCAGAATCAGATTGTTTTCCTTGTAATATTTTATAATCTTATCTTTGGTCAGGGAGAAGGTTTCCTTTTTGGTATATTTGTCGGTGGTGCTGGGAATCTGTTTTTCAGATGCAAACTGGCCTTCGTATGCAAGCCCGGCTTTGGCAGAGACTAGCTTCCAGAAGTCAGTATCCTCATCAAAGTCTGCTCCGGAAATCTCCACAATATGTTCAAATCCAATGACTTTTTCACATAAAATGGTCTTTCCCATTTTGGAAGGGCCTACCAGAGAAGTCAGGAAGCCGGATACCTTGATGGCCTGCATTAGCCGAAATTCATAGGGCAAGTCGGAAATGGCAGATTTTCGCGATATATAGGTGTATTCTGGAAATGCTCCGGGGCGGAAGACATCTTCTGCTCTAAGTTCCATATGTATACCTCCTTATCCGTTTTATCCATTATACCACATTTTTAACCGAATTAAACCTTTTTATTGGTTTTTAATCCATTTGATTTATTTTATTGGATTTGCATTATAAGGAAGCAAGTGCATTTTATTCTTAGATTTACCTATTGTATAACTAAGTTCGTCTATAAGAAACGGAATCAGAGTGTGGATTCCTGTCTAATAGCATTGAAGCAGAAAAACTCTGGCGATACATATGGGAATTTTGCAGTATCTTAACAAAAATGAGAAATAGGCAGGAGAGATAGCAAAACATTCTGCGGAGAGCTATATTAAGGCTTTTTTTAGGAAAGATTTGTTCCGTAGCTCATACACTGAACAGTAGTGCAAATGTATAGCCTAAAGTATGATTATAGTTTTAGTGATAAGGAAATAATGGCACAATTTGACTGTAAATTGTAACCAATTTTCGGTGGAATTTTAATACATCTTTACATTTTGAGAATATATGTTATACTTAAAACCAGATATAGGTGAACGAAAATGATGGAAAAGCCCAGGACTGGGATGGGGTCCAAATGGGGCGGAATGGTAATGCGGAAGTATGAAAACGGAAATAATAAAGGTAAGTCGGGATTGTATAAGCACGGAGGATGAAGAGAGGCTGATGCGTGCGGGAGAGATTTTGCGCATGGGCGGACTGGTGGCGTTCCCTACGGAAACAGTATATGGTCTGGGGGGGGATGCTATGAACCGTGAAGCTTGCTCCAAAATATATGCGGCGAAAGGGCGTCCTTCGGATAATCCCTTGATTGTACACATTGGCCGTTTTGAGGATATATATCAGATTGTAAGTAAACTGCCGGAGGCGGCCATAAGGGTCAGCAAAGCTTTTTGGCCGGGACCGCTAACCATGATATTGCCCAAAGGGGAGAAGGTTCCTTATGAGGTTACAGGAGGATTGGAAACGGTTGCGGTGCGATTCCCCTCCCATCCGATGGCAAGGAAACTGATTATATATGCTGGGGGATTTGTTGCCGCTCCCAGTGCCAATGCTTCCGGAAGGCCAAGCCCCACCACTGGGGAACATGTGGTGGAAGATATGAATGGGCGGATAGAAATGATTGTGGACGGGGGACAGGTTGGAATTGGCGTGGAATCTACGATTTTGGATTTGACAGTGGAACCGCCCCGTATTTTGCGGCCCGGATATATTACACAGGAAATGTTAGAGGCGTTGTTGGGGAAAGTTGATGCGGATGTTACGATGATGCAGGATAACAGTGGGGAGACGCCCAAAGCACCCGGAATGAAATACCGTCATTATGCACCAATGGGGAAATTAATGATTGTGGAAGGGAACCCAAGAGATGTTGGGACATATATTAACAGACAGGTATTTCTGGATAAACAGGCAGGAGAAAAAACAGGTATTCTGGGCACAGAGGAACAGCTCCATCAATATCGGGCGGATGTGATAAAATGTATTGGAAGCCGTGAGGATGAAGAGGCCGTTGCCAGAAATCTTTTTGCCGCGTTGAGGGAATTTGATCAGGAAAAGGTTACAAAAATTTATGCGGAGAGTTTTTCGACCCAAGGATTAGGACAGGCTATTATGAACCGGCTTTTGAAAGCGGCGGGGCATTGTGTAATCAGACTATAATCAGATGAAAGTGTGATTATGGTATATAATGGATAGAAAGGACGGGGCGTTGACAATGATAGCAATAGGCTGTGACCATGGAGGATATGAACTGAAACAAAATGTTATTCGCTACCTGGAAGAAAAAGATATTCCTTATGAGGATATGGGCTGTGCAGACAGGGAGAGTTGTGATTACGCAGTATATGGACATGCGGTAGCGAAGGCAGTGGCGGAGGGAAAATGCGAGAAAGGGATTGTGATATGCACTACGGGCATCGGTATCAGTATATCCGCCAATAAGGTGCCTGGTATTCGTTGTGCGCTTTGTGGGGATAGTTTCTCGGCCAAGATGACCAGGCTGCATAATGACGCTAATATATTAGCTATGGGAGCGGGAATTGTAGGGGCCAATTTGGCGCTGGAAATTGTTGACGTATTCTTGAATACGGAATTTTCGGGCGAGGAACGTCATGTCAGAAGAATTGATTTGATAGAGAAGTTCTGAGGGAATCATTGGTTTTAAGCGGTTTGGGTAATTTTACATTAGGAGGACAAGGAGAATGGCAAATGTAGTGATTATGGATCACCCGTTGATTCAGCATAAAATCGGACTGATTCGGAGAAAAGAGACTGGAACAAAGGATTTCCGGCAGGCAATCAGTGAGATTGCCATGTTGATATGTTATGAGGCAACGAGAGATTTGAAATTGGGAGATGTGGAGATAGAGACGCCTATCTGTAAGACCACGGTAAAAGCACTTCAGGGGAAAAAGATGGCCATAGTTCCCATACTTCGGGCGGGACTGGGGATGGTGGATGGTATGCTGAATCTGATTCCGGCCGCAAAGGTAGGGCATATTGGATTGTACAGAGATCCGGAGACTTTAAAACCTGTGGAATATTATTGTAAATTACCGGCAGACTGTGCTGAGCGGGAAGTATTTGTGGTTGACCCTATGCTGGCCACGGGAGGGTCTTCTGTGGCGGCAATCCGTATGTTAAAGGAAAAGGGGTGTAAGAATATACATTTTATGTGTATTATAGCTGCGCCGGAAGGAATCAAAGCAATGCAGGAAGCGCACCCTGATGTGGACTTGTATGTGGGGGCCATGGATGAAAAGCTCAACGAGCATGGATATATTGTACCGGGGCTGGGAGATGCCGGCGACCGGATTTTTGGGACAAAATAATATGGGTGACAAGAGAGAAGATTATATTAGTTGGGACGAGTATTTTATGGGAGTGGCGCAGTTGTCGGGGATGCGCTCGAAGGACCCCAGTACTCAGGTTGGGGCCTGTATTGTCAGTAAAGATAATAAGATTTTATCCATGGGTTATAACGGATTTCCGGCAGGGTGTTCAGACGAAGAATTTCCCTGGGCTAAGGAAGGGGAAGATTTGGAGACAAAATATCCCTATGTAACCCATGGGGAATTAAATGCAATTTTGAATTATCGCGGCGGTTCTTTGGAAGGAGCGAAATTATATGTTTCACTGTTTCCCTGTAATGAATGTGCAAAGGCGATTATTCAGGCGGGGATTAAGATGGTGGTGTATGATAGTGACAAATATCTGGGGACATGTGCCAATCTGGCATCAAAGAGAATGTTTGATGCAGCAGGTGTGGTGTATGTACCTTATTCCAGGTCCGGGAGACAAATTCATATAAGAGTTTAGGATGGATGGGAACAATGAAAATTTGGAAGAAAGCGACAGTATTGTTGTTGGCAGCGCTTCTGGCGGGGACATCCGTTCCGGTTAGGGTTTCCGCTACTTCTGCTACTAGGGATAAGATTGACAAAACAGAAAAAGAGAAAGATAATCTTCAAAATGAACTGGACAAGACCCAGGATAATTTGAATCACCTGGAAGGGCAGCGGGATACTTTGGAACAGGAATTGGCTTATTTGAATGGGCAGATGACGGAAGTGGTGGGAAAGCTGGCGGATCTGGAAGTTCAGATTAAAGAGAAAGAACAGGAAATAGAAGATGCCCAGGCGGCGTTAGACGAGGCGAAGAAAACCGAAGAGTGGCAATATATCAGTATGGTAGCCATTGTCAGATGTATGTATGAGCAACAGGAAGAGAATTATCTTTCAATGCTTTTATCGGTGGGCAGTTTTTCCGAACTCTTAAATAGGGCTGATTATATTGAGAAGACTGTGGCCTATGAGCAAAAGATGTTGAAAGAGTACCAGGAAAACAGGATGTTGATTGAGAGAGAAGAGTCCAGGCTGCAATCGGAGAGAATTGATTTGGAAAACCTTTTGCTTTTGGCGGAGGCAGAAAAGCAAAAGGTGTCAGGACTGATTAACCAGACAGCCAATTCTATTACAAAATATGCGGATCAGATATCTGATGCAGAGAAAAAAGCCATTGCGTATGAAGAGGAGATTAAGAAGAAAGAAGAGGATCTTGAATATCTCAAAAAGAAGCTTGCAGAGGAAATTGCGTTGTCTCAGGCAGCAGCAAACGCTTCCTGGAGAGATATTTCCGAGGTTAGCTTTGCGGAAGGGGATGTGTATCTGTTGGCAAACTTGATTTATTGTGAAGCAGGAGGCGAACCTTATGCGGGCAAACTTGGTGTGGGCAGTGTGGTCATCAACAGAGTACTGAGTTCCAAATTTCCGGATTCCATTGTGGGCGTTATCTATCAGAGTGGACAGTTTTCTCCGGTGGCAAGCGGGCGCCTTGAATTGGCATTGGCATCAAACAAGGCCAATGATGAGTGTTATAGGGCGGCGGAGGAAGCTATGTCAGGAGCTACCAATGTGGGGAACTGTGTGTTTTTCAGGACGCCCATACCTGATTTGACAGGGATCAGTATTGGCGGGCACATCTTTTATTGACAGCATGTATGATGCCATATTATAGGAAGATAATAGTAAAGTTAGAGTATTTACAGATTGAGTTTATTCAGGTGTCTTTGGAGGCTGTCAAATTCATTATGGTAAATAAAAGAAAGCAGATGATGTAAGCTGTTGAGGCAGAAAGTCATCTGCTTTGTTGTTATCAGGTTTTGTTCCAAAGCTTGAGCCAACTCGTCCAAATCCACTACTTTTACGCTGCCGTCAGGAAAGACAACCACATCGGCCAAAAGGTCTGTCATGACCAATGCGTTTTCTTCCGGACTATATATGTATTCGGCGATATCACAGTACCAGTAAAGCAGGCTGTTGTCAGGGCGGTAGAATTTACTTACTTTAAAGCCTTCCTTTAGGAAGTAACAGGACGAGCCGTGGCTGAAAGCTATTTTGGGGTTCAAGGTGCGCCATTTTGTAATCAGAGTTTCTTCATTTTGGTCTACAATGATATCATCCTTTAACAAAATGTATTCCGCAGGGATAATTTTTCGGCGGTATATTTTGGAAATGTGCATAATCAGGGACCCCTTTCTCCGTGTGTGATAGTAAATATAGCAGAAATTTGGATTTGATTATAGTATACCGCCGAAATGGTTCTGCGTCAATGCGGATTGTATTTCATACATAAAAATTCGTTTATTAGCGTGTGGGCATTTTAAAATCCACAAGTGCTTTGTTTAAGTAATCATTGAATGGCTTCATAAGTGCGAAAAGGTGTACTGCTTTTTCAACGAATGTTTCTCCATCCTGTAGTTCTTCATCCTTTATTGGATATTCCAGATACCAACTTTTAAATTTCAAATATTCAGCCTGCGGATGTGCCTGGTCGTATCCGGCAGGAACCTTTTTTAATGCGGTACCCTTTACGGTAAAATACTGCCTGAATTCGCTGTCGTTAATGATACGGTCCCATTCTTCGGAATTGGAATTGATATAATCCCGTACCATAGAAGTTGCATCTTTAAACATATCCGCAAACAGACCGCCGCCCAAAAAGGATTGTCCATCCGGTTTTATGTAAATATAATAGCCCACGGGCACAGGCAGTTTTCCCATGGATGAAATATGGGCGCGGAAAGCCGGAAGGTAGGGGGATTTGTCATGGCTAAAGCGGGTATCTCTGACCAGTTTGAAAGTAATGTCTTTTGGGATATTGTGCAATATGCTTTTGTCAAAGGAACCAATTTTTAATATCATTTCCTGGAGCAGTTCTTCAAATTGAGCATTGGCCAAAAGGTAATCTTCCTTATGAGCATGATACCATTCCCGTGAATTATTCTTACTTAATTCCGACAGGTAATTTATAATAAGATGTGTGTTCATTTTTCTTATCCTTTCTGTGAATCTTTTATTGTTGAGATTAGAGTGGAGTTTAGGAAATTTACTATAAATTGTTTCAAATGTTCCGGCGTTTGATATGATTTGCAGAAGGAAAATTGTTGTGATAAGTCATCAATTTCTTCCATTGCACTTTTTACATCTTCAAGAGTTTTGGACTTCGATTCAACCGCAGAGATATAATCTAATTGGGTAGGATTGATTCTGTGATTTTGAATTGCGTAATTGATTCTGTCCATACACCTGCATTTTCCGTCGCCATATTCCCCACAGTAGTTTCCTAAGAAATCAGCCATTTTCCGACGAATTCTGGAAAGTCTCTGTCGATAAGTTTCCGGGGAAATGCCCAGAATGTCTCCCGCAATGCGGCTGTCAACCCGGAACATGGTTCCTAAAATGAAAATACATCTGCTTTCGGCGTCCAGGCATTGGAGCATAACATTGGTACAGGAAAGTTTTAACTCTTCCGCCAGAATTGCTTTTTCTACATTCTGTGTTAGGTCAGGAATGTCCTGATAGTCCGCATTTTCAATATCATCCCCGTAGAACTGGAAACTTAGTGGATATTTGGCAAACATATGTTTCTTGTAATTTTTCAGATGATTGAGAGCAATGCCAAATACCCAGGTGGTAAAAGAACTGTCACCCCTAAATGTGGACAAATGTGTGATCATTTTAAGCAGAATATCCTGTGTTGCGTCTTCTGCGTCTGCAAATGAGCCCAGCATGCGTAAGGACAGGTTAAATACAATATCTTGCATATTGATCACAAGTGTTTCAAGAGATTGTTTGTCCCCGGCAATGGCTTTGGTAAGAATGGATTGTAATTCTTCGTTTGTTTTTTGATTCATAATGATACCTCCTGATCAATTAGACAATGGAACTTTGTTATTGTGACATATAAATTATTATTTTTTTGCTTTTTGGGGGAGAAAAAAGGTCCTTAATGACAGCGCAAAAAGAATCGGCACAAGAATGTTGTCAGATGTAATTTGCGGCAAGTACTATTAATGTAAAAAAGAATTATATGAATTTTATGTACATGAGAAGGTAAAAGCTGCTTTTTCACAGCGTTTACCTTCTCCAGTTAATAAAGTAATAATGAAATTAAACTGAATATTCAAGTTATAATGATAGGAACAAAATTCCGGCGGTATTTATCAGAATTATTTCTTCTCTACATATAACATATCCACTTTCACAATGTGGTTGATCAGCCAGTTGACCAGAAAATCAAGGAGGTTTTGTACGGCCTCGTTTTGCTCGTCATAATCGTCGGCCACCTCATCCAGATCAAATGCCAATAACTGTTCTTCAAACTGGCGATGCTGTGTAAGGTGCGCGGACAGATGGGGGTAATGAATACGCTCCATGTATGCTTCTTCGTGGGAAAAATGAGTCCGGGTATAATTAATCAGTTCAGAAATCAAATCTGTCAGACTGTCCGTTTTGTCCATCAAAATGTCATTGTTCAGCAAGTCGTGGGTTTGCTGTGCCAATTCAAATAATCTCGCATGTTCCTTGTCAATGGATAGTATTCCCGTATAATATTCCGGTTTCATTTTATACATGATATATTCTCCTCTCGAACTATGTAAATAATAGATATAACTTATATTTTACTTCCATATTTGTGAATAATCAAGATAAAAATAACATAAATGTGCGTCCATAATTTCAACAAAAATCCAGGAGATTTTTTGTCTATTTAATACAAAATTAATAGAGCTATGAGGGAATCGTATTCGTATTATGTAATAAAAGAATGATTAGGCTTGTTGACTACAATAATAGAATGTTATAATAATTAATATGTATTTTTGTAGTATATATTGTTGTTATATATTGTTTGCTGTAGGAATTTAAAAATAAAAAAGATAAACCATAAAGGGGAAATTATGGAATTGAAAGTGCATATGGCGCATAAGAACCAAGTGACAGGGGAAGTGCAGTCGGTGGAGGAACATAGTCGAAATACTGCGGAACTGGGAATGAAGTTTGCTATACCAGTTTTAAAGAATATGGTGTATATTATGGGAATGCTTCATGACATCGGCAAGTACCAGCCCAGTTATCAGCGTAGGATTCGTGGAGAGAATATTATGGTAGAACATTCTGGCTGTGGTGCATTGGAGGCAAAAGCGCTGTATCCAAACGCTATTGGGCTTTTGATAGCATATTGCATAGCAGGACATCATAGCGGAATTCCGGACGGAGGGTATCCAAACGATACGGCTGACATGGGCACATTATGGGGAAGATTACAGCGTCAATTTGAGGAGTTCGGTATATATAAGAATGAACTCCAATTGCCAAAAGTAGACGTAAAAGAAGTTACCGGTTTTATGATGCAGGATTGTGAGAAAAATGTAGAACTATTGATTGATAAGTTTGCATTTTTGACAAGATATTGTTTTTCTTGTCTGACAGATGCGGATTCTATGGATACAGCAAGTTTTTGCACAGGGGAAAAGCAGTGCTCGCTGACTGCGGATTTTCAGGCATGTCTGCGGAAAGTAAATGAAAGGTTGTCCTTATTTGAGTGCACAACTTCGCTGCAAAAAACCCGTGCGCTGTTACAGCAGCAAGTATTTGATAAGGTTGCTGTAGATGCGGAAATATATCTTATGAATATGCCGACAGGAAGCGGAAAAACCTTGTGCAGTGTGAAGTTTGCATTGGAAAGAGTGATTCGGACGGGAAAAAAACGGATTATTTATATTATACCTTATAATAGTATTGTAGATCAGACTATGCAAGTATTTCAAGAATTATTTGGCAATGATGCGGAAATTTTAAGGCATCAATCAACATTCTCCTATGAAGATGAAAAAAATGATAATGCAGTGGAAGATTATGCAAAGGTTGCCAGAAGCGCCACAGAAAATTGGAATGTCACATCTATTATTGTTACTACGGCTGTTCAGTTTTTTGAGTCGGTTTATGCCAATAAGCGGGGAAAGCTTCGCAAATTACATAATATGGGGGATAGCGTTTTAATTTTTGACGAGGCCCATTTAATGCCTCAGCATTATTTGCAGCCCTGTCTGCAAGCTGTTGTTCATATCACAAAATATCTTGGCAGTGAGGCGGTATTTTTGACCGCAACGATGCCGGATTTCCGAAAACTGATACAGCGATATGCGCTAAACAATAGTGCAATCATAGATTTGGTGCAGAATGTTTCTTTGTTTTCGGAGTTCCGTAAATGTGAATTCCGGTATGTGGGTGAAGTAGATAAGGAAGAAATTTTGGCAAAGACAATGCATTGTGTTTCCAGCCTGATTATTGTCAATACAAGGCAAACTGCGAGAGAATTGTATCAAAAATGCAGCGGTAAGAAATATCATCTGTCAACATATATGACATCCGTTGACCGTAAGAGGGTAATAGAAGATATTCGTATAGAATTGAAAAAATTGGAAGAAGATTATCCGGATGTTGCTAAAGCACCACAGGAAAGAAGGATTACAATTATCTCAACTTCATTGATAGAAGCAGGGGTGGATTTGGATGTGTATACAGTATTTCGGGAATTGGCAGGGTTGGACAGTATTTTACAGGCAGGGGGAAGATGCAATCGGGAAGGAAAGAGAAAACGGGCGGAAGTAATAATATTTGAGTGGAAAGAAGAGAGGAAGAGGACGCCGGACATAAAGTGGAATTTGACCAAAGGAATGATAAGTAAGTATGAGGATATTTCCTGTCCACAGAGTATTCAGGAGTATTATGATAGGTTGTTTTTCATGAAGCAGGATGAAATTCAGGGTCAAACAATTAGCGGTAAATGTTCTGATTTGTCCAATATCCCTTTCAGCGAGTATGCGAAAAATTTTGAAATCATTGATTCTAATGCCGTGTCTCTTGTGGTACCTAGAGATGAGGAAAGTCAAAAAATAGTAGATGAACTTAAGTATACGGGGGGCGGGATGAATATTGGAAGAAAGTTACAAAAATATACTTGTTCTGTGTATAAGCAGGAATTGGATGATTTATTACAGCAACATGTGGTGGAACATTTTGGAACGGGAATCTGGTGCTTGACAAATATGGATTACTATGACGAAGAAGTAGGAATTTTGTTTGAGGCAAGGGATTATTTTGTTTAAGTTTTGACTATGAATTTTAAGTATAAAGATTCATGGCTTGATGATAAATGGATATTAAAAATGTAATGTATCGAAAGGAGTGAAAAGCATGAGCTATGGTTTTAAGGTGATAGTGGAAGGGGATTATGCCTGTTTCACGAGACCGGAATTAAAGGTGGAAAGGGTAAGCTATGACGTCCCCACGCCAGGAGCTTTGGAAGGGTTATTGAAAAGCGTATATTGGAAGCCAGCAATTCGATATGTAATCGACAGGATTATAGTATTTCATACCATTGATTTCATGAATATCCGAAGGAATGAGGTAAAGGATAAGGTGTCATACAGTGCGGTCAGAAGTCAGATGTATGGAAAGGGAGGCGACCCCTGTATTTATACGTCGGAGAATCGAAGTCAGAGAGCCTCTATGATTCTGAAAAATGTAAAGTATGGTGTGGAATTTTATTTTGAGTTGACAGGGTTTAAAAATGAGCAGGAAGAAGACGGAGAAAGTAAACATTATCATATTATCAAAAGACGTCTGGAAAAGGGACAGTATTATAGAACTCCTTGTCTGGGATGCAGTGAATTTCCAGTGAAAAGAATGGAATTGGTGCAGGATTTTGATGAAGGTCTTATAAGCAGCAGTATTCTGGAAATGGGGGATGTGGATTTAGGGTATATGAGTTATAGGGTACAGTTTTCCGACCAGGGAAGACCAGTAAACGGAGACTGGGAGAAGCCTGTGTTTTCGGATAAGGCTGCCACAGTATATTACAGACCCCATATGGTGAAGGGTGTGATTGATGTGAACAGGTATCGGCCAAGTGTGGATGCGCAGCAATGAAATTTTGTATTAGTTTGGGCAGGGTGCTGAACAAATGCGAAATTTTACAATGTTGACAGAAAGGAATGGACATGCTGATTAAAGCTTTGAGTGATTATTATGAGCTTTTGGCTTCGGAAGGTCAGATTCTTCCGGAAGGGTATTCTAAAGTGGATATCCACTATCTGGTCTGTTTGAATGATGAAGGAAAAATAGATCAGGTGGTCAACTATCAGAAGCGTCAGGAAGTACCGGGAACAAAGGGAAAAACAAAGGAAAAGTGGATGCCCAGAAGTGTGCAAATGCCAAAGCGGACGGAAAAACCAGGAATTGATAGTAATATTATTGAACATAGACCATTATATATTTTTGGCTTAAATTTTGAAAATGGTATTTTGACACCAGAGGATAGAACCAATAAAGCGAAAAAATCTCATAGGGCCTTTGTGGAAGCGAATCTGGAATTTATTGAGGGGTTGGATACTCCAATGGTGAATGCCTATAGGAATTTTTTAATGCAATGGAATCCAGAAGAGGAAAGGGAAAACAGCGAGTTGTTAAAGTTGGGAAAAGAATATGAGAAGTCCAAGTTTGCTTTTTGCCTGACCGGAAGTCCGGATACATTGTTGCATGACGATATACAAATAAGGCGGAAATGGGAGCAGAGTTTTAGAGAAGCTGCTGGTGAGGAGGGCAGCGGATGTATATCACAGTGTGCGGTGAGTGGAGAAGAAATGCCCATAGCTAGGGTTCACAGTAAGATAAAAGGCGTCTTTGGTGGTCGGGCAACAGGTTCCGTATTGGTTGGGTTTAATCATTCGTCGGAAGAGTCTTATGGGAGGGAACAATCGTATAATAGCAATGTTTCCCAAATGATTATGAAAAAGTATACAGAGGCGTTGAATTATCTGTTGGATGATTCTTCAGATCCAAAGCATGGAAAGCATAGAATATTGTTGGATGATATGACGGTTGTGTTTTGGGCAATGAATGTGGGGGGTGACTGTGAGGATGCGTTTATGGCTATGCTTACCGGGCAGTCGGATAAGATGGACGAGAAAGCAACAGAAGGAATGATAAGAAGATTGCTTGAAAGTGCCAGACAGGGAAATATTGCGGAGGGCAGATTGCAGTCATTGGAGAAGATAGAAAAAGATGTGGATTTTTATATGTTGGGCTTGAAACCGAATTCTTCACGTTTGGCATTGAAGTTTTTCTATCGGAAAAAGTATGCGGATGTGCTATGGAATATAGCCAGATTTCAGAGGGATTTGCAGGTATCGGATGAAGTGAAGCCAATTCCCATTTGGCAAATTAAGGGAGAATTGATTTCTGCTAAAAGTTCTTCCGAAAAAATGAATCCAGCACTTTTGTCAAAATTATTTGAATCGGTCATATATGGAACACCTTACCCGGTTTCGCTGTTTGAGACGGTGATCCGAAGGGTTAAAATAGATGAGGACAAAGGAATCAACAGAGTTAGGGCAGGTATCATCAAGGCTTGTCTTAATAGAAATTATAAGAAGGAGGAATTTGGTGTGGCATTGGATAGAGAAAATGATGGACAGGCATATTTATGTGGAAGGTTGTTCGCTGTTCTGGAAAAGATTCAGCAGGATGCTTCGGGGAACTCACTGAACAGAACGATTAAAGATGCGTATTTTGCCTCCGCATCCTCGAAACCGGCAATGGTTTTCCCAAAATTGCTGAGACTGGCACAGAATCACTTGAATAAGGTAAGCAAACCTGTGCAAGTGTATCACAGTAAGTTGCTGGGGGAGATTATGGATAAGCTTAGGAGTGAGTTTCCGGAAACGCTTTTGCTTCAAGACCAGGGAAGGTTTATGATAGGATATTATCAGCAGTATCAGAACTTTTTTGTGAAAGGAGAAGATAGTGGAAGTGTGGATGCAGGAAGCGATAATACAATAGATGAAAAGGTAGAAAATAAAAGGATGGAGGTAGAGGAAAATGGCAATTGAGAACAGGTATGACTTTGTGATGTTATTTGATGTAGAGAATGGTAATCCTAATGGGGACCCAGATGCAGGGAATGCACCCAGAATAGATGCAGAAACAGGGTATGGTTATATTACAGATGTATGTTTGAAAAGAAAGATACGGAATTATGTGGAATTATGCCAAGAGGGAGTGGAGGGCTACAATATTTTGATAAAGCCGGACAGGGCTTTAAACTCTAAATTTACTGAGGCATATGAAAAGGAAGGGCTGAAGACAAAAAACAAAGGAAAAAACAAAGGAAAAAATTCTGACGATGTAAAAAAGGCCAGGGATTTTATGTGCAGAAATTATTATGATGTACGTGCATTTGGGGCAGTGATGTCAACGGGAGATGATTCTTGCGGCATTGTGAGAGGGCCGGTTCAGATTAACTTTGCCAGAAGTCTGTCGCCAATTAATATTCAGGATGTGACAATAACTCGTCAGGCGCGTACCACAGAGGCAAGAACGGAGACAGGAGAGACGGAAATAGGAAGAAAAAGCATGATTCCCTATGCACTTTACAGAGCGGAAGGGTATGTGTCGGCAGCGTTGGCAAACAAGGTGACAGGTTTGTCGGAAGCAGATTTGGAGCTTTTGTGGAATGGGATTATCAATATGTTTGAAAATGACCACAGCGCCGCAAGAGGGAAAATGTGTATGAGAAAACTTTATGTTTTCAGGCATGAAAGTGTACTGGGAAATTCGCCTTCAGGTGTGTTGTTTGACAAAATACAAGTAACATTAAAACAGGAGGACGTTCCGCCCCGCGCTTACCAGGATTATGTAGTGACAGTTGACAGACAGATGCCGGAGGGCATCCAGTTAATAGAAAAGTTATGAAGGGTATGGAGATAGCGATTCGTTCCATACAGCATTATATGTATTGCCCTCATCGCTGGGGACTGATGGAAATTGAGCGGGCATGGGCGGAAAATATATTTGTCACCAAAGCAAATTTAATGCATGAACGAGTACATGACCCTGGAAAAAATTATACATCCAGAGGAAAAAAAGTGTTTACATCGGTTCCGGTCTATCATGATGGAGAAGCGTATGGTTTATATGGTGTGACGGATTGTTTGGAATTAACAAATGGAAAGAATGGCATTTTCATAGAAGAAAGTGAAGATAGATATGATGTATGTATTGTGGAATATAAGACCACAAAACCCAAAAAAGAAGAGTATCATGAAGAGGATTTAATGCAAGTATTTGCACAGAAAATTTGCGTGGATTATGTATTTGGTTGTGATTGTGATGCAGTTTTGTATTATGGGGATGTTAAGAAAAGGATTGCGCTTCCTCTTAAAAATAATTATGACAATTATGATAAGGTATTGAAGCAGTTATTAAAGGAGATGAGGGATTACCTGAATCGAGGAGTGGTTCCAACGATTCGGAAGGGGCAGAAGTGCAACGGATGCTCCATGAAGGATTTGTGTATGCCTTCTGCAAAAAAATGTGTGGATGTTTTGGCTGAAATTAGAAAGATCAGGAGTGTAGAAGCCGAATATTAATATCTTTTCGGGCAATATAGGAATGGCGGTAAATTACATACGTTTCAAGGAGAGATGATGAGGAAACTTTTAAATACGATTTATGTTACAAATGAGCAGGCGTATTTGACATTAGACGGAGAAAATCTTGTATGTAAGGTTGAAGGGGTGGAAAAACTGAGAATTCCTTTTGAAAACATTGAAAATGTGGTATGCTTTAATTACGTTGGCTGTTCTCCGGCTTTAATGGGAAAGTGCGTAAGTAAAACAATACCAATAAATTTTATTTCTCCACAGGGAAAGTTTTTGGCAAAAGTCTGTGGGGAGACGAAAGGAAATGTTTTCTTACGTGTGGCACAAATTGATAAATTTAGGGAAAACGGATTGAAATTAGCACAAAATACTATTGCTGCAAAGTTTAGTAATACAAGGCAGCTTATCCGTAGAACTTTACATGATAACGCAGCATTGAGGGAAGATTTGCAGATTAAAGCAGTTGTTAATGTACTGGATGAAGGAATTGATAAGTTGTATGAGGTAAATAGTATTGAGGAAGTTATGGGGATAGAGGGAAATTGTGCACAAAATTTTTTTTCGATTTTTGATTCATTGATAACCAATCAGAAAGTTCCTTTTACGTTTGAATTTCGTAGTAAAAGACCGCCTTTAGATCCAATTAATGCAGTTTTGTCGTTTGTATATACACTGCTTACCAGTGAATATGCGGCTGCACTGGAAACGGTAGGGCTAGATAGTTATATTGGGTTTTGTCATGCGTTGAGAAGTGGAAGGGCGTCTTTAGCGTGTGATATGGTGGAGGAAGCTCGTTGTATTGCGGAACGTTTTGTGATAACTTTATTAAATCTTCAGGTAATAGGTGAAAAGGATTTTGAGAAGCAGGTGTCCGGAGCGGTATGGCTGAATGAGGAAGGACGAAAAAAGGTACTGACCCGTTGGCAGGAGAAGAAGCGGACAGATATGGTGCACCCATTTTTAAAAGTAAAGATACCTTTAGGTTTGCTTCCTTACGTACAAAGCAATCTTTTAGCAAAATATGTAAGGGGAGATTTGGAAGCGTATCCGCCATATTTGGTAAAGTAGGTGATATTTATGATGGTGTTAATTAGTTATGATGTGAGTACGATAAGTAATTCTGGAAAAACTAGATTGCGAAAGGTGGCTAGGGAATGTCAAAATCATGCTCAACGTGTACAAAATTCGGTGTTTGAAGCAGATTTGGATTATTCATCCTTTTTGAAGTTAAAGGATAGATTATGTAAATTAATTAATCCTAAAGAAGATAGTTTGCGTTTTTATTATTTAGGAAATAATTGGGAGAAGAAAATAGAGCATATTGGAGTAAAGGAGACTTATAACCCTGAGGGAGTTATCATTATTTAGATAAGATTAGGATATTATTAAGTAAAGAACTCCGCTTATTTTCCCAGATATATGAGGCGAAGGGTGGGTGATTGAAAAATGCGATTAGGTTCGCTTAAAAAAACATGGTTTTGAATATGTGAGAAGTATAGAGATAATATATAATATGGTTCCGCCCCCATTATTTTGATGGCGTAACTGCTATATACACAACATATAGCGGTCACGCTCCGTGTGGGGCGTGTGAGTAGAAATGGCCGCACGCTATAAATTCATCCAAAAATATTTGTCACGCTCCGTGTGGGGCGTGTGAGTAGAAATGCCAACAAGATATGCGGCATATCTGATAGGGATGTCACGCTCCGTGTGGGGCGTGTGAGTAGAAATGCAATAAGAAATCCTCATGCCATTGTCCGCTTTCGTCACGCTCCGTGTGGGGCGTGTGAGTAGAAATTTTAATGCGCCGTATATTTCCAATGCTAACGGCGTCACGCTCCGTGTGGGGCGTGTGAGTAGAAATGGATGTTGTTTCCTGTCCAATTGCGCCATTGATAGCGTCACGCTCCGTGTGGGGCGTGTGAGTAGAAATCCGTATTGTATTTGCCCAACCATATGCTGGTAGGGTCACGCTCCGTGTGGGGCGTGTGAGTAGAAATGCCAACAAGATATGCGGCATATCTGATAGGGATGTCACGCTCCGTGTGGGGCGTGTGAGTAGAAATATGCCCGTGTAATAATCATCTTCATCGAATTTTAGGTCACGCTCCGTGTGGGGCGTGTGAGTAGAAATTTAAAACATGAAGGAGTTTTTAAGATTCCCGATGGTCACGCTCCGTGTGGGGCGTGTGAGTAGAAATTCACAAAATCCGGTAGGGGCTGCAAATGGTATTGTCACGCTCCGTGTGGGGCGTGTGAGTAGAAATTTCTACTATTTGCAAAGTTTCGCCCCGATTGAATGTCACGCTCCGTGTGGGGCGTGTGAGTAGAAATTAACGGCACAACACAAAATAACGGTTCTGATACGGTCACGCTCCGTGTGGGGCGTGTGAGTAGAAATAGCTGATCATACTCAACCACTGTTCAGTCCAATCAGTCACGCTCCGTGTGGGGCGTGTGAGTAGAAATATCAAACAATTTTGACCGGCGCGTGCGAGATGATGTCACGCTCCGTGTGGGGCGTG
>JAAWCE010000136.1 GCA_022793065.1 Lachnospiraceae bacterium
AAGCTTTCTCAGATGTCAACCCAGACAATGCGATTTCATCGTTATCAAACCCATTATTCGCTATCGTATTGCTGCACTTATCATAAAATTCTAAAGATGGAAAGTTAATTACTGCTTCATTTGTTTCTCTTATACTCTGATATAAATGACCACTTTTATTAACACTTGACAATATTGCATAGAAACCATTTGGACTTCCATTAAAACATGCCCATGATTGCAGACAGGCGTTAGGCTTTCCATTGGATTTATATGTGGTTACAACGAATAAAGGTGATGGTATTGCGGTCACAAATTCCATCCATGAAAAGCCATACGTTTCCATTTCAGACATTGATTTTGGTATCGTTGAATACTCTCTTTTCATCATACGCTCCTTCAATTATATGATTCATTCTCAGTTTCGCCCTACAAGTACGGCCTTTACTTGTCTTTCATTTTATAATATAACAACAAAACTTCTACCAATAAAGTGATACCCCTTTAAAAAGGTCAATCCCACAAGTCGGAAAAGCAAGCAAATATGCGGCATTTTAACATTTTTGACTTTGCACTACTGAAAATTATAATCCTATTTTTATCATATTTTAAATCTCTTATTAACAGTATAAATCATCCACCGTGTGATATTCCAGAATTTCTTCATTTAGTGTAACGCCAAAGTCTCTTCCAATATCACGAAGATTGTCATCGGTAATCATTTGCCTGGGTGCCTTACCCCCAGCGGCAGCTAAAGCGATTGACGCAATCTGGGCCGCTTTTTCTATGGTATGCATCAGTCCAAAAGCAGTGTCAAAATCAGGACCAGATACAAACAATCCATGAAAAGCCCAAATGGCAGCATCAAATTTCTCCATCAGAACACAAGTTGCCTTGGCAATTTCAGGCCCTCCCGGCACCATCCAGGGCACCACCCCCACACCGCCTGGGAAAACCACGCAGCATTCCGTTGCACTCTTCCATAACATTCTGGTAAATACTTCTGACTTTAAAGGCAATACATAAGTCAGCGCAATTACGTATGGCGTATGCGCATGATAAATGACTCGATTTACACCATTGGTAACACGCTTTCGGACAGAATGATTCATAAAATGTGTGGGGAATTCACTGGTGGGTCTGCCGCCGTTTTCCAACCCCCATACAATACGATAAGCATCCCCCATGTCATTAATCTCCACTATACATATACTGTTTTGAGGCTCCAGTCCCACATTCTGCAGAAATTTCCCGCTGCCCGTGGATATAAAATATTCTCCAGCCAAATTGTCCGCCTGCACCCCAAGTTTCACCCAGGGCCCCGCCTCCGCCTTAAAATAGGAACGACATTCAGCCACCTCTTCTTCCTTCATGCGATATGTCAAATTTCCTCCGTTTCTCTCATGCCAGCCCTGCCTTACGCCGTCATGACACATACGGATATAATCCTCCATTACTTTTACACCGAAAATATTATTCATTTTTATTCTCCTATTCCAGTTCCGTCTCTTCTCTACAGCGCCCTTTTCAAGGAAGAGATATCCGACGTTTCCACGTCTGATATCTCTTCCAGGCGCTTCCGTTCCGAGACTGTTTTTTATTTTTCCAGTTCCGTCTCTTCTCTACAGCTATTTTTTATTTTTTCCAGTTCCGTCTCTTCTCTCCTCCATCCTTGCACAAATCGGGGCGCCATTGGCCCCCCGATATCTCTTGTGTCTTATTCGCCATACACCCATCATGACCCAATTATGTGTAATAATCCCCTTTTTACCTATTGGGGCTCAATACTTCATAATAGGGAAGGATTGAAGTACGCACGCCCTGGCAGTCTTCAGATCTGCCAACACCCCGGCAGCCATCATCTGTGCGGCCAGATTGCCTATGGCCGTAGCCTCCGTCGGTCCTGCATATACGGAACGACCTGTGGCTTTCGCCGTCAGTTTGTTCAGATAATCCGCATTTGCACCACCGCCTACAATATGGATACGTTCATATTTTCGCCCTGTAATTCCTTCCAACTCCTCTATGGTCTTTGCATAACATTTTGCCAGACTATTATAAATCACGGAAGCAACCTCCGCAATCCCCTCAGGGACCTGCTGACCGGATTCCCTACAGGCACTCTTTACCTCTTCCGTCATATTTTCCGGTGCAAGGAAACGTTCATCATTGCAATCCACAATAGAAGCAATTTCACATTTTGACGCCATTTCACAAATTTCCCCAAACCCAAGGGCCCCGCCTATTTCCTTTTTCACAGATTGTATCATCCACAATCCCATAATATTTTTCAAGAAACGGAAGCGATAATTATATCCACCTTCATTTGTCAGATTATGCGCCTTACTCTCCGAAGAACAATTTGCCTTGTGCAACTCCGTTCCCATAAGGGACCAGGTACCGGAACTTATGTACAAAGGTTCATCGCTGTCCGTAGGCACTGCTATCACTGCGGAACCCGTATCATGGGTTGCCGGCACTACCACTTCACAGCTATAGCCTACTTCTTTCTGCACTTCCTCGGTCAATTCTCCAAGCACAGCGCCCGGCTGAACCAGTTCCCGGAAAATTTCCTGTGGATATCCAAGCTGTTCAATTAATTCTCTGTCCCAATCCTTTGTCTCAGGACTGACCAATTGACCTGTGGTGGCATTCGTATACTCTGTCGCCGCCGCCCCACAAAGCATATAATGAAAATAATCCGGCATCATCAGCATTGTCTTTGCCTTCTGCAACTGTTCCGGTTTCTTCATCTTCAAAGCCATCAGTTGATAAATTGTATTAAATATGGCCTTTTGAATTCCTGTCCTGGCATAAAGTTCCTCTTCGGAAATAATCTTATATACTTCTTCATCCATGCCTTTTGTACGCCCATCCCTATATGCTACGGCATTTCCGATACGATTGTTATTTTCATCCAACAAAACAAAATCCACGCCCCAAGTATCCACGCCCACACTGACAGGAATCTTGCCCAACTCTGCACATTTCTTCATTCCCAGCTTAATTTGTGCAAATAATTCATCTACATCCCAGGTATTCTCTCCATCCTTTTCCACCATTCCGTTTGGAAAACGATGCACCTCTTCCAACACCATCTTTCCATCCTCAAGATGAGCCAGAATATGGCGTCCGCTGGATGCGCCAATATCAATCGCAAGATAATACGGATTCATTTTTCTTTCTTCTCCTTCCATTTTTAAATCTATGTAACTATAATATCAAAACACTCCCAACACCGCAACCGCTAAAATTTATCTCCCCAATTTATCCCCTCCGCCTTTTTATTTCCAGACGATATTTACAGAACCCCTCACAGCCTCGGCACTGTATTTTTCCAGGAACATTACAAACCGTCCCCCCAATACAATCTCAAGCTTCTGACAGCCGCATGTATCTTATTGCCTCATGGCATCCACAGCCTGGGATATCTTACGGACAATATCTTCTATATCTTTATTTACCAAAGTACTTTGCTCGGAAAGCTTTCCCACTTCCTTCGCCACGACCGCAAATCCGGCTCCCTGGCCGCCGCCCGCTCTAGCCGCCTCAATACTGGCGTTCAATGCCAGAATCTTCTGCTTATTCTGAAGCCCTTTCAACTCCTCAGTCTTTACCGTAATCTGTTCCACCAACGCATGCGTGGAAGTCACACCATTGGATAGCTTATCAATTATGACGCCGTTTACCTTTTTTGCATATTCCGCATTGATAAAATTATTCAGCACCTCTCCTAAAAGCACAGCAGAAGCCTTGATTGCGGACTCTGTACGCACATTTACCCTGTGCAGCGCATCTATGTATTGGTCTTCGTCAACACCAATGTCCCTTGCCACCTGACGAAACTTTTCATCATCGGGTGATTCTGGCAGCACTTGCCCCCCAATTACCGAACCAACCTTCTCTCCGTTCACAATCAAAGGCAGACCGAAATCAATCAGACCAGCATGACAGTGATATACTCCCTCTCCTTCCCTGTCACACTTTTCACACCTGGCACACCCTTTGCTGCTTCCTCTTGTAAGCTTAATACAGAAATCCGTAAAATTATAACATTCGGAAATATATTTTCCGTCGGCGCCCACCGCTACGGTGGCAAGACCGGTGGCTTCGGCCCAGTTGGACATAATTCTTTCAAATTGTTCCATATCAGTGAAATCTTTGATATTCATAGTCTAACCTCCATCATTTTGCTGTTGTTTTCAGTATAACACAAGTCTGACCAAAATCACAGGAATTTTATGAATTTTTTTGTACAAATTTGGTTATAAAATTGCAATCTTTGAAATGACAATTGACCATATGTCCATAAATTGATATAATTAATGTGTTTTTTCTGATTTAAATGCTTTATAGCCTGACGCTTAATTAAATAAAGGAGTATTACAAAATGACAGAAATCAGAATCAGTACCGCCAACAGATCCAATCCCGTGAGCCCCATACTCTACGGCATATTTTTTGAAGATATTAATTATGCCGGCGATGGAGGATTATATGGGGAATTGATCTCCAATCGATCTTTTGAATATTATGACAGAGACAATAAAACAGATCTGAGAACACTTTGCTGGGAAACTGTGGGAGATTGTGACTTTACCATATGCAGCAGATTTCCGATCAATCAGACCCACAGAAATTACGCCCGGCTGAAAGGCATGGAAAATTCCGGTATCCGCAATCGGGGGTTCTGTGACGAGGGCCTTGCCATCAGCGAAGGAGCAATGTTTCGTTTCTCTTGTTATGCAAGAAACCCATCCCCTATTTCTTTAAAAATACGCCTGGCAGACAAAGAAGGCGCTGTATACTGCGAAAAAAAACTTTCCCTGGTGAGGGCCGGACATGGTTGGACAAAGTATACCATGACCCTGTCTCCTTCCGGAAACTGTAAATATGTCTATCCTGAAATCCTGTTGGCAGAAGAAGGCAGTGTAGACCTTGATTTGATTTCCCTGTTCCCCGCCCATACCTTCCACAATAGAAAAAACGGTATGAGAAAAGATTTGGCGGAAATGCTTCAGGCGCTGTCACCCAAATTTATGCGTTTTCCAGGCGGCTGTATCGTAGAAGGACGCAGTTTTGAAAATATGTATCAGTGGAAGGATACCATAGGAGATTTGACTGAGCGGCCCACCAACTGGAATCGCTGGCAGATGGAGCAATACCAGTTAAACGGCCGTTCTTCTATAGATTACTTCCAATCCTACGGTTTGGGATTCTATGAATATTTTCAACTTTGTGAGGATATCGGCGCCAAACCCGTCCCTGTGGTAAACGTGGGAATGACCTGTCAATGGCATGAGGGTCTTTTAGTAGAAATGGAACATTTGGACAAATGGATTCAAGATGTGCTGGATTTGATTGAATTTGCCAACGGCCCATCCCACAGCCAATGGGGAAAGATTCGCACTCAAATGGGCCATCCTGAACCTTTCGGACTGGAATATATTGGCATCGGCAATGAGCAATGGGGAAAGGATTACTTTGAACGATATGAAACATTTCAAAAAGTAATTTCCCAGCAATATCCAGATATCAAGCTTATCACATCCGCCGGCTGGACCGCGGAAGGGGAAGACTTTGATACCGCTTATTCATGGCTTGCCGGGCATAAGGATAAAGCCTATGCGATAGATGAACATTTCTACAAATCACCCGAATGGTTCCTGGAGAATCTCTGCCGATATGATCAATACGACCGAACACTGCCTAAAGTATTTGCGGGCGAATATGCTGCCCACACCTGTGAACAGACAGAAAAACGAGAAAGCAACTGGTATGCAGCGCTGTGCGAAGCAGCCTTTCTCACAGGTTTGGAGAAAAATGCCGATCATGTGGTAATGGCCTGCTATGCCCCGCTGTTTGGAAGAACCAATCATCAGCAATGGCAGCCCAATTTAATCTGGTTTGACAACGACAGCGTATATGGTACGCCAAGCTATTATATACAACAACTATTTTCAAATCATACGGGTGTTTTTTTCGCAGAGACAAAACTGTCCGGCAAGTTCACCGGCACCTATTCCACTACTTTGTCCGCTGACGGAAGCCATCTCTATGTAAAGCTGGTAAATTTATCGGAACAGACCGCCGCCGTTACCCTCTATGCAGACAAGCCTGTCCAGGTGTGTACGTTACATGAATTGTCCGCGGAACTGAATGCTATAAACTCCCACGAACACCCCAAAAATGTGTACCCTGTCACCAGAGAGCTGACCCTGCTGCCCTCCGGTCTTCCCGAACTGAATTTACCCGGCTACAGTGTGACTGTATTGGACCTTTTGTTTTCATAGCCTGGCATGATACCAGTCAAATACGATTACTTCCTATATTTTATATTGTTCCATATACTGTACATCCATGTGCTGGAAGCAGTACTTCCAGCACATCCCCCTGTACCATAATCTCTTCTCCGGTCCATAGTTCTGTCAGCTTCTCTCCCTCTTGCATCCCGAAGTCCCTATATGACCCGCTCACCTTTGCCGTCCTGTCATCCAGATTGAACAATGCCGCATATTTCATACTTTTCTTTATCTGACCCTCTTCCACTATCTGCTCCGCTTTCCAAATGGCCTTTTTTTCGTCCAAAGAAAGCTGCGTGGGCCTGCAGTCCGGCGTCAGCATCCGCAGCACCTGCCTGTTGGTCAGCAGAGACAGCGTCCATTCATCTAATTTGGTCAATTCCCCGCCGAGCATTAAAGGGGAACCAAACAAGCACCATAATGTCATCATTGTGCGCTGTTCCTCCTTTGTAAAGTTAGTGCTTCTCTCACACCCAAAGCCCTTGCCCAGCGTTCCTATGGGTAACATATCACAATCCGGATAACAACCTTTGGACACATGCCTCTGCCATAACTGACAGCGGTGAAACATTTCTTTTAAAAGTTCCCATTTATCCCAGAAATCGTCCGTTATACGCCACATATTGGCATATGTTTCATAATGCCATGCCTGTTCTATCAGCGCCGGACCAGGGGAAAGTGATAATACAATCTCCCTTCCGCATTTTTGTATGGCACTGGAAAGCATTTCTACCTCGTGACTAGCTGAATACTGATTTTCCCGGTACAGATTGGTATTACAGATATCATCGCATTTGATAAAATCCACCCCCCACTGCGCATACAATTCTATGAGGGAATCATAATACATCTGCCCTTCCGGGCTGTTGCGGACACCATACATATCAGGATTCCAACCGCAAATAGAAGACGGATCGGCAATTTCATCCGCTGTCACATTTGTTCCCTTTATGGGCAAGCGGCTGTGTGCCGCAATTCTGGGAATCCCCCTCATAATGTGGATACCGAATTTTAATCCCAGAGAATGGATATATTCCGCCAACGGCGCGAAACCTGCCCCGTTCACAGACGAGGGAAAACGCTCAGGATCCGGCAAAAGCCTGCCATATTCATCCATTTCTAATTCCCCAAACGGTATGTACTGGAACTGCTCCCGCCTGCTTCCCGCATGATGGGCATACCACTGAATATCCACCACAATATACTGCCAGCCGTACTCTTTTAATTGCGCCGCCATATACTCTCCGTTGGCCCGTACCTGTGCTTCCTTTACCGTTGTGTCATAGTAATCATAACTATTCCACCCCATGGGCGGCATTGGCGCAAATTCATTTTTATCCCTATTCATATTATTCTCTCCTTATGCTACTCCACAGCACCTTCCTCTTCTCCCCAAACCTTTTCAAATGCGTTGATACAAGCCTGCGAAGAAGAGGTATCTAAGACAGCAAATACTATCGTTTCAAATACATCCCTAAATGTATGCTCCAAAAGCTCACGCCACCATTTTGCAATCTTTTCTGGATCATTGCGAAATACACCGCAGCCATACGCCCCCAAAACCAGATGACCACAGCCCTGCTCTGCAAAAATTCCCAGCGAAAGCTTCATTCGGCGCTTCATCACCTGTTCCGCATACTCCACATCCTCTCCTTTCAACATCACCTGCCCCATATTGACCGCCGGAAGCGTCAGAACGGACGCCGTAACCGGTTCTTTCAATAGTTGGAATCTTTTGTCACGAAAAAAAACGACTTCCGGCGAATATATTGCATGGTCTGTATACATCATAGTTTTACAATCACGATTTTTAACGTAATAATCTTTATGCAGCAGCAATGTCTTATACAGACAACTGGATGCGGCTATACTTTCCTCCTGCGCCATTGCCCCATTCAAGAACCCTCCTCCAGGATTTTTCGCACTGGCAAAATTAAGAACTCCCATCCCCTTTTTACCTTCTGCAGTCAATTTCAATATGGCGTCCACCGTAGAACAATTCCATGTTACCGCAGTATATGACTTTCGCATAACAACATTATTTTCCCCTGCACTCTCATACTTATTTAAAATTACTGTTCCCTGCTCAGGCGTCAACAAGAAGCTTTCTTCCATAGAACGTTTCTGCAATGCTGCTATTTCGATTTTATGCCCCTCTATTTCGTAATACCCCTTCTCCATAATAGCCATTGTTTGTTTTGCAACTGCTTTCCTATCCATAACTTTCCCTCTCCTCCCATTTTATTTACACTTTCCACAACCCCATCTTCTGGATCAAACGCCCTCTTCGACCGGCGCTTTTCAGAATAGACTGAAAGCTGACCCTTCTAATTTTATGATTATTATACAAAAACCGCAATAATGTAATCCCCCACAGCAGAGGCCAACAAACAAAACACTTGCTGGCTTTTGGAAAATTCAAATACATTTGATGTTGAAACTCCCTCACATATCCTGTCACCCCTCCGTTTCTCAGACTTACCATACGCTCCGAATCAGATTTTCCAAATTCCTCAGCCGCCAGTACATCCGCCATAAATTCCTGGGCAGCCGCTTCTTCCACCACAATCTCCATCCATTGCACCAATTTGGGGTCAAGCCCCAAATATCGGCAGCATACAGAAGTAACCATATCCGAGAATCCCTTGATGCCGCTTTCCTCCACAAGCACAAGATACTGCTCCTTCTCTGGGGCATTGATTTCATGAGTCCAGAACATAACCCAATCATATAAAAGTTTCAGCCCGAAACCTGCCCGAAGAAAATGTTGAAGCATGTGGAGTAAAAGCTCATATGCGTGATAGCCAGGAGCTAAGATAGGCAGTACAACTCCCATGACATCCGCCCGCACTACATGGTCCTGACATTGGGCCAATTTTCCTCGCAAATATTTATTCATCCTGTTATTATCAAAAGGCTCCGCCATCATAGTGTGAAGTTCAATGGCAATTCCCTCTTCAGAAACAAAAACCACATGATGAAGCGATAATTGTCTGTCCCCCATGGTACAGCCACATGCTTCTAATACCTTACAGGCCTCTTCCAGCTTTTCCGGTTCTGTCAATAACAAATCCACATCTCCGGTCTTTCGCAATTCAGGCACCGGATAATAAGAGGCTGTCCCCACACCCTTTAATAAAACTACCACAATGCCCGCCGCCTCCAACTTTCCAATCAGATACTTACAAAGGAAAAGCAGACGATAACTCTGCATTACCGCCTTTTTAGCCGCTTCTATGGTTTTTTCACGCACATACTCTGGTATTGCACCACCAGATTCCATGTGCTCACATACCTTACCCTCAGATACCACCCCCTCAACTACCTTATCTTCAGACACTTCTCCCGCAGATACTGCTTCTCTTCGTGCAATCAGCGGCTCATACAAAAGCGATAAAACCCCATGACGTCCCGCCATTTGAATCAGTTTTTCCCAATCTATGGACCTTTGTATCAATGTTTTTAGAAAAGCATAATCTCCCCGCAGCATTGCCAACAGATACTCCCCCTCTTTCATTGCAGAAGCATCCCTATGCGTTTCTTTTAAATCTTTTCCCTTTCTGCCACATCTCCTCCTTATAACACTATTAGCCTTGTGCCGGAGCAATTGAAATTCCTTCGTCCGATGATACAGCAAAAAATACATTACATTTGTGACAACAAAGCAAACCCCCAGACGCATACCACATATCTGCCATAAAGCCCCCCTATTCTCCGGCAACAAAATCTGACAAATCTTGTCCACTCCCATCCAGAGCAGAAACGTTACGGAAGCACATAATAGGTATCGGATAAAAAATCTTTTGGAGGATATGTTGAGCCGATGCTTATACAGCATATAAGGCTCCACCCAAAAAGATGTGGTAACAGTGCTTATCATGGTCCCTAAGAAGATTCCCAAAGTTCCCAATTGCCGCCCCAATATAATCGAAACCACCAAATTAATTGCCGCCTCTGCCAATGACTTATATCTGTCATATCGAAACAATCCCATAGAATCCCGAAACACCAGAACCGCCTGTCTCATTCCCGTAAGATAGAAATTCAAACATAATATCAGTGTCACATCCCTGGTAAAGACATATTGTGGTCCAAAACTAATCTCCACAAAAATATCAACCAGTTCATACAGACAGATTGCCGATAAGCCAAACATCCATTGCCCCATAAAAAAAGAAGCTTCAAAAATCTTTCTGACCCGCTCTTTTCCCTCTTCCACCCCCAAATTTCCCACACTGGCGGTAATGCCCTGGAACATTTGATTTAATACCTGACGCACAGAACCAATAATCAGAAAATAATTGGAATATCTGCTTACACTGACGATTCCCACCAGGGAAGACAACAAGAGATTATCCGTATTACTCACAATAACGTTACCGATTTTATGCATCAGCATAGCGCGAATATTCCCATAGACAGACTGCTTCTCTTCTTTGGGAAGCTCCTGTACTTTATCCTCCTTTAAATATGGATAAAGTCTGTCCGCCTTACCGGAAATGCAAATATTATTGGCTAATGTACAAAAAATCATCGCTGCCACAAATAAAAAGAAATTTCGTGTACACAAAAGAATCCATATCTGCGCCACATTCTGCAACAGCAAAAAAACGGTCTGATACATAACTCCGATATAACTGAGCTGATGGGCGTCTACCAGTGTTTTCTTATAGACCAACAGATATGATAATACGGAATTCAGCAGATACATCAAATAAATCAAAGTTAAATGTTCCACCTGCGTTGGATTTCTAATAAGCACATCCAAAAAAGGGATCACCATGAAGCCCCCACAGAGAACAATAGCCGCAACAATCCTGTAAAACTGCCTGTACATTCTCATAAGTGATTTTTGCAATTCCACATTCCGTTCCGCAATCGGCTTATAGAGCGCATAGGTAATAGCGGTTCCCACTCCCAGTTCCGAAAGCGCCAATACATTCAAAATATCCGTAAACAAGCCGTTGATCCCCACATATTCTTCAGTGAGGGTATGGGTGAAGATTACCCTGGTGAAATATCCCGCCAATATGGCCGCAACCCTGGCTGTCATTGCCACTGTAGTGTTCCGCGCAGAGTATTCCGTTCTGCTTTTTTCAAAATTTTCTGTCACAGTACTTCCTCCCCATGCCCAAACGTCTCTCTATCCTGTTCAAAAGAACATGGTTCCGGCAATATACACATAAACGCCTGTTGAATCTTCTCCTTTATTTTCGCGAAATTCCCTCCCACATTCCCATCGTTCAGGCATACCATCTTTACTTTTTGTCTCCTGATAGCTGCCTCCGCTTTTTCATATGCCTCTGATAAATTATAGTAGGAAAAGCCTTTGTGCATATTCTTTGCATGAAAATTTCCTGTAAGTTTCTGCCATTCACGAAATAAATACAAGGTCAAATCCCCCTGGCTGCGAAAGCGATTCACAGACATTTGCCTCAGAGCATTTCCTTCTTTTTCCCAAACCTCTTCAAAAGTACTTTTTAAAAAAGGAAAATGCCCATGAACCGTATAAAACCCCGTATACAGCGGAAACGCCATTTCCAGTATATTGTAAAAAAAATACAGCGCCGGGTAGCCAACTTTAAAATAATCTCCCGGATGTTTTCTTACGTTCTCCCGTTTATCAAAATACTTTGCCAATACCAGCGTATTATTCATAAACAGATGGGACATAACCGGGTTGGCCGGATTCGCCACCACCGGCTGAAACGCCAACATATCGCAAGGCTTTCCTCCCATAAAAAACATCTCAGGTCCAACCTTTTTTGTCAAAAACATATCATCGTTAAAATACACAAACTGTTCCGATAACCCATCTATTCTATACATATAAATTTCCAATACATTACTGTTAAACACAGGTAAAAATTCTTTGGGGATATAATCCTCATGACGGACAATATGCAGTTTGGGATGCTTTGTATTAAGCCATTTGGGAAGATGTCCCCAGGTAATAAAATGTACCTTTCTCACCCATGGAGCAAAGTTCTCCACCCCCCGAAACCAAAATCTCAGAAACTCCCAATCCCGATACCTTTCCTCACTATCATCCGCAGATTTCCCTTCATGAGCATATTGCGCTTTTTCCTTCCGCCATGCTTTATCCTGTCCATCCACCCATGTTACCACAAAATCAATTTGCTCCACACCCCTGCCTCCGACAACTTTCTAAATGTAACGCCGACCCCTTGCTTCAATCGCGCACGCTATCTTCTGTGAATATGCCCCAGATAAACTCTTCCCATTCCGTCTGAAACATTTGCAAAGCGAATTGTCATGCCATCCTGCTTTCTTTTGGCAGCCAAATACAATGCACAGGGAACCAACTCTATTTGCCAGGAAAATTCTCTTTTCTCTCCTCCACCCCATCCTCTTATGGGCCTCGCAACATGATTTTCCCCACCTTTTGTCAAGTTTTCTTTGGAAGAATTTGTCAGAAAAGAAGCATTTTCCATAGGATAACATTCCACATAGAGAACTAATTCCGCCTCCTGATAAATTCCTCCAAATCCGGTATTCTCTGCTTCGACCGTTATCACTCCCTCTTCCGTTTCTCTTTTGACTGCAAAGGACACTTTACGCACCAACAAACGATACCCCAGATGGGCGTCTACAAACTCATATACACTTTTTCCCTTCCAAACGCCCGGCCAGGGACATTCCCATTGTTTCCACAGATTCAAAATTTTCTCGTCATAGACTTTGTTCAAATATGTAACCTGCATTTTCCGAAAGTCCCGCACCACTTTTTCCGGTGTCAGCGTCTCCACATATCCTTCTCCATATATGGCTTCCCCACCCATAGGAGCATATTTCCCCAATTCTCTTTCAAATGCCAGTTCATCCTCCTTAACCCATGGTACGTCCCACGCCGCAGTCTGCCTGGTCATAGTGCCAAAAGTACCCATATGACTCTCTGAGCCGAACATGCCATCATCAAAAAGTCCCATGGCATGGGCACATGAGAAATCTTCTGCCCCATTTCGATGCAACATTCTCCAATGCACAGGACGCCTGACAGCCAAATACACCCTGCCTTCCAATCCGGCCTCCAATGCTTCCCCCATCTGTATCAGTTTATCTTCCTGAAGAAAACGCGAGGTGTGCATTTCCCCCCAATTTCCCACCAACATCCCTTGATACACAAAAATAAAATCTGCATATTGCCCCATTACAACACATATTTGGCGCAAATGGCTCAAAACCTGCGAAAAGAAAAAAGGCTCCTTTTCCATTGCATTGCCCTCATGGTCATATACCACCCTCACAATACAATCATATCTTCTCTCTGCGAAAAACAGCAAAATACGGTCTATTCGCTCCAATACCTCTTGCTCCAAATCTCTGTCCCGAAAATATCCGATATCAATCAATACCAGCGCCAGCGTATCCTTTTTGTCTACACACCATTCCAACTCCTGAAAATCAGGCTCCTGCTGCGCGTTAAAGGTGTGTATTTGATACCACCCCCTGGCCGGATTTGAAAAATTTTCTGTTGTCTCCGTCAAATCGGCCCCCTTCAAGCGCCAGCCGCTCCTACCTACTCCGAACTTATGAAACAGATTCTTCATCTCCCGCCCCCACATCCCCATGAAACAATTTAATTCTGACCCATACCGCACTCATGGAAAAAATCATCCGAAACATATAAAGAATAGGCTTCCACCCGGAATGCATACTGACACCCTCCACTCTTGTGTGCATGATTGCCGGTACTTCCTCCACCCAATATCCCAAAAGCATCATCTGCATAATCATATTGGCGTCCGGATATCGGTCATCAAAATGACTATACCCGGCATAATAAGAAAACGCCCTTTTGCTCAACCCCTGCAGTCCTGTGGTAGGGTCCATAATTTTCCGCCCCGTTCCAAGACGTATCAGCAAACGAAATATCACATAAGCAACTCTTTTCAGAAAAGAAATAGGATATGTGATGCTGCCCTCCACAAACCGGGAACCAAGTACAATATCCGGATGTCTTCCCTTCTCATCCGCAGCCAACAACCTTTGGTACAATACTTTCACATTGCTCACATCATGCTGCCCATCAGCATCCATCTGTATAACATAACGATACCCTTTGTTCGCAGCATATTTATACCCTACTTGAAGCCCGCTGCCATATCCAAGATTGTACACATGAGTTACTACCTTGTGCCCCCTCTCTCTGACAATGTCTCCTGTCCGATCTGTAGACGCATCATTCATCACCAGAATATCCGCAATTTCCCGTATTTCCGGTTGTTCTAACTGCTCCAAAAGCGCACCAATATTCTTCCCTTCATTGTAAGCCGGAATAATAATCAACAAAGCTTTTTGTTCCATCTCCCCACCCCATTCAATCACTTCCAAACATTCCTTTTTACATAGAGTTGTCTTATAAAAGGGAATATATCTTATCCAACTCTTTTCTCCCTGCCGTTTCCTTTAACGCGGCCGCCTTTCCCAGACGTTCCCGCTTTTCCTCATCTTCCAAAAGCATTTTGATTCCCTCCGCAATTCCTTCCGGCGTCAAAGCACACATCATTCCGTCCACATTTTGCTCTACTTGTTCCCGGTTTCCATTGCAATCCGATACCAAAACTGCCTTTCCCAAAATCTGTGCCTCCTGGATTGCAAGACTCTTCCCCTCAAAACGGCTGGCATGCACATATAAATCTGCCTGAAGCATATAGGGATAGGGATTTTCCACCGCCCCAAACAACATAAAATCCTCTTCCAACCCCAATTTTCTAACCCTTTCCTCCAGAAAGCTTCGCCGCTCACCCTCTCCTAACACATACCATTTTACCTGCAGCCCCTCATCCTTCAACCGCTTCATTGCATCTATGGAAAACTCTAATGCCTTCTGTTCTGTCAGTCTGCCCACCGTAAGAATCCGCCATCCCTCAAAATCATCCACAAACCCTCCTGGAAGCGCCGCCATAGAGCATATTTTATCTCTGTCAATCATATTGTGAAAAATTTCAGCGCGCTCTTTACATTCTGGATATACTTCCAGAAACGCATCCCTGACTTCTCCTGACACCGTAAAAATTTTATCATATTTCAGATAACAACTATTGTCTAATTTCCGTGTATAACCGGCCTTCTGATAATCCACATGAATAAACGCTGCTTTTTTAACAGCCTTCACATGGTCCGCCACATAATATGCTGAACCTCCTTCCAGAAAAGCCACAGCCAAATCATACTGATTATTTATGACCTGTCCCCCGTCCGACATAACACGCCAAAGCAATTTATCCGGCAGAACCCGATGTTTCAACAGCATGGACATAAAATGTTTCAACAGATATGGGAAAAGTCTTATTACAGTCATGCGTGTAAACATTGCTCTCCATACCTGCCTGCTTAAAATTTTCTTTCCTTCCCTGCTCAACACAGATAACGCTTTGTACTGTTTGTTAAGAAGCTTTACCCCTTCCGGAAGTTCCTGAACCATTTCTCCCTGGTTCATCAACACATACAAGGACACATGAATCTTCTGTGTGTCCAAACCTTTTAAAAGCTCCAAAAATGCCGTCTCGGCCCCCGCACGCCCCAGGGTATTGATTACAAAAAGCACTTCTTTCATACTTCTGCTTCTTTCTCGTCCAAACGTTCTGCCAGCATTTTCAGCTCTGCTTTCATCTCATCGCTTTCCTGCTTCATCAGCGAAAGCTGCATTGCCAACTCCATATTTTTGCGCATCAAATCCGATACACGGGCGCTGATAAAATAAGTCCCAAATATTACACAAAAACCAATGAGCCCTACCAGCAACATTCCGGTTCCGCTGATATAACGATTCCACTCCGTAGGGCGCAGCAAAATTCCCGCAAGGACAATGATTACGCTGATTAATCCCCAGGTAAGTACAAACGGTTCTGTCATCCTTCTTTTTGCAAGTGAAGATAATGTGATAAACAGGAGAAAAATACCTGTCAAAATCATAATAATACGCAGCAATGCACCTGGCTCCATATCTTTGTCCTTTCCATCCTCATAAATTGCAGCAATCCCTTTTTCCCCTAAACCATTTAATCCTCCCCATAATCAGCGGTATTATACCCATAATCAATGGCAAAGTTATATAAACGAGAGGGATTTTGTTCTATTCTGTAACAAATAAACCGATCTGTCTCCAGGTACACTTCCATTTCATTTGGGTATAACCGCTGAAACTCCTGAGCCCAATAGTACATACGCGACATGACAGTCCATCGCTTATCCCCCTGATACATTCTGATGCCGCTGTTTTCGGGCAATTTCACAGCGGCTCCCGCCTCTGATACCGCCTGGCCCGACCCCGGATAAGTAATCGAATAATTTACAGGATTCTTTTCAATAAAAAAATAAACCTTTTCCGTAGGAATTCTAATCATAGTTCTTGCATCATAATTCTCCATATCCTCAAGAAAAATAATTGTCTCATAATGAAACCCATGATCAAAACCCATTTGCGTCTCATCTGTAGCGGATACAATTGTCCACGAATCGTCCCGTTCGCCTTTGATAATGTTTGTAAGACATACAATATTCTCATTCATAATCAGCGCCTGAGTATCTCTTGGATTTTTTAAGCGCCCCATCTGCCACAAACCGCCCACTGCCGCAAACACACATAAAGCAGACACTAAATTCAACATAACTTTTCGTTTCATTGGCAGAAAACAAAGATTGAGCACGGCGTCCGCCACAAAAGAAATCACAATGGGCAGCGAATATGCAAAATAAATACTTCCCCGATTAATATCCATCAAAGTCGGCAATCCTATTTCACGCGACGCTATCAGCACAGTCATTAAAAGCATATAAATCCCGGTTGAAATCAACATCGCGCCATAGCACTTCTGTTTCAGCAAAAAGAATAAAACTCCCAGGAAAATCAATGCCGGAAAAGCACACATAACCGCATAAGTACTCTCCCTTATCGCAAATCGTAATATAAAGGCGTTTAACAAATTATAAACAACCCGCCAACCGGATACGAACTTGTCCGTTCCTTTTTGAACCAGCGTTTGCAATCGTTCCCAAAGACTCTTCTTTTCAGCCTGCTTTTCTTCTGTCTCTCTTATGCCCGCTCCGCCCTCTGACACCGTTCCTTCTTCCGAACTAATGGTTTGTGAATTCTTTTCGGAAGTTCCGTTTGTTCCATCGGAATTCGACGTAGTGTCTGTGGGTTCACCTATCTGCTCATTATCCTGAATATCCGCATCTACAGAAGCCTGACGATTGCCCCCCATAATCACATTCATTCCCCATCCCAGGGAGCCTTGTAACGGCGTTCCCCCTAGAAATGCCACCAGCATAGGAAGCACTGCAATCACCACACTGACTAAACAGGTCGCCGCCACCTCTCTGAAATACCTTTTGCGAAAAAACAGAAAACCATATCCCAATGCCATTGCAATACAAAATAATCCGGCAATCACTGTTCCATAAAAATGCACTGACAGGGTCATGGCAAAGCTCACAGCAAACATCCCAAGGTATAAAAAAGAGTTTGATTTCCGTATGTTTCCCCACCTTTTTCGCCAGTTCTTTTCTTTTGGCGCCATGGGCTCACATGCTTCTTCCGCAAGCTCCTGGGACCTTGCTTTAAAATAAGCAAATCCAAAATAAACCGCGGGCAAAATAAAAAGCATCCCATACTCCTGAGGCAATGTGGAATAATAACGCACATATGTGTTTTCCGCCCAAAAACCGCCAATGGTATATAAGAAGGTTCCCAAATATGCGGTATATTTACTTTTACAGCAAAGCTTAAGAAAACTCAAAAGCATCAAATGAATCATGATATTCTGCGGAAAGGCAAATACTCTTAAAATCACATAATTATCAAACCTGAAAATAGCGTGAAGATAATATAACATACAGTGAAAACCATATGGATACACACCTGCAACAAAAATATCATTCTCTTCCATTGCATTAATCCAGTAATTATGCACCAACAAATCCGATTCCTTATAACCATAATATTCAAAAATATTTATGCCATAGATCCATATCAAAGCCCCAAGCAAAAGTATAACAAACATAGTGTCAATGGTTCGTCCGAACAGGAATCGCCCTATCATCCGCCCAAACCGCCCCAGATAACTTTTTACCACCATCCATATGCGCAAGGTCAAGGTCTTCCGTCCCATCAGTCCCATACTTACTCTACGCATTATGACAGACCATTCTTTTACAATTCTCTTTACCGGTATCCGATTCAAAGTCACCCACGCCCAAGCTGTCGGCACAAGCGTTCCCATTATCAACGTAAAAAAATTGGATAGTTTCAGAAGCTGAAGAATAAATACCAAATTCATAACATAGAAATTGCCAATCATAAAATATATCAAAAATCTTTCTGTCAGGGAGTGTTCCGGCTTAAGCTTCCGCTCCAATACAAAAGCCGGAAGTCCCAGGGTAACAAGCAGATAAGCACAAAAAATACCTGTCATCTGCAAAAATGTAAGCATATTCATTGACATTTTAAGCGCCCCTCTCCTTTTCCCCAGCGGAAAATGTTTTTTCATAAACCTTGTTGGAAGGTTTCTTCCCTCGACCTTTTTTCAAGATATTGCCGGCACAGAATACATGAATATCCAGCGTTTTTTCCATGACACGCAGCCTGAAATACGCCACGCCCCACCCCACCGCAGCGCCTATTACAAGTCCGATTCCATACCAGATTGCAGGCAAATGTGTTGCAAGAACACTTCCGAGAATGGTTGCAGCAAAGAAACTGCTTGAAGTCATCACTGCTCCAATCATATCATTGTAATAATACTGGAAAATAATTGCCGCATACATAATAAACAGAATAAAATATCCCGCCGCAAGACATGGATAAATCTGCATCACCATTCCCCCCATTCCAAACTGAGGCAGCAAAATAATACAGACAAAGAATATCACCACAGATATGATAAATTGAATACGTACCAAATTCATCAATTCTTCCGCCAACTGACGAAACATCCTCTGTTTCGCATTTTCAATGTCAATTCCTCTGCCGCCAATGACAGCTTCAGAATATCCTTTATATCGTTCATGGAAGTGCATTTCCACCCTGGAAATAAAAATCACACTTGCAGTAATATTCGTAAATACCGCCATACAGCTTGCCATATCATAGGTGGTCATACACACAAAACTATCCGCTACAACCATTTTCATATCCGTTGTCCAAAACACAAAATTATGAACATACAATCCGGTGGTATATAGAAAATTGGTAACAACCAACTGCCAATGCTTCTTAAAATACCTTAATACCTGCCCATAGTTACCGCTGTTTTCCCTGAAATAACTTTTAATCAATGCAAGTTCCAAACCTCCAATTACCAAAAAACCCACATCCAGAGAAATCAGCATGGCATATATAATGTCCACATTTCCCATATATACCAGAAGCAAAGACAATAAAACCGAAACTCCCATACCAATAAGGAAAAAGAGAGAGACTTTCTTATAATCTTTACAAATATTAAGATAAAGCATGGAATAAAATACCAGTACAAGGGCAATAAAACCACAATACCCGGCAAATACAAAAAATAATTCCACTTCACCAACCAAATATTCCCTGACACAAAATGGAATTCCCAGGACACAACTGAATATAATATTCATGACCAGCCCTACATAATAGCATGGCATAATATCTTCATAAGTTTCATTATAAATTACATCCGAAAGATACTTCGATAATACCGCATTAAACGGCGACGCCGTAAGCATGGCAAAAATGAATATATACAAAACAGTACAGGAATAAAGTTCTCTGGACGCATAACCCTGTTTAGAAAACCCCAGCAAAGCTTGCATCAATATTACAGCAATGATAACCAGAAACATTGGAGCAATCGTAATGACCATGCTATAGCCAAATCCAAACAGATTTGTAGTAATTGTATTTTTACTGAAAATTTTATTCAGCCTAATCCCAATTCCGGCCATAAGTCAAACCTCCTCTTATCGTTTGGTTACTATCTCTTTCCGTAACCGCTGGCATTTTCGCTTTCCAATCTTACATGCTCCCCCTCCAACACATTATCCAATGTACCATGCAAAGCATGGCACAGCGCATTGTTTAACGCATTATGAACTGCATTGTTCACTGTATGATTTACAGCCTGATTGATTGCACTGTTCACAGCCTGACCTACCGCATTGTTCACTGCCTGGTTGACTGCATGATTCACAGCCTGACCTACCGCATTGTTCACTGCCTGGTTCACAGCCTGATTTACCACCTTTTCTATGGCTTGATTTACCGCATCGTTAATCATTACATTCAGCGCACTGTCAACACGATTTACCGCATTTGTCACAGCTTCATTCACCGCGTCATTGATGGCATGATTCAATGTGTTATTCATGGCATTATTTATGACATTATTGAGCGATTTCCCCTCCTGGGATCCAATTCCGCTTACACTGCCCTGATAACCCACATTGCTTTTACCACTTCTGCCCGCATAACGGCTAATCAAATTCTCATAATCTATCACAATACCATTACCGCTGCCGTCAGAGGCGCTGTGCCCTCTGTCAGCAACATCCTCTCCTTTACAGATAACATTTAAATTTTGCGCTTCCAATGTACTCTCCAGAGACTCTTCTGTATTTTCCTTCTGTTCTGCGCTGATTTCAAGTCCTACCACTCTACCCATTGCCTTCACATGACTCAAATCAAAAACTTTGCTTATACTACTCTCCGCTTTCTGCTCAAATTCATCCCCCATACTAATATCTGCATTTTCTCGGTCCCTTATATCAGAAAAATTGCTTTTAGCATTTGTTGCCACAAAATCTCCATCCACATCATAATCTATATCATATCCACTGCCTGTACCAGGACCGAACTCCACATCTATATCGTAACCGTCCATCCCCTCTGAAGCATAGCCCAAAGATTGGGCTGCAAGGTTCTCTTCGTACTTCTTTTCCACCCGTACCTGACCTCTGTGATATGTTTCCGCCGGCCAAAGCTTCCCATATAACCAACCAATTTGCTCATAAATATCTTCATAAGACTGTTTCATCTGCTGTATACGATATCTCTTCATCACTCTCCGATACCCGCACTCTCCCATAGTAGCCCTCAAATGGCTGGAACGCGCAAGTTCTAGCATAGCGGAAGAAAGTTCTGCTATATTCATAATATGTGTGAGGATTCCTGCCGTACCGCATTCGTCCCCTTCTCCATAAATCAGTTCACGACAATTACCCACATCCGTTGCAATAACAGGTTTATGGGCAGCATAACTCTCCAATATGGTCAACGGCTGTCCCTCACTGATACTGGTAAGAATTGTGTAATCCATCCTGCCCAAATATTCTTTTACCTGAATACGTCCGGTAAAGATTATATCTTTTACCTGCAATGCTTCCACAAGCGCAAAACACTCTTTGGCATACTCTTCATCTTCATCCCATGGTCCCATGATCCATAGTTTTAGACTGTCATTTTCTTCTTTTGCAAAGGCAAAGGCACGGATCATGGTCTTTACATCTTTAATGGGTGTAACCCGGAGCACAGCCCCAATATTGATAAACCCTTTGTCCTCTTCCCTTTTACCAGGAATATCCGCCATTTTTTCCACATCAATACCATTGGGCGTCACTCTGATCTTACCTGCCGGACAACCTAATCCAATCTGTAAATCCCTTGCATGGGAATACAGGCTTGTAACCACATCAGCTCTCTCATAGGCAAGACGGGACATCTTCTTAAATTGATCTATCCAGATATTTTTGTAGATACCGGCCACCCACCCCGCTTTTAACAGTTCCTCTTCCCGCTCCCTGGTATAAATTCCATGTTCGGAAATCAACAGACCGCTTCTGTAAAAATGACTGGCCATACTGCCCAGAACACCTGCATACCCTGTGGCCACACAATGATAAATATCCGCCTTGGGCAGTTCCGTTTCCAAAATCAGAAACAACGGCAAATAAATAGAACGCATGGTCCATAAAAAATCAGAAAAAACAATGTGGGGATATTTTAGATTATAATATTCTTTTACAATATTCAGAAAGTCTGCCCCCATAAGTAAATCATCAATAGAAAAATCTCCTTTTTGGAACATATCAAAGATTGTATCCCAATCCACCTTTTCATTCATGACAATACTGCGCAAAGCCCTGTACTCTTTTTCGTCCAGTCCCGTCCTCCTGCCATGCTTTGGCTTGCGTCCCCAGTCATAATCATCCAAATAAGCCTCATATACAGCAGAAACATTTTCAGGGAGTTCATATACAAATTTCCCGCTTTGGGAACGATTGGATATAATTGCCAACACAACAAATTCAACTTCAGGAAAGGATTGAATCATACTGTGAATCCACCCTGACACACCGCCCACCACATAGGGATAACACCCTTCGGCAATCAAGCATATTTTCATGAGCTCCCCTCCTTCCCTTGATACAACAATTAAAATGACCCTTACTACTGAAACACTCGGATCAATTCCAATGTTTCACTGTCAATTACCACTGCGGAATGTTTTAACGACTCCATCACTTCAAAAAATCTTTCTTTCTGACCGCTGTTAAAATAAAGCTTAAGCTGACAGGTATATGTGGATAAAGTATTCGGAAACTGATACTCGGCACGATCACACCATTTTCTGCAGTTCTTATAATCTTCCACTTCCAGAAGCCTTAAACTGATTGCTTCATACTGAGTGCTGGTCATACGTTCCCTTCCCTTGTCATAAAGGACGCCGCATACCTGATCCATGACAGCCACATAACTCTTCTGTTCCATATCGGTAAAAACCTTTTGCTCCAATACCTGATTCATATAATCAATCAATGCTTCCGCATAGCCCACACGATTTGCATCTTCTTCCTCTTCCGAAAGAACCAGTCTTGACT
Source organism: Lachnospiraceae bacterium (assembly GCA_022793065.1). Lineage (GTDB taxonomy): Bacteria > Bacillota > Clostridia > Lachnospirales > Lachnospiraceae > Acetatifactor. Next base: position 23,153 of record JAAWCE010000136.1, read on the forward strand.
GTTTCTGAACTTGAAATCTAAAATCATTCAAAGCATCCTGCAGTACCGACGCCGCATAATGAGCCGTCTCCGTATCCTCACTATTTAAAGCCAGTGCAATAGACGCAAGAGATTTGCTAATGTCTCCCCGCACCACATTCATCATCAGATTCCGAAGTTCATCCGCGTCTGTAATTTCAATGGCTTCCTCTAACGGTACGATATTGCGTTCTCTGTCTTCATCCGCATGAAGAAACGTCCTCACCCGTTCCTTACTGAATATAACATCTTCCAGATCAACCGGTGCGGAGAAAAATAACTTATAAATGATATGGGACAGCAAAAATAACGCCGGCCCAACCAATGGACAAAAAAACATCACCACTGCCCGAAGCCATACTCCATTATGTTCACTGTTTCTCCTATTATCTTCCGGGGGACTTTCTTTTGAACTGTCTTCCTTTGAAATCTTCTTTTTACAACTTTCCTTCTTTTTACCCCCAAATGACCACATCCTCATCCCATTAACCAGCAAATACAGGATAACCACAAACGTATTCAGCGCCAAAATTCCTAAAAATATCATCTGCTTTGTTGTCATTCGTCCCTGTCCCTCACAACATGACTTTTATAGCCTATCTCCGCAAAACGTTTCATTACAAATTGCGCATCCTCCATACTGGTATTAGACAGCAATGCATACAAACCACCGTCTGAAAGTGTGCCAATATAATCTGTCTGACGCAGTTTGCCCACCAAAAGCTTCCCCGCCTCCTTGTAAGAATCCGGTTCCGCCTCCACTTTCAGCACAGTACATTCCGTCAGCCCCTTGCTCTTGGCTGTCAGATATGCGTTCATCAGAGACGTAAACGCATTTGTCTCCAAAGTCTGCGTATCTTCCACATACCGCTGATCTTCCAGTGCGGACAAATATCTGTTAGATCTGACTACCGCATTCTGTATCAGGGCGCTGATCACAACCAATTGATTTGCCTGACCCAACGTCATACTTTCCCAGGGAATTCCCCATACCATCAGTATCATCTGCATTTCATCATTGTCATAAATAGCATGTGCCATCAATGGGTAGTCCTGATTCATCTCTCGATTAATAAAAACCTTCCTGTTTTCCAATGCCTGTGACAGTTCTCCCATTTGCGTATATTTAATGGAATGTCCCAACATACGCGCCTTTTTTGATGTGGAAGAAAACAATCTTGCATACGAAGCATTTGAGACTGTATAAATAGCCACATCTTTGCTTTTAACCAACTGTCCCAACATCTCTGCCGCATAAAAAAGTACTTCTTCAGGACTGTATTGATCCAATGCGGACGTAATGCTATAAATCTTTCCCACACTGTCATATTGATTCACAATCTGCGTTTCCAAAGCATCTTTTACCCGTACATTACTGCTGTTAATGTCCTGAACATCACTGAGCTGCAAGGACAGATAGTCCTTTTCCTCTTCGCTCTCCCGCTTTAGCTTCGCAATCTGATCCCTCATGTATCCCACCACAAGCCCCAGAATAAAAAGCTGTGCAATCCACATGTAGGTATCTGCATCCAACATAACTTCAAAGCCGGAACGGTCATACATTTGTCGAAAACAATACCCTGCCACCGCAAGCACTGCTGAAAAGGTTGCCTGTTGCTGCCCATACACGATGGCAAACAGCAAAACATACAACAAGTAAAAATCCAACTTACCGAAATATTCATTTCCCACAGCTCGGTTATTAAGCATAAAAAAAGGAATAAACAATACCAGATTCTCCAAAAATGGAATCATCGATCTGAAAAACCAACCTGCTTTTTTCAAAATTCGTTCCCGCAAAGGAGGTTTTGCCTCTTCCCCCGTCAAGAATACATAGCGGTTTTTATTCATTTGTGCCGCAATCTTTTTCACAATAACAGGGATCTGACAAAAAAAGGGATTTCCGAATTCACTGTCATACAAAACATTGGACAATACTTTGCGTTCCACACCCTCCGACTCTATTTTTCGGAAAGGATCTTCTTTTGTTCCTGTTTCCTCTGAAAAAGGCTCCTCTTCTTTTGTACCCATTCTCTCCGAAACTATCTTATCCTTTTGTGTTTCTTTTTCCTCCAAAGAGCCTTCCTGTTCATGGATGTGTTCTTCCTTTACAGAAAAATTTCTATATTCAATTTTTGGTTCCGATTCCTCCTGCTTTTCCCTATTCAAAGCCTCTTTTGAAGCTTCCTTGGATCGTACATCATTCTTTCCTGCAAACCCGGAATGTATCTCCGAATCTCCCATAATTTCCCATACGATTTCCGCCAATTCCCGTTGAGAAATTGCTTTTGAGGAAGATATATTATACAATGAATGTCTATGTTCCTTACATGATGCCATGCGATAGATAAATTCTATGGCATCTGTCTCATAAAGCATGGAAAAATAACTTTCTTCTTTGATTGTGATTTCATTTTTTTCCAACACTTCCAGACACATTTTATTACAAAGATCAACCACATCTTTACGTGTCTTGGGAATTCCATAAAGATGATCCATGCGCAGAACCACAATATCCAGCCCTCGATTCTTACGATAGCTTTCACACATCTCTTCTCCCTGTGCATATGCCATTCCCCGAATCCCCATGGGTGCAGTTGGCTCCGACTCCGCAATATCTTTGGGATGATGACCGGAATATACTTGTTCCGAAGACAAATAAAGAAATCTGCCCTTACCTTTCATAGCATATCCCATTAGTATATTCATCAGACCAGAAGAATATTTCACTGCATCCAGTTCTTCATCCTGCCACTTGAAATTTGTATCATAAGCCCCCATAAAAATTGTAAGATCTGGATTCACACTGTCAAAAATTTCCATCAGACAGCTGCAATCATAAGTAAAATTATAACGCTCAAATACCTTCTGATAAGAAAGTCTGGCATATCGGCTTCCAGTCAGGAGATAAACCCTATGCCCCTCTTTGTTCAACTTAATAATCAGGTTATCTATTAGACTACCGGCTCCGCCAATTAAAAATACGTTCATTCACTTGCCCCCTTACAGGGAAACCCCAAATTCCCGCAACCGCTCCCGGAACTTTTCCATATCCCCCAGTACCACATTTCGTTCTACCTGATACTCCCGGCACAGACAATCTGCAATCTCCCGTTCTCCCATTCCCGCTTCCATCATCTGCCATATTTCGGCGCCCACTGCATTGACAGATAGAGGTTTTTTATATGGGACCCCCTCTTGTTCCATATCAAGTATCCAATATTCCCCTGCCGCATAACGCAACTGATACCCGGAACTCACCTTCTCCCTCATGTGCGTCACCTTCTTAAAACAGTTCTCCCCACCCTGTTCTTCGTTCCCAATTTGTACTCCTCCCCAAATATAAAAAACATATCGTGTTGTATTATTTACCCACAAGAAATGTTTGTTTTTTCGTTTCTTAAATTTCTATCCATACATATTTTAATAATATACATTATAGCAAAAACCCCCTTAAAAGTAAAGCCTTGAGAAAATGAAACCAGGCAGAAGCTTTGAATCAATTGTAATAGTTCAGACAAGGTTCTAAACCCTTACCATCAATTGCCATTTCATGTAATACCTGACTGAAAAGAGCTGAAAATTAAGAGCTTCAACTGTCAAACTTATATTTATCCTTTTAATAGGCAAAAAGTGCAAAGCCCTATATTCAATAGACTTTACACCCTAATAGTGATATACTATGCAATTGTAGTTACATCTTTAAAGTAGTGTCAAGCCATTTTCGATTTTCTGTACTCTGCCCCCAAGCATCAAGCGCTAAATTATAGGTAGCATTTACTTTTTCCTTTACTTCTTGAACTTCTTTTTTTAATCCTACTACCTCATATTCTATTTTGTCGAGCCTGCTTTCCATCTTGTCAAGTCTGTCTTCCATCTTGTCAAGTCTGTCTTCCATCTTGTCAAGCCTGTTTTCCATCTTGTCAAGTCTGTTTTCCATCTTGTCAAGTCTGTCTTCCATCTTGTCAAGTCTGCTTTCCATCTTGTCAAGTCTGTTATGAATAGGTTGCAATTTATTATCCATCAATGCAGCAATCGCTTGCAAATCTTCATTTGTCAATGCCATTTTATCATCCTCCCTTTCTCCATAGCTATTTGTTTCCTTTTTTGTTACTCGATTATTTCTAGTATAACACATTTAGGATCCAAAGTCTATTCAATTATCAAGGCGCTCTGCATGGAATCAGCCCTTTTCAGACTAATTCATGGCTTCAAAAAGTTTGCTAAACCAATAGAATGATGCTGGGGTCAAAAGCCCCAATTGTTCCTTGAAACTTAATATTTTACAATAAATACAAGCTTTTTGGTCTTTCATGAGCTATAATAAAAGTAGCTTTTGAAAGGTG
>JAAWCE010000138.1 GCA_022793065.1 Lachnospiraceae bacterium
ATGACTTAGGCGGTAACGGAATGGTGACACATATGTATGAAGAAGTTGGGAAACTGGAAATCAGGAAGTAAAAAGTGAAGTCGGGGCTTTTAGCCCAGGAATGGAGGCAATGATGAAAAAAAGAGACTGGATTGAATGGATCAAAAGGGCGGGCATGAGAGCGGTTAAGACAGTGGCCCAGGCAGCAATTGCGGGAATCGGGACAGCGATAGCAATGGGTGCGGTGGACTGGAGATATGTAGCATCCACATCCGTGTTGGCGGGCGTTTTATCCATGCTGACATCTGTGGCGGGACTGCCAGAATTGGGCGATAAGAGTACTTATTAGGAAGTAGACGAAAAATAAATAGAATATGGAGGAAAAATAATATGAGAATCAATGTACATGCCGGGCATAACCCGGATGGAAAAGCAGCCTGTGGAGCAATCGGATTTCTCAGGGAATCAACGGAAAACAGAAAAGTAAAGGACGCCGTAATAGACAAGCTGCGGAAACTAGGACACACGGTATATGACTGTACATGTGACAATGGAACGAACAGTGCTGACAATCTGGCAAAAATTGTTGCGGCCTGCAACGCTCATGAAGTAGATTTGGATGTATCCATACATTTTAACGCCGGTGCTAAGGATGTCATAGGAAATGGGCAGACCACCGGGGTTGAAGTATATACTTATAAGGACAGCGGGATTGCCAGAGAATGTGCGGAAAGGGTATGCAATGCCATAGCCGGATTGGGGTTTAAAAACCGCGGCGCAAAAATCAATAACTTTTATGTGCTGAGAAATACTAAGGCCCCGGCAATGCTGATAGAGTGCTGCTTTGTGGATGATAAGGATGACGCGGAACTTTATGACTGCCAGAAAATGGCGGATGCAATTGTATTTGGAATCATCGGGCGTCAAATGGAGACAGAGAAAGAACCTGAGACAGATGGTACAGTAAATAATGCGGCAGCAGAAGAAAACAAAAAATTGTATCGGGTTCAGGTGGGGGCATACACTGTCAAAGAAAATGCCGACGCCATGCTGAAACAGCTTAAAAAAGCCGGTTTTGATGCAATGATAGTCAGCGCATAAATTCTTGTTTTGTGTAAGCTTCATAACCTACAATAACCTACAATACATAAGGCTTCCGAATAATCATATCGGAAGCCTTTTCCATAAATATACAGTCGATGCGACAAGATTTGAACTTGCGACCTCTGCGTCCCGAACGCAGCGCTCTACCAAGCTGAGCCACGCATCGCTTACTCTTAAAATAATATCTAAAAAAAGGTTGATTGTCAAGTAAAAAAATAATATTATTAAATAAATCTCTTTTGGGATTTGCAAAAGATTTATATTGACACAAAACAGGAGAGAATGAGATGGAACGAGGGATTGTGATTTTAAAAAAAGGAGAGGGGCGAACCCTGAAAGCAGGAGGAATGTGGGTATATGATAACGAGATTGCCGCTGTCGAAGGAAATTATAAGGATGGGGATGTGGTGACGATTCACGATTTCGACGGATATGAAATGGGCTCCGGTTTTATAAATATGAAATCTAAAATTGCTGTGCGGCTTCTTTCAAGGAAGAAAGATGTCATAATAGATGAAGCCTTTATGGAAGAACGTGTCAGAGACGCATGGGAGTACCGGAAACAAACCATTGATACTTCCAGCTGCAGATTGATCTTTGGGGAAGCGGATTTTCTGCCAGGGCTTGTGGTGGACAAGTTCTCGGATGTATTGGTGGTAGAATCGCTGGCACTGGGAATTGACAAATGGAAGCATGCGATAGTGGAGGCGCTGAAAAGAGTTCTGGCAGAGGATGGAATCCATATTCGGGGAGTATATGAGCGCAGTGACGCTAAGGTCAGGCTGCAGGAGGGAATGGAGCGCTGCAAAGGATTTATAGGGGAACCTTTTGAAACCAGGGTGGAAATTGTGGAAAATGGCGTCAAGTACATAGTGGACGTGAAGGAGGGGCAGAAAACAGGTTTCTTTCTGGACCAAAAGAATAACAGAGCTGCCATTCAGCGCTTATGCAAAGGAAAGAAGGTGTTGGATTGCTTTACTCATACAGGGTCTTTTGCCTTGAATTCAGGCATAGCCGGAGCAGAGAGTGTACTGGGGGTGGATGCGTCGGAACTGGCTGTAGCGCAGGCGCAAGAAAATGCCCGATTAAATCATTTGGAAGATAGAGTGAAGTTTCGATGTGCGGATGTCTTTGAATTACTTCCGGAGCTGGAGGCAGAGGGTGAGAAATTTGATGTGGTCATTTTGGACCCTCCGGCATTTACCAAATCCAAAAATTCCGTAAAAAACGCGGTGAAAGGTTATCGGGAGATAAATCTCAGAGGGCTGAAATTGGTGCGGGATGGAGGCTTTCTGGCCACATGTTCCTGTTCTCACTTTATGGAACCGGAATTATTTGCCAAAACAATCAGGGAAGCGGCGCAAGGAGCAAGAAAGAGACTTCGTCAGGTGGAATTTCGGACACAGGCGTGCGACCACCCCATTTTATGGGCCGCGGATCAGTCGTATTATTTGAAGTTCTACATTTTCCAGGTTTGCAGCGAGCGGTAGTTTGTGAAACAGGCAGAAATGCCGGATTTTAGGACTTGACAGTGATTTCAGTAAAAAGAAAGTTATTGTAACTTGTTGAAATATGGTGTAGATTTTTAGAAAAATGGTGTAGTAAATGGTGTAGATCATGGGGTGGATATACTGTCTTTTGGGTGGGGACAATTAGTGCTCGTATCATTTCTGATTGTTCAGTGCTTCAAAAAAGATATCTGGCTGGGGCGCCAATGCTTTCAGAACCCGTTCTTTTGATATTGTATTTAACATACATGGTTTTTCGGCGTTTCTGTGGGGCAATTCTTTTAGCTTCTTCAGATTAGGTATCCTGTCGGGATGCCGTTTCAGTCCTCTGCGGTCACAGGGAATGAAACAGGCTGGGGCATTCAGGGCTGTCAGAAATTATATGGTCACTTTTCCGGAACCCCCAGAATCTCCATACTATGGTCGTACAGCAATTCATTGGTTTCTTCAACATTCATTTTCTGATTCAGGGAAAACAGGAGAATCGCATCCCGTTCGTCCTTTGCGTACAAGTTCCTGTATCCGGAAAGCTTCAGCATTGCCTGTGTTTCTTCAACGGACAAACGCATCCCAAATGCTATAGCTATCAGTTTGTTGCGGGACGGCATCCTGCGGCCATCAAATATCTGGTATACATAGGTACGATTAAGCAGGGAATTCCGTACTACATCCGCCCTGCTGATCCCTTTTTGATCCAGCAGCATTTTCAGGTGTTCGGGCAGGCTGCGCAAAAGCATGTGGGAACTGTGTTTTTCAAAGTAATCCTCGATATTTGAAGCGGCTTTGAGTTCATGTTCCAGTTCTAAGGTTGACGGCGTCTGGTCTGGGACAGGCGCTGTATCTGAATTCAATTTCATATTGAACCTCCTGATTTATCTGATATAATAGACCTTATTCAAGGCAGAATGGCCATCCATACCATGTGTGGGTTTTGCGCATGGTATAATTATATAGCATGAATGATGACGTGGCAAGGAAGGCGGCGGAAAATATGGACAATTTAGAATATGAAGAAATAGAGCTGATGAAACAAAGCGAAAACGGCATGGTGCATTTGATAAGAGAAAAAGAAACGGGGAAGTTTTTTGTAAGAAAAGTAATGAAGGGGCATCATCCGGTATATTTGATGCTACAGGACTGTCCCCATCCATGTCTGCCAAAGATTTATGAAGTTGCCATAACTGAAGATACTACAACAATCATAGAAGAATATATAGAGGGTCGATCGTTGGGCGGCATAAATCTATCCGGGAAGCAATTCACAGGTGTTGTAAGGGACTTATGCCTTGTCTTGGAGTTTCTGCACGGCAAGGGCATTATTCACCGTGATATCAAGCCATCCAATATTATTTATACAGAGAGCGGGCATATATGCCTGATTGATTTTGATGCGGCCCGTGAGCCAAAAGAGAATCGGGAGCAGGACACAAGGCTGCTGGGTACCCGTGGATATGCGCCTCCGGAGCAATATGGATTTTCCCAGACCGATGTAAGGACGGATATCTATTCTCTTGGTGTTACTTTGGAGCAGATTTTGCAGGACAGATTTCAAAAGCTGCGGTATAAGAGAAGGCTGCAAAAATGTACAGAACTGGATCCGAATAAACGGTACCAGACCATACGGCAGGTAAAAAGAGCTTTTTTTCATACAAGGCGGAATATCTTGATTGGTTTTGCAGTATTTATAGCGGCAGTGTTTTTTAGCTGCTATCTTCAAAAAAGCAATACTGTTGTTTCCTACGCTCCGGAAATGACTGCGGCTGAAAGGTATCCAAATCAGATACTTTGGAAAGATTATCCTGTAAATGATTATCTGGGGAGATACATAGATGATATTATGGAAGAAATGGATGCATTCTGTGATGAATTTACGGAGGATGGTGATGAAAATATATGTGCTTATAGGGAAATAGGGATTATTTTTTGTTTTGACGACAGAAGAAAGATTTATCAAATAGCACTCAATCCGGCACTTTGCACTTACAACGGAGAATCGCTTAATGTAAACAGGGATAAAATTCTTGAAATTTTGGGCGATCCTTTTATGATGGGCTGGACACAATGGGGAATGGAGGATACCTCGGAGGAATATGTTATAGACTATTATGACGGAAAAGAGGGCATAAGATTTTATATGCCGTCACCGGAGGAGGCGGCTACGGATTTGTTTATTGAATAAGAAGGCATACATTAAAAAGTACCATAAAGGTACTTTTTTTAATGTATGCTCCCAGCAGACCTGCATGGGCTGAAATTGCTGTATAATATAAGAAATTTATGTTGACCAGGGAAATTTTGCCAGACAGGATGCCGCATAAATCGAATTTACAGCCAATTCAATCCATGCGTTTTAATTTTCGTATACGGATTGACTTTTTGACAGCGGCGGTTTCAAGCATGATGTAAATTTCGTCAGGGTCGCAGTCAGAAAAGACGTTCTGTACGTCTTTCATCAGATGTGATTTGGAATCCTGTATGCTGTCAGATAATAGCTTGTCTACACTGGTATGCAGGGCATTTGCAATTTTTACAAGGGCAGGCAGGCTGATTTTTGTAGAAGCGACTTCTGTGTGGGATATGTGCTGGCTGGTCAGACCTACAATTTCTGCAAGCTGTTCTTGTGTAATTTATAATCCATTTCTGTATCACCTCACCTATTAAAATGTTGATATTTGTATTGTATAGGCGAATGAGCTATTATAGGCAATTTTGGCTTAAAAAAGATGAGGCAGATGCCCTTAATGACAGCTATCTGAAGATTTACGAACTGATAGGACGGAATGCCAAGTTATATCCGTTCACGCTTTATCGCAGTGATAAGATTAAATGCCCTATGGGATTGTACAATTAAGAGTTCATAGCTGATTTTGCCAAAAATGAATCAGAAGGAAGGAGTGTGCCAAAAATCGCACGGATAGGGGATATTCTGCCAGAGTGATTGAAGAACTGTTGAGCAGGAGATGGAAAGAGATTGAAGTGGAATTGATTTACAGATATTATTATGCCTATAATCAAAAAATGATGACAAATCATTTGTAATAATGCAGCGTAATAATTTAATTATGCGATGGACTTATGTATCTGAACTTTCTGGAGACTCATGTTCCCGTAATGAGAAGTTATTAAGAAAAGATTTGCAAATTTCAAACAATGTGCAATGTAAAAATGTCATAAATGCATGCTGTCAACAGGCCTATAAGGACATTCATTTATGTATGATATGTATAAGAATAAAAGGTTTTATGTCAATTCGGGAAATTAAAAAAAGTGTGGACAAGATAAATGGAGGATTTTTTATGGTTAACAAGGTGACGGACTTTTGGGAAAACGACATACATGTAAAAATAGCTCAAAAAAGATGCACAACAAAAGCAATAGCAGCAACTTTATTAGGAAGTATGCTGCTATTGACAGGATGCTCTGAGGAGATAGAAAAATTACAAAATGTAAAGGGATATATAGAGGAGAAGGAAACAAGCAATGTACAGGATAGTGTTGCTGATATAGATACGAAAACTGAACAGAATAATGCCGTTGATATAGAATATATTGGTAATGCTCAATTGACGCATCTCACGAATTTTTCAGAAGGAAGGGCTTTGGTACAGTATGAGGATTATTCAGAACTCAGCGAAGGTGATGTGCAGGATGCTGTGAAGGCTCTGGAGGGAAGCGATTATGATAAGGTAAATTATATCATGCAGCATTGGGATGAGATGCATGGAATTAATAGAGTAGCGCTAATTGACGCTAAAGGGAAAATTCTCTGGAAATCGGAATTTACGATGGTTGACACGGCTTTGAGGGAAGTGAATGGATTCAAGGATGGTTTGGCTTGGTTCATATTTAATGGAAATGAAAAGAGTAGCTATGTTATTATTGATTCCGATGGGAATGTAACATTTACAAAAGATTTTACAGAAGATTTTTTGATTCTCGGAGGTGGTGACGGACTGTTCTTGACAACGGAACATATTGTGAATTTCAATAAAAATGAATGGCAGATAGGCGTTATCGACAAAAATGGGAATACTGTTGTGCCATATAAAGTGTATGAGCTGAATGCTCCTCTGCAGGAACCAGTTTACGTTGAGCCACCACAGGATTGTTCTTCAGAAATTGAGGATATTTGTGATGCGATAGAGCAGCTCGAAATGGAGCGTCAGGCATGGCTTGAAGAGTGCTGGGACTATAGAGGGGAATTGGATGCAGAATACTATGAAAGGACGGGAGCAGTCGAAGAAGAGTTTCAAAATCAACGGGAAGAATTGTATGAAGAAAAAGAGAGGATTGAAACGGAATATCAAGAGCAACTTGAAAAATATGAGGAATATCAGCGGGAACTTGCCGAATATGAAATGGAGAGAGATTATTACATTCCAAGAACAATATCATTTGACAAGCATTTGACAACTTATGAAGTAGGTGACTATAGGTCATGTGAATATCTTGGTGAAAATGTTTATAAATTGAATTTTATAGATAGCTATGTAATATTGGATATGAATATGCAAGGTATATGCTGTTTGTGGGATTATCGTGCGGCTACAGGATTTATCGCTGATTTTGAGAGTGGTGCCACTACGACCATATATAGTGAGCCTACTGATATGGAATCTAATGGTCAGGGAGTTGCTGACTACATTGAACTTGATTTCCCGGAATACGAAGGTAGCCATGAATATGCGTACAGCCTGTTTTATAATGGGTATGCTCTGATGATGGTGCGGGGAGCGGATGGATTGCCATATTTCACCATCATTGATGAAGAAGGGAACTTTATGTTTGATTTCAAGGAGGGATTCGAGGATGCCTATATCAGCGGTGACGGAAAATATTTGCTGGCACTTAATGGAGGGAGCCTTACTGTGTTCGATGTAAATGGGAAGCCGCTGACGAGGATAGACACCATGAACATAAGGCCGGATACTGGCGACTATTATGAGGGTTATAATGTTATTGGCTTTGATATTAGTGAGGAGATGATTCGGTTCGGAAATAGAGGATGCTATGTAAATGTTGAAGATGGGACAATTATTGGGTCAACTTTTATGAATGCAGACGATTTGTCTGTAACGAAATATTGAAAATAATGTTAAAGGGTTTAAGACGTAATGGTGTGGTGGTGTTTTAGGACGGTCATAGGGAGGGAATTGAATATGTCTGATTCAAACGAAGATAAAAACAGCAACAAAACTACTGCAGATGCCATGGAAGCGGGAGAAGCGATAGGAGAAGCAACAGTAAAGTGTGTCACCATCAATATGCAGATTTTAGATGCAGCAATTACATCAACTATTTGTACTATAGTAACAATATTCTGTGCCGCTATGTTACTGAATCCCAAGTGGTTGATTGATATTATATGTAATTGGGTGCCGAGTTTGGATATTAATTTAATGAGGTTTGCATATAAATTACATGACAGTATATTTGCAATGATTATAATGATTATAGTTGCCGTGTGTTTCGGCCTTCGAGCGCTGTTCAATCTGTTGACATTTTTCGGGGCAATTGCTTGGAAGAAAGCACATCCTGGTGAGAAGTATTTTAAAGAGGAAGATGATTAAATTTATCAATCAGTATGTAGCTAGCTGGCAATGCTGTTCAAATGCCTAATAAAAGCAAGCGGAAATAGAGGGGGAAAATGTCACACTTTAGAAAATACAGAATCCCCGTAAATCAAAGTTTTCCGGCTACTGCTCATGGGTATGCGGTACTTTTTCCTTTACCCCCGGAAAGCCGTTTTAAATGCGTAACAGAAGCCACAGAAAGGACTATATATGCAGACAGAATATGTAGAAAATGTAATGGATGATGGTAAGCTTGAGATTACTATTAATGCAAAAACGGTTGCTGAATGGATTACTAAAATAATCAAAGATGATAATCTTTCAACTGATGAAAAATTAAAATCTATTGATAAATTCAAACCAATAATTATTGTTGACTGACAATAGTGCATTTGAAATCAAAAATTTATTTAAGCTCGGTGAAAATCATCGAACCTTTTTGTGCCATTTTTCATATAGAAAAATGAGAGCTGATGTGCCGAAAGCACTTATTTACTGTTTCCAAGTCATTCGTATCTCTCACATACACGGTGATATATTCTAATAGTAGCGTCAATAAAAAATGACGCTACTATTTTCTGCCGCATTGTATATTGTTAAATTTATCGGTATTATTGGGAAAAACAGAAAGTCCAAAGGGGCATGCGCATAGAACCATTATGTGCGATTTCAAAAAAATAGAAAGACGGCATACAGCAGGGGTTCCCATACAGGGGACGCCTGTTTTGTGTGCTCCAATCAGGAAGGAGGTGATGCGGGTTTATGCGGATAAAGCTGATGAAAATGGAATATTTCGACTTAAGGGCGGAGACACGCCTGGAAAGCTATGCGGATATGGTAGTGATTGAAAAAGAGGGAAATGCTTCCTTTATTACGGCAGTCCGGTTCGGAGGGTATCCTGAGAGTGTCAAGGGCATGAGCGACGCCATATACGGGGGTGGCTCCGTAACAGTGGAAATCAACGGTGAACCCGTTATTTTATACAGACGCATGAAACAGTACCGCAGGGAATTAACCCACGATGGCATTTATGCAGAAGCTACTCTGATAATCCGTGACGGGGAAGTGAACGCCGACAATGGTGGGGAGGAAAACAAAAGCATAGATAAGCCGGACATGCCCCGCAAATGCTACCTGTTCTGCGAACAGGGCGACAGGGACCGGCTGTTTGAGGAACTGGACAAGAAAACCGGGGTTCCTTTGATACCAGAATTCAAGGAGTATGTTTTATCCGAATTACAGGGAAGGGGGGATACTGAGGCCCCTGCAGGTTGTTTCCTGCCGGGAGAAGTTTGACGTATGGCTGTTTTCCTTGACAAAGGGTGAGGAGAACGTTATCTCTGTAATAAATGACGGGCTGAGATCCGGTACCACTGCAATCCCCGGCGCTGACGGGGGCAAATTCCCTGCTGTCCGTTCCGTGACGCAGTATCTGGATGCATTTGGGGTCATGATTGCGGAGCGCATCAAGAACCAGTTCCGACCGCTGTTTGACCCGGCTGTGGAAACCCTGTCGCCGGAGATACTGGCGGTGAATGAGAACATCAAAAAGAATGCGGGGCGGGAAAGACAAAGATCGGGCTGGCCGCGCTCCATTCCTACTAGCAGAGGAAAACTTTCGGAGGACGGCCGGAGAAACATTTCAACATTGCCCTGTGCCCTTCCCATATGACAAAGAAGTGGGTACGGGAAATAGAGGAATCCCTGCCGGATACGTTCGCTGTGGTTATAAACAGCATTACGGAAATGCAGGACGCCTACGCCGCATATGAAAGAGACAGTAAAACATGTTATGTGATCATGTCGAAGGAGAAAGCCCGTGACGGCTATATGAAACGTCCCGCTGTCAGATGGAATGAACGGAGGAATGCATTCCTCTGCCGTGACTGCGGCCGGACAATCGAGATGGAACTGACTGACGATGGCTCAAAATACAGGGTTCCGGCAGATGCGTTATTCTTCAGGCGGGAAAACAAGCAGAACCACAAGTGCGAGCATTGCGGCTCCCTGTTGTGGACAGTGCTACGCCCGGAACAGAATAGCTGTCTCCTTCCCGTTCATGAAATAGTGGCCCCAATAAGCTGAAACCAATCCATAATCAACCCTAAAAATCTTATTAAGCAGGAATACATTGCAGGCGAGGTATTGCTTACCCTTATATAAAATGCCTGTCTATGCAACTGTTTTGTAAAAAATATTTGCATAGGGAGGCAGGTTATTATGAATTTAAATCAGATATTGGAGCTTTCAGTGGTATTGGATAATGAGCATTTCCGGAAAGTTTTTCCAAGATTGTATAAAGGGGATGGCTATATAGCTGAGAGCGGAGAAGAATATATCAATCAGTCTTTAAATTCCAAGGGAATAACCGTCATCTATCGTGACAGCCAGTATAAAAAGAAGATTCGGCTGATTGTCAACATGTACCTGCTGATAAATGATGCGTCTGATATAGACAGGCTGATTCGAAAGCTCGATAAAAGGATTATTGAATATTTCAATGGGAAATACCGGATAGATGATTTTGGCGGGGATGAATTTTATTACAGATATGGATGTCGGTACCCGGACAAATGTTTTGGCATACTTGAAAGTTATTCGGAGGATTGGCCGAGCGAAAGGTTTCTCTCCGGCTGGCTATGAATGCTTTGACGATGATGCCGGTTTCTGTCTGAGCGGGAACAGTAACGGCATTGACTTGCTGCTTTACGATCTGGAAATGGCAGTTATATGCCAGTTTAAGAATACAGGCGCGGATTGGAAGAAGCGGAATCCCATAAAAGGAATCCTCCGGGCAGATTTGTTAAAGAGCAGCCAGAATATTTTCATGGATACATTCACACAAGTTATTCCATTCGGAGACTCCCATAAAAAGGATAAAGCTGTGGAGATTGTCCGTAAAGAGGCGGCCCACAGTATTATGAGGAGGAGAATGCTTCGGCTTCTGACGCTGATTCCGGAGAAGAAGTCGCTCCACTTGGCTCAAAAGGCCATGAACTGCCGGGATATAGCGAAAGTAATGGATTCATTTGCCAAAATAAACCTGTCGCCTGTTACGATAAGCAAACGGCATGATGTGAAATATCTGGAATGTCTCTATACACACCTTTTGGATGAAGAGTGACCCTTAGAGTATAATTATCATTGGCAAAAATAAAGGGAAGAAGGCGAAACCCTCTTCCCAATCATACAGATTTCGCTTATGATTGAGTTTGCAAATAAACAAGATAAGGAGTCTGTATGATGAAATCAATGATAACTGAAAATGGATTAACTTTCAAGGAGTTAGAGAAAAATATTTATTCCTGGATCTGTCAGATAGGCAGAGAGTTTACCAGGGAGTTCCTGGAACGGTATGACCGGATGCTGATGGAGGG
>JAAWCE010000141.1 GCA_022793065.1 Lachnospiraceae bacterium
AAAATGCCCTCGTCCGCAAAATGCAGACGAGGGCAAGGGAATTGTGCGCAGTATAGATGTAGTCTGACAGTTCACCCTTTAGGGTGTGCTGCCCCCCGGCGGTGGTCGGGCTTTTTTTGATAGGTCAAAGACACTGAATAATTGCAAGTACAAAAACAACGTGACAATATCCCCCTTGATACCGCCGCGTCCTTAAAAAAGGGTAACTTTAATACACCCTCCGAAAATTCATCAAAAAAAGATGGCGGCGGTCTTGAATGTGATTTCAAAACCGCCGTCAGGCCTTTATATTCTATTGGCGCGTCAAAACTCTGCCGCCCATACAACGGTTTTTTTATTTACCGTTGGCGGCTTCTGCATATCGTATTATTTAACTACTACTGTGCCGTTATCGCTCTTGATCTCCAATTTATTTTGTCCTTCTCCAATTTTACCTTCTTTGCAGGAAGTGGTTTCTTTATCATAAGCTGCTCCATTGAAGCGGGCCGTAACATCATCAGAGCCAGAGGAAACAGAAAAACTAAGATTGGCTGGGGCAGCTTGATAAGTTAGATTGATGTCGCCAGAATCAGTCTGCAAATTGATATTCGTATCAGAGCTGATTCCAGACATATTTATTTCGCCGGATTTTGTGACGATTTCAGAACCGCTAAAAGTCGTATTACTTAATTGGACATAGCCGGAAGTGGTTACAATCGACACACTGTTAATGTCACTGTTCTTGACCGCTATATCGCCGGACGCAGAGGATATTTTCAGATTTTCGGCTGAAAGGTTTGAAATTGTCATATACCCGGCATTGTTCAAAACCTGCAATTCTGTTGCAGATATGCCGTCTGTTTCAATGTCGCCAATCCCATTATTGACAACAATAGGAATAGTACAGTGTATCGGCAGATAAAGTGTTGCTTGACCTTTCTTCCCTAATGCGATCTGGTCTTGCATTTCTTCATCGTGCTTCTGCACGATTACTAAAATACCATCTTGCAACAAAACAGTAGGTTTTACATCGCCATCTGAAATATTCCCGTCAAAACTGATATGTGCCTTTTCATCTGATGAAGCCTTAATATTAAGGTTCCATGTATCAATGCTTATCTGTATTTCTTTGAGTTCGTCCACCGTATAAGCGTTGTTTTCTGCCACTTTATTTTTTCCGCAGCTTGTCAGACAGAATACAGATACACACATTGCGCACAGAAGTAAGAATATTCTTTTCTTCATGTTCCCTCCTACATTAAATCCTTTGTTTCAGCCCCATGTATGGAGAGAAAAGCGAAAGCCAGTGAAATAAGGGTCAATATGACGGGGAAAACAGCGTTGTTTGCCATTGTTAGGTCGCCTACATTGGCCTGCGTTAGTATAATCAGCAGGAATGAAGAAATAATCGTTGCTTTTGATGATTTCATAGCCATACCGATAAACAGAGCTATGAAGCCCATTGTCACAATGACAACCGATTTAGCAATTAGCTGAACGTAAAAGCCCGTACTTGCCATATTAAAGTCAAGAGGAAAGGCCGACACCATAAATTGCGAGCCGAGTAAGACGCACCCATAAAGCAATAGCTTTGTAAGTACCAAAGCGGCAAAATTGAAAATCCATACAGCAAGCATTTGTGAAATAAGAATTTTCTGCCGCTTGATCGGATAGGAAAACATCAAATTCATCGTCTTGTTTTTATACGCGCTTACGATGAAAGACGAAAGCATGACGCTGGTAAAGACAAGGAACGACATACTTGTAAACAACTCGATGGGCGAGGATATGGCATTATTGCCGAGGGCAACATCTGGTACGCCAGTATCGGGGTCGTTTGCGATTCCAAGATAGGCAAAGGCAAACGTGAACAGGCAAAGGACAGCCGCCAGTATTACGGCGTTGCGGATATGTGTGCCAATGCCGTTTTTCTTCCATTCAAGTTTAATCAGTTTCAGCATGATTTTCCCACCTCCGCAGTCATTTTCAAGAAGTAATCCTCCAGAGTCTCGGCCTTTTTCCCAAGCGCAATGACTTCAACATCATTGAGGGCCAGAGCTTTGGACATTTCCTGCGTAGATACGCTATTGTCATAGATACGGATTTTTCCGTCCTCGACAATCTTAAAATTGGCAAGCCCCAGCTTTTCGCTTAACACAAATGCAGCCTTCTTTGTGTTCAATACAGCCAGCTCAATATAAGACAGGCTCATTTGCGCGATCTCTTTCATGCCGATTTCTTTCATCATTGTGCCGTGATTGATTACACCGATAGTATCAGCGATACTTTCAATTTCGGAAAGGATATGACTGGATATCATAATTGTTATGCCGTACTCGGTGCAGAGCATTTTTAACAGGTCACGGATTTGTTTCATACCCGCCGGGTCAAGTCCGTTTGTCGGTTCGTCAAGGATCAGCAGTTCAGGTTTGCAGAGAATTGCGCGGGCAATTCCAAGACGTTCTTTCATGCCGAGTGAATAGCTTTTAGCCGGTCTGCTTGCCGCGTCCGTCAAGCCCAGCATATCAAGGGCATTTTCAATGCTGCCGTGATTGTAATACCCCATATATTCACAATGGAGCTTTAGGTTCTCGTACCCTGTCATGTGGTCGTAGAAGGTGGGAAATTCAATAATGCTGCCCATTCGCTTCAAGACCTCATAGGATTGCGGCGTGAGAGTTTCCCCGAAGATTTCAACGGTTCCGCCCGTCGGCTTCCAAAGGTTTGTAATCATCTTCATCACCGTTGTTTTGCCCGCTCCGTTCGGGCCAAGGAAGCCGTAGATTTCTCCCTTCTTGATGTGAAGATTTACGTCCTTCACAAGCTCCCTCCCGCCAATGGCTTTTGTAAGGTGGTTTGTTTGTAAAATGTATTGCATTTTTCTTATCTCCTTTCTGAACACCATTATAGCGGGCCGGATTTTCAAAACTCTTGAATAAACATTACAAATTTCTTTCGCGGAATTTTAGTAAGACATTCTCTTAAACCTAACGGTAAAGGTTGTCTTTTCATAGGGGGTGCTTTCCAAAGTAATATCCCCGCCAAGCTGCAAGGCTAAGTTTTTGGCGATTGTCAGCCCCAAGCCATTCCCTTGTATGTTGCGGTTCCGTGAATCCTCCAAAGTGAAAAGTCGGTCAAATACACTGTTTGCAAATTGCTTGTCGATTCCTTTCCCTTTATCAGTCACATCAATATATACAGATTTTTCATCTGCTCTTAAAAACACGCCTAAGTATTTCCCGTCGGCTCCATAGCGGACAACATTAGAAACAAGGTTAAATAAAATGCGCTGAACAGCGTCCTTGTTCCCCTGAATGTAGATAAAGAGTTCCGGCACATCAATATCAACCTGAAAATCGTTGCTTGTAAGTATTTCATAAAAATCCAGTATGCTTTCACGGCATATCTCGCATATATCAATTTTGGAAAGCTCCATAGCCATGTCGCCGGATTCTAACTTAGCCAGGGTAAAAAACTGATTGATTAGCTCCATGACATTTTCCGCTTTTTGCTCAATTTTCCCCAATAATTCATCTGTGCTTTTCCCGTTGATACGCATGATTTCCAAATATCCCAAAATAACAGTCATAGGCGTTTTTATGTCATGTGAAATGTTGGACAGCATTTTCTTAGAAGCAATCTCCGCTCTACGGTAATCCGCTTTCACTTTCAGATGATTTTCCAATAAGCGGTTTATCTGCGCTGCAAGCTCCATCAGTTCTTTATTCTCCGTAAAGACCATTACGCGCTCGTCGCTGTCGGTGTCCGTTATTTCTTTTAGCTTCCCACTAATCTTTCGCAGCTTTGTCTGTATGCCAGATCGAAAAGCAAATTGCTGATAAAGGATAACCCCAATCAAAAGAGCAATGCAAATCAAAAGAAAAAATATAATTGTCTGCTCACTCATATCACATCTCCTAATTTGTAACCTATGCCCCAAACGGTCACGACATAGCGGGGGGTTCGGGTGTTGTCCTCAATCTTATTGCGCAGCCTGCTTATATGCACATTCACAGCATTTTCATCTCCACAATAAGCGTCATTCCAAACAAGGGAATAAATCTGCTCTTTGGTATATACCTTTTTGGGGTTTTGCAACAGCAGCTTCAAAATATCAAATTCCTTTGCGGTCAATTCAATGCGTTCTCCCTTTTTAGTAACCGTATAGTCGGATAGATTCATTATTAAATCTCCGGCTGTCAGCAGAACAGGTGCAACGATAGAAGCGTTGTCATACTGCGTCGTTCTCCTTATATTTGCTTTTATTCGGGCCAAAACTTCGGCAACGGAAAAAGGCTTTGTAATGTAATCATCAGCCCCTAATCCCAAACCTAAAGTTTTGTCCGCTTCGGTGTCTTTTGCGGACACAATAATAACGGGAACAACGCTGCTTTTCCTGATGTGCTGCATAACGTCCATGCCGCTGATTTTCGGTATCATCAAATCCAACAAGACCAGACTAAAGCCGGAATTGTCAAATTGCTTACAGGCTTCTTGTCCGTCAGCCGCACAAATGACCTCATAATTTTCCGTTGTTAAATAACTTGTCAGCATTTCGCTGATTTCGGTATCGTCCTCAATCAGTAGGATTTTGTGTTTATTCATGGTCTGTTTTTTTCCCCTTTCTTCTGCCGTCAGTAGGCTTTTCTGCATTTTTAGGTATTAGCCACATATACCCAAGTTTTGAAACACCCGGTATGCGGTTCTCGCTACAAAGTATCTGTACACGCCGCTCTGAAATGCCCCATTTTTCCGCTGCATGTGGAGCAGACATATATTCCATAAAATCTCCCGTCCTTTCTGCAAACTTCGTCAATATACAATTATACTCGGAGAGCCGAATAATAGCAAGTCTGAAATTGTGAATTATTCTAACCAGCATAGGGAACTATATAGACATATCCAAGAAGAAAGGGGAACAGTAAAATGTAATAGGGTGAATT
>JAAWCE010000100.1 GCA_022793065.1 Lachnospiraceae bacterium
GAGGGAAAGATACAGGGAGAGAGAAAGAAACTGCTTGCCATGGCAGGATTTTAAAAAGTGAAACCGAGACTATAATTTGTGCATTACAATATCAGAAAAATCTGTAGGAAAAAAGTTGCCAACGTTTACTTGACAGTAACTAAGTATTAAAATATCTCTGAGGCCGATTGTATATCAGAGGAAACAATGATATACTTAATGTAACAATATTTGTTTTGTTGCATTGGACATCATTAATTGCATATTGATTGCAGTATAGCCAAAAATCTTTGTTTTATTGAGGAGATTAATATTGGAATAAATGACAGCAATGGAATAGGGCTGTATTGACAGTTGAATAGGTGATATGGTTTTCAGGCATTTGCAGAGGAGGTTAATAGTATGGTATTTATTAAGTGTCCCGAATGTGGGAAAGAAATATCCGATCAGGCGGTAAATTGTCCGAATTGTGGTATATCATTTGGAAATAAGAAATATTGCAAATTTTGCGGCGAAAAAATAGACGCAGATTGTGTTGTTTGTCCGAAATGTGGAAAGCAAATAGAAGTATTAGGAGCCGCTGCGGGTGCAAACACAAATGAGCGGCCTGTCATATATGGCAGACCAAAAAGTAAATGGTTGGCGCTTTGTCTGTGTTTTTTTACAATTTGCGGGCACAAGTTCTATGAGGACAAGATAGGCATGGGCATTTTGTATCTTTGTACAGCCGGATTGTTTGGCATTGGATGGATTATTGATATTATTGTGCTTTTATTGAAGCCGGACCCATACTATGTATAAAGTAACAAGGAATACGATTCTTATCCATGTTGTAAGCAGGAGTTGAGTTGAGAGCAGAGGAAAGCATGCAAGGGAAGCGGCATATCCGTTTTGGGATTTTTAAAATGACAAAACGTGACAGCAGGTGCAATTATGAAATATTAAGAGAAAAGTTTTTGCTAGGAATTGTCGCTGATAAAATATAAAAATAGAGGTAACATATAATGACTTATACCGAGTATCAAGAGTATATGAGAAATTTTTTGAACAATATTATCAGAAGCTTTCGCAGGATGAAATCTGTATTAAGCTTCCTCTTAAGGAAGATGAGAAAGAAATGTGGAGTGATGATGCAGACCCCAATGAGGAATGGAAAAAGTGGAAGTTGGTTCCAGCCATGATTCAAGACGAGGAAATGAAAGAACTGGAAAAAAGAGATCGGTGTTGCGCTTCCCCTTTCCCTGAAGGCGTTTCTGACCGTTACCCATCATTGTTTCAGCAATCCCATAGGATATAATTCCGTTGCAGAACATTTTCAGGGGGTAAGGAACGCATGGAATCCTGTCCTTGTGAGATGCGGTTATTTGCCCTTTGCATGGGATAAAGAGAGCTATTTTATCCGTTGTATTCGGCTGGAAAAAATGCCGGAGGAAGAGAAATGTGGTATTTACCAGATTGACCATGAAGTATTGTTTGATTTTGACGAAGACACGGTGACGCCGGAGGAAATAGAGCAGTGCATGGAATTTGTTTCCGAAAATCTGCTTACATATCTTGATGAGATACTTCACGACAGGGATTGTGATTCGCTGCGGGAGGCTTCTCAAAAAGCGGTGCTGAGGGCGTTAAAAGAAGAGTGTGGGTTTCAGAATTATGATCAATTGTCAGATAAAATGGAGATTGATGAAGAATTTGATAAGATAATTACTGTGCTGAGACCAATTCAGGAACAGTATTCTATTTCGGATGATGATTTGGAGGAAATGTTATGGGGCATGGAGTATTCTGTAGACTGGTGAGATAATTCAGACATGTGTTAATAGAAGCGAAAGTATAAGGAAGTCAGAGGGGCTGCCGGCGTATATGGAAACGTGGAAAGGAGCAGGGTGGAATGGAGCGGTTTAGGGTAATGAATGGGACTCAGATGAAATTGCTGATGGTGTTTCTGATGTTTTTAGACCATTTGCACTATATTTACGGGTTGATACCAGCGTCAACCGCATCTATATTTACGATAATTTCCAGATGCGTCGCACCCATGTTTGCATATCTGGCGGTGGAAAGTGTGAGACATACCCATAATTTAAAGAAATATTGTCTTCGTCTGTCTGTGCTGGCAGGAGTGATGTTTATCGGAAATACGGTCTTAAACGCAATATTTCGTATCTATTCCGGCATGCTGTCAGATGTGGAGCGAAAGTTACTTTATTGCAACAATAATGTCATTTTTACGCTTGCATTAGGGGTGATTATGATAACGTTGGTACAACAGGGAGAGAATCAGACGAAAGCTAAGAGGAAATGGTTTTATCTCCTGGGGCTGGTTTGTTTTGTGACAGGATTTTTATGGGGAGAATGGGGTTCGGTACTTATGCCTTTTATGCTGGTGGAATATCTCTTTCATGAAAATCGAACCATGCGTCTGCTGGGGTATGGGACGATAGAAATCATAGCACTTTTGCTGCCTTTCGGAGAACCGTTGTACTTTTTGGTATTTCCTTTTATCGTGTTATATAATGGAGAGAGAGGTAAAAGCAGCGCTTTCAGCAAGTACTTTTTCTACATATTTTATCCGGTACATCTTTGGCTGATTGGGGTGGTGAATTTTATTGTCATGATGTCATAAGTGAATGTGATTTGTTGATAGATTAGTGCAAAGCATACTGTGGAAAGGAGTTGGGAGGGATGGCGGTATTTGACAGGGTTGACTATTGGTATGAGAAAGCATATCATAATTATCTCTCTCTGACGAAGAAACAGGAGAAAGAATTGATGGAAGAAGATATGAGGGAGATAGAGCGTTATGCAGCAAATCATATCGGATTCTTTCTGACCTGGATTATAAAGCATCACTTTGAGGGAAAGATTCATTTGGATGATAATGAAAGAGCAGAGGAAGTACGGAGAGAAGAACTATTAGGGGTGGATTTTTTCCTGGATGATTGTGACGGAAAGTTTTGGGAAGAAGATGTATCGGACAAAATTTGTCCTTTTGTCAGGTCTTATTATGAGAGATATATGTCGGAATACGCGGATTGGGTTGTGCATGAGCTGGGAGATTTGCCTTTGGAATTTGTAGGTTCCTGGGAGGATTACCATGCGTTTGAAGGTGTTTTGGACAGGGCATATGCTTTGTTCCAACAATCATCTTAGCCTTATTCCGAAAGGCCGGGGTGGACAGAATATCACAACCCCGTATCCGGACCGGAATTTATAATCAGGAAAAACAAAGACGATAATAAGTGTATAAAACTGGGTTTATGATTGGAGTTATTTGACATGAAACATTGATATGTCTGAATGGGGCCAGGGGGTGTCATTATGAAGATTAGAGAGGCACAGCAAATTTACAGAGAACAGGTGAAAGCATATCAGGCGCAGAAAGGGGCCGTATCGAAGCAGCTGCAGCATGTGAGACTGCGCATGGAAGCTTCACCGGGCAGCCAGGAGACATATGGAGAAGAAGCGGCTGTCCTTGAGCTGACATTGGATAAATTAAATGATAAGCAGCAGGAATATCAGGATTATTTAAGTCAGTTGTCTGAACAATATTGCGCATATTGGAACGCAGCGGCAGCGGACCAGCAGGCAGATGCGGCGCAGGAATATGCGGAGGATATGAGTAAGATTATGGAGGTGGCCCGCCGTCTGATGCGAGGGGCTATTGTACCGGCGTCAGACGAGCAGAAACTGATGGAATTCAGTATGGAAATGTATCAGACAGCTAAGAATGTGGGGGCAATGGCGCAGCGTCAGAAAAGGGAAAAATATGAAACTCTTTGGGGAGAGGAAGAAGAGAAGGAGTATGCGGACCCCCAGGAGGCGGCAGAAAACGGAGAAGTCTCTTCGGAAGGGCCGCAGGTGATAGACGCTGCGGCTGTCATGGCAGATACCGCGCAGTAAAATACACAGATTAAGAAATTTTAAAACTTCAATGTATGCGCGGGGGTATTGGGGGGAATTTCTACAATTGTCTGTATGAGGAAGAGAATTTTTCTTATGAAAATGGCGTCAAAGAGTTGAATCATAGGCTGGCGCCCCAGCGTTTTTGTGATACATCAATGGAGAAGTAAGGAAAGACGTTGACTGTTGGATAAGAAAAATTGTATGAAACAGGAAAAGCCAGGTTGGTTTTGGGATTGCCGGAAAATATTGCGTGTAAAAACGTGTGAAGTTGGTTGAAATGTTGAGCACTGCAGGAACAAGTATAATAGTAGAGGGAAAAGGAGTAGAGCATGGCGTCAAAAGTGGAAGCGTTTCATTTTCAGGTGAATTTGGGAGGGATGTTGGACATTTTGTCCAATCATTTATATAAGTCGGCAGATGTGTTTTTGCGGGAATTACTGCAAAATGGAGTCGATGCCATTACCTTGCGCAGGCAGAGAGAGCCCGGATGGAATAAGGGGGAGATTCATATCAGGCTTTTGTCCGGCAGAAAGATGATTTTTACGGATAATGGAGCGGGACTTACCAAAGAAGAAATACATCGTTTTCTGTCAGTGATAGGACAATCTTCCAAACACAGTTTACTTGAAGGGGAAATGCCTCAGGATTATATTGGGCGGTTTGGCATTGGGCTGCTGTCGTGTTTTATGGTATCGGATTCCATTGTGATCCGTACCAGGTCCACACAGTCTGATTGTATTTACGAATGGACAGGTTTGCCGGATGGTACATATACTTTGGGGGAAATGAGCGGTGAGAATGAGGGGAAAAGGAGAGATGAAAGTCCGGATGAAGATCAGTACATGGCGGGAACTTCCGTGTATTTGGAATGTAAGCCGGGCTGTGAAATATATTTTCATGCCGATACCATAGAGAGGCTTGTGCAGTATTATGGTTTAATGCTCCCTGTTCCGGTATATCTGGATGATGGACACGAGCCCATAAATCGTGTGCCGGAGGACTTTTCAAAGCTGGGGCAAAGTCAGCTTTTGACTTATGGAGAGTGGATGTTTGGGGAAAGTTTTTTGGATGCCATTCCGCTGAGGACGCCTCATTTATCAGGCGTGGCGTATGTGCTGCCCTATGGAACGGATTCCGTTGTAAGAGATGGACATCGAATTTATCTGAAACATATGCTGCTTACGGACCGGGGGACGCCGCTTTTGCCGGAGTGGGCTTTCTTTCTGCGCTGTTTCCTGAATACTGTAAATTTGCGTCCCACTGCATCACGGGAAAGTTTTTATGAGGATTCGGAACTGGAGTTGGCAAGAGATGAATTTGCGGATGCGGTCAAGGCGCATTTCAGAGTGCTTTCTCAGGACAAACCACAGATATTGCAGAGTATTGTGTCCGTACATTATAACGCCATTAAGTCAATGGCCGTATGGGATGACGAAATCTTTCGTTTGTTTATTGATTATCTTCCCTTTGTCACTTCGGAGGGGGAGATGACAGGTTCGGCGTTGAAACGTTATGGCGAGGCGTTTTATGTGTATGATACATCTCGGTTCGGGCAACTCAAGCCGGTTTTTAACGCCCAAAATCGACTTTTGATTTGCACCGGTTATACTCAGGATGATCAGTTGATTCCTAAGCTTGCCGATATGTTTTGGCTGCCTATTACGCCCCTTCATGAAGAAGACATGTCAGACGTGCTGAAAGAAGTCCCAATGGAAGGGCGGTTGTTGGCTTCCGGGCTGATTGAGATCTTTGGGCGCAGTTTAAGAGAATTTGACTGCAGGGCGGAAATGCGGCATTTTCATCCCATAGATCTTCCGGCGCTTTATTTCTTAAGTGATGATGTTCGGTTTGTGCGGCAGGTTCAGGAGGTAAGGGAGCACTCATCCGGGGTGTTTTCCGATGCGTTGGCTTCTCTTTTGGCAGGTGCGGAGGATAAGCCCCTTGCCACATTGTATTTAAACTATTATAATCCGTTGGTGCAGCGCTTGCTTCACATCCAGAAGAAAGAGACTTTGGAAAGCGTGGCAAAAATTTTGTATGTACAGGCGCTGGCTGCGGGAGGACATTCTCTGCATCGTGGGGAACTGAAGGCACTGGGAAAAGAACTTTTGTATTTGGTAGAGTGTACGGACAAAAATTGAAAGAATAATGGTGGTGTAAGTTTAATAGTTCCTTTCAAATATTGATTGGTATGCGCCCAGAGGCGCGCAAGGGGGTAAAAATTATGAAAAAGAGTTTTGATGGATATGGTATTCAAAAGAAACTGGATGAAATAAAGGGGCCGGGAAAACTGGAAGCAATCATGAAAGCCATTGGGCAGGCAGATGAAGCGGAAGATCATTATTACCGCTTGTTGTTTCGGTATGATTATGCCTGTGAAGCTACATTCCATGACGATCCGCCAAAAGCAATGCCGGTGGCAGTGGAATTTAGCAAGATTTTTGAAGAGCATTTGGATGTGCTGGGGCCTGTGGGGAAGGAAATGTATGTGATGATGATGGAGCTGGCGGTGGACCCGGTAGTTTCTCTGCCCCAGATTCCTGTTGCTCAATGGGAAGCTATGATGGAACAATTTCATATGTTGGTGAAGAGATATAACGTAGGGCACAGGGCGTATTGGTGGGAAATGGCACAGTTTATGATTTATGTGGATAAGCAGAAAGCTTTTGAATATTTTCAAAAGTTCTGGAAGACAGGGCGTGACAGGCTGTCGGATTGCCGCGCCTGTGAGCGGTGTTATGCGATTTATATGTATCTTGCCATGGGAGATGAGGAAAATGCTGCGGTACATGCAATGCCTATTAAAGCACGTCATATACCATTTTGCGGAGATACGCCTCACTTGATGTTGTGGGCATATCTGGAATATTATATGGATAAAGGAAATTTAAAGGCAGCGATTCCCTATGCAAGAGAATTAAAACGGATTGGGCACAGGGATCGGAGTGATTTGTCCTATGTGGGGGCAGTGCTGCGGTGTCTTGCCTATTCCGACCCTGAACAGAGTGTGCAGCTAATGACAGAAGCATTTCCATGGATTGGAGGAATGTGGAACCAGAAGATGGTTTATGATTTCTATAAAGGGGCATGGACGGTATTGCATCAACTTTCTCAAAAACAGGACAGCATCAAACTGAAATTGCCAGAGCAGTTGTCTTGCTATCAAAGAGAGGGTGTTTATTCCACAAAGGAAATGGAGCAGTGGGTGTATAAACAGGCCGAAAAGATTGCGGAGCGCTTTGATATGCGTAATGGTACGGACAGTTTTCGGACAAATCTGGGGCTGGCAGTGAAGGAACCGCGAATTGCGATGTAATGGCAAATCGCGCCAAACTGTAATTAAAGTGTAAACAATGGATGCTTAAATTGTTTACACTTTATTTTTTTGGTGTATAATCATTTTAGGTAATTAAGGTAAAGCAAAAAAGTGCACAAGTACAAATGATGGCGATAAGCTGCAGGTGATGTGGGAACAGCAAGGGAGGGGTTGTCAGAAAAAGTTAGAATCGGAATAAAAGGGGTGGAAAAATGTATTATAATAGCAATAACTGGAATTTGATTGCAAAAATAATTGATAAGCTGCTGAAACATTCAGATTTGGATTTTAATTTGATTCAATTTAAAGTGTTAGAGGCAGAGGAACGTGAAAAAAGATTGCAGATGGTTACTTTATGTTTAAAAAAATGTGGTTTTCCTTATAATACTATTGTAGAAGTGTACGAAAAATTGATTTTGGAAGTAGAGGAAGCGGAACAATCATATTATCTTATGGAAGCATTATGTTATATTGACCAAAAATTATGTCATCAGAATCAAGTAAGGCCGTTTATGGTTGATAATGAAATGATGGTTGGTCCAATGCGAAAATTGAATATAAATGCGGAAGAATTGGGTATTATCATATTGCCTAAGCTGCAGTGCAAATGGAGTGGAAATGGAAAAAGTGGTGATGAGTTTGGGGACTTATCAATGGGAGAAGGAATAAATCAGTTAATGAAGTATTATTATGTAGATATGAAAGCGTTAGGAGGATATGAGCTGCAGAATTATGTTATCAATGATATGCAGTGGAATAAGACAAGAGAATTTCTGCGGATTGCTGTCAGTCCGTTGACCAATGGAAATGTTCTGGCTGTTAAAAAGTATAAAGCTGAAAAAAAGAAAAAAATTGGAATTGCGGGCGTGGGCAGTGATGTTGTGGAGAGGGAATGTGGGCAAAAAATTGATCCAATGTTCTATGTCAGTAAAAAAGAGTTAGAAAAGAAAGCGTTAAGGTTGATAGAGGAAGCGGCAAGGATTCAAGCGGATATTTTAATGTTTCCGGAAATGCTTGGAACAAAAGCTATGATAGAACAATGTCTTGAACTTTTGGGAAAACTGGATATTCAGGGAGGTAAGAAGAAGCAACCGCCATTGATTACGCTGCTGCCGACGGTTTGGCATAGTGAGGGCGGAGAGAAGGAATGTAATCTGTGGGAAGCAGGAAATAATTCAAATAACCTTTATGTGGCTTGCAGGGGAGATTTATTGTATGAAGAAGGATTTAAGGAAACTTTGATACAACAAAAACAAAACCCATATTTGGAAAAAAGGACAAATACATCAGGAGAAGTGGAAGACATCAAATCAGATAAGAAAATATGTTTGATTCATGTACCATATTTGGGCAGAATCGTTTTTCCGATTTGTGCGGATTTGCTCACAAAATCATATAGAAAACTATTAATAGAAGTGTTGGGAGCAACGCTGATTCTGTGCCCTTCTTTTTCCAAAGGATTTGATGAGTTTATTCAGCTTACAAATATCGGCAATACTTATGGATGTCGTATGATTTGGTGCAATTCCTGTGCGGTCAGACATTTGTATAAAAAGGACATTCCTGGTGCATTTCAGGAAAGTGATATTTGCTGTATGGGAGCACATGGAAACAGGGATTATACACCTGTGAAGCCTGACGCCGAATGTAAAAATGGGCAGTGCAGTAATATGTGTCTGTTTTATATTGATATTCCTTTACCACCTTTTACCACGAAAGATGTATCAGGGCAACTGCACTGGCATCATTTGATAGCTTGATGGATGGAGGTGTGAGTATGAAAATATTAAATGAAATAATGCTTCAATTGAGTGAAAAACTTTATAGGGCTGTCCAAGCCCGAAATGTGTCAGAAGTAAATTGTGAGACCAACAGAATCAGATCACAAGTTCTTTCCTGTTATACTTTAAGCAATGAGCATGAGTTGGCTGAGATGCTTGACAGGTATCAGAGGTGGTTGAAAGGTGTTACCAGTACGTTTGAGACGGAAGAAGAGAAGATTGCATATCAAATGGGGTTATTGGGGGGAACAATTGGAACTATTTGTGAGCTGCAGGAACAGAAGGAACAGTTTAAAGCGTATGAAATGGCGCCATTGGATACAAAATATCAGGACGCAATTATAGGGCAGCTTATGGAGAAGGAATATGTGCAGCATAATCAACTGGCAAAAAATCTGGGGATAAGTTCGTCCCAGTTGACTACAATAATGAGTAAGGTAGAAGAAAGGCCACAGAATATTGTAACTGTATCACATGTGGGCAAGTTTAAGTATTATTGCCTGACAGATATGGGAAGACGTTATTATGGAAATCTGCATAGAGGGAATTTCAGGGAAGAAATCTGCGAATTATTGAACCATGTTCTGGAGAGATGTAAATTTAAGAAAGTCAATAATATTAAAAGTTTTGTGGATAAATATTACGGTGATGATATTGAATTAAAGCAAAAAGCAATGGAGGTAGAATATTTTATAGATTCTCTGGAGGTAAAAAGCAGAAAGATGAGCAAGCAATTGACGGAAATAGGAATGATACCATTTCTGATAAGCGGTCCAGGGACTTTCTCCACAAAGAGACTAGTGGGAAGGCAATTTGACGATAATAACGAAGAAACGAAATTTGCGGCATTTATGGGGAATGAGGGAGAGGTAAGAGTTAGAGTGGAATGTAACAATAGAAATTCAAAACTGCAGGCAGCATGGGGTGTGAGTGAGGAATCAGGGTTGGAATTAATGGTGAAGGAGAGGGAAGAGATGTATGGATGACAATGAAATAAAAAATAGGATAATTGACTATATTGCATCGGAAAATAATATATATCTGATGTGCGAAAAAGTGTTTGATCTGTTGGAAAAGCAGTGTAACCCGGCAGTATTAGAATTCTTCTTTCAGGAAGTGGATGCCAGTATGAGAAGCGAAAGAACCTTTACAGAAGAGGAAAAGGAACAACTGACAAATGGACTTATGAGATATGGCAAGGTATGGGATGAAATTATGGATGCGCTGTTAAACGAGAGGTTAGAGTGCGAAGATTTTTATGCCAAATTATGGAATTCAATTATTAATACGCCGTTGTTTGAGACAAGGGACGTTAAAATATGTATTCTTTATTTGACGTGTCAAAATATGTGTATTCCATATTACAGGTTACAATGCGATTTGTGGATGGAAGAAGGAAAATATAGGGAATGTGTGTCAGAATTGGAGGATGATATTGTCAAAGCAAGAAGCTTGATTTTTCAGCCCTGTAGACAGTATACGGAGCGGGCGGCTGCATTGTTGGAACTGTTGGGAAGGTGGGAGAAGACAGAAGAGAAAACGGTGCTTTTTGCACAGATGATTAAATTGTTTGAGGCCAAAACTAGGATGAAAAATCAGCTTTAATACAAGGAATGAAATTTGTTTCCGGCTGGCAGGGAGTTGTCCATATAAGAGAGAAGTTAATGTATCTTACGGTTTTGGCTGCATTTTTGCAGCCGAAGGCAGGCTGTAAATCTTACAATAGTCAACAGCTCCCTGGAGCAAGTATGTAGGATATAAATCAATGAGAGAAAAAAATTTATATTTTTGAAACTTTTTTTGAAAAACCTGTTGACAAGAAGGAAATTATAGGTTAAAATGTATTTCGTTGGTTTGTTTATCCGGCTAAAATGTGTGTCCGTAGCTCAGCTGGATAGAGCAACGGCCTTCTAAGCCGTGGGTCGGGGGTTCGAATCCCTTCGGGCACGTTTTGGGGATTGAAAAGCCTCATGTTCAAGATATGGTGGGTATAGCGCAGTTGGTTAGCGCGCCAGATTGTGGCTCTGGAGGCCAAGGGTTCGAATCCCTTTATCCACCTTTTATCTGAAAGGTTTGTTGCAAGCAGTTTTCAGGCTTGGTGTTAAAATACAGGGCTATCGCCAAGCGGTAAGGCACAGCACTTTGACTGCTGCACTCGCTGGTTCGAATCCAGCTAGCCCTGCTGAACAGTTTATAAAACTGTTATAATAATTTATATGGGACATTAGCTCAGGTGGTAGAGCACTTGACTTTTAATCAAGTTGTCTGGGGTTCGAATCCCCAATGTCTCATTACATGTAGACTTTTTAACAGTCATTTGTTAAAAAGTCTATTTTTTTGCTGTTCTGGGGTGTACCATGGGAGAATCTGGGAGTGTTGGAAGCGGGGGCAGGGACATAAAGTGCCCTTATAGGCTGTGGGAACCGCCCCGGTACACAATATGACAAAGCAGGCGGTTTATCCTATGCACAAGAGGTAACAGTCAATGGGAAAGTAGAGGACGGGGACAAAGAGTGGTTAGTGCTGAAAACAGAGGATGGAAGTATACAAATGGTGAGTGCAAAGTTAGTTTCCTGTGACAACCCCCAGCCCCGGCAGCCCGGCGGAAGTTCTGGTAATCAAGGCAGCACTGGCAATCAGGGAAGTTCGGGTGACCAAGGAGGCCAGCAACAGAAACCATCAGGCGGAGGTGGACAACAAGAGCAGCCACCAGCAGACAGTGGAGGTTTTAATACGTGATTTTTTGATGGAGCAACAGAGGCAGGTGAACCAAGTGGATAAAATATTTAAAGTCCAGCTAAGAAATGTCAATAGGTAAAATGAAAAATGTTAAAAAAATTTTTTTGAGCAGCTGATGAAAAAAAGGGTAACCTTAATAAACCCATTGCTATGGGATTTTTGAAATTTGGTTCCAATCTCCATCAGGCAGCGACGTTTTCAGTTCC
>JAAWCE010000005.1 GCA_022793065.1 Lachnospiraceae bacterium
AAAAAAGAGGAGCCCACCAGCCACTCCGGTGAACCCCTCCACGCTCAAAATCCCTTGATTTTGCGCCATTTCTCTATACTTTTGCCTGCGAGTACGAAAATTCCTATGGCATCAATTATTGATAGCCGCCTGTGCCGCTGCCAATCTCGCAATCGGTACCCTAAACGGTGAACAAGATACATAATCCAGTCCCAGCTTATGGCAGAATTCCACAGAGGTAGGGTCTCCGCCATGCTCACCGCAGATACCAATGTGAAGTTTGGAATTCACGGGCTTTCCAAGCTTGATTGCCGTTTCCATCAATCTGCCCACACCGTTCTGATCCAATTTCACAAACGGATCATTCTCAAAAATCTTAGCATCATAGTACGAATTCAGGAATTTACCTGAGTCATCTCTTGAGAATCCGAAGGTCATCTGTGTTAAGTCGTTGGTGCCAAAGCAGAAGAAATCAGCCGCTTCCGCAATCTCATCAGCCATCAGCGCCGCCCTGGGTATCTCAATCATAGTACCCACTTCATATTCCAGCTCGATTCCCGCCGCCTGGATTTCCGCATCAGCAGTCTCCACAACTATTTTCTTCACATATTTCAATTCCTTCACTTCACAAATCAGCGGAATCATAATCTCAGGTTTTACATTCCAATCAGGATGTGCCTTTTTCACATTGATGGCAGCCCGAATTACAGCCTTT
The DNA here is from genome assembly GCA_022793065.1 of Lachnospiraceae bacterium. Classification (GTDB taxonomy): domain Bacteria; phylum Bacillota; class Clostridia; order Lachnospirales; family Lachnospiraceae; genus Acetatifactor. The sequence goes on from JAAWCE010000005.1 coordinate 695, forward strand.
GTCTGCATCCTTGCAATCTCAGGGTAAGTTACCGCCAGACGACATCCCCTGTGTCCCATCATAGGATTAAACTCATGAAGCCCATCAATCAGACTTTTAATCTCTTCCACAGTTTTACCCTGTGCCTGAGCCAACTTCTCAATGTCCTCTTCCTCTGTAGGAACGAACTCATGAAGAGGCGGGTCAAGGAAACGAATGGTAACAGGGCATCCCTCCAACGCCTCATATAACTTTTCAAAATCATCCTGCTGGAAGGGCAGAATCTTATCCAGCGCTGCCTCTCTCTCTTCCGCATTGTCTGCACAAATCATTTCACGGAACGCAGCAATTCTGTCTTCCTCAAAGAACATATGCTCGGTACGGCACAGACCAATTCCCTCTGCTCCCAGTTCTTTTGCCTTCTTTGCGTCCGCCGGCGTGTCCGCATTGGTGCGAACTCTTAACTTTCTATACTTGTCCGCCCATGCCATAATTCTACCGAATTCACCTGCAATGGTAGCATCCACAGTGGGAATCTGTTCTCCATAAATATTACCTGTAGAACCGTCAATGGAAATAAAATCTCCCTCTTTGAACTCTCTGCCTGCCAAAGTAAACTTCTTATTTGCTTCATCCATGACAATTTCGCCACAACCGGACACGCAGCAAGTACCCATACCACGTGCAACCACTGCCGCATGAGAAGTCATACCGCCGCGAACTGTCAAAATTCCCTGTGAAACCTTCATTCCGGTGATATCTTCGGGAGATGTCTCCAGACGCACCAGAACCACCTTTTCACCCTTCGCAGCCCATTCTTCCGCATCTTCCGCCGTAAATACCACTTTACCGCAAGCAGCGCCGGGAGATGCACCAAGTCCCTTGCCCATAGGTGTTGCCGCTTTCAATGCCTTAACGTCGAACTGGGGATGCAGCAAAGTATCCAAGTTACGGGGATCAATCATAGCAACTGCTTCTTCCTCAGTTCTCATTCCTTCATCCACCAGGTCGCATGCAATCTTCAATGCTGCCTGAGCAGTTCTCTTTCCATTTCTGGTCTGCAGCATATAAAGCTTCTTATTCTCAATGGTAAACTCCATATCCTGCATGTCTCTATAATGTTTTTCCAAAGTTGCACAGACAGTCTGGAACTGTTCAAATACCTCCGGCATCACCTTTGCCATCTCTTCAATCTTCTGAGGGGTACGCACTCCGGCCACTACGTCTTCGCCCTGTGCGTTCATCAGAAACTCGCCCATAAGCTTCTTCTCGCCGGTTGCCGGGTCTCTGGTAAATGCAACGCCCGTACCTGATTCATCAGACCAGTTGCCAAACGCCATCATCTGTACGTTGACAGCCGTTCCCCAGGAATAAGGAATATCATTATCCCTGCGATATACATTGGCGCGGGGGTTGTCCCAGGAACGGAACACTGCTTTGATTGCTCCCATAAGCTGTTCCTTAGGGTCATCCGGGAATGCCTCTCCGATTTTTGCTTTATATTCTGCCTTGAACTGATTTGCCAATTCCTTCAAATCAGCAGCGGTCAGCTCCACATCCTGCTTTACGCCCCGCTGGGATTTCATTTTGTCGATCAGTTCTTCAAAATATTTCTTACCAACTTCCATTACCACATCGGAATACATCTGAATAAATCTTCTATAGCAATCCCAGGCCCATCTCTCATTGCCGGTCTGCGCTGCAATGGTGTCTACCACGGTCTCATTAAGACCCAAATTCAAAATTGTATCCATCATACCCGGCATGGAAGCCCTGGCGCCGGAACGAACAGAAACCAGCAAAGGATTGGTGGTATCACCAAATTTCTTGCCTGTCTCCTCTTCCATTTTTCCGATATATTCATTTATCTGCCCCTGAATCTCGCTGTTAATCTGCCTCCCATCTTCATAGTACTGTGTGCAGGCCTCCGTTGTAATCGTAAAACCCTGAGGCACCGGCAGCCCCAAATTTGTCATTTCTGCCAAATTTGCACCTTTACCGCCCAGGAGTTCTCGCATATTTGCGTTACCTTCCTTAAACAAATATACCCATTTTTTCATATTCGTCCGTTTCCTTTCATATTCTCTGGTAAACAAATTATTTATAAAATACTATCCTTATTGTTACAATTTACCAGAGGAATCACCCTACGTCAAGAAAAATTTCAAAAAACCTAAAACAAACATGCACCAAACCGCAAATTCATCTGAAACCGCCCTGAATTAAAAAGTCTTTTGCAGCAATCCCTTGAAAAACCGGCAATTTTATGTATAATAAATAAAGTGACTGTATTATACATTACACATTCAAAACAACATTTACTGTATTAATATGTAAAGGAATTTGCATTGGATCAGCGGTATAAATGTTGACCTCATTATTTTCTTGTCAGTAGGGAATATCTGAAATCCTTTTTCCTATATCTATCATTCCGAAAAAAGGAAACGGCCCAGACTCCTTGACATTACAAGAGAATCAAAGAAACTGGATTTCATTCCTTATCCTCAAAAGCAGCGCTGCAATTATTTCATAAGCAAGGGGTTTTACAAATTAAAATGATATGACAATAAGAATGAGGACCAATTGCGGCGCAGATTTGTATTAAGACCTATGATAATACCCTGAAAGATGGAGCAAGCATCATCAAAAAATAAAAAGCCCGAAAAAAGATCCACACACCCTCTTTTGAGGCGGGCAAGGAGGTATCAATAATGATAAGTGCAAACAATGTGACACTGAGAATCGGAAAAAAAGCATTATTCGAGGATGTAAATATTAAATTTACCGAAGGCAACTGCTATGGCCTTATCGGCGCAAACGGCGCCGGTAAATCAACTTTTTTGAAGATTCTGGACGGTCGGCTTGAAACGACCAAAGGGGATGTGTCCATCACCCCCGGCCAGAGACTTTCCGTCCTGGAACAGGACCACTTTAAATATGACAATTTCAATGTTATGGACACTGTGATTATGGGAAATGAGCGGCTCTATCAGATTATGAAGGAAAAAGACGCCATCTATGCAAAAGAAGATTTCACCGACGAAGACGGCATCCGCGCAAGTGAACTGGAAGGTGAATTTGCGGAAATGGACGGCTGGGAAGCCGAATCCAACGCGGCCATGCTGTTAAACGGCCTGGGGATTCCCACCGACTTGCATTACTCCATCATGAAAGATTTGGACGGCAGCATTAAAGTAAAAGTATTGCTGGCAAAAGCCCTGTTTGGCAACCCTGATATCCTGTTGTTAGACGAGCCCACCAACCATCTTGATTTGGATGCCATTTCCTGGCTGGAAGACTTTCTGATTGATTTTGAAAACACCGTTATCGTAGTTTCCCATGACCGTTACTTCTTAAATAAGGTATGTACTCATATTGCAGACATTGACTATGGGAAAATCCAGCTTTATGCCGGCAATTACGATTTCTGGTATGAGTCCAGCCAGTTACTCATCAGACAGATGAAGGAAGCCAACAAGAAAAAAGAGGAAAAAATCAAGGAATTGCAGGAATTTATTTCCCGCTTCTCCGCCAACGCCTCCAAATCCAAACAGGCCACTTCCAGGAAACGTGCCCTGGAAAAAATTGAATTGGACGAAATCAAGCCCTCCAGCCGTAAATACCCTTACATTGACTTCCGACCTGACCGCGAAATTGGAAATGAAGTGCTCACCGTGGAACATCTCTCCAAAACGATCAACGGAGAAAAAATACTGGATGACATTTCTTTTGTAATGGGGCATAACGACAAAATCGCTTTCGTGGGAAGCCAGGAACTTGCCAAAACCACACTGTTCCAAATCCTTATGGGCGAACTGGAACCGGACGAAGGAACCTTCAAATGGGGCGTCACCACCTCCCAGGCATACTTCCCCAAAGACAGTACTGCGGAATTTGACAACGACCTGACCATCGTAGACTGGCTTACCGGTTATTCTTCCGTAAAAGATGTGACTTATGTACGCGGTTTCCTGGGACGTATGCTGTTTGCCGGTGAAGACGGCGTAAAGAAAGTAAAAGTACTTTCCGGTGGAGAAAAAGTACGTTGTCTGTTATCTAAAATGATGATCAGCGGCGCTAACTGCCTTGTGCTGGACGAGCCCACCAATCATCTTGACATGGAATCTATTACGGCCCTGAACAACGGCCTGATAAAATTCCCCGGCGTGGCTCTGTTCTCCTGCCACGATCATCAGTTTGTGCAGACCACTGCCAACCGCATTATGGAAATTCTGCCCGACGGACATCTCATTGATAAAATCACTACTTATGACGAGTATCTGGCCAATGACGAAATGGCAAGAAAACGTACCGCAATTACGGACCATAAGGAAGAGGATGAGGACTATGAGTAAGGCTATAGATTCCCATGGGGACTATCCCCATGGGAGTATGATGCGTCCCATTGACCTGCATGTACACTCCACCCGCTCCGACGGCACTTTTTCTCCTGCACAATTGGTAGATTACGCTATGGAAAAAGGTCTGGCAGCCTTTGCACTCACAGATCATGATACTGTGGACGGACTGGCGGAAGCATTAGACTACGCCCGCCATTTAAAAAACAGCGACAACGCCCGCAACGTTCCGGAAGTGGTACCCGGCATTGAATTTTCCACGGAATACCAGGGGAAGGATATCCATATTCTGGGCTTATATATTGACTTTCATCACAAAGCTTTCCTGAAACAGCTTCAGGAATTTGTGGATTCCAGAGACAATCGAAACCGAAAAATGTGCCAATTACTTCAAGAGCATGGAATTCCTGTGACATATGAAACCCTTTTGGCCCAATTCCCCGGCGCTGTTATCACCAGGGCACATTATGCCAAATATATGCTCAATCACGGCTATATCAAAAGCATGAAGGAAGCCTTTGAACGCTATATAGACGACAACGGCCCATGCTATGTTCCGCGGGAAAAAGTGACGCCGGAACAAGCCGTAAAGTTAATTCTGGCAGCAGACGGTATCCCCATCCTGGCTCATCCCATCCTGTATCACATGAGTGATGAACGGCTGGATACCCTCACAGCCGCCTTAAAAGAAGCCGGTCTGATAGGCATCGAAGCCATTTACAGCACCTACAACACAGCAGAAGAGCGGCAAATCCGCAGCCTTGCTTCCAAATATAACTTACTTGTCAGCGGCGGCAGCGACTTCCACGGCGCCAACAAACCGGGACTGGATCTTGGCGTGGGCTATGGAAAATTATTTGTCCCCTATGCCGTGCTGAACGATCTCAAACAAACATGTAAATGACAATAATTCAGCAGAGAATGTGTTTCCTTTGCATGGGTCTGGACAATCGAGTAGGGAATGTCCCTCTCCACCACTCTCCGCGCGGCCCCATGCCGCATTAGCGGCAAACTTCCACATGCGGGCCTGCGCATAAAAGAAAACCAGAAGGAAATCATCTCTCCTTCCGGTTCTTTCATTTATCAGGTGTTGGGACCCCAAGTTATTACGCCTCTACAATCAGATATCTGCCGTCTCCAATATCAAATACTTCATCTGCTTCCAGAATTTCTTCTCCTACGGCGCCTTCCATGTCAATGCCCTCTTCCTCAAAAAACGCTGCCACTTCTTCCACAGAATCCACTACCACCGCCATACATTCTTCCAGAAAATCTTCTGCTTCCTCCAGCGTTTCTGCTACCTTTTGAGGAAACAACTGCAGTTGACTATTCAAAAAACATTCCAATACGTCCTCATCGAACTGATGCACTTTACCACCTCCTTTACTGCCTGAAGATTCCTTATGCCCACATCATAATACGATTACGCATCCATGTCAATATCTTTATAAGCCTTTTCTCCGCCACCATTATGAAGCGCCTGTTTTCCTATCACAGCACTATAGATAACGCAGCAATTCCTCAGGACGCTCAATGATTGCGTCTGCGCCCCCTTCTTCCAATTCTTTCCTCTCACGAAATCCCCATAAAGCCCCCAGCGTAAAAGCTCCCGTACTTTTCCCTGTCTTCATATCCGTAGCCGTATCTCCCAGATATAAAATATCCCCAGCTTTTAGACAAAGCCTTTCCAAAATCTGCAATGCCCCTTCTGGGCTGGGTTTGATTGCCACCTGCTCCTTCTGCCCCTGAATCTCATCAAAATACCCCTTGCCAAAAAGCGTTTCTATCACATTTACCGTTTCCGCATGGGGTTTGTTAGAAAGAACCGCTATTTTTATCCCCCGGTCCTTCAGCGCCGCCAAAAGTTCTCTGATTCCCTCATACGGTTTTACCTCATACATGCAATGCTCCCGAAAGATTTCCTTATACAGTGCAAACGCCTGATCAAAATGCACCAATTCCCTATCCCCTCCGGCAATTAAAGCTCTTTTAATCAAATTTGCCGCGCCATCTCCTACAAAATATTGATACTGTTCCACGGAAAAAGGTCCATAGCCAAAAGGTGCAACCGCTCGGTCGGCACAATATTTTATACTGTATATGGAATCCGAGAGTGTTCCGTCCAAATCAAATATTACCGCTTTCTTTGTTTCCTTCATAGATTCCTCCCTTTTATCCCTCTCACCTATGCTGTCTGCAAAAGGCGCTTAATCTCTTGATAAAGCCTGCCCACAGGCAGACCCACCACATTATTATAGTCACCTTCAATCCCCTGAATATATCTGGCGCACAACCCCTGAATCCCATAAGCGCCCGCTTTGTCCATACACTCTCCCGATGCTGCATAAAACTCAATCTCCTGAGGGGACATAGGATAAAAGTTTACCTTCGTCCTTTCATGAAAAACATGCCGCTGCACACATGACGCTTCCCCACGAAAACTACGATACAGCAATGTCACTCCGGTATATACTTCATGACTTTCTCCCGAAAGTTCTTCCAACATGCGTATGGCATCCTTCTCGTCGGAAGGCTTCCCCAAAATACGCCCCTTTGCGGCAACCACAGTATCCGCCCCTATCACCAGCACATCCTCTTCACATGCAAGCTCCGCAAGCACCGCCTCCGCTTTCTGCTCAGACAATTCCTCCACCACAAGTCCCGGCTCCACGGCAGTCACTTTCTCTTCCACATTGCTCACCCGCACCTCAAATTCAAGCCCAATCTGCCCAAGCAACTCTCGTCTGCGGGGCGATGCCGATGCAAGTATTATCTTTACCTGGTTCATAACCTCACCTCATCCATACCCTTATTCATGATGTTTCTCCGGAATAAACGTTCTGCCGGACGCCGTATCCTCCTGAAACGCTTCCTTTGCCTCCCCGATAGCCTCCTTGCAGAATACATCTTGAGACTGATAGATATGCTTTCCCCGTTTATCCGCTTTCTCGTAAGTCCCATCCTCCTGTAATACGGAAGCCTTTACATTGTCCTTTAACTGGCACTGGAGAATGTGCAGAAGCTTCTCCTTCAGTTCCGTCCGCTCCACCGGGAATAAGATTTCCACACGCCGCTCCAGATTACGGGGCATCCAATCCGCACTGCTGCAATAAATCTCGTAATGCTCATCATTTTCAAAATAGAAGATTCTGCTGTGCTCCAGGAAATTTCCTACAATAGACCGCACCGTAATGTTTTCACTGACGCCTTTTATGCCCGTCTTCAGGCAACAGATGCCTCGTATAATCAAATCTATCTTTACCCCCGCCGCACTGGCCTCATAGAGGGCGGCAATCATATCCTGGTCACAGAGAGAATTCATCTTCGCAATGATGCGGGCCGGACGGCCGGAACGAGCATATTTCTTCTCCCGATCAATCAAATAAAGGAATCTGTCTTTCAGCCACAAAGGAGCCAGCGCCAGTTTATTCCACGCAAGGGGTTCAGAATAGCCGGAAAGCATGTTGAATACCGCTGTTGCATCTTCTCCTATGGCTTCAGAACAAGTCAAGAGTCCAATGTCCGTATACAGTTTGGCGGTGGCGTCGTTATAATTTCCCGTGCCAAGATGCACATAACGACGGATTCCATCCTCTTCCCTGCGCACCACCAATGTAATCTTGCTGTGAGTCTTTAATCCCAGCAATCCATATATTACATGACATCCGGCCTTTTCCAGCTTTTTTGCCCATACTATATTATTTTCCTCGTCAAAACGAGCTTTCAATTCCACCAGCACCGTGACCTGCTTGCCATTGTCCGCAGCTTTCTCCAGCGCCGCTATAATAGGAGAATTCCCGCTAACTCGGTATAACGTCTGCTTAATGGCAAGTACCTCCGGGTCCTTAGCTGCCTGTCGGATAAATTCCACCACCGGTTCAAAGGACTGGTAAGGATGATGAAGCAGTATATCCCCCTTTTTAATTTCATCGAAAATAACGCAGCCCGCCGGAAGCTGGGGCACTTGCTGAGGTATAAAAGCCGGTGCCTTCAAATGCTGGAATCCTTCCATTCCATACAATTTCATCAGCACGGTCAAATCCAACGGCCCGTCTATGACATAAATATTTTCCTCTTCAATGTGCAGTTCTTCTTTCAGTATTTTCAAAAGCCGCTTATCACAGCCCGCTTCCACCTCCAGACGGATTGCTTCACCCCGCTGACGCTTCTTGACCTGCTTCTCAATCTCTTTCAAAAGATCCGCCGCTTCATCCTCCGCAATGGTCAAATCCGCATTTCGCATAATTCTAAACGGATAAGCGCACACAATATCATTGCTCAGGAATAGCTTCTGTATATTCCTTTCTATGATTTCTTCCAGCAAAATTATCTTCTTTCCCCTGCCCTCTTTGGGAAGTTCCACAATACGACTGAGCACGCCGGGTACCTGCACCGTAGCAAATTCCAATTCTTCCTTGCTGTTCTTCTTATGTACCAGCGCGGCAATATTCAGCGTTTTATTTCTAATCAGAGGAAACGGCCGTGAAGAGTCTAATGCCATGGGCGTCAGCACCGGATACACATGTTCCTCAAAATACTGATCTACAAAGTCCGCTTCCTCTTCTGTCAAATCCTCATGTCTTCCGATGATCTGCAGACCATTCTGCCGAAGCTGCGGCACAAGAGAACGATTATACGTAGAATATTGCAGATCCACCAACCCATGAATGGCCGTATTTAAATGTTCCAACTGCTGCATTGGATTCATGCCCGCTATATCCTGCTTCTGATATTTTGCATTTACCATATCCCACAGCGACGCCACTCGAATCATAAAAAATTCATCCAGGTTGGAAGCGGTTATGCTTAAAAATTTTATGCGCTCAAACAACGGAATCGTCTTGTCCCTGGCTTCATTCAATACCCTCTGGTCAAACAAAAGCCAGCTCATTTCTCTATTGGTATAATATTTCGGATTACGGAAATTAATTTCACCCATCATTGCACCCCTAACATTTTATATACTTAAAAAATCTTGCGCTGTTTCAGAATCGGTTCCACACTGAACACTTCCTGAAAAAATTCTCCCCGGCGTTCAAAATACCCCTTTTCCAAAGTGATATCTTCCTGGGTATCCACCGTCAGAATCAATGTATTGTCCGTAAGTGTTGCTTTCAGCCCTTTCAATTTTTGTTTGTGGCTTCTGTCTAAGCCGCTCCCCATACGCAGTATTGCCGTCAGCTTTGCCACCACCAGGAAAGAAGTTCCGTCCAGACCGCCCGCCCCTGCCTGCTGCCAGTCATAGATATACCTGCTATGGTTAAAACGCACCACATTAGCCACAACCTCCCTCTCCAACTGGGACAATCCTATGATTTCCGTAGCCATAATGATCTGATAGGAGGTCTCACCGATATCCGTCATGCTGACATATTTGCCGCAATCATATAGAATCGTGGCAAGACGCAGATAAAGACGCTCTCTTTTTCCCAGTCCATGGACTTTTTTCATACTGTCGAAAATGGTTGTGGTAATATTTTCCAACGTCTCGGAACGCTTCTTGCTTCCCATATAGCGTTTGCTCACATTGATGGCGCAAGCCACAATATCCTGTTCAAAATCATGCTCCCCGCGAAACATTTTCATTTTTTCCGCATATTCATAGGCTATCCCGTCGCAGAGTGTAACCCCCGGCGCCCAGATACGCTGTGCTCCCATCAGCACCGCTATATTCTTTGTAAGCACACCGCTGATAAATACTAAGGGAACTCTTTCTTCGGGAATATCCATAAAGTGAGCCACCTGGGTTGGACTTTTAGACCGGAGCGCCTCCATAAAAGACGCAAAATCCGACTCTTCCAGAAGTAATTTCCCCTCCTTCCCCCTGGTGCGTACCACCCAGGGAGAAATATATTCATCCACTACAATCAAGTTCTTAATCTCTCTATCCTTTAAATACAGCTTTTTATATGTTCCAAGCTGCGCCATAGCCATCTCGTTAATCAAACTCTCCGTGCGGAAGCTTTTGGGCGCAAAACGGTTCAGATAATCTTGAATACGCAATACTCCCAGCCTGAGATTCTGTGTAGACACCAGCGTATCATTGTCAAAAAGGGACAACTGAATACTACCGCCCCCTATATCCAAAATGGCCGTTTTCTCCTCAATAATTTTACGAAAATTTTCACTTTTGGCAGCCACCGCCTTATAATCCAGAAACCGCTGCTCGGAATTGTTCAAAATCTCCACTTTAATCCCTGTGCGCTGAGCAATCTGGTCCTGGACGATGGTTGTATTCTCCGTTTCCCGAATGGCGCTGGTGCCATATGCCTTATAGTTTTCCACCTTATAGGAATTCATAATACCGGAAAATTCTTTTAATGTCCTACAGAGCTCATCCATTTTCTCTTTGCTGATTTTACCTTTGGCAAACGTATCCGAACCCAAATCCAGCCTTCTGCCGATACAATCAATTTCCCGCATATTATTTTTCCCGGAAAACTCAAATATTTTCATGGTCAGCTCATAGCTCCCCACATCAATTGCAGCAAAAGTTCTCGCACTCATCTGCAATCTCCCTCCTGTCCGCCGTAATCATATTATTTTTACACAAATCCCAATAAATAATCTATAAATTGCTGTGCGGTCCGCCCTGACAGCCCTCCATGGGAAAGCTCCCATTTGTTGGCCTGCAGCAGCAACTCTTCCTCCGGCATATGGATACCGTTTCGCTCCGCCAACGCTTTTACAATCCCCTGGAACTGTTTTTTATCCGGCGCACCGAAATAAATCGTTACGCCAAACCGATATACCAGAGACAACTTTTCCTGTACCGTATCACTGGTGTGCATATCCTGTCGGATTTCTTCTTTATCCCTATAGTTCTCCCGTATCAAATGCCGTCTGTTGGAAGTGGCATAAATCAAAATATTATCCGGCTTTCTTTCCAGCCCGCCTTCTATCACCGCTTTTAAATATTTATACTCCGTCTCAAATTCCTCGAAACTCAAATCATCCATATAAATAATAAATTTATAATTGCGATTTTTAATCTGACCGATGACCTGATTCAAATCCTGAAACTGATGTTTATAAACCTCAATAATTCGTAATCCTCTGCCATAGTATTCATTTGCTATGGCCTTGATACAGGAAGATTTCCCCGTCCCCGCGTCGCCGTACAACAGACAGTTATTGGCCTTTTTCCCCGACACAAAGGCTTCCGTATTCTCCACCAGTTTTTGCTTCGCCAGCTCATATCCCACCAAATCATTTAAACTCACATGGGCAATGTTGCGTATAGGTTCAATGCGCGTCTCCTGAGCCTGCCGCACAATGCGAAATGCCTTGTGAAGCCCAAATCTCCCCACGCCATATTCCTTATAAAACTCAGTAAGGGTATCTTTCATTTCCTTGGCCGTATGATTCTTGCAAAATTTTTCCGCCAGCGCGCAAATCCTTGCGCAAATTCGGGTATTATAGATCCTTCCCGCCGCCCGCCCGGCGCCTTCAAAAGACCCTCCCGTATAATTTTCTATCATGGAAAACTCGTCCACACGAAGCTTCCGGCACAGGGGCTTAAAATCAAAATCGTAAAACTCCTTAAAAATCACAATATCATGAAGTACTGCATCATTAATACTTCCCTGTATCTCTCCCCGAATCTCACAACTGCAGCTATAACTGTTCTCATTATTCACCAGAAGGTCCGCCAGATAGCAATGCCAAAGATTCCCATGAAATCCATAAGTTCCCGCCAGTTCTATCAGCCTGTGAATACAATCATAAAACAATGCCCTCATAGCCTCAAACGAGCGGCTGCGTCTTCCAATCACTTCACTTTCCTGGGTTCCGGCTTCCATGTAATGAGACATGATCCACGCCATATCATGCAGCAGCTCCCCATCCTGTAATGTTCTGTATACGATCAATTCCTGTTCTCTCATATCAGTAATTCCCCAATATCTTCATATTCCGCGCTTCATCCCGCAGTCCCCGCAGCGCATTCTTCACGGCGCTATCGGCCAGATTTCCTTCAAAATCTATAAAAAAACGATATTCCCAATTCCTGTCCTCTACAGGACGGCTTTCAATTTTAGTCATATTCAAATGATTGTAAATAAAGTGGGACAACATATGATACAGCGAACCGCTCTCATGAGGTATCTCAAAACATATACTGACCTTTTTCGCATCCTTCCTAAAAATCTTCTGGTTGGTAACTATGATAAACCTGGTGGAATTGGTCCCAGAATGATTGACTCCTTTTTTGAGCACTTCAAGCCCATACACCTGCGCCGCATGTGCTCCCGCAATGGCAGCCTGCCTCTTATCCTGTTCTTTTGCCACTTTTTCCGCCGCAAAGGCATTGTTCTGCATACTGATTTGTTTCCAGTTATGGTTTTCCAAATATTTTGAACTCTGCATCAGGGATTGAGGATGGGAGCAGACCGTTTCAATATCCTCCAAAACCGCTCCCGGAACTCCTAACAGACAATGTTCAATCTCAATAATCTGTTCCGCCACAATGTAATTCTCATATTCCTGCAGCAAATCATAGATTTCATTCACAATCCCCGCCGTGGAATTCTCAATAGGAAGCACCGCAAAATCCGCGCTTCCCTCTTCGATAGCACCCATAGCGTCTCTGAACGTCTCCACATGAAAGCTTTTCACTTCATTGCCGAAATACCGCAGCATGGCCGCCTGGGAATAAGCGCCTTCCGCTCCCTGGAACACCACTCTGGCCTTTTGAGTGTCCAGCTCGTCCACACCAATAAAAGGCAGCTTTCCCTGGCTTCCTTTCTCCGTCAACATTTGATATTGAAGTTTCCTGCTCATAGACATAATCTGCTCAAACAGTTCCGTCACTCCCATACCGTTAAATTCGTTGTGCGCCAATGAAGCCACTTTTGCAAGCTTCTCCGTTTCACGCTGCCTGTCAAATACCTTTTTCCCTGTGCCAATCTTGTATTCAGCCACCTGCCTGCAAATTTCCATCCGCTGTTCAAACAACGCCACAATTTGGGCGTCAATGACATCAATTTGTTCCCGTAACTGGCTTAACTCCATTTTTACACCTCCCAGTGCGCCTAAAGAGGGGTGTTTACACACCCTCCTGCGCACATACCATACAATATTTCACTCCTTATGATTACTGTTTTCTCTCAATCTGTAACCGAAGTTTTTCTTTTTTCTATCTTATACCAAAACAATCTTGATAGCAAGTAAAAAGGGGTGTAAAATATAAGGAAAGAATGTGTGAAAGGATTAAGAACATTATGAAAAAATCAATTAAAATTACACTGGCCATACTGGCCACAATCCTTGTGATTGCATTCCTGGGCTGGTCGCTCCTGTCCGGCCGTATCACAATGAACCCCGCCGGCACCATAGGCAATACCGCGGGCAATCTATACAACGACGGAATGTTTTGCGAATATGACGGTACGGTCTATTTTGTGGACCCCCGGCGCGACGGAGGTATTTTCTCCATGTCTCCCGATGAAAGCAACATCCGTCAAATAAATTCCATGCTTGCCCGCAATATTCTTGCCGGCGGCAAATACCTCTACTACTTTCAAACCGGTACTCTGGCCTCCGATACCGGCTACTCCCAGTTGGCCGGAACAAAATCATTTAACCGCTGTAAATTAAACGGTACCGCTGACGCCGCCCTGTGTCGGGATGTGGTGTCAACCGCCCAGCTTGTGGACAATTACCTGTACACTATGACCACCAAAGGCACAACAAACTCTTTTTACAAGCTGAAAATCGACGGTTCGGAAAAAGTGGATTTGGCCGATTATGTCATCAATCCCGCCTGTGTCACCGGCGGCATGATGTACTATAGCGGCTCAATGGATCATTACCTCCATCGGCTCAATACCGCAACGGATACGGATCAGGTACTTTGGGAAGGCGCTGTCTGGAATCCCATTGTGGAAGGCGATTATGTGTATTACATGAATGTATCAGACAATTACAAATTATACCGGTATTCCCTATCGCTGAACACCACTGAAAAGCTCACCGACGACAGGGTTGACTGCTTCAATTTGGGACAGGGTTATATCTACTATCAGAAAAACGATGCCGTCGCTCCTCAACTGAAAGCAATGCGTATGGACGGCAGCGGCGCATGGGCCATCGGTGAGGGCAATTTCACCCATATTAATATGACGTCCCAATATGTATATTTTCAGGTCTTTGGTGACAACCAGACCCTATACCACTCCAGAATCGGCAGCAGCAATTACCAGCCCTTTACGGCTGTGGGCAATACTTCAAAATAGCAAAATCTCGTCACTTGCTATTCCTCAATATGGTCCTGCCCCTGGCTGAGTATGGTGACAATATGCGAATCAGCCAGGGAATAAAATATTGTTTTACCCTCCCGGCGGTTTTTCACCAAATCCATTTGTTTCAGCACGCGCAATTGGTGGGAAATCGCCGATTGGGACATACCAAGAACAGCGGAAATATCATACACACACATTTCAGCGCTCAGCAATACATACAATATTTTCAGACGTGTACCGTCTCCAAAAACTTTGAAAAATTCCGCCAGATTTTGAAGTTCTTCCTCAGGGGGCATTTTTTCGTCAATCATTTTCAAAGTCTCTTCATCCACATGGATATATTGGTTTTCTTCCATACATTTCTCCTATTCCAGTTCCGTCTCTTCACTACAGGACCCTTCCAGGGGAGCAATTTTCTGCTGCATAATTCGCATCCGAAAATTACTCCCAGGTCCTTTCGTTTCGAGACTGTTTGTTTTCCAGTTCCGTCTCTTCACTACAGGACCCTTCCAGGGGAGCAATTTTCTGCTGCATAATTCGCATCCGAAAATTACTCCCAGATCCTTTCGTTCTGAGACTGTTTGTTTTCCAGTTCCGTCTCAAATATTTATTGTTCTCTTTGGGTCCAATATGGTTTCATCCCCTCCGACAATATAATACTTCCATCGTCAAGTATATACAACACTTCCACCCCGTATTTTTCCGCCAATGTCATCCCCTTTTGGGGCCCTAAAATAAAACATGCCGTAGAAAGTCCGTCGCTCAGCATACCATTCTCAGACAATACCGTAACACTGCTCACTCCGCTGTCCGCCGGATACCCTGTGGCTGGGTCCAGAATATGATGATACCGCACCCCATCCACCTCCACATACCGCTCATAGTTCCCCGAAGTAGACACACACCATTGCCCGTCCAATGATAAGGTACCGATATAGTCGGACGTCCCAAACGGGTCCGTAATTCCCACAATCCAATTTGTGCCATCCGCTTTTTTCCCATATGTCAAAATACTCCCGCCCACGGAAATTACCGCTCCGGAAATGGCCTCTTCCTTCTCCAATAAAGACTGGAACTTAGTCAGCGCAATCCCTTTTCCTACGGCGCCCAAATCCAACCCCATTCCCTCAGGCAAATACACTCTGTCCGCTTCCAGCCTGATTTGCCCGCTGCATAATTGTAACGCCATTCTCACTTCCTCTTCTGAAGGAACCTGATACACTCCTGTCTGCGCCTGGGCAGCCCAGCGGTCTATATCCCATAAACGCACCAGCGCCCCAATCCCAATGTCAAAAGCACCTTCCGAAGCCTCGGAAAGCGCCATGCAGTCCCACAAAAGCGCCCCCATTTCCTTTGACAGCAAATACCCTTCCTCACTGCCCGCAGAAGCATTGATTTCGTATACTTCCGCAGTCTCCAAACGCCATGATAAGATTTCCTGCTCCAAATGCTCCAACTCTTCCATGGCTTTTTGCGAAAAGTTTCGGGCAATCTCTTCTTCCTCACAATATATCCCCTGGTGTATCACCGTCCCCATTGCGGTATCCGTATAGCTCCACGCTTTCGGCGCCACTCTGCCGCAGCCAGCCAACACAAAAACCATGATAAAAATAATCCCATATTTAAAAAAAAACTTCATATTGTCCTTCCTTTTTGCTATACTATACCTATCCTACAATACGGAAAGTGGTTGCATCTTGAATACATCAAACAAAAAAAACGGAAAATATACCTTGTTCTTTGCCGCCCTGCTTCTCTTACTGGGCCTGGGCAGTATCATTGCCCTATGTTTGCCCGCCAAAGCTCCCTTTGGATATATTGCAGAACTCTATCAGTCCGGCAGACTTATCAGAAAAATTCCTCTCAATGAATTAGAGGAACCATACACCTTTATCGTAGAAGACGAAAACGGCGGCTCCAATGAGATTGAAGTTCGGCCCGGCAGTATCGGCATCCTGTCTGCAGACTGTCCTGACCATATCTGCGTCAGCCAGGGATTTATCAGCGATTCCAGGCTTCCCATTACCTGCCTGCCCCATCGGCTTGTAATCCGGCTGCGCCCCGCCCAGTCTCATAATTCTTCCGACGATTTGGCACCTGATATCCTTACCTATTAAGTGAAATATCATCCCCTAACATAATACTGAGATAAAAAATAATGCAAAGGAGTATATATGCCCGTCAAAAAATTAACGCATCTGGCATTCTTTACTGCCATTTCCATGTCCATATACGCCATAGAAAGCGCAATTCCACCTCTGGTTCCCATTCCGGGCATCAAACTGGGACTTGCAAATATCATCACCCTGATTCTGCTGCACTTCTACTCCCGCCGGGATACTCTGCTGGTACTGTTGGCAAGAATTATTCTTTCCTCCCTTCTGTTTGGCCAGGCAATATCCCTGGTTTACAGCCTGGCAGGAGGCCTTCTGAGCCTAATGGTAATGGCCTTTACCATGAAATTATTACGACAGAAATTTTGCTTTCTCACCGGCGCGCTGGGAGGCGTGGCCCACAATATCGGCCAACTGATCACAGCCTATGCGATTACCGCCACCCCCGGCGTCTTCGGGTATCTGCCTTACTTTCTTCTCAGCGGAATTCTCACCGGGCTTTTTACCGGATTCTGCGCCGGCGGCGGGACAAAATACCTGGCAAAATACATGAAACCTTTGTAAAACCCCTTCTGCTTCATGCCATAAACCGTCATTTTGGTAATTAAGGGTTCTGCCCCAGCTCGTCCAAAAGATTCTTTACCGTTTTTCCGGTTGCCGGATGACGCCAGTACGGCGCAATGGCACTCAAAGGCCGCAGCACAAATTCCCGGTTTTCCAAATCAGGATGGGGAATCACAAGGTCATGGCTTTGATAGCAAAGCCTGTCATAAAAAAGGAGATCCAAATCCAATGTTCTAGGTCCCCAATGCACAAGCCGCTCTCTCCCCGCCCCCTGTTCAATCTCATGCAAGACCTGCAGCAATTCTTCCGGGCCCAAAATGGTCTCTATTTCCAACGCCCCATTCAGGAAATCTTCTTGCTCCACACCCCCGTAAGGCTTTGTGACAATAAACTCTGAAACCTGCTTCACCACAATCTCCCTGCGGTCAGCCAACGCCTCCACCCCATAAGTCATATATTCACGCCTGTCCCCCAGGTTGGAGCCAATGGCAAGATATGCTTTATGCCATCTTCTGCATATTTTCACCGAAACTGCCCCAAAAGGCAAACCAATGGGCGCGGAAGGTTTCACAATCTCCAAATCTACGCCGGAAAGAATCCCATATCGAAGCAGCAGGGCAGCGGACAATCTCTCCGCCACCGCCTCCAGAAGCAGACAGGTATTTTCCCTCATCCATCCATCTATAAAATGACATACCTCTCCATAGTTCACCGTTTTGTCCAGTGCATCTGCATCCCCCGCCCCATGGATATCCAGATACAAAATCCCATTGACATAAAATGTCTGGCCATCCCGCGTCTCTTCCGGATACACCCCATGGTGCGCGAATATCTCTAATTGATCAATGTGAATTTCATCCTGTGCCCATTCTGAATACATGCCTCAATCCTCCTGTTATAAGTCATTGCCTCAAGCATTGATGATAGCTTCCGTCATCCTGATTGCCCTTACATTCTCTTTGACATCATGAACTCTTACGAACATACACCCTTTCATAACCGCCAAAACCGTTGTCGCCAGCGTCCCTTCCACTCTTTGGTCCGGCGGAAGCTGCAATGTCAATCCAATGACGGACTTTCGGCTGCACCCTAGCAACAAAGGATATCCCAGTTTCTTCAGCTCTTCCAGTCCATGTATCACTTTCAGATTTTGCTCGTAGCTTTTGGCAAATCCTACGCCGGGGTCCAAAATTACCTTTCCACGTTCTATTCCGGCTGCTTCTGCCAGACGGACACTCTCTTCCAAATCCATGCGCACCTCTTCCAGAAACGATTCATATTCCGCTTTCTTTCGATTGTGCATAAGACAACAGGGCAGACCGCTTTCCGCTGCCACCAAAGCCATCCTGCTATCATATTTCAGTCCCCATATATCATTAATCATATCCGCTCCCGCTTCAATGCCCGCTTTGGCCACTTGGGATTTATAAGTATCCAGAGAGACAGGGATGTCAAATCTGCCTTTGACCGCTTCTATCATGGGAACTACCCTGGCAATCTCCTCTTCTTCGGGAAGAAGCGTATAACCGGGCCGCGTGGACTCCCCTCCAATATCAATGAGTTCCGCCCCTTCCGCTATCATCTCTTCCACATGCCAAAGCGCTCTGTCCCGGTCATTCCACTTACCTCCATCTGAAAAAGAGTCCGGCGTCACATTTAAGATACCCATCACATACGTATGACCTTCCGTTTGAAATTCTCTGTTTCCAATCTTCATCGCCATATCCTCCCGCCTTTTTCTAATACCCTCTAATAAGCAACAGACAGATTTTTCTGTTTTGTCTTCCAGTTACAATCCTTTTCCGCATTACAGCAAAAACAGGGACGGCTGGCCTTATCCGCACGATACAGCAGCCCTCTCAAATTTCGTTCCCCGGACACGGTTTCGTCTCTATGGCTTGCAATTGCGTCCACAATGACATCCGTCTCCTTGCTGTCAAACCCGCAATCTTCCAGAATGTTCACCGCCAGCCTGGCACTGGCTTTCTCATGTGCAGTCCCATGGGAATACTGAACATGCTTTCCTATGTCATGCAGCAGTGCGGCGCCATAAATCATTTCCTCGTCTATCCCCAGCTTCTCTTCCAGATTTATAATTCTTCCAATTCTTGCCACATCCAAAAAGTGGACCAAATCATGTCGGCAAAACTGCCTGTCCGCCTCTGCTTCCATATTTTGACGTAAATGTTCCTGAAATATGCCATGTCTGATGATTCTGTCAATTTTCTCCATTGCCGCCTCCCATTTAAACTTCCGGAAAATCTGTTTTTCGGACGGCAGTTCCAACAACTGTCCCCTCCGATAACCTTTTGGTATTCCTTTTACATTCGTATCATCTGAAATACTCTCTCCTGCAAAACGGCATTGTCCTGAAATATCCCTCTGGCCGCAACGGTAATGGTCTTGCTGCCCGGCTTCTTTATCCCCCGCATGGTCATACACATATGCTCCGCCTCAACCACCGTCATCACCCCCTGGGGCATCAAATGTGTCATAATGGCATCCGCAATCTGTCCTGTCATCTGCTCCTGAATCTGCAGCCTTCTGGCATATACTTCCACAACCCTAGCCAATTTACTTAATCCCAAGACCTTTCCTTCAGGAATATAGGCAATATGTGCTTTCCCATAAAAAGGCAGCATATGATGTTCACACATGGAATAAAACCCCATATCCTTCTCCAATACCATCTCATTGTGCTCCACAGCAAATACCCTGGATAAGGGTTCCGTAACATCTTCCTCCATACCGGCAAAAATCTCCGTATACATCCTGGCAACCCTGTCCGGTGTTCCTAACAGTCCCTCTCTTGCCGGATTCTCGCCAATTCCCTCCAGAAGAAGCCTCACTGCCTCTCTGATTTTATCCTGATCTATCATTTTACTGCGCTTCCTTTCCCTCTATGGCCCATTCCTTCATTCCGTTTCTCTGCAATTTTTATTATCTGCCCCAAAAAAGACAGTGAACCAAACGCTAAAATTACATCCTCCGGCTTTGCCAACAGATAACTCATCTCCACCGCCTCTTCCGGACTGTCCGCTGCCGTCACATCCGGATGCACCAAAGCTATCTCTCTGGCCAGTTCATAGGCCGGCAATGCTCTTGAATTTCCCGGAGCGGCAACCGTAATAATCTGTTCCGCCAGCGAATGTGTCAGGGATATGATCTTCTCATATTCTTTGTCCCTCAATACCCCCATTATATAGATAATCTTCCGATTTGTAAAATAAAATTCCAGCGACTCCGCCAGACGTTTTGCCCCATCTTCATTATGAGCGCCGTCCACTATAAAATAAGGCTTTTTGCCCACCACCGTAAACCGCCCCGGCCATATGGCCTGAGCAAACCCTTTCCGCAGCTTTTTTTCCTCCACTCCAAATCCCTTTTTTTCAAGCAGCCCCAGCGCTTCCAGCGCCAATACCCCATTCTCCACCTGGTATTGTCCCGCCAGACCTATCTCCAGCTTTTTTATATCCTTATAATCAAACTGCTGCCTCTCCAGACCATAATGCACATGCACCGCTTGCTCTGCATCGGCAACCGTCAGAGAACATCCTGCCTCCTGCGCTTTTTTATATATGGCTTCCATTACCTCCGGCTTTTGTTTTATGGTGACTGCAAGACAGTCTTTTTTCAGAATTCCAGCTTTATGTTCCCCTATTTCCGCCAAAGTATGGCCCAAAAACTTCATATGGTCCATGCTGACGGAGGTGATCACGGCCACACAGGTATTCTCAACCACATTTGTCGCATCCAAAAGCCCTCCCATTCCCGTCTCCAACACTACGATATCACAATTTTTCTCCTGAAAATACAGAAATCCCAACGCCGTCTCCATCTCAAAAGGCGTGGGATGAGGCAATCCTTCCGCTGTCATCTCTTTGCAGACATGGATAATTCGTTCCATCATACGGCAGAGTGCTTCTTTTGTAATCATACGGTCATTTACCTGAATCCGTTCTCTGTATTCAAAAATAACAGGTGATATGTATCTGCCCACCCCATATCCTCCCTGTCTTAGCGCCGAAGCAATATATGCGGACACGGAACCTTTTCCATTGGTTCCCGCAATGTGCACAAACTTTAGATTCTTCTGCGGGTCCCCCAGCCTTGCGCACAATTCCCGTATGCTTTCCAGTCCCGGCACAATCCCGCGAGAACTGACTTTCTCCATGTATGCCATCACATCTCTTTCTTTCATCCGTTCCTACCGCCTTCCACATTTCTTACAACTGCTTTTTTACTGAAAATAATCCTTCTGACCTGATATTTTCCACTCCGAAAGGTTATACTAATCTACTGATACCAATATCTGTTACATCAAAAAGGAGTTTTCATGAAAAACAGTATCCATACTTTTATCAAAAATTACTTAAAATGCGGTCTCATCGGCTGGTGTATGGAAATCATATTCACCGCCCTGGATGCGCTCCGCCGCAGAGACATGACTCTTATGGGCAATACTTCACTTTGGATGTTCCCCATCTACGGCTGTGCCGCCATTTTTACTCCCATCAGCAGACTTCTTTCCAAAAAATCCATATGGGTCAGGGGGCTGACCTATATGGGATTGATTTTCTCTGCAGAATATGCCAGCGGACAACTGCTTACAAAACATAAACTCTGCCCCTGGGATTATGGCCGCAGCCCATGGAACATTCACCGTGTCATACGCCTTGATTTCGCCCCCTTCTGGTTCTGCGCCGGCCTATTATTTGAACATCTTATTTGTCCGGAACGTAATTCCTCCGCATCCGTTTCATCAGCACATGATAAGCCAGCCACAAGAACACTCCGGCCGTAAGCCACGCGCTTACATTGGCCAAACACACGCCCGTATAACTTAACATCCTGGCAGCCACAAACGCCAGGATACTTCGGCTGGCCAATTCCACCACGCCGCCCATCATAGGCATAAATCCAAAACCGCAGCCCTGCAGTGCGTTTCTGAATATAAATATCATTCCCAAAGGGATAAAAAACGCTCCGCACACACCTATATAAATTTTTGCATATCCTGTAATCAGTTCAATATCTTCACTGGCAAACAATGGTATAATATAGGGCAGCGCCACATAAATCAGTCCGTAAATAACAACTGCGTAGGCAGCGGACATAATATTTGCCCACTTAACCCCTTTCTGAATACGGTCCAAATCATTGATTCCCCTGTTCTGGGCACAATAGGTAGCCATAGTAACCCCCATTGCCGCAAAAGGCTGTGTAACCACCTGCTCCACCTTACAAGAAACAGAGTAAGCTGCCACCGCCATAGAACCCAATAGATTCAGCGCCGACTGTACCAGAATCGTTCCAATGGCGGTAATAGAAAACTGCAATGCCATAGGAATCCCCACAGAAAGCTGATTTTTCACACACTGCTCTTCCAGTCTGAAATGCTCTTTGCTCACATGAAGCGCCGGAACCGCTCTTACAATATAGATCAGACACAGCACCCCGGAAAGTCCCTGGGACGCCACGGTGGCCACCGCCGCTCCCCCAACTCCCATATTTCCATATACAATCAGCACATAGTCCAATACAATATTGACAATGGATGAAATAAACAAAAGTACCAGCGGGACCACACTATTACCGATAGCACGCAAAATACTTGCCTGTAAATTATATAAGACATTACAAAAAATTCCCGCACAAATCACCATAAGATACTGTCTGGACATTGCAAAAATATCCTCCGGCGTATTCATCCATCCCAGCAGCGTATCCATTCCCGCCATGCTGCCCGCCGTCATAATCACCGTTACGAATACCGAGAGAATCACCGCACTGCCGATACTTTTCTTCATTCCTTCTCTGTCGCCTGCGCCGAACCTCTGGGCTGTCATCACAGTGAAACCAGTGGTCAGTCCCTGGGTAAAGCCAAGTATCAGAAACACCACGGAGCCTGTAGCTCCCACTGCCGCCAATGCGTCCAAACCTACAAAACGCCCTACAATTATGGTATCCGCCATATTGTAGAGCTGTTGAAAAATATTGCCTATTATAATAGGGATAATAAACCTGGCAATCAACTTTGCCGGCGATCCCTTTGTCATATCTAATTCCATATACCTTGCACCATGCCTTTTATAAAACTTAATCCTCTGTCTGAATATCATCCGCACCAATATCCAACATATTTACGGTACGACGTTTTCTTCTTGCCTCCTCTGACTGTCTTAAAATAAAATCCTTGATTTCTTTGGAATTTTTTACATGACGCAGCACAAGCTGCGGATGCGTAATATCTCCTGTGAAGCAAGTCACAGTACCCAGACCAAATATCTTTTCACCCAAACTTGCACTGTGCTGCACGTCCTGAACTTTATACATGTAACAGTCATTTTCCACCGTTTTGAGCAACCCTTCATCTATTGTGATCATATCTTCCTTCACAAAATATTTTGTAAATGTAAAGGGAAGTCCAAAAAATACCCATCTTTTTCTCTCCACATATTCCATTTTCGCCACCAATCCTTTCCAATTGCTTATGTGTCATTCTTACATATATCTCCCCCGCCGCAGACAGTTCTCCCCAATCCCCCTCTCATATCCGGCCGGCACAAACCTTATCCGGATACATTTATCTGCGCACCGTATTCACATTTATAATACAAGTCCCAGATTCAACTTCATTATATACATAAACTTTCAGATTATCAACAATAATCTTCTAATTCTATCCGATTTCGCCCTTCTTGCTTTCCTCCTCCAACCTTTGATAATTTCTTTTCCTACATTGTGAATTCCTTGTTTTCTCCTTCAAGACACTCATTGAGCAAATGCGAAAGCTGTGTATCCGACAACATTTCTCTTTTATGGAGTTCTTTATATATACCGCATTTCAGGATATTGATAAACGCCCCCTGCAAATGTGCCGGCAGTACAATTTTGGCTATGGTATTTTCTCCATTCTTTTCCACTATTTCCAAAGACAATTCTCCTGACACCTTTGAACTATTACTATTCAATTTATGTAACAATTCAGCCATCATTCATAAATTGCCGAAATTTACATTAAAACTCTAAATTTACATTAGATTTGGCAATTTATTATAGTTTGTGTGAGTTTGACTTGCACTTTTCCATAAAATAAAAGATAATATATAGTACAAATATCAATTTATTTTAGAATAATACCCTGTGAACCCTTTTATGCCGCCCAAATCCCAATACGGATTCCGACGGCATAAAAGGGTGCTGGAGACGAAAGGCGGCATCAGCATGAAAAATACTGAAACTAATATGATTCCAGACACACATGAAACCTCCAAAAAACATGCCCTGATCACCGGCGCTTCCAGAGGCATCGGAAAAGCCGCCGCGGAAATATTTGCAAAGTCTGGTTACAGCCTTACGCTTACCTGTCACAATTCCATAAATGACTTAAAATCCCTTGCTCACGCTTTGACCGCCAAATATGGCGTTACCTGCCGGCCTTTCCAGGCAGATATGGGAAATGAAGAAGATGTGGCAGCCGTATTTTCTGTGATCTCCAGTTTGGATGTATTGGTAAACAATGCGGGCATTTCCCACATAGGACTGCTTACGGAAATGACAGCCCAACAGTGGCATAGAATTATGGCCGTAAATCTGGACTCCTGTTTTTACACATGCCGGGCAGCCATCCCGCTTATGTTAAAAACACACAAAGGCAGCATCGTCAATGTTTCCTCCGTGTGGGGGATACAGGGCGCTTCCATGGAAACTGCCTATTCTGCGTCCAAAGGCGGCATGAACGCCTTCACGAAAGCCTTGGCAAAAGAATTGGCTCCCAGCAATATATCAGTCAATGCCCTGGCCTGCGGTGTCATTGATACTGATATGAACGCCTGCCTTTCCCCGGAAGAACGGGAAGCACTTAGGGAAGAAATCCCCGCGGACAGATTCGGTCTCCCTGAGGAAGCCGCTGACTTGATTTTTCGGATTTCCCAATCCCCTTCCTATATGACAGGCCAGATTATCACCCTGGACGGCGGCTGGTATTAACTCCCCTTGCCGTATCCTGATTGCCGCCGGGAAAATCTATACTGCTTTTACAGGAATTTCCCGGATTGTCAAACACAAAATATCCTGTTCAATTAGATTGCAGATTATTGTTGCAATATGTTATAATATTGACACAAAAGAGCATTGTGTCAACTTTTGATTCCACATGCGCTGCTGCGCATTATCATATTGATTGAATTCCCGCGAAAATGGAGATGGGAGATAACTATGGAAAGTAATATACGCAAAAACCCAAATAACTACCTGGTGATGGAACAAAATCCGGAAGCAGACGGGCAGACAACCCAAGATGAAATAATAGAACTAAAACGACAAATTGGAGTTCTGGAAGACGCTCTTCAGGCCGCCGAAGAAACCAACAAGGCCAAAAGCCGTTTTCTGTCCAATATGTCCCATGATATCCGCACTCCTATGAACGCCATTGTGGGCATGACTTCCATTGGTTTATCCCATATTGACGAAAAATCGCGGGTACAGGATTGTCTGGAAAAAATTCGCACTGCCTCTTCTCACCTGATGAGTCTGGTAAATGATGTTCTGGATATGTCGCGAATTGACAGCGACCGTATGACTTTAAATGAAGAAGAATTTTCTCTGGCAGACTTGATACACGATATATCAGTGATTATTCGTCCTCAAGCCGCGCAGAAAAACCAGGAATTACAAATAGAAATCGGCATGATACAAGAAGAAAATTTACTTGGCGACCCTTTGCGGCTGCGGCAGATTCTTGTAAATATTATTGGCAACGCGGTAAAATACACCCAGGCTAACGGTGAAATTCATGTCACATTTACGCAATCGCCTTTGCCCGAATCAAACGCACAATTACCCTCATCCGATAAAGTTTCCATAGCCAACGGTCCCATGTGGCTGCATTTTCAATGTCGGGACAACGGTATGGGAATGAGTCAAGAATTCCTGAAAAGAATTTTTGTACCTTTTGAGCGAGTGCACAACGCTGCCACCAGCACGATTGAGGGAACCGGACTTGGCATGTCCATTGTAAAAAATCTGGTGGACCGTATGAACGGCAAGATTACCGTTGAAAGTGAAGAAGGCGCCGGAAGTTGCTTTCAAGTGGAACTTCCTTTTGCCATAGCACCTCAGTCCCAAAATTCCCTGCTGCTGCCCCAGGGCGCCTCTGTTCTGATCGCTGACAAACGATCCCCTCAAGCGGCACAGATGGCCGCATATCTGCAAGACGGCGGATTGATTCCGATACATATGGAATCCGGCGTAAAGGCAGTTACCTGGCTGACAGAAGCTCAATACGAAAATCGTATGCCCTGTGCTATGCTGTTAGGCCAGGAATTAACTGATATGGCCTCGCTGGATCTGGCATCCCACGTCCGGCAGTTGGCCGGCCGAGAATTCCCTATTCTCCTTGTCTCGGAAGAAGACTGGGCACAAGTGGAATACCGGGCTACCCGGGCCGGCGTCAGTGCTTTCGTCCCTTGTCCTCTGTTTAAAAGCAAGCTTCTGACCACCCTGGCAACACTGACAAATCATGGCAGAAATGGCAATAGTACCTGTGCCGACCACAATCAAGACCTGAGCAAATATCGCATACTTCTGGTAGAGGATATTGAACTGAATCAGGAAATTGCCGTAGAATTGTTGTCCGTAACCGGCGTACAAGTTGAAGTGGCCGACAACGGGCAAGAAGCGGTTCGCAAATTTGAAACCTCGCCGGAAGGATATTATAATTTAATCTTTATGGATATCCAAATGCCTATTATGAACGGTTACGAAGCCACAAAACAAATCAGGCAAATGTCACGGTCCGACGCCGCTAACATCTGGATTGTAGCAATGACTGCCAATGCCTTTGTAGAAGATATCCGCCTTGCCAGGGAAGCCGGGATGAACGAACACATTTCCAAACCGGTAGATCCCGATCGTCTGCAAGAAATCTTATACAGGCAGTTTACTGCGGAAGTAACTTAACTTATGAAGAAATAATTTACAGTTGTATCTCCTTAGTAAAGGTAGGGAAAATAATGCAGTCATATCAGGAAGAATATATAGCAAACATAAACGACGTCATAGCTCTTTCGGCAAGAAAAAAACCGGACGGCCTGACTTTTGAAGCATATGAAGACCAATTACTACAGGCAAGAAGATCGATTGAGCATAAAATCAAACGAAACATGAAGCTGCTGCGGGAAAATCTATTTCCCAAATTGGACCATCTGCTGGAAGCCACACCGGAAGATATTCAGGAATTACAAGAATTTGCGGGCAAACTGTTAAACTCCCGCACTGCAGATGCCGGTCTTTTTTGCCAGATTCATCAGGCGCTGCTGAACCGAACACGACTGACCAAAGATCGGTACGGCATCATTCGTGAATTATATTGGTTGGGTATAGGGCGCTTTTCACTTTACACGAAAGTGGTTGGACTGGATTTTTCCATGATTGAAAAATATATTTCTTCCATGCGTCTATGCTTTACGGAAGCAGCCGCCTACCTGAAATACTATGATGATATTGAGGATTCGGAAACCAGAGGATATATTTTGCGTTCCCGCGCCAATATTTCTCTGGGACAATTTAAAACCACCAGTGAAAAAATTCATTTGGTAAATCAAACCCTGCAAATTTTACAAGACAAAGATTATCAGGCAAAAGCACCAGAACTTCCCTGGGACAGGTATATCTATATGACCCATCAGCAAATGGCAGCCAGTATCTCCTACAACAAGGAGTCTCCTATGACGCCCAAAGATATTGAAGATATAATGGAATCCGTCTATATCGTATACCAGAGGCGCCTTATGGAAGCCACGCTCCAAAAGAAAAGTCCCCCCATTCGACCCGCTTTCAATTATGATACCATTGAATATTATTTGGGACTAAATAACCTCCAGGAATTGCTTACTAAAATCGAAAGATTAATGGACAGTGCAGATCCTACCGATTATTCTCCGGATAACATGTATACGCTGGCATCTCTCCCCGCATTTTACTGCCAATTCCTACAACAATATCCGGAACGGATTCCTGAGCGAAAAGAATACATTGCCTCTCTGTATGAAAGAATTTTAAACTATATGGATTCTTTTCCCGAAACTGCTGAAAACGAGACGCTATTCCACTACCTCAAACAGCTTTCCCTTGCCTTCGTAGAAACGGAAAGCAGTATTTCCTACGCAAATTTCGTATTAAAGCTCATGGAGCGCTTTGCTCCGGAAACTTATGTACATTCCTATATTGTGGGAAAAGCGGCGGCTGTCATGAGTGAACTCATCTTATCAGAAGAACCGAACTATTTTGACGATATCGGTTTTCTTCGGGCAATTAAAAATCCCGAAGAAAAGCAAAAACAAATTCTCACTTATGCGCAAAATTGCGGACTTTATCATGATGTGGGCAAAATCAGCTTCCTGGATATGTACTCCCATACCGCAAGACAGTGGCTTGAAGAAGAGTATGAAATGGCCCATCTGCATACCTTAGCCGGCGAAATATTTTTGAAGACAAGGCAATCCACTGAACTTTATGCTGTTGCAGCTTTGGGACATCACAGTTGGTATGACGGCTCCCGTGGATACCCTGATACTTACAAACGTCTGAACTATGCCGAGCGACAGATGGTGGATATCATCTGTCTCATGGACTGGCTGGAAAATGTAACCGGCATTCGGCGACTATATACGGGTGTGGAGAAAACTTTTGACCAGGCAATTGAAGGCGCTATCGCACTGGAAAGCCGGAGGTTTTCCCCTCTCTTAACCGCCAGACTTCGGGACAGAAAAATTGTATCTTTGCTCCGACAGGCCTTTACAGAAGGCCAAAAAGAAGCATATGGTCGGTTATATCTGGAAAAAGGGCTTTAAAAGGCCCTTTTTTTCCTTACTGATTTACCTTTCCACTTGGCTTTACAACATATCAAAACACTATTCACTCCACTACCTGAACCTGATCCCCCTGGCTTCTCAGCCATATCTCAATACCCTTTCCAAATACTTCCGCACTGACGGTATAAACGCCATTGTCCTCGTCAAGGACTTTTGCCGTGGGCAGTCGATCCAATACAGAATCAATATCTGCGCCCGAATATTTAAATTTGACCTTCTTTAATTTACCGCCATACATGAACTGAATTCGCTTTCTGAATTCACCTTCCTCAAATCTGCTGCTGTAAGGAATGTGGAATTTTTCCTCCATGACTTTCAATGCTTTGATACGGTCGATTCGATATATTGTAGGAAAAGAATCGTTAAGTACGTCGAAGTCTTTTCTTACTTCTTCATCGTCAATAAATGCCGTGAGATAGAAATAATATTCTGAGAACATAATAGCAACCGGTTTCACTTTCCTCTTGACAGTCTTCTTATCTTTTATCCTGTAATACTCCATTTCAATATAGCATGCGTCTCGCACCGCCTGTCCCAACTCCCAAATGCGATCAATAAATTCCGACTTGTGGCGCGGTTCCACATAGTGAAACGCTTCATTGCTAATCAAATCCTTTACCAACTTCTGATTGTTTTTGGGTACACAACAGGCAATCAGCTTGTCCAAAATTTCCGTCATTTTGACCTTTGTAAATGCCCTGCTGTCTAACAGAATCTTACAAAGAGCCAGCACTTCACTATTGCTTAACCTGAGTCTGTAGACCGTCTCCAGGCGGTAACCTTTACTCTGCCTGTCGTAAACCACTGAATTGATCACCCCTGTGCGCTCCGAATCCATATCATAAAAATTCCTGATGTCATCTATATCCCGTTGAATACTGCGCTCATTTACTCCATAAATCTGTGCCTCCCGATGCTTGTTTACCACATATCCGTCAGACAGTTTTGCACATATCTGCAACACTCTGGCTATCTTATCACTTTTCTCATTTTCAACCATATTGTCTCCTATTCCAGTTCCGTCTCTGCACTACAGCGCCCTTTTCAGGGAAGGAATTCTCATCTGTACAGTGCACATCTGTTAATTCCTTCCCGGCGCTTTCGTTCCCAGACTGTTTTTTGAGGCCAGTTCCGTCTCATCTTCCTAATATAATTGTATTATAGCATGTCAGGAAGACATATGGTGTCATTTTTGTATGATAAATTAGTTCATCTATCAGCACATGCTCATGGATTCCATCAGTTTTTAATAAAAGCGCCTCCATAATCATTACTACTTCCATTTCCTTGCTGCTTAGATACTGTTTTAAGCTGTCCCTGTCTTTGCAAATACGGATCATTTTAAGTTATCACCCTTAATTACTACAACATAATTGCCCTATTACTTAGCAAATTTGAGCTATCTTATACGTATAAAAAATGTCAATTACTAAAAGTATAACCACTACTCCTAACGTTGACAGAAAACAGTAAATACCTTGAACAAAGAAGCATATCACAACTATAACAACTCCTCCGATAATATAGGAGATTCCACCAAAACGCTGACTTTTTTTCCATGTCGTTTCATTCTTCATGCTCCACTTAGTTTTTAGTCCAGTAACCGCGTTCATTCTTAACTTTGGCATTAAATTCCCTATGATAATCATAGCAATGCCTAAAATGCCAAACAATAATTGATTAACATCAAATTTATTAGATGACAGATTTTCAATCTTATTAAAACTACCGTATAAAGCGTACCCTGTCATAGCATTAAAAATAATAAGTGTAACAATCCCCGCAACAATACAGACATTCTCATTATTCTTTCCATTTTCTTCATGTTTTGCAGCAAGCTTTTCTATTCCCAGAAAAAAGTAACCCAACACGGCTGTAACAATGGGAACAATAAGAGCCTCGTATTTACTGCCCCAACGTGTTACCTGATTGTTTAAACCATAATGAGCAGGGATTTGCTCCGGCAAAAACTGTAACGCAATGAAAGCGCTTATCAGTGGCAGAAACATAAGTCCATAAAACACTAATTTTTTTACTTTCATTATTGACCTCCTCGCAAATTGTTTATCCATATGACTGCTTCGTCCAGAATAGATAAGTTCAGTTCATAATAAATAAAATTTTTGTATTTTGTTTCATAAATCAGGTCTGCCTTTTTCAGTTTTGACAAATGATAAGACAGTGCCTGTGGTGTCATGTTCAGTGCATTTGCTAAATCACCAGAATTTATTTTACCCTCCTTTAATTTTTGCAAAATCTTTCTACGGTTTTCATCTGCTAAAGCTGCTAATACTTCACTTATTGCCAATCATTCCTGTCCTCCTATTTCAAAATTTCTTTAAATAGGATTATAACAACATCAGCCTTAAGAGTCAATAACTATTTCAAAATATTTTTAAATGCTTTTGCGCTTCTTTACCATACACGGACATAATGCACCAAGACCTCTTAATCTACCATTCACTATATCACCGGTAAAACCAGGTATAGGGCCTTTCCACTGATCTATGTGCTCAAAGGCCTGTGGCAGAACCTGGGCTGGGGCGCCATTCTGTATCTCTCCGCCCTGAGCGCCGTGTCCGCAGAAATCATCGAGGCGGCCAAGATTGACGGCGCATCCCGTTTCCAGGTCATGATGCGGATCAATCTGCCCAGGTGGCAGAAATTTAGACAGGGGGAGCGCTGAAAGGAGCGTTCCCCCTGTGGATTGAAGTACAATTTGAATTTATTCAGGTATGCTGTTTGTAAATGTCAGCCCATTACCAGAGCTTTTTTGCCGCTTCTTCGCCGCAGACAAAGGGACCGGGCAATGTGGCGGTTCCTCTGTGTTCTCCCAGGTAATCCTCGTTGAAGAGAATGGCGGTACCGTCCGGATTCTCGAATCTCTGCTCCGGCTCAAAGGCGCATCCCAGGATATCACTGTTGATAATGCCGGTCTCGAAATCTTTCAGGAAGTCATACAGATTGGTTTTCAGGGAATAACTTCCGTCCTTTTCTTCCAGTTCCACATACACCTTATCTGTCTGATTCACCAGATTTTTCGTTTCCTTTTTCCAGGCTTTTGCCCCGTTAAAGTAGGCATTTCCATTTGCCCAGACCGGAAGATGGGAGAAATGGTATTTTGCAAGCGCTCCCATATTTGCAGGCTTATCCATCTCAAAGTGACTGATCCATTCGTCATAGGTGGGATATTCGTCGAATACCTGGGTGCCAACCTCTGAATTGTCCTGCTCCTCCGTATCAGGTTCCACAGGCCAGTTCTGTACGAATATATTATTATAAAAACGGTCATCCCCGTGGAGAATGGTCATGAAGCCTGCCACTTCCGTGCGGTGGCGGATATGATAGGGTGTGTAGCGCGCCTGGTTGACTCCTTCCACCACACTGTCGGTTCCCTTGCCCACCAATCCGAATCTGCCCAGCATCAGGTTGTGAACCAGAGCCACACCCTCCGTGGCAAGGGTGACGCTCACTTTGGAAAGCATGATATTGTTGTCAATCAGGGTCGGTCCGTGTCCCACCTCTATAAAGATATCCTGGCTGAACATGGAACCGGCCGCTCTGGGCGTATTGTCCGGCACGTAATTGTCATGCAGGAGGTTCTGCGTGATGCGCGTTCCCTGGGCCTCCCAGTCGCACCAGATTCCCATGGTGGAATGGTGGATATGATTGCGGCGCA
>JAAWCE010000098.1 GCA_022793065.1 Lachnospiraceae bacterium
CCGCTGGAACATACCTTGGTAGAAGGTATCGAACTGGGCAAAGGCGGTATTTTCATAGCGTCCGTCCCTGGTCTTCCACTCCATGAAGCGGTCCAGGCCGGAGGTGATGGTCCCCGCCCGGTTGGCGGTCAGGTCGCTGATGACGCAGATGGCGTTGTAGAGGAACAGGGAGGGGATGTCCTGCATGTAGTTGCGCAGCTGACGGTAGGCGTTCTCGATTCCGGCGTTTTCCTGAGAGGGACTTTTCAGCTCCATCACCACCAAGGGCAGGCCGTTGAGGAAGAGAATCACGTCCGGGCGGCGGGTGCTGCCGTTTTCCACGTATGTATATTGGTTCACCACATAGAAGGCGTTGTTGTCCGGGCACCGGTAGTCCAGCAGGCGCACCAGGGCGGAGCGCTCCTCCCCCTTGGCGAAATACTTCACCTCCACGCCGTTTTGGAGGTAGCCTGTAAAGGTCCGGTTCTTCTCCACCAGACTGCCCCCGTCGAAGTTTTTCAGCTTTGATATGGCCTCATGGATGGCCTCCGGGGGCAGGCCACGGTTCAGGCGCACCAGGCTGTCCAGAAGCACCGAGTCCAGCAGGGGAGAGGTGCAGTCCGCCCGGTTCAGATCGGGTGCGTAGACGTGGGTGTAGCCCATTCGGGTGAAGAGCTCGATGACGGCGGATTCATAGGTGGATTCGGTGAAGTAGGTGGACATATTATCCCTCCTCATATTTATCAAAAAAGAGAATGTATTACTTCTATTTGCTCGTTTGATAAACTTCTATCTTCAATTTGGCAATCCTTAAAATATTCTTCACGCTCAATATAAAAATCCTCAGCGGCTAAACAAATAACCTTACATAAAATTGATACGTCGATATCAACGAAAAATTCATTGTTGCCAGTCTGGACAGAATCAAACCCACCGCATTTTAAACTATTTTTATCATAATGCAGATTTTAGGCAAAATTTCCCCTGGATATTGATAAAGCCCCGAAGCATATTCATCAAACCATTTCTAATATCGTTTAGAACTGTCCTGTCTCGACTTCATATTGGAATATGCAACTTGACCACAAATATCAGGGATCGTCAAAGCTAAAGCTAATGCACAATGATAGCATCCACAGTTTAATGCTTTCTCTATTTCTCTAATTTTTTCTTTCATATACTTTCTCCCGATTAAATACCTGAAATATCAATCTCCCCAGACATAAGTCTTGGTAAAAGTGTATCCCGTATGGCAGCCAATCGTTTACTATCTTCCAACACATGCTTGGACATTCGTACAAATGCACTTTCTATATGATAATATTTTTCTAATACGTCTTGAGGAGGTATAAGAATTGCTTTCTGCATTAACGCATTTTTATCAATTCCTTGCCCTTCGCGGGACGCTGGCTTAATTAAATCTCTAAAATACTGATAATTCGCTTTCATATATGATTCTAGATAAAAAGTATTAATTTGGTCACTTACTCGATAAACATTGTAGGCTGCACTTACACCGCCTATTGGATGGCGCATGATTCCCCAGTTTAAGATTTCACGGCTCATTCCAAAAACTAAATCTGTCTGATGCACTACTTTATTTTTTGAATTTGTCATGGACAGTTTTTTCTTAAACTTTTCATCACGAGGAAAAATCCCTTGATCTGTGACAGAAAACATAGGCAAAGATGGATCGTTGCTTTTTTCGTTGCTTGTTGTTAAAAAACTCGAGAACTTTAACCATTCCCAATTTGCCGGTATTTCTCCACCGAATGGCTCAAAATCAACAAACCACGACTTAAAAATCGCCTGCGCCTGCCGTTCCAAATTCTCGTTAATCCGCTGGTTCAGTTCGATTTTGTCATCTAAAACTCCGCATATATCCGCTATCCGGCACTGAATATTAAAGGGGGGAACAACAATTGGCAATTTCCGCTGTGCAGTTATCCCAAGATAAGCACGAGTACTTCCAGAACCGGCCCAATTTGCAAATAATTCTTGAAACGGTCTTGAATCAAAATAATACTTCAAATATCTATTGCTTATTCCCTTTTTAACTCTGTAATAAGTCACTTGGGGAGTCAGGATAATCGTATCGTATTCTTCTGTTACAATAGCAGTTCTTCCAATAGTAGCTTTGTGCGTTAAAAGAACATCTCCAGGGTGTGAAAATCCTTTTCTCAATGTGAGGGCTTGTTGCTCCGATATAAAGGCACAGTTGTTAAAATCCACTCTTCCATTGACTAAATTATTAGCCATGATGAACGGTACGCCTGTAGGCACATAATCAGATGTCTTTGGATGAATAGCACCATGATTTCCGTCTAATGGTTCTTCAAGCATTCCTAAATCAATAAGTTCTTGAACAGTGAAGGTTTTCCATTCATACCTCATACCCAATCTCCCCCAGCCGCTCCCGAATCTCCCGCTCCAGCTCATGCGACTTCTCAAACAGCCCCGCCAGCTCCGCCGTCAGCCGCCCCATTTTCTCCTCAAAGGGCTCGCCGTCGTCCTCCTGCTCCTCGA
>JAAWCE010000019.1 GCA_022793065.1 Lachnospiraceae bacterium
CAAGTGAAAGAAATTATCATCGTAACAGAAAATCAGACCAGAAGAAGGAACAAATACTTAGCGACCTTCCTGAGTTTAAAAATGTCAAACTTATGTTCTGATTACCTTTTTGATTACCTTTTAAAATTTGCCGGAAGGAACGAAGCCACAAACCGTTGAAATTACAGGCTTTTTAGACAACAAAAAAATGGAAGCAAGGGGGCTCGAACCCTTGGCCTCCCGCTAGTCAGGCGAGCGCTCATCCCAGCTGAGCTATGCTTCCATATTTTTACTATAACACAGATGAAGAAAAAAGGAAAGAGAAAAATACAGTTGATAGATGGAAGTTAAAAGTGCGCAGTAATTTTAGCAGAAAACAGTGTTAAAAGCTCATTTGATGATCAGGAGTTGGAATGGAAGCGGAAAATAGGATGAAGAGAGGGCTTGCGGAAAGCGGAAACTATAGTGGAAATAGACAGATTCGGATTGGGAATATATTGCTGCCATCCAATGTGTTGATGGCGCCCCTTGCTGGCTATACTTGTTATCCTTTTCGGATGCTGGCTTACGAATTGGGAGCAGGGTTGTGCTTTACGGAGATGTGCAGCGCCAATGCGTTAAAATACGAAGATAGAGCGACAAAGCGTCTTCTGGTGACATCAAAGGATGAAAAAATAAAGGCAGTGCAGTTGCTGGGCGGAAATCCGGCAGTTATGGAACGTATGGCCGGAAGTGAACTTTTGAAAGAATTTGATATTATTGATATCAATATGGGATGTCCGGTGCCAAATGTATTCAAGAGCGGCGAAGGCAGCGCGCTGATGCTGGATGCCAAAAGAGCTTCTGCCATTATCCGGGGGTGTAAAAAGAGTGGGAAAGTAGTGACGGTAAAATGCCGTACTGGTATAAAAGAGGACGACATGTTTACGGCGGAATTTGCCCGTGTATGCGAAGCAGCGGGGGCGGATATGATAACGATCCACGGCAGAAGCAGAAGTATGATGTATGACGGAAAACCTTATGTAAGTGAGATTGCCCTGGCTAAAGACGCCGTATCCATACCTGTGATTGCCAATGGGGGAATATTTTCCGTAGAAGATGGGGAAAGAATGTTGGAACAGACGGGAGCCGATGGGATTATGCTTGCCCGCTATGGATTGGAATATCCTTTTATTTTCAGCCAGTTGACGGGAAAGACATGTGAGAAAACACCTTTTCAATTGTTAATGGAGCAGATTGAACTTACGGATCGGTATTATGATGAAACTTTTACGCTGAATTATATAAAAAAACTTGCTTCCTACATGATGAAAAAGCGAAAGGGAACAAAAAAATATAAGGAAAGACTGTTTAAAAGCGGAAGTCTGGAGGAGCTGCGAGAAGTAATTGAAATGATATTTTCATAAAAAAGTTATGTGGTATGACAGATGTAAGTTTCAGAGTATGAGATATACAAAACGGGGGAGTCCGTTGTTTTATAGGTGGGAGCGGTTTAATGGAAAATTATCAAATTCATGAGGGAATATTGGAATCCTATACGGGAAGAGACGAATACATAATAATTCCTAACGGGGTTCATACGATTGGGACAGGAGCGTTAAAGGGCTGCGTTTCTTTGAAAAAGGTAGTATTGCCGCAGGGGATTCGCTGCATTATGGATGATGCTTTTAAGGGGTGCAGAAAGCTGGAAGAAGTGGAAATTCCGGAAGGGGTAACTTATATCGGACGGTACGCTTTTCATCGATGTCATGGGTTAAAGCGATTAATTTTGCCAACTTCGGTGGAAGCGTTGGGGGATTGCGCGTTTTTGTATTGCGACAGTTTGAGAGAGGTGCGAATTCCGGGTGTAAAGCGGATTGGCACACAGGCGTTTGCAAACGGAATATCTCTTGAAAGGCTGCAGGTATCCGAGCATCTGGAGAAAAGCTGTATATGCGATGTTTTTACCGGGTGTGGTAAAGTAACGGAAATTTCTTTTGCAGACGGGAGATGTTTTTCCATGCCAAATGTGGTGGAAGTCATTGCAGGGGGAATTCCAGTTCCTTCTCTTGTAGAGGTGATTGTACGAGATATTTTACGGATGATGGAATTAGAAGGCAGATCCCTGATTCGATTTCGGGTGAATATAAAACACATAGAGGTGCCGGAAGGGATAGAAAGTCTGGCTAAGAGTTGTTTTTATGATATGCGGGGTATTCTTACCATAAAACTTCCCAAATCTTTGAAAAGCATTGAAAGTAAAGCCTTTCGTAATTGTATTGGGCTGGAAAAAGTAATTTTTGGCAGCCACATGGTGGAGATACATAAGGATGCTTTTAGAAACTGTACTGCGCTTAAGACAGTCAGAACATTTGATGGGAACGAGTATACCTTTGAGGGAATTTCCCAAATCAAAATGTTGAGTATGGAGAGAGGCAATGCAGAGGAAGACAGTGGGGGGACGTACATGCGTTCTGAGGCGGTCCCGGAAGTGGTTCACATGGTGCATAAGCAAGTATTGGGAAATTTCAGACTCAGCGGCACCATACTGTTAAAGTACCTGGGTGAGGAAACCAGGGTGATAGTGCCGGAAGGAGTGACTAGGATTGCCGAAGAGGCGTTTGCAGGTAAGGAAAGCATTGATAAGGTTGTTTTGCCGGATAGTCTTCGAGAGATTGGGGCGGAGGCATTTCGGGACTGCCTTTTGTTACAGACCATTATAATACCTGACAGTGTGGAGCGAATCGGACAGGGCGCATTTGAAAACTGTGTGAAATTACTTCGTTTCAGTGTTCCTTCAAGAATTCATTGGCTGGAAGCCAGGGCATTTCGACATTGTAGGGCTTTGCAGGAAGTGTCTTTGCAGGAAGGGCTTATTGTCATTGAAGAGAGTGCGTTTTACGGTTGTATTTCATTAAAAAAAATACAGTTTCCCGATA
The DNA here is from genome assembly GCA_022793065.1 of Lachnospiraceae bacterium. Taxonomy (GTDB): domain Bacteria; phylum Bacillota; class Clostridia; order Lachnospirales; family Lachnospiraceae; genus Acetatifactor. Next base: position 2,898 of record JAAWCE010000019.1, read on the forward strand.
GTCTCACTACCATTGGAGAAATGGCGTTTTATGGCTGCAGCGGACTGAAGGAAGCGCGGCTGCAGGCGAGAGATGTGGGCAGCCTTGCGTTTGCCAAAAGCGGTGTGCGTAAAGTTTGTGTGTGTGGTAAAGAAGGGGAGATTCCCCAGGGAAAAATGTATGGGGATAGTATTTTTGCAGACTGTACGAAGCTAAAGAACCTGGTGATGGAAGAAGGCGTAGGGCGTATTCCTAACCGATTTGTCCGTGGCTGTACCGCGCTGGAACGGGTGGAATTGCCTCATTCGCTGAAAGCGGTGGGAATCAATCCCTTTGAAGGGACAGGATTTCAGGAGCGCTGGCTGAAATCATGGTCAGCCCAGGAGATGGGATTGTCTTCGTGGGGGGCGGAGTGCCGGGCAGTATTGAAAAATGCTGGGGAAGAGATTTTCCTGGACGGACGGAATTTGGAAGGGGAAGTATGGCTGCCGGAATCTGTGAGGATTGTGGCGGGAGGCGCCTTCTATGGAAATAAGAAGATAACAGGGATTCATCTGCGGGAAGGTGTAGGATTTTTAGGAGCGGCTGCCTTTAAGGGGTGTACAAATCTGCGGCGAGCATGGCTGCCGTCAGGAATCAAATGTTTGGAAGACGAAGTTTTTGCAGGCTGTGTTATGCTGGAAGGAGTATATCTTGCGGATACAGAAATTTTACAGACGTGGGATGCGTTAGGGGAACGTTCTTTTTATCAGTGCAGAAATTTGAGAAATCTTTCCCTGGAGCGGGTAAAACGGTTGGGGAATGAGGCTTTGGCCGGATGTATTTCATTGGTTCGGCGTACAATAGCATCTGATTTTCAATCGGGTGAGAGAGTTTTTGAAGATACATGTTTTGACCGTAAAGGCATGGATGGTATTTGTATTGTTGGAAATATTTTGACATCAGGCAGTGTATGCAGGGGAGAGGTCTGTGTGCCGGAAGGGGTGACAGGGATTGCACCCTACGCATTTTCCGGAAATTCCACAGTTACAAAACTTGTGCTGCCGCAAAGTCTTTTATGGATAGGAGAAGGGGCGTTTTTTGGATGCGGCGGCCTGAAAACAGTGGATTTTCCAAGGCAGCTTTACAGAATAGATGCCCATGCTTTTGAAAAGTGTATTTCTTTGCTGGAAGTGGAGAGTGGTGTAAGTGAGGTGGGACCGTCGGCTTTTGCTGGCTGTACGTCGTTAATCAGGGCGATGCTTCCCAATGCAGCCCTTTTGGAGAAGCGTCTTTTTGCAGGGTGTTATCGTCTGGAAGAGTGTCGTTGTGATAAAGCGTCCATGGTGCAGTCCTTTTGCTTCAGTGGGTGTAAGAATTTGAAAGGATTTTCCTTTGAAAATCTGGATGTGATACGTCCATACGCATTTGAAGGCTGCGAAGGTATAAAAAGTGCGGAATTCAGAGGTGAAACCTGGTTGGCGGAACATGCCCTGGAGGATTGCTGCGGACTTGAAAAAATTATAGTATCGGAAGGAACGGCGGATATTCATATATGGGAATATGCCTTTTTGGGCTGTACGTTCTTGCGTCAGGTCAAATATCAGGGAAGAGAATGGTCGGTTACTTGTTTCGATGATATTTTTTCCGATTATATCCCTGAGATAGTAAGGCTTTTGTTCCACAGTGCATTGAGCTGTTTTGCAATAGAGGAAGGGAAAAACCTTTGTGGGTATCGGGGGGCGGCTCGCAAAATAAAAATTCCGGAGGGGATATGCCGGATTGAGGCGGAGGTATTTCGGGATTGTCTGCTGCTGGAGGAAGTGGAGTTCCCGGAAAGTCTGGAATATATAGGGGCAAGGGCATTTCACGGGACTGCCTGGATGGAGCGGCAAAGACGAGTATCCTCTATGGTGGTGGTAAAGAATATACTTCTGGATGGTTCCGGCTGCCAGGGGAATGTAGAGATTTCGGCACAGATCCGTTTGGTTTGCGGTTGGGCATTTGCAAATGGGCTGAACATAGAGAAAATTCGCTTTTGGTCCGAAAGGGTGCAAGTGGGGGAATACGCTTTTCGGAACTGTATTCATTTGCGGGAGATGGTTCTGCCGGATGGTTCCTGTATAACATTTACCGGCATTGGGGACCGGGAAAAGGATCTGCCGCCCCTGGCAAAACAGGCGGTGATGGATAGTCTGAATTGCTTTAAGACCGATGAAGAAGGGGTGCTTGTGGAGTGTACCGGCAATATAGCCGGACTTACATTGGCTCATGGCATTACGGCCATAGGGGAAGGGGCTTTTCAGGATGGAAATTTGCTGGCGGAGATTAGGTTCCCGGATACCATAAAGAAAATCGGCAAACGAGCCTTTGCAGGATGCAAATGGCTGAGCGAAGTCAGGGGAGCGACAGGTGTGGAAGATATAGGAGAACTGGCATTTTGGGGCTGCGGTGTTTTACGATTTGTGGAGTTGGGTGACGGGCTTGGCCGGATAGGGGCAAGGGCGTTTGAAAATTGTACTTCTCTGGAAGAGATTCTGATACCGGAAGGTGTGGAAGAAATTCCGGAAAGAGCATTTTATCGTTGTCATAGCCTGAAAAGTATTCGGCTGCCTTCTACGCTAAAAGTCATTGGAAAGGAAGCATTTGCATTTTGCAGAGAGTTATCAGAGATTTGGATGCCGGAAGGCGTGTGTATGGAGGAAAGGGTTTTTGAAGGGAGTAAAAAACACAAATGTATTATCGGGAACTGGGGACTACGGGGTTAAAGGTATCGGAAATTGGTTTTGGGACCATACCTATTTTACAGGGCAGCGTGCCGGTTTTGCCGGATTATTTTAATCTGAATGAGGAAGAAGCCCTTGCTGTGATGGAATATGGTTTTTCTCTGGGGTGTAATCTCTTTGATACGGCCATTGTGCCGGAATATGGAGATGCGGAGATTAAGCTGGGAAAATTTGCAGATTATATTGGCAGAGAGAAAATTATTATTTCAGACAAAGCCCGTTTTTATGACGGGAATGAAATGTATGGTGCGGTAGAATGTTCCTGTGAAAATATGGGGACCACGCCGGATATATATTTTGTGCATCAGGTGGATGAAGATCATGCGGATGAAGTGTTCCGAAAAGGCGGCGCACTGGATGCCTTGACAGAGTTAAAATGTGAGGGAAAAATTCGATTTGCGGGAATTGCCTCTCATTATTATGATATTTTGTTGCGAGGCGCAGTGGATGACCGGGTGGATGTTTTGCAGGGCAGCGGTAATCTTTTAGAACGGGGGATGCTGGAACGGATCAGGGATGAAGAGCGATTTCGGAAGAAGGGAGTATTGGTGAATAAAGTATATGCGGCAGGACTTCTTCCAGCAAGATTTTCAGTTCGTACTTTAATTGGAGCCGTACTTTCTTATCCCATATCCGGTGTGCTGATTGGACTGGGCACTATGGAACAGGTAAAGGCGGCAATGGATTGGGATATGGGGGAAGAAAGAGAGGAACTGATTTCTTTTGAGGAAGTACTGACAGTATTGGAAAAGGAGTATAACCCCATTCCCTGTGATCGCTGCCAGAGGTGTAAATGTCCATATGGAACGGAAATACATACGTTATTCCGTCAATATCAGTATTTTTTTCTGGGAAAGGATTATTGGGCTTTGAAAAAGATGGGATTGGGCATTGCGAAAAGCGCCGAATACTGTCGAAACTGTACACATATGCCCTGTCTGGCGCAGTGCCCGAAAAAAATACGCATCCCTGAAAAAATGCAAATATTGGAGAGGCTGGTCAGCGCCCATCCCATTAGCAGGAAACAGGAGCAGATAGATTTCTTTCCATAATGATTTCATTGCCATCCTGTTCTGTTTCAATGAAACCAAGTTTTTCATAGAGACGTCTGGCAGGGGTGTTTCCTTCTATGTAACAAATTGATACTTTATCATATCTGCCATCCTGTTTGAGAGAATTCAACACAAGCTTTACAGCGGCAAGGCCATATCCCTTGCCCTGATATCGTTTGTCAATAAACAGTTGGCTGAAAACGTAGCATTGCATTTCCTCGCAATCATAATATAGTCCCATACCCACAGGAGTTTCATTGTGATAGATCAGAAAAGCATAGCTGTGTGCCTGGCGGTAAGCATAGGCTCGCGCAAGCAAGGTTGTTTTGTCTGCCACATAAGTTTTCTGGCTGGGGGCAACTTCCAAAGGAATTCTCCAATTCTCCGAAGTAATATCTTTTAAATATATCATTTTTATTGTTTTCCTTGTATATTTTATCTATGACAATAGAAAAGTAATTCAAAATATTGTATCATTTAGGCAGAACAGTTGTCAAGCTGCCGGCACTGACATTTTGACGTAAAAAAACGACGTTTGAGGGGTTTTATCTTTTTGATAGGATGTCATGCTGATATGATATAACAAATAAAGTCAGAAAGGAAGGGACATGAGAGGAATTCTTTATTTTTGTCTGGCAGTGGTGGTGATTCTGATGATTTGTCTGCTTCATATTTTGCTGCTGCATTTGAAATTGAGAAGGCAGTATGAAAATCTCTGTATCAGCTATCATCAATTGCAAAGTCTGAATGAAACTTTGCGCAGCCAGCGCCACGATTATCTGAATCATATGCAGGTGGTATACGGAATGTTGGAATTGCAGGAATATGAGGAATTACATCATTATTTGGAGCCCATTTATACCAATATGATGAAGACCGGGAAAGCAATCCGAACTTCCGTTCCGGCGGTAAATGCTTTGCTTATGGCGAAACTGGGAGAAGCGGAAAAGGAGCAGATTGATTTCTACATAGAGGTGAAATCTGATTTGAAACTGCTGCAAATGGAACCATGGGAATTGTGTAAGGTGCTTTCTAATTTGATTGATAATGGAATCACTGCATTACTTGAAAAAGAAGGAGAACGAAAACTGACTTTGGATATCAGCGAAAGCAAAGAGGCATATTTGTTTTCAGTTGGCAACAACGGAGCGCCCATACCAAAAGAGAGACAAGCAGCGATTTTTTCTCCCGGATTTACAACGAAGCAGGGGGAAGGACATGGAATGGGGCTATTTATTGTGTCAAATGTATTAAAAGCCAACGGGGGCGGGATTCAGCTTATGTCAGACGAAAAGGAAACGGTGTTCATTGTGCGGATTCAAAAGGAGGTGTAAATACAATGGAAATGGATATCGGCACAATCATTGGAATTATTGTGTTAATTGTTGGGTTTATATTAATGGCGGTGGAACTGGTGGTGCCCGGATTTGGGCTGCCGGGGATTGCAGGAATTATCTGTCTGTTAGCAGGCGTGTTTCTTACAGCAAAGACGGTGGAAGAAGGAATTTTCATTTCAATAATAATCATTGTAATATTGGGAATATTGATGACTGTGGTTTTGGGGCTTTTGTCTCATCGGAAGCTGAACTCTCCGATTATTTTGGACTGTGAGGTAACAGGAGGAGAATCGTTTCTGAATTCTGCGGATTTGAATTACTTGTTAAATCGAGAGGGAATTGCATTGACCGATCTTCGGCCTGTAGGGAAGGGAGAATTTGACGGAATTGGATTGGATGTGTATTCTGACGGCGCCTACATAGAAAAGGGGACCGCCATTGTCATTTATAAAATCATGGGGAACAGACTGGTTGTGAAAAAAATAAAAACTAAGAAAGAAAAAGAATGTTAAAATGGGGCGGGAGGTGTAAACATGGTTGTTAAAATTATCTTATTGTGTGTGATATTGTTATTGATAGTAATGTTTTTCTGTGTTGTGCCTATTAGAATTTGGATCTCGGCCGTTGCATCCAATGTAAAAGTTGGTATTTTTAATCTTGTGGGAATGAAGCTGCGCAGAGTGCCGCCGGCCAAAATAGTTTTTCCGCTGATAAAGGCGGTTAAGGCGGGGATTCATGTAAAGGTAAACCAGTTGGAAGCACATTTTATGGCGGGAGGAAATGTGGATAATGTGGTAAATGCTTTAATTGCAGCGGAGCGGGCAGGAATGAATTTATCTTTTGAGAAAGCTTCCGCAATTGATTTGGCAGGACGGGATGTGTTTGAAGCGGTGACCATGAGTGTAACGCCCAAAGTGATAGAGACGGATATGACATCCGCAGTGGCGAAAGATGGTATAGAACTTTTGGTGAAGGCAAGGGTTACTGTGAGGACGAATCTGGAGAGGCTGATTGGCGGCGCCGGAGAGGCCACGATACTAGCCCGCGTTGGGGAAGGGATTGTCACAACGGTGGGGTCTTCCAGGACGCACAGTGAGGTATTGGAGAATCCGGATGATATATCCAGAGTGGTATTGGAAAAGGGATTGGATTCGGGGACGGCGTTTGAGATTATTTCTATAGATGTGGCAGATATTGATGTGGGTAGAAATATTGGTGCAAATCTGCAGAGTATGCAGGCTGAGGCTGACAATAAGATTGCGCAGGCCAGGGCGGAAGAGAGACGTGCGATGGCGGTGGCTTTGGAACAGGAAATGAGAGCCGCCGTAGTGCAGGCGGAAGCGGAGGTGCCAAAGGCTATGGCTGAGGCGCTTAGAAACGGGAATATAGGCGTGATGGATTATTATAAACTGCAGAATGTAATGGCGGATACGGAAATGAAGCAAAGTATCGGAAACGGCGCCAATGCGTATGCGGACAGCAAGGGATAAAATTGGTATGTGCGCAGGAGGGTGTGTAAACATCCCTCTTTCAGCGCACCAGGGGGTATAAACATGATAAAAGTAATGATTGTTGACGACGAGCCGCAAATATGTGAACTGTTGTGTAAAATAGTGGAAAAACAACCAGATTACCAAGTGATAGCCCGCTGCAGTAGTTTTTCTCAGGCTGTGGTGGAATTTACAAGGGAACGACCGGATGTTGCGTTTGTGGATATTGACTTAAATGGAGAAAACGGACTGGAATGTGCTAAGGTGTTCACGGAATTAAATCCGAAAGTTAAAATTATTTTTGCCACCGCGCACAGCGAATTTATGGCAAATGCTTTTGAAATTTATGCTTTTGATTATTTGGTGAAGCCTTTTCGTATGGAACGGGTGGCGCGGACATTACAGCGAATTCGGGGCGACAGGGAAGAGACTGTATCCCAGGACAGAGTGGCACAGTCCGAACAGCATAAGGGAAAGCTGTTAATTAAAGGAAAAGAACGGGCGTATCTTATTGACGCGGCGGAGATTATTCTGGTGGAACGGGTGGATGGAGCCACCAATATTGTCACATGTATGGAAAACTATCGCACTTCCATTTCCCTGTCCGAGCTGGAAGAAAAGTTAAAAGATATGGATTTTATGCGCTGTCATAAATCCTATCTGGTCAATTTGACAAAAATCAGTCGGATTGAACCTTATGGAAGGTGGACTTATCTTGTAAAGTTTCGTGAGACGAAAGCGACGGCCCTGATGACGGCGCAAAATTTTGAAGAGGTGAAACGATTGTTTTCTTAATGAAATTAGAGTATCACATTCTATACACTCAATTCTAAGTGTTTGATTCTATGAAATCTGTAATGATGCCGGAAAATTGTCATAAAGGAGCAATCAAAACAAAGCCAACAAGAAACAGGTTATAAACAAAAACAAACCCAACAACAATCAAAGCAATCCCACAAAAAAATAAATAAAAAAAGCGTCAGATTTGTTGACATTTTCCTCAGACAGGCATATACTTGAAGAAGAGTGTTTGAAAGGAATTTTGTGCAAATTGAACAGGAAGGAGAAGCAATGGAAAACTATTATACCCAGGAAATTCCCAAATCTGACAGAATCCCTAAGTTAGTAGCGCATTTATATGCCAAAATGCCGGAAATAGAATCTGCCAGGGCGAAATTAATAACGGAAAGTTACAAAGCGACTGAGGACAAGCCGATCATTATGCGGCGTGCCCTTGCTTTTGAGCATATTCTTGACAATATTCCCATTATCATAAGAGAGGGAGAATTGGTGGTGGGCAGTACTACCATTGCTCCCAGAGGGTGCCAGACTTATCCGGAATTTTCTTACAAATGGCTGGAAGAAGAGTTTGAAACGGTGGAAAGCCGCAAAGCGGACCCGTTTTACATAGCGGAGCAGACAAAGAAGGATTTGCTTGAGGCCGACGCCTACTGGGAGGGCAAGACCACCAGCGAACTTGCTACCGCATTGATGACAGATGAGACGAAAAAAGCCATGGAACACAATATCTTTACGCCGGGCAATTATTTCTATAATGGCGTTGGACATGTGACGGTACAGTATGATAAGGTGCTGGCAATAGGATACAGAGGCATCATTGCACAGATACAGGAAGAGTTGGAACATTGTAATCCGGGCGATGCTGATTACTGCACCAAAAGTCAGTTCTTGAAAGCTGCGATTATCAGTTGTGAAGCAGTCATCCGTTATGCCAACAGATATGGAGAACTGGCGGAAAAAGAAGCCGCCGTCTGCACGGACGGGAGCAGAAAACAGGAGCTTCTGCAAATTGCTTCCAACTGCCGCAGAGTGCCTGAGCATGGAGCGGAGTCTTTTCATGAGGCATGCCAGAGTTTTTGGTTTATACAGCAGCTTTTACAGTTGGAATCCAGCGGACATTCCATTTCTCCGGGACGTTTTGATCAGTATATGTATCCATATTATAAGAAAGATTTGGATACGGGGAAATTGACCAGGGAATTTGCGCAGGAACTGCTTGATTGTATCTGGGTAAAATTAAATGATTTGAATAAGTGCCGGGATGCGGCAAGTGCGGAAGGATTTGCGGGCTATAGTTTGTTCCAGAATTTAATTGTGGGCGGTCAGGATAAGGATGGATGTGATGTGACAAACGATTTGTCGTTTATGTGTATTACGGCGTCCAAGCATGTATTCCTGCCTCAGCCTTCTCTTTCCATCCGTGTGTGGAACAAGTCCCCCCATGCGTTGCTGTTGAAAGCTGCGGATTTGACCAGAACAGGAATTGGTCTTCCGGCTTATTACAATGACGAAGTGATTATTCCGTCTCTGATGAGCAGGGGACTTACTTTGGAAGATGCCAGGGAGTACAATATTATCGGTTGTGTGGAGCCTCAGAAGGCCGGAAAGACAGAAGGATGGCATGATGCAGCGTTTTACAATATGTGTCGTCCGCTGGAATTGGTCTTCTCAAACGGATGGGATAAAGGTGAGAAAATCAGCATAGAGACTGGCAGAGTGGAAGATATGACCACGTTTGAAGAATTCTATGACGCATATAAAAAGCAGATGGATTACAATATATCCCTTTTGGTAAATGCAGATAATGCCATTGACGTAGCCCATGCTACCCGCTGCCCGCTGCCGTATCTTTCCTGTATGGTGGATGACTGCATTAAACGAGGAAAGACAGTTCAGGAAGGGGGGGCCGTTTATAATTTCACGGGGCCGCAGGGATTTGGCATTGCCAATATGGCAGATTCTCTCTATGCTGTCAAGAAACTTGTCTTTGATGAGAAGAAAGTTACGCTTGCAGAGTATAAGCGTGCGCTTGCCATGAATTACGGACAGGGATTTGATGCGGTCAGCGCCGGAGAATTGGTGACGGAAATTCTGCGTGAGATGGAAAATAATGGTGTATCCGTGAATGAGGATCAGATTGCGGGTATGATCAGGGCAGTTATGAATATGGAGCTGCCCGCAGAAGAAAAGAAGAGATATGAAGACTTGCTTGCAATGATTAATGAAGTGCCTAAGTTTGGCAATGACATCCAGGAAGTGGACATGTTTGCAAGAGATGTGGCATATACCTATACCAGACCGCTGCTTCGATACTATAATCCACGGGGCGGACAGTTCCAGGCAGGCTTGTATCCGGTGTCTGCAAACGTACCTTTGGGTGCTCAGACAGGGGCTACTCCCGACGGCAGATTAGCGCACACACCTGTAGCGGATGGTGTTTCTCCTTCGGCGGGCAAGGATGTGTATGGGCCTACAGCAGCAGCCAACTCCGTGTCCAAGTTAGACCATGGAATCGCTTCCAATGGTACGCTGTTTAATCAGAAATTCCATCCTACCGCACTGAGCGGAGAAAAAGGGCTGGAAAATTTTGTGGCGTTAATTCGTTCCTATTTTGACCAGAAGGGAAGCCATATGCAGTTTAATGTGGTGGATCGGGAGACATTGCTGGACGCGCAGGCTCATCCTGAGAACTATGCCCATCTGGTGGTGAGAGTAGCTGGTTACAGCGCTTTGTTTACCACACTTTCCAAGTCTTTGCAGGATGACATTATCCGCAGGACGGAGCAGGGCTTCTGATAGAACTTACGGTTTGCAGGCGGGGATGGGACATGATTTTTTGTCAATAGGATTGAATTGATGTCAAAGAAGGGTGTTGATACACTCTCTTATGAAGCGGGCAGGAGTGTGGAAATGGATTATTTACAGACAAAAGGAAGGATATTTGATATCCAGCGTTATTCCATTCATGACGGGACGGGAATACGTACAATTTGCTTCCTGAAAGGCTGTGTGCTGCGGTGTAAGTGGTGCTGTAATCCGGAGTCTCAGGAATATGGGATACAGGAGATGATCGTTGGCGGGAAGCCGAAAGTGATTGGCCGGGATGTGACGGTGGCAGAGGTAATGGAAACAGTGGAAAAGGATAGGCCCTATTATATGCGTTCCGGCGGAGGGCTGACCCTGTCCGGCGGAGAGAGCCTTTGCCAGCCGGAATTTGCCAGAGACTTGCTTCATGCTGCAAAGGTTGTAGGAATCAATACCGCAATGGAGAGTATGGCCTGTGCTAAATGGGAAGTAATTGAAGAAATTTTGCCTTATCTGGATCATTACTTAATGGATATTAAGCATATGGACGGGAACAAACACAGACAATTTACGGGAAAAAGCAATGAGCTGATGCTGGAAAATGCGGAAAAGATTGCCGCTTCCGGCCGGACGAAACTCAGTGTACGGGTGCCGGTGATTCCAACATTTAACGATACGCAGGATGAGATCAGGGCGATTGCAATGTTTGCGGACAAACTGCCGGGAGTGGAAGACATTTATCTGCTTCCATATCATAGACTGGGACAGGATAAATATGAAGGGTTGGGAAGAAAGTATGAATTGCCCCATATCCTTCCGCCGGAGCCGGAGCAGATGGAAAAATTGAAAAGGACAGTGGAAGAAACTACCCGGTTGAGATGCCAAATTGGCGGGTGACGGAAGTCACGGCTGATAGAATAGAGTGTGGGCGTTACATGCCGCAGTTTGACGGATGTGCAGCTTAGACTGGGGCAGTATGGGAAGGCGGGAGAAAATGGATTGGCTTGACGACAGGAATAAACAGCGAATTGTTCAGGAGCTGGTACCTGGGAAACAAATTACCCTGGCACATATTATTGCAAGTCCCGACCCGGTTTTATATGAAAAGTTGGGGTTGAATCCCAGCATAGATTATGCAAGAGCCGCCATAGGTATTATGACGGTTTCACCGGCGGAGACTGCAATTATTATGGCGGATGTGGGGATGAAAGCAGCAGCCATTGACCTCGGATTTGTGGACAGGTTCAGCGGTTCGCTGATTATATCAGGTACCGTGTCGGAGGTGGAAGCTTCCGAACAGGCAATTCTTGATTATGTGAAAAATGAATTGAGTTACACGGTTTGTAGGATTACCCGAACCTAAGATGTCCAAATGAAACACTGTATGAATGTTTATCAGGATATTTTGGAAGCAGTGACACAGCGGAAACGACTGCTGGAAAAATTATGAAATATGAGAAAATTGATTCTAATGGGTCGCAGTGAAAGCGGCAAGACTACCTTGAAACAAGCCCTTTCAGGAGAAAAAATAAATTATTACAAAACGCAGTATATTCATTATGAGGATGTATTGATTGATACGCCGGGCGAATATGCGCAGACCCATCATTTGGGTTATGCACTGGCATTATATTCCTATGAAGCGGACGTGGTGGGATTGTTGGTGGCGGCAACGGAGAGTTACACTCTGTTTCCTCCCAACATCACTTGTATGGTCAATCGGGATGTGATAGGCATAGTTACTAAGATAAATGAACCCAAAGCAAATCCGCCATTGGCAGAATTATGGCTTCGCAATGCAGGATGTAAAGATATCTTTTTTGTGGATTCGGTTACAGGAGAGGGTGTGGACGGCATTTTAGAATACCTGAACAGGCCGAAAGTGAAGGGAAAAAGGTAAGCCGGATATAAAAACCACAGAAATAAAACAAAAACGACAAAATTCAACATGATTTTGTTGACTTGTCCGGTTTAGGGTACTATAATAGTATTTATGAAGATATGGTTAAAATGATAACTGTTCGGCAGATGCCATGTGCGGTCACAGGGCATAATGTCGAGTGGAAATATAAGGCTGTCGGAACTTGCGGAAAAGCTGCAGGAATCTGTCAGCAAAACAAAGTATAACAAATCAGGAGGAATTAAAATGCAAAACGAGTACGAAATTAAAAAAGAGATTTGTGACATTGGAAAGAGAATTTACAACAGGAATATGGTTGCTGCAAATGACGGCAATATTTCAGTGAAAATTAGTGATAACGAGTTCCTTTGTACGCCTACAGGTGTGTCCAAGGGATTTATGACCCCGGAATATATCTGTAAGGTAGACGCACAGGGAAATGTGATTCAGGCAAACGGCAACTTTAAGCCCTCCAGTGAAATTAAAATGCACATGAGAGTATATCAGGAGAGACCCGATGTGAACAGCGTTGTACATGCACATCCCGTGTATGCTACCAGTTTTGCAATTGCAGGGATTCCTCTGACCCAGCCCATTATGCCTGAAGCTGTAATTGCCCTCGGTTGTGTGCCCATTGCAAAGTACGGCAGACCTTCCACAATGGAGATTCCTGATGCGGTTTCTGAGTATGTGCAGTATTTTGACGCTGTTTTGTTGGAGAGTCATGGTGCTTTGACTTATTCGGATTCCCTTTTGAATGCTTATCTGAAAATGGAATCAGTGGAATTTTATGCACAGCTTTTGTACCAGTCCAGAATGTTAGGCGGACCGAAGGAGTTTACGCCTCAGCAGGTGGAAGAACTTTATGAAATCAGAAGACAGTTCGGCATGAAGGGACGTCATCCCGCAAATCTTTGCCCCAATGCAAAGGAAGGCAAGCCCAGTTGCCATACTTGCGGCGGCGGATGCTCCAGCAAGAAGGATGCTTCTGCAGCAACACCGGAATTGGTTGCTGAGATTACCAAGAAGATCCTTGAGCAGTTAGGAAAATGATGGATAAAATAGCGTTGGAAAATATTGTACGCCAGGTTTTGAACAGTACGGCGGGAGCACAAAGTAATCAGGAAGGTCCGGTGGTCTCATCCATGCCGCTTGCGTTGGCGGTAAAGCTGATAGGGCAGATTGAGGCAAAGGCGGCAGAATGGAATATGAGAGTGGTTACCGCCGTGTCCGACGCCTCAGGAAGGCCGGTGGCTGTTCATTGTATGGATGGCGCATATATGGGCAGCTTTGATGTAGCGTTAAATAAGACTTATACGTCCATAGCTTTCCAAATGTCCACAGCCCAGTTGGGTAAGCTCAGTCAGCCGGGAATGAGTCTTTATGGGATTCAGTTTACGAACCAAGGCAAAATTGTTATCTTTGGCGGCGGCGAAGTATTGATGCGAAACGGCGTCATTGTGGGGGCGTTGGGTGTCAGCGGCGGAAGCGCGCAACAGGATACGGAGTTGGCGGCTTATGGGAAAAGGATTTTTGAAGCCGAATAGGATGGTTGGGTTTCAAATTTAAAGTTTGGAATTAGAACAGGAGGTAATCAAGTGCTTGTAAATGAAAGCCTGGTACAGGATATTGTACAGGAAGTGGTTGCGAAATTGCAGATTGCGGAGCCGTCTGAAAAAATGCACGGCGTATTTTCCGATATGAATGATGCGATTGCGGCGGCAAAGGCATCTCAGGCAATTATTCGCAGAATGTCCCTTGACCAGAGGGAACAGATTATCAGCAACATTCGCAGAAAAACCCATGAAAATGCGGAAGTAATTGCAAGAATGGGCGTAAACGAGACAGGGATGGGCAATGTAGGGCATAAAATATTAAAGCATCATCTTGTGGCTGATAAAACACCGGGAACGGAAGACTTAAAGACAACAGCATGGTCTGGAGACAGAGGGCTGACTTTGATTGAAATGGGACCTTTTGGAGTAATCGGTGCGATTACGCCTTGTACCAATCCCAGTGAAACGGTCATTTGTAATTCTATTGGTATGATTGCGGCAGGTAACACAGTTGTATTTAATCCCCATCCCCAGGCGATTAAGACTTCCATTTTTGCATTGAATCTGATTAATGAAGCTTCTCTGGAGGCGGGCGGTCCGGATAATGTGGCTTGTACCGTGGAAAAGCCGACTTTGGATACCAGCAATATTATGATGAAGCATAAAGATATTCCGTTGATTGCAGCTACCGGCGGTCCCGGCGTTGTCACCGCAGTTCTCTCTTCGGGAAAAAGAGGAATTGGCGCGGGCGCTGGAAATCCTCCCGCAGTGGTGGATGAGACGGCCGATATCAGGAAAGCTGCGGAAGACATTGTAAATGGATGTACTTTTGATAATAACCTTCCTTGTATTGCGGAGAAAGAAATTGTTGCTGTGGACAGCATAGCGGATGAATTAATGCATTATATGATTTCCGAACAGGGATGCTATCTGATTTCCAAAGAGGAACAGGATAAGCTGGCTGCAACGGTTTTGACGCCCAAGGGACTGAATCGTAAATGTGTGGGCCGTGATGCCAAAACTTTACTGGGAATGATTGGTGTGACAGTACCGGATAATATTCGTTGTATTGTGTTTGAAGGGGAGAAAGAGCATCCGTTGATTGCGGAAGAATTGATGATGCCCATACTGGGATTGGTTCGTGCAAAGGATATTGACGATGCCATTGAGAAAGCAGTGTGGCTTGAGCACGGCAATCGTCACTCTGCTCATATTCACTCTAAAAATATTGATAATATCACAAAGTATGCAAGGGAAATTGATACGGCGATTCTGGTAAAGAATGCACCGTCCTATGCGGCTTTAGGCTTTGGCGGGGAAGGCTATTGCACTTTTACCATTGCAAGCCGTACCGGAGAAGGACTTACCAGCGCAAAATCATTTACCAAGAGCAGAAGATGTGTTATGGCAGACAGCTTGTGCATCCGGTAGAGTGAGCGTGCGATTTCATATATGTATGATTTAGAAAGGAGTAGGGAAAATGGCTGATACAGCTCAGATTGAGGAGATTGTAAAGCAAGTGCTTGCAAGTATGTCAGAAGGTACAGCAAATACGTCTGTGCCGGCTGCAAAGGGCGCAATACCCAAAACGGCCCATGTGGCAATGCTTACAAGTCTGGAGCATTTTGATGTAAAAGAATTCCCCATGCCGGAAGTTGGAGATGATGATATTCTGGTAAAAGTTGAGGGATGCGGTGTCTGTGGTACGGATGCACACGAATTTAAGAGAGATCCTTTCGGACTCATTCCTGTTGCGCTGGGACATGAGGGCACGGGCGAAATTGTCAAAATGGGTAAAAACGTGAAAAAGGATAGCGCGGGTAAGGACTTGAAGCTGGGAGATAAAGTTGTTACCTGTATGATTTTTAAAGATAACCCTGATATTACCATGTATGATTTGAACAAGCAGAATGTGGGAGGGGCTGATGTATATGGTCTGCTTCCTGATGATGACATTCATCTGAATGGTTGGTTTTCCGATTACATACTGATTCGGGGCGGTTCTACGGTATTTAATGTAAGCGACCTTGATTTGTACTCCAGAGTATTGATTGAGCCGTGCGCCGTATTGGTTCATGCGGTAGAGAGAGCTAAGAGTACAGGAATTCTCCGTTTCAATAGCAGAGTTGTTGTACAAGGATGCGGTCCTATTGGTTTGATTTGTATTGCTATTCTGCGTACTATGGGAATTAATAAAATTGTGGCAGTGGACGGCGAACAGAAACGTCTTGAGTTTGCGAAAGAATTGGGTGCTTCCGATGCCGTTAATTTCAAGGATCATAAGGGAATTGAAGCATTGACCGCAGCAGTGGAAGAAAAATGCGAGGGACATTTGGCAGATTTTGCGTTCCAGTGCACCGGTTCTCCGGCAGGACATTCCAATATTTATAAGTTCATTCGGAATGGGGGCGGCCTTTGCGAATTGGGATTCTTCATCAATGGCGGCGATGCGACCATCAATCCTCATTTTGATATTTGCTCCAAAGAGATTACCACGGTGGGTTCCTGGGTATATACACTGAGAGATTATGCGACTACCTTTGATTTCCTCAAGAGTGCGAAGAAGATTGGACTGCCCATTGATAAGCTGATTACGCATACGTACCCATTGGAAGAAATCAATGAGGCGTTGAAGACGAATCTTGCAATGACCGGATTGAAAATTGCAATTATCAATAAGTAATAGTTTGCCGGCGGTAATGACTTAACGTAATTGCACACAGTCAACCGAAAGGTATATGAAACGGTTGTAAGTTGTATGAGAAGAAGAGGAAACGAATTTATGGAAGCTAGGGAAGAAGCAGTAGGACTGTTGGAGGTATACGGACTGACCTGCGCATTCCTTGCAGCCGACGCAGGCTGTAAGGCAGCCGATGTCAGGCTGGAGACCTTCGATAAAAATAAGCCCGCCAATGCGGATTCGCTGCCGGTGCCATTGCTGGTGACAGTTAAATTCCGCGGGAGCGTGGCCGCAGTGGAGGCTGCCATGGAAGCAGGCGAAGAGATGGCGAAATCCCTGACCGGTGTGGTACAGAGGCATATCATTGCCAGACCCACCAAAGACACTGAGAAGATGTTAAAGCTGAACGCTTTTGATAAAAATTAATTCAGCTTGTGATATGAAAGGAGAACATTATGGCACAGGAAGCATTAGGAATGGTAGAGACAAGAGGACTGACAGCAGCAATCGAAGCGGCTGACGCAATGACCAAGTCCGCAGAAGTAACTTTAATCGGAACCGAGAAAATTGGTTCAGGACTGGTAACGGTAATGGTTCGCGGCGATGTGGGAGCTGTTAAGGCTTCTGTGGAGAATGGTTCCGCCGCTGCAAGCAGATTGGGCGAGCTGGTGGCAGCACATGTGATTCCCAGACCCCATTCTGATGTTGAGAAGATTTTACCTAAGATTTAAGAACAGGAAAAACGGCTGTCTATGTGAAATCAGGCAGCCGGCATAAGTAAAGGAGCCGATAAATGGGCAATACATCATTGGGCTTTATCGAAATTTCAGGTGTTGTTGCGGCAGTGGATGCATTGGATATTATGTGTAAAACATCCGGTGTGGAACTGGCTACCTGGGAAAGAAAACTGGGTGGTCGGCTTGTTACCATTGTGATTAAGGGCGATGTATCTTCAGTTACTGAAGCGGTAGAGATGGCCGCTCAAAAAGGAATTAAGAAACCTGTGGCAAAGGGTGTTATTGCAAATCCCCATAGTGAAATTATGAGGCTTGTAAATTTAAGTGCAAGCAGATTTATGGACACAGAGGCGGAACTTAGTACACTGGATGCACAGACAATTCAAGAAGTGTAACAAGTGCAGCGCATGTTATCCCATGTCCGCAAATGGGTATAAGGATATCTGATAGAATATAAGTGGTTTGTTAAGTGAGAATCCAAAAACAGGAGGAAAAGAAATGGCTCAGGAAGCATTGGGAATGGTTGAAACAAGAGGGTTGGTAGCTGCGATTGAAGCGGCGGATGCAATGTGCAAAGCAGCAAATGTGGCTTTGGTAGGCACAGAGAAGATTGGTTCCGGATTGGTGACCGTAATGGTGCGTGGTGATGTGGGCGCTGTAAAGTCTTCCGTTGAAGCAGGCGCATCCAGTGCATCCAAATTGGGTGAATTGGTAGCTACACATGTAATTCCTCGTCCTCATACGGATGTTGAGATGATTCTTCCCAAAGTAAAAGAATAAGAAACTGATTAAATGCAATTTACCTCATTGGCAATTTTAGCGTACAGGGCTGGAAATTGAGAGAGAGGTAATTGCAATTCTGATTTCATTATGCAGACCGGAGGGAAGACAATGGAACAGCAGACAGTTGAAATGATTACACAGATGATACTTCAAACCATCAATAAGATGGAAGAGAAGGGCGGCGGATATCAGGTGCCGGTAGGAGTGTCTGCAAGACATATCCATTTGACGCAGGAACATGTGGAAGCATTGTTCGGAGATGGATATCAGCTTACGAAGAAAAAAGATCTCATGGGGGGACAATTTGCATCCAATGAAACTGTGACCATCGTGGGGTTGAAATTGCGGGCAATTGAGAATGTTAGAGTTCTGGGACCTGTCAGAAAAGCTTCCCAGGTGGAAATCTCTGCTACGGATGCAATGAAGCTGGGAATTGCAGCGCCTATTCGGGAATCCGGCAATATTGCCGGGAGCGCACCGATTGCGGTAGTAGGTCCCAAAGGGGTGCTTTATTTAAAGGAAGGCTGTATTGTTGCAATGCGTCATATACATATGTCACCGGCTGACGCAATGGCGGCAGGGGTGAAAGATGGTGATATTGTATCTGTAAAAGCGGATAATGAGAGAGGAACTGTCTTCAACCAGGTGAAAATACGGGTGGACGACAGCTTTACATTGGAAATGCACATAGATACGGACGAGGCGAACGCCAGCAAGATTAAAACCGGCGATAAAGTAACCATTCTTAAATAGTTCTAAAATAATTTAAAAGCCGTAATATTATGACAGGTGAAAAAACGCGGGATATTGTCTCACAAATGGTATGTGTCGAAGCACACAGGGAGGTATAAAAGGGATGTTATATCCCGCGGTGGGCCTGTCTGACAGGAGAAAATACCATGATTATAGGTAAGGTAATAGGGAGTATTGTCTCTACACGTAAGTGCGAAAATTTGATTGGAAATAAATTTATGATTATAGAGCCGCTGAAGGAAATGGCGGGTAATTGTGAGCATTTTGTTGCAATAGATAATATTGGCGCCGGCATTGGAGAGACGGTGTTAGTGGCAACCGGAAGCGCGGCGCGAGTGGGAATGGAAGGTGCTCCTGTGGATGCTGCAATTGTCGGCATTGTGGATGAGTGAAAATTTTCAGGAACAAATATGGATTCGTTTTTTGAGGGATTCAAATAGTTTGTGTATCAAAGGACTATATTTCATGAAGGAAGGAGATTTCATGAAAAGGGGTATTTCATGAAAGAAGGGTATTTCATGGAGATTCAGACTTTAAAACAAATTTTGCAGGAGAGTGGAATTGTGGGTGCGGGTGGCGCCGGATTTCCTACTTATGCAAAACTGGACGAGCGAGCGGAAATTATTATAATGAATTGTGCCGAATGTGAACCATTGCTTAAGCTGCACAGGCAGTTGTTGGAACAACATGCGGAGGAAATCTTAAAAGCCTTTGATATGATTGCCCAGACAGTAGGGGCAAAGGAAGCGGTAATCGGAATTAAAAGAGAATATAAAGCGACTTTAAAAGCTATAGATAGATATATTGACTGTTATCCTCAAATGAGGGTGCAGTTGTTGGACAGTGCATATCCTATGGGAGATGAAGTGGTGCTCATCTATGAAGCTACCGGAAGGGTGATTCGTCCCGGAGGTCTGCCGATAGAGGAAGGTGTGGCAGTGTTCAATGTAGAAACGGTATACAATACATATCGTGCCGTAGAACAGAATATGCCTGTGGTGGATAAACTTGTATCAGTGGTAGGAGAAGTAGAACAGCCTATTACAGTGCGGGTGCCCATTGGGGCGGTCATCAAGGATGTGGTTGCATATGCAGGAGAAATTAAAGTGAAAAATCCCGCATATTTGATTGGCGGACCTATGATGGGAACTTTGGCGGACGAGAATGTACTGGTGACGAAGACTACAAATGCAGTGATTGTGTTGGACAGTGATCATACGTTGGTACGGCGCAAAAACAGGAATACGGCCATTGACTTGAAACGTGCTGCGTCTTCTTGCTGCCAATGTGAGACATGCACCAATCTCTGTCCCAGACATGCACTGGGGCATCCCATTGAACCTCATAAATTTATGCGCAGTGCTGCCAATAAAGATTTTCAGGATACCAATGTGTTTCTGAATACAATGTTTTGCAGTTCATGTGGTTTGTGTGAGAATTTTTCCTGTCCACAGGGGCTTGCGCCCAGAAGTTTGATTGCAGACTATAAGTTAGGGCTGCGGAAAGCTGGTGTAAAACCGGCGGCAGATGTGACGCCAGCGCCTGTCAAAGCTAGCAGGGAATATCGTAAAGTTCCGGAAGAGAGGCTGGAAGCCAGGCTTGGTTTGGCAAAATATGAGGCGGATGCACCTTTACAGACAGATGATTATTGGATGAGAGAACATTTGATTCATAAAGTGAAGATTTTGCTGAGTCAGCACATCGGTGCGCCCGCTGTGGCAGTTGTGAAAAAAGGTGATTTGGTAAATGCGGGCGATTGTATTGCAAAACCGGGAAATGGATTGAGCGTGGGAATTCACGCTTCTATGAGCGGGATTGTTCAGGATGTGACCGATAAATATATTACAATTGCGGAAAGGTAGGGAGGACTCCATGGGCAAGGCTTTGGGAATGATAGAATTTAAGACGGTTTCTGCCGGTGTAACTGCGGCAGATGCCATGGTCAAGACAGCCGCGGTGGAGCTGATAGAAGCGCAGACAGTTTGTCCCGGAAAATACATAGCTCTGATTACAGGGGACTTGAGCGCGGTGGATGCGGCAGTGGCTACGGCAAAAGTACAATATGGTGAACAGCTCATTGACAGTTTTGTATTGGGCAATCCTCATGAAGGGATTTTTCCGGCAATCTATGGTACAACGCATGTGGAACATATCAGTTCATTAGGCGTTTTGGAGACTTTTGATGCGGCGGCAATTATTGTTGCGGCGGATGTGGCTGCCAAAACGGCGGATGTGGAGTTGATTGAGCTGCGCATAGCGAAGGGAATGTGTGGAAAGTCTTATGTATTTCTGTGCGGAGAAGTGTCCGCGGTAGAGGCGGCAATTGCCAGAGCAAGGTCTAGCGTATCAGAAGGCGGGATGTATTTGGATTCTACAGTGATTGCGCATCCTGATCCTCAAATATGTAAATCGATATTGTAGAGTTCGGATAATAAATACTGTGCTGACGAACATGATGCGGTGTCTTAAGGATATGTAGGATAAACTGAAAGTGACAAGTTTTCTGAAATGTGTTTAGTGCTGCAGATAAATGAGTAGTATTTGTGGCTGAATTGATCACATAAGAGAAGAGGCAGGGAGTGGGCGACAGATGCTTGCTGTAGAGCGGAGAAATCTGATTTTAGAAAAACTGCAGGACGAGAAAAAAGTGGTAGTCAGTGAACTGAGTATCCTTTTTGACGTTTCGGAAGAAACAATTCGTCGGGATTTAGATAAACTGGATAAAGAAGGACTTGCGACAAAAAGTTACGGCGGCGCGGTATTAAATGAGAATACCAGCCTGGATATGCCTTTTAATGTACGCAAAAAACGGAATATGCGCGGCAAACAGGTGATTGCTGAAATGGTAAGCGAGTTGATTCAGGAGGGGGAACATATTATTGTAGACCCCAGCACAACGGCGGTGGCAATCGTCAAGGCATTGAAGAACAGAAAGCGTTTGACAGTGATTACAAATTCCATCGAAGTGTTGGTGGAATTGTCAGATGTAACAGGGTGGGATGTGATCTGTACCGGAGGCACGCTCAGAGAAAATTATCTGGCATTGGTTGGGCCAAAGGCAACGGATGTGATTGCTTCATTTTATGCGGACAAAGTGATTTTATCTTGTAAAGGAATTCATATGGAAAAGGGGATAACCGATTCCAATGAAATGTTTTCCCAGGTAAAGCAGATGATGTTAAAATCTGCGAAGCAGCGAATATTGGCAGTGGACTGTACAAAATTTGATAATGTGGCATTTTCACAAATATGTGAGCTTTCGGCAATTGATATGGTAGTGACCGATGTGCGTCCCTCCAGAGAGTGGATGGAATATTTTGCGGAGAAAGGGATAGAGTGCCTCTATGGAAAAGAAGATGACGAAGACCATAGCCTTTGCGAATAACAAGGGCGGAAGTGGTAAGACGACAAGCTGTGCCAATGTGGGATATTCATTGTCCACGCTTGGCAAAAAAGTACTTTTGGTTGACGGCGATATGCAGCTTAACTTGTCTCTCTCTTTTTTTCCGGAGGAGACAATATTGGAATTGGCTGCCGGAGAAAAAAATTTATACAATGCCATAAAAAAGGAAGACGATTTATGGGATTATGTTGTGCATACGCCTTACGAGAATTTGGATTTGATTCCTTCTTCCACACTTATGAGCGGGATTGAATATGAACTGTTTGCAAAATGGCAGAGGGAATTGATCTTATCCAGAGGTTTAGAGAAGATCAAAGAAAGTGGAGAGTATGATTATATTTTGATTGATGCACCGCCTACGTTGGGAGGCTGGGTCATGAATATCTTATGCGCTTCCGACTTTGTAATGATTCCTGTGGAAGCAAGCCCCTGGGGATTATTTGGCGTGGCGAATATGTTTGAATTTCTGGAAAGTGTGAAAAGACTGGCGCCTAAATTAATTCTTTTGGGAGTAGTGATTACCAAGCTGGATGCCAGAAAAAATTATGGCAGGCAAACGTTAGAGGTTTTGCATGAATATCAGGAAGTGACCGTTTTTGACACAGTCATTCGTGTTGACAGTGAGATTGAATGGGCGCAGGATAATTCCAAACCTGTTATGGTACATAAAAAAAATGCCAGAAGTGCGGGGGAATATCTGGAGTTGGCAAAGGAGGTAGAGGAAAATGTCCGTAGGAGCAGGTAGCATCAAGAGAGCGGCAAACGCGGTGAACACTGCAAATGCTGCAAACGCGGGTGGTGTGGCCAATGTGGCAGGCGCGGAGAATAAAGAGCTGGAAAATATGGGAGAAGTTACCACAAGGGCGGAATCAATTATTCAAAAAGCTGAGAGTAGGCTTGCAGCCAGAAAAGCAGCGGAGGGCAAACCTGTTGGTCAGAGAGGTTCTGCGTCTATGACAGGAAAGGCCCAGAACGTAAACAGAGTCACATCAGGAAGAGGGCAGACAGAGACAAAGACAGGTGTTGGGGAGAGAAATCAGACAAAGACAGGCGCTGCAGAAAAAAAACAGACAGAGGTAAAAGAGAGTGCTGCGGAGAAAAGTCAGACAGAGGTAAAAGATGGCGCTATGGAGAAAAGCCAGACAGAGGCAAATCCAGACACCATGGGCAAGGGACAAGAGGAGACAAATTCCAATGTAACTGAAGATGCAGTAGAAAAAACGGAGACGACAGCACAGACTGTTACAGAGGATACAGAAGAGACGGCTGATACAGCAGAAAATGAACAAGCAATAGAAACGGCGGAAAAAGAGATGGGAGCGGAGGATGAAAGTGTCTTAAGTGCGCAGAATTCTGAAAACATTCAAAATAGAGGCTGTATTATATACGGAATTGGACAGGAGCTGCCCGTATATCTTTTATGATCAGGATTTTTCGTGGTTAAAAGTAAGTTCATTGGAAGAATGTCAGGTGTACAAATCATTGTAAATATATATTATTATAAATTAAGAATGGGGTGAAAGCGATGGAATTAGAGGTGTTAAGAAAGGATATGATGGCTGCCATGAAGGCCAGGGACAAGGAGCGTAAAGATGCGCTTTCTTCGCTTGTATCCGCAGTAAAAAAGGCTGCAATTGACGGCGGCTGCAGGGAGGATGTTCCTGCAGGATTAGTAGACAGGGTGATTATGAAAGAGTTGAAGACTGTACAGGAACAGTTGGATACTTGTCCGGCGGGAAGAGAAGAATTGCGGGCGGAGTATCAGAAACGCTATGATGTAATTGCGGAATACGCACCTCAAATGATGACACCTGAAGAAGTGAAGAATTATATTGAAAATAATTTTGCCGAATTGATCGCGACAAAGAATAAAGGGCAGATTATGAAGGCAGTTATGGCCGATTTAAAAGAAAAAGCAGACGGTAAGGTAATCAATGACACAGTGACGGCATTATGTAAATAGAGTATGCTGCTTTGCTATATGACGGAATGTCACTGAGACAGTGTACCAGATATGGTGGAAAAGGAAGGTGGAGCTTATGCTTCACCTTCCTCTATACCTTAAGGGAAAGGGAATAAGATGAATGGCAGAAAGGCTATATATGATTATATAAAGGAGGCCCTGGATGATCAAGGAAATTTACCGGAAGATTTTTCTCTGCCGGAGGAGAACGAGAAATCCGAAGAAAATATGAATGGACTGAAATTTGCACCAGGTGCTATGGACGGCATTATTTTATATCATTTTGGGCCGTCATCGGACAAGGATAATGAAGAACGTATTTTGTTAAAAGAAGCCATTGAAACAGCAGCAAATGGATCGGAGGAAGAAGCTTTTGATAAAATAGAGGAATATGCGAAAAAGGCACATGCTATTTCTGATATGGATGTATTGGTGAACCACATTATAAAGCATCAAAGTGTATATGCGCCGGATAAAATTTTCAAGTTTGCATGCAGGCTTATTACCATGGGAACCAGGGTTGAGGCGGTAAAAATCGGCATGGGAATTCTGGAACTGTTTCGTACCAATGAGATGCCAAAAGTAAAAGACACGATTCGTATGCTTTCCCAATATGATGAATTTGCACTTTTTGGCTGTTTCCTCATTTTATCAGGCTGGGACAACAGGGACGAAGAGTTATTGGAAATAGCCAAGAAAAATCATGGTTGGGGCAGGATTCATGCGGTGGCAAGAATTGCACCCGCATCAGAGGAAATCAAAGAATGGCTTCTGATACATGGAGTTCATAATGGAATTTTATCCAATTATTCCGCTATGGCTTGCTTTCATAAAGCGGATGTGAGAAATTTGTTGGAACAGTCTCTGACTGCGGAACAACTGGAAGGGTGTACGGATATTATAGAGGCGCTGATGGGTGAACAGCCCATGTCCGGAATATCCGAACTGGATGACGGAGAGGAGATCCTTTTAAAATATCTTGCCATATTGGATCATACAAATGACATTACGGACAGACAGAAGGAAGTTATAGAAAAAATTCGAGAGTATGGTATGGAATACTTTGAAGCGGATTCAAAATTGAATCAATATTTTAAGGGAGAAATATAAGATTGGTATGCGTGCAAGAGGGGTATCATAATGGAATTAAATTGTTCGGAAGCTGCCGGCAGATTTGCTTCTTATGTTAAGTCTTATAATGTGAATGATGAGAAAGTGCGTCTTAAAATAGAACATACTTATAAAGTAGCCGAGCTTTGCCGCAAGATAGCGGAATCCGAAAAGCTTTCATCGGAGGATGCGGATCTGGCGTGGCTGACTGGGCTTTTACACGATATCGGACGGTTTGAACAGCTTCGCCGTTTTGGTACTTTTATAGATGCACAGTCCATTGACCATGCTTCCTTTGGAGCGGATTTATTGTTTCAGGAGGGATTGATACGGGAATTTGTCAAGGATAATTGCAATGATACTTTAATAGAAAACGTGTTACGAACCCATAGTCTGTTTAGACTGCCACCCGAATTTGACGAAAGGACGCTTATGTTCTGTCATATATTGAGAGATGCGGATAAGGTAGATATTATGCGCGTAAATGTGGAAACGCCCCTTGAGGAAATATATAATGTCACCACAGAGCGTCTTCGCAGGGACGAAATTTCCCCAAAGGTGTTTGATAGTTTCCGGGAAGAACATGCAACTTTTCGGGAGTATTGTCAGTCAGCGTTGGATTACCTGGCTTCGCATATTTCTCTTGTATATGAATTGGTATATCCATACAGCATATATGAGGCGTATCATCAAGGGTTTTTACAAAAAATGATGGATTTTGAATCAGAGAATCCCCATACAAAAAAACAAGTGCAGGAAATAAAAGAGAGGGTGGGAGCATATCTGGAGCGAAAGCTGGCGTGAAAACAAAGGAATATGACTTTCTTATAGGGGATAAGTTTGTAAGTTATTTTAGTTTGTCTGAAATGATAATGGCGGGAGATATAATATGATTGTAAAGGATACAGTGGAAGAGGAAATTCGTCAGGTTTTTATGAATGGTATGGGTCTGATACAGATAAATTTGCAGATTGGGGAACAATATCTGGACATGAATTTTGAGGAAGAGCCGGAACTTCTTGAAAAAGTGATAACACAGAATTTAAAAAAATATTTCCTTCATGGAAGGGTTCACTATCTGGAATGGCTGCGGAAGAAGAAGCGGAATGAGGAACTGGCGCGATATGTACGTTTTATAGTAGCAGTGGGCGGAAGTACGGCATGGAAGGTTTTGTTGGAAAATGAGAGTGATTTCAAAATTTTGGAAACGCTGCTTTCTCTTAATGTAGGAGAACATGGGGCGGAGCAGAATATGGCCGTGAAGGCTGGTTTTTGTGCCCAATGTTCCAAGGAGATAAAAAAATTATCTCAGTCGGGCAAAGATGACCCGGAGGTTTTTCTGCGGGCGTTTGTATATTGTCGTGACAGCGAAGGAGATGCCGCCACCGGAAAAATCAGTCATGCTAAGATGCTGCTTGCCGCTATGTATTTGCATTGGATACCCGCGGGAGCGGCCCCGGATATAACAACATATTTGGAAAAGAGCATGATTGCTTCCTTAACAGAGGTCATGGCGTTTGAGCCCGGTGAACTTTCGGAACTGCGAAATTATGCCAAAACAGCGGGAAAGGATTCAGTGTTTCCTCAGAAGATCCTATCTATCTACAGTCAAAGGAAAGGGAGAGGATTATCCGGCTTTCTTGCAACCTGCGCTTTTCTTGCCCTGGAACATTCCATACGTTTTGAGATAATGCTTCGTTTGATGGTTGCGGTGGATTACAGATTTTCAGGGGAAAATGCTGCGTTGGACGCTTGCAGACAAAGTGTGGAAGAAGACTGGTTTCAAATTCATATGGAAGAGATAGAGGAGATGCTGCCCATAGAGGAAGACAAGTATATTCGTTGGGGATTGCACACAGGCTGCAAGGAGGTTGTGGCCCGTATGGCGGTAAAGCGTCCGAACATAGTGAAAGCTGCGGCGGATATGCTGGTATCGGAAAAATATAGGGATTTGATGGAAATCGTTCAAGATGCCAATCCGGCGCTTTATGAAGAAATGAAAACTTCTTATCAGAAAATGTTGTGCAATAAAATTGTTCAGGAAATGTTGAATCGGTATTATTCAGGCAAATTGGAGGCAAAAAAATTTCTGATGGGGGAATGTTCGGCGGAAACATTAATTCCTTTTGTGGAAAATTGGAAATACTATTACCCTGATAAGGAATATTATCGGAAGATAGAATGTTTGAAAGAAATCGGAGAAGTTTCCATATACCGCCGTGCTTTGATAATCGAGGCTTTAAAAAATGAAACATGGTATTTTGAGTTATTTCAGGTATCTTTGGGAACAAATGATGCTGAATCGCCAAAAGAAGTTTCAGCCTCCGCTGCAAATGACAATTTATTGTATCACAGAGAACAAATAGAAAGAATACTTCGACTTACAGAGGAAGAGGGGCTTTCTATACAGATGCAGACAGGCATCTTTGGGGGGCTTTGTGAGAATGTTGAAAACAAGAAAAGAAAAACGGAATTATTGCTTCTGTGTGTGGAGGTATTTTGGGAGAAATTGCAGAATCAGAAAAATGACTGGTTTCATGATATGAAAGAAGCAGTTTTGGAGGGAAATTACGCAGTCAGGATTTTCTGCTTTAGAGTGTTGGAGAAATTTGGATACGGGCAATTTAAAGAAATTTTTCTGTCCTGTGCGGGAGATGATTCAAAGTATGTGCGGAAATTACTTTTGGAAATCTGTGTAAAAAACAGGGAATGGGAACCAGAAATTTTGGCGCTGCTGAAGGACAAAAAGCCAAAGATAAGAGAGTTTGCCATTTTGGTATTGGAAGAATGGGGGCAGCCTTCTTACCTTGAGGAAGTCAATAAGGCATTGGAACGGGAAAAAAACAAAAAATTAGTGGGATTGCTTCAGGAATTGGCGGAAGAGTTGAAGGCAGAAGAGGATGGAAATTCTTCGGCAAATTCCGGACGGAAGGAAGAAAGACTTGCAGTGAGCATTTTCAAAGGAGCCAGAAAGCGTAAGGTGGAATGGGCGGAGCAGGAGCCATTTCCGGAAGTGCACCGAAAGGACGGCGAAGCTGTCTCTGCAGAATATATGCTGGCCATTCTGGCGGCTTATGCGGACATGGAAATGTGCGGCATAAATCAGGATGCGGCAAAGTTGGCGGCGCCGCTAAAACAGGAAGAACTTGCAGCATATATGCACACTTTATATGACGCATGGCTGAATGGGGGCGCGGAGGCGAAAAAGCGTTGGGTGCTGTATGCAGCTTCGATTCACGGAGGCGCTGCACTGATTCCTGTTTTATATCATCAGATAAAAGAATGGGCAGAACATTCCAGGGGAGCCATAGCGGCGGAAGCCGTAAAGGCTTTGGCACTGAACGGCAGTTCTGAGGCATTGGTGCTGGTTGATCAGATGTCCAGGAAATTTAAATTTCGCCAGATAAAAAATGCGGCGGGAGAGGCGCTTGCTTATGCGGCGTCGGAGTTGGGAATCGACCGTGAAACGTTAGAAGACAGGCTTGTACCGGATATGGGATTTGAGGAAGATATGCAGAGAACCTTTGATTATGGCAGCCGACAATTTACGGTTCGCCTGACTTCGACGCTGGAGCCGGAAATATATGACCATACCGGAAAAAGGCTGAAAAACCTTCCATCTCCTGGCAAACAGGATGATGCTGAAAAGGCAAATCAGGCGGCGGATGCGTTTAAGCAGATGAAAAAGCAGTTGAAGATTGTGGTGCAGACACAGAAATTGAGGCTGGAGCAGGCACTGAGTATGGCGCGTTTCTGGAAGATTACCGATTGGAAGCGATTGTTTGTCAATAATCCCATTATGCACCAATTTGCAATAGGATTGATATGGGGAACGTATGAGGGAGATATATTAAAAGAAACGTTCAGATATATGGAAGATGGCAGTTTTAATACTGTGGACGAAGAAGAGTATAGTTTGCCGGAGAATTCCAGTGAGACGCTGCAGATAGGTCTGGTACATCCGCTGGAATTGTCAAAGGATATACTTTCGGCATGGCAGAGCCAGCTTTCCGATTACGAAATAATACAGCCATTTGAGCAGATCAACCGTCCGGTTTATGAGGCTTTGGAAGAAGAGGGAAATTTGCCTGTATGTGTCCGGTTTGACGGGAAAGAATTGAACGGATTGTCGCTTTCAGGTAAACTGTTGAAGGCAGGATGGTATCGCGGAGAAGTTTTGGATGGGGGATTTTTTCAAAATTATTACCACAATGACGGCAATATGGGTGCAGAACTTACTTTTTCAGGCAGTTCCATAGGGATTGAAAACGATGATGTAACGATATATAAATTATATTTTTACAGAATGAACAATGTGACGCAGTATGCGCCCAAGGATGTTATTTTTGCCGAGGAAAACAAATGTAGTATCAAGGATGTGAATCCCAGATACTATAGTGAAATTGTGTTACAGATTGCAAGCGTGGTAGAATGTTGACACACATTGTGTCAACTTCAGATTCCATATGCGCTGAATCATTTCATATCTGTTTTCATAAGAATAATCCATGAGGGAATGAAGAGGTGACACAGATGATAGATGCCAAAAAAAGTACATCCAATACTGCATATATAATGTTTTGGTCTATTTTGATTATGGGAGTGCTGATTCGATGTATTCGCTTTGGCCAGACGCCTTGCGGAGTGAACCAGGATGAGGCTATGGCGGCGGTGGACGCTTGTGCGCTGTCCGCCTATGGAACGGATCGTTTCGGCATGTTTTTGCCGGTTCATTTTACCGCATGGAGAGTGAGCCAGATGAGCGTACTTTTGTCTTACTGTATGATTCCCTTTCTGAAACTATTCGGCTTGCAGAGTGCGGCAGTGCGTCTGCCCATGCTGATTGCAAGCTGCGGCGGATTGGTATTCATATACCTGGCTGGTAAAAAGGTATTTTCTCAGCGGATGGGATTGATTTTTATGGCATTGTGTGCCATCAATCCATGGCATTTTATGCAGAGCAGATGGTCTTTGGACTGCAATCTATTTCCTCATGTATTTTTGCTGGCATTTTTACTGTTGCTGGAAGGGTTGGAGAAATATAAATATTTATATCTTTCTATGGTATTTTTTGGATTGACGTTTTATTGTTATGGTGTAGCAGTGTATTCCGTGATTCCTTTTCTGATTGTGTTTGCAGCATGGTGTCTATGGCAGAAGCAGTTGAAATTCAGACAGGTGCTGCTTTGCATAGGTATCTTTTCGGTGATAGCCCTTCCGGAAATCATAGTAATGGCAATTAATCTCTTTGGCTGGGATACCATTGAGACACCATTTTTTACAATGGCTCGATTTCCGGAAACAATCAGGGCAAACGATATACTTTTTATGAATTTTTCTTTCGGACAATTGTTTAGAAATATCCGGTCTATGGTATATCAGGTTTTCCTGCAATTTCCCGATTTGATATTCAATGCGTTACCGGAGTTCGGGCCATTGTATCATATTTCCATTCCTTTCGTGGGAATAGGGATAGGGGCTTTGATACGGGAGTTCATGAGAGAGAGGGACAAAAAGGTACGGACAAAGTATATGGCCGTGTGGGGCTTTTGGCTCACAGGCATTTGGGTGGGTATTATTACTTTTGAGGTCAACATTAACAGGATTAATATTATATTTTATCCTATGATAATGCTGTGTGGTTATGGGATAGCATGGGCAATACGGCATGTGAAATGGCGCGGTTTTCCAGTGAGCCTGGGGGCATTGTATGGGATTTGCGCGGCGTTGTTTCTGGTCAGGTATTTTACTTTCTTTCAGGAGGAAAGTAAGATATATTATAATGATGATTTCATCAAGGCGGTTGCCAAAGCGGATTCCATGGAGGAATATGAGCGGCTTTACATCACAGGGAATATGGGATGGCAGTTTAATAGTTTTATGGCGGAGATTCTCACCCAATATGGATGCGGGATTGATGCGTTATATTACCAGGAGAAGACGAATGTTACAAATGGAAGAGAGCTTTTGCCCTATTCCAAAAGATATCACTTTGGCGATAAAAAGGATTTGGAACAGCATAATTTGATGTCGGAGGAAGGAACTGCTTTGTTCCTGATACATGAGACGGAACTTCCTGAGATGGAATGCAGCTATGAGATTGTAGAAACACAAGGACAGTATTTGCTTATGGTTCCGAGCAGAGAAAAGCCTTAGGATTGTTCGGCTTTGATGTTAGATTGAAAAATTTGACATGGGAAATTTTGCACGTTAAATTGTATGACTATATATGAAAATATATATGTTTCCTGTATGAGCTTTTTTAATTGTTTTGTTAAAATAATAAACTTTGTGCCTTGCTTATGGTATACTTGAATCAACTTAAAATAGGTTTTTAATTGTAGGAGGTGATTTCATGCTAACAGGTCTTGAAGTAACAAAACAGGCACTTGATGATTTTAAGAAAATTCAGGAGTATATGTCACTTGCAAAAAAGGAAAATGCAACTGAGACATATGCAAAGCTGAAAGATGAATATCTGACAATCAAGGCACTGTTGCAGGTTTCAGGTGTCAATCTTACAGAACTTGACAAAATCAGGGAATAGACAACAAGGAATTAAATAGTAAACAGATCGGGGCGCAAGTCTATTATATATGGCTTACGTCCTTGTTTTGTATCATTATTATTGAAGTTGTTAAAAAGTAGTTCTTGACAAATTATATAGTATATTTTATAATAAAGCGTATCTGAAGTAATCAATGTTTTGTGTATTTTGCACATTCGGGCAGTTCTGCCATTTTACTCAGGGTAAACGATAAATTGTATAAAGGCAGAAGTATTTTTATAGTATGGTTTTCATAGAAAAGCTTCTGCGGAACTAGGAGGCGTTAGTATGGGAGCTGTAAAAGGAAAGATATTGGAAAAGGAGTCAAATCAGGAAAATGATGTGCTGAACGAAATATTCGGGCTGTCGGGAAGAATGAGAGCGGAAGCGTACAAGGGGGAGAAAACGGCGTATCCTACAATCACGCATCAGAGTATTTTAGGTTATCTGTATACGGAGATTAGTGTCTACCTCAGGGCAAAGGATGAAAAAAGTAAAGTGATGTTATCTCCTTTTGCGGTGTATTTAAAGGAGGACAATTATTATCTGGAGCCGGATATTGCAGTAGTATGTGACGAAGGAAAGCTGGATGAAGAAGGGTGTCATGGCGCCCCGGACTGGGTGATTGAAGTGGTATCGTCCGTTAGCCGGGGGATGGACTATGGCAGTAAGCTGGGCGCATATATTGACGCTGGGGTGAGGGAGTACTGGATAGTTGACCAGGAGAAAAAGGTCATTGTGACA
Source organism: Lachnospiraceae bacterium (assembly GCA_022793065.1). Taxonomy (GTDB): domain Bacteria; phylum Bacillota; class Clostridia; order Lachnospirales; family Lachnospiraceae; genus Acetatifactor. The sequence goes on from JAAWCE010000019.1 coordinate 35,303, forward strand.
TACTACCTTGAGCAGCCGGATCTTCCTGTCATTCATCATTTTGGCGACATTGTAAAACCGGAAATTTATCAGGATTTCGTGATAGATTCTTCTCAGCTTGAGAAGATACAATTTAAGAAAGCTGCTGCCGGAACCGGAGGCCGGGAAAAGGAAAAGGCATTTGGGATGTTAGTGTCCGCTGTAAAGAAAGCGTTGTCAACGGAAGGCTGTCACACGGAAGTCAGTGATACTTTGGTGGAAAGCGTTGTGAGAAGTGAATTAAAAATGATAAAGGAACAATGGGAGGAAAATCCGGCTGACGAAGAAGCGTTAAAAAAAGGAGGAGAATCAGAAAAATACCAAAAATCACTTGAAACATTGGAAGAATATACGCCTGAGACGATGAAATCCGTAGATGAAATCAAAGGATATATTAACAAGCATTTTTCGGAACTGGTATTGTCGAAAAATAAAGGACAGATTATGAAGACTGTAATGGCAGCGTTGAAAGGCAGAGCCGATAGCAGAATGGTCAATGAAGCTGTGGCAGAACTGTGCAGATAATGGAATACAAGATTCCGGTTAATGTATAATCGAAGGTAATAATGTATATTTCGTCAAATTATGAATGGAATGACGGGAACTGTTACAATATTTCTGTAAAATTATTCATTTTTTATTGACATGGAATGGTGAAAAAAGTTAAAATATCAGTAAAACATTCTGAAATTGATGAAATCTATTATTCGTATCATTTTTTCTCAGTTGATGCAGGATTAAAAAAAGGAGGTATTTTTATTGAAGAAGAATGAAATATTCAAAGATTATGCACAGCTTTGCCGGAAAGCGGATCATTTGGAACCGGAATTATTTGACAGGCATGAAGTACAGCGTGGGCTGCGGGATAAGAATGGCAATGGCGTTGTGACAGGACTTACCAATATATCAAGAATAGAAGCCTTTAAGATGGTAGACGGGGTCAAGACGCCATGTGAAGGCAGATTGTGGTATCGCGGCTATGACTGCATTGACTTGGTGAAAGGAGGGCGGGGCAGAGGCTTTGGTTTTGAGGAAATCAGTTATTTACTTTTATTTGGGGAATTGCCAAACGAAAAGCAATTAAAAGATTTTCGGGATATGCTGGCGTCTAACAGGACATTACCGACAAATTTTACAAGGGATGTGATAATGAAAGCGCCCAGCAATGACATTATGAATTCGCTGACCAGAAGCGTGCTGACATTATCCTCCTATGATAAGAACTGCAATGATACTACGATTGAAAACGTGCTGCGTCAGTGCATCAGCCTGATTAGTGTATTTCCTATGTTGGCGGTATATGGATATCACGCATATAATCATTATCAAAATGATGAGAGTATGTATATACACAGACCTTCCCGAAAGCTTTCCACCGCAGAAAATTTATTGATGATGCTGCGGCCGGATAAAAAATATACGGAGCTGGAGGCAGGGGTTCTTGACCTTGCGCTGGTATTGCACATGGAACACGGCGGCGGTAACAATTCAACATTTACAACCCGTGTGGTGACGTCTTCAGGGTCCGACACTTATTCTGTAATTGCGGCGGCGTTATCCTCCTTAAAAGGGCCAAAACATGGCGGCGCAAATATTAAAGTAGTGGAAATGATGAGAGATATTGAGGCAAATGTGTCCGATTGGGAGGATGACGAGGCGGTCAGGGCATATTTGAAGAAAATTCTGAATAAGGAAGCTTTTGACCGAAAGGGATTAATCTATGGTATGGGTCATGCGGTTTATTCTCTTTCAGACCCCAGAGCGCAGGTGTTTAAGGGCTTTGTACATAAGTTAGCCACTGCTAAGGGGCGTGAGAAGGATTTTGCATTGTATTCTATGATAGAGAAACTGGCGCCGGAAGTGATTGCGGAAAAAGCCCGCATATACAAAGGTGTTAGTGCAAATGTAGACTTCTACAGCGGGTTTGTATACAGCATGTTGGAGATACCGTTGGAAATGTATACCCCCATATTTGCCATTGCCAGGATTGTAGGATGGAGCGCCCATAGAATCGAAGAATTAATTAATATGGATAAAATTATCAGACCCGCATATAAGAGTGTCATGCAGGAGCGGGAATATATAGAATTAACTGACAGATGATAAGGGTGTGGCATAAGCCATACCCTTTCTGGAAATTTTTGGTTGGGTGGGGTAATTCATAAACCACTGCTTTCGTGGCAGAATACAATAAATAATCTCAGGATGTATAAATAATACGAATACAAAGATGTGAGTAAAGAGATATTTTGATTTAAAGGAGTACGGGAAGTGAGGGCGCAAGATGGAAACAGTGCTTGGATATTTGGAGAAATACGGAATTTATTCTTTTCAGGAAATGCCTATGACGGAGGTGGACAGCCTGGCCTTATGCTTGCTGTCATATCTGAAGTTTGACGGAATGGTTCCGGATATGCGGGAGAATAAACCGCCGGTTATTTTAAAAGATTTGGAGAAACATCCGGATTTTGAGAGGCTTTTTGCGGATGTTCGCTTTGAAAAATCCAACAGAGCGCTTCTTAGCCGTATGCTTGAAGGCAGACGTTTTGGCAACTTGAGGCTGAATTGTTATGTCAATGTGATTGAGCAAAAATGGGAAACACAGTTTTCTGCCGTTACTTTTATATTAGATGATGATACGGTATATATTGCTTATCGTGGAACGGATGAAACCATCGTAGGTTGGAAGGAAGATTTTAATATGACATTTCTTTCACCTGTGCCCGGACAAGAGATCAGTGTTTGGTACTTAAATACGGTTGCAGATAGTGCGGCCGGGCCATTATATTTGGGAGGACATTCCAAAGGAGGGAATCTTGCCATATATAGCGCTATGAACTGTGAACCGGAGATTCAGGACAGAATTATCAGAGTATATAGCCTTGACGGGCCGGGATTCCGGCCGGAGGTATTGGAGAAATGCGGATATGATAAAATACAAGAACGTGTGGTGAAAATTTTGCCGAATTCTTCCATGATTGGGATGCTCTTTGAATCTGATATGCACTTTCAAGTGGTAAAAACCAAAGCCTTTGGTCTGGCGCAGCACGATCTTTTTACCTGGCAAGTTGTGGCAAACCATTTGGTACATGCAAATGATATCTATGAGCGGCGCAAACAGATGGATAATACGCTGAATGAGTGGCTTTTATCCCTGGACGAACAACAACTGCGTACTTTTGCGGACACACTGTATCAGGTTGTTTCCGCTTCACAGGCGGACAATCTCATTGATTTTACCGCCGAGTGGAAAAAAAGTATGAATGGGATTATTTCCGCCCTGAAAGAAGTGGATGATGAAACCATGGATGTACTGAAAAAAATGGTCAAATCCCTGTTTGAAATTGCCGGTGTAAATGCACGAAAAGAGATTGCTTCTAAATTTGTACAGAAGCAGAAATAAGAGAAGAAAAGTAATCCAAAACTTTCAGACCGTTAATCCCGCTGCGGTTTTCATCAATCCGCTCAGGATGCCATTGAACTCCAATGATGGGGAGCGATTGATGGGTGATTGCTTCAATGCATTGATCTTCCGGGCAGTGCTGTACTGCGGCCAGACCGTTTCCCAGTTTACTGATTGCCTGGTGATGCGCGCTGTTTACGGTGGTTTTATCACCGTACAGGGGATAGAGCCAGGAATTCCGGACGATAATGGAGGAATGGTATTTGTCCCCATTGTCATATCCGTGGCGGGTTACTTCCTGCAGTTCCATATCCTGTGTCAGTGTGCCGCCAAATCCTACATTAATAATTTGTAATCCCTTACAAATGCCCAGCACAGGTAAGCCTTTCCGCACTGCCAAATCCAATGCCTGTAGCTGCAGAATATCCAGTTCGGTGTCAATGTTTCTGGAGCCATGGTTCTTTTCACCGAAGAAAGCCGGTGTAATATCTCCCCCGCCGGGAAGAAGCAATGCGTTACAACAAGCAACTTCCCCCATACTCAAGGTGACGGAAGGAATGGCGCCCATGGTTTGAACATATTTCACATAATTGACAGTGTCGGCTTTCTTTCCTAAAATCGCGATGCGCATCTGCTGACCTCCATTTCAACTTATGCTGCTTTCAGGCAACCTTTCTTTTATTATATGCGATACTTATGAAAAAGGTACTTAACCTTTTAGGTTATGTAGTTTGGTCAGGCTTTTGAACTGCTGCCAACCCATATGGCCGGATATTCAATAATTTTTATTCAACTACTTTCCCAATTGGAAAAAATCTGTTAAAATGATTATTCGTAAGCATGTAAATACTGAAAGATAGAGGTCTTTTATTATGATGGGATTAAAAGTTCAAGTTGAGCAAAAACGTATGCGGCATTTGGGGCTGTTTTTATCTTTTTCTATTCCGTTTGGAATTATGTTGGTACTGTTTATTATCAAGGGAATTTATCCCTTTGGAGACAGAAGTTTTCTTTTTGCAGATTTGTATCACCAGTACATGCCTTTTTTCAGGGAATTGCTGTACAAAGTGAGAGAAGGGGAAAGCCTGAATTTTTCTTTTCATTTGGGGATAGGTTCTAATTTCTTAGCATTGTTTGGATATTATCTTGCCAGTCCTCTTCATATTTTTTCATTGCTTGTACCTGAAAGCTTCCTGATAGAATTTATTAGTTATTTGATCGTGATTAAAATAGGTTTGGCCGGGCTGACTTCCTTTTGGTATTTGCAGAAGCATTTTGGTACAAAAGACTTAGGCGCATTGTTTTTCTCCTGCTTGTATGCGCTGTCCGGATTTATGGCGGCGTACAATTATAACATTATGTGGGTGGACTGCGTTGTATTGCTGCCGTTAGTGGTGCTTGGGCTGGAACAGTTAGTCAAGGAAGGGCGCTGTGGTCTTTATTGTGTCACTTTGGCATTGAGCATTTTTACAAATTTTTATATCTCCATTATGATTTGTATTTTTCTGGTGCTGTATTTTATTCTGCTTTTGGTGACAGAGAAAAAACGTATGCGCAGTATTGGATATTTTATATTGTTTTCTGTTTTGGCGGGGGGAATGGCATCCATGCTGCTGATTCCGGAGGTGTGTGCAATTCTGGAAACGGATTTTGGAGACATGGATTTCCCGACGCAAATTCAGTCTTATTTTTCCGTATTGGATATGCTGGCAAGGCATTGCATGTGTGTGAGTACGGAGCGGGGGTTAGATCATTGGCCCAATATCTATTGTGGAAGTGCGGTACTTATGCTGCTGCCCATGTATTTGATGAATATGAGGATTTCCATTCGAGAGAAGTTTTGCCGTTTGGTATTGGTGGGATTCTTACTATTGAGTTTTAGCACCAATTTACTTGATTTCATATGGCATGGTTTGAATTATCCGGATTCTTTGCCGGCCAGACAATCTTTTATCTATATTTTTCTGGTACTTGTAATGTGCTATGAAGCATGGCTGCGAGTGAGAGAAACGGAAGAAAAACAGATTTTATATGGTTATTTATGCGCCGTGGGATTTTTTCTGTTCTGCGAGAAGTTTGTTCAGCATGAAGATTTTTATTTTGGCGTAAAGCTGTTGACGCTGGTATTTGTCAGTATTTATGCCATACTTTTATATCTTTATCGTACAAGGCCCCAGGGGGGAAAGGTATACAAGGCGGCTGCAATTGTGGCAATGGCGGCGGTCATTTTGGAAAGCGGCATTAACACTTATAATACAAGTGTGGGTACAGTTAGCCGCAGTGATTACCTGGGACAACAGGAAGACTATAAGGCATTGTACCAGATGACAAAAGAAGAGGAAGAGGGGTTGTACAGACTGGAGAAATTTACCAGGAGAACCAATAATGACGGCACATTGGCGGGATTTCCAACGGCCAGTACATTTTCTTCCACGATGAATTCCTATGTGATGGACATGTATCGCATGCTGGGAATGAGGAATAGTAAAGTGTTCTACTGCTTTGAAGGCGCAACGGCGTTTACTTCCGCTTTGCTGAATGTAAAATATATGTTCGGAGAATCGGAAAAATATGAAAGTGGTTTGTATACCTTGACCGGTCAAAGCGGAGACATTTATTTATATCAGTGTAACGCTTCGCTGCCATTTGGGTACGTAGCCCCGTTGGAATATGATTTGTCGGATAAATACCCGGATCACAGCATCCGGCTTCAAAATCAGATGATTGCAGATTTGGGAATCCAGGATGTGCTATTTCAGAAGACACATTCGGCGCAGACAAGGCGTTCAGGAAATGATTTACTGTTTACGCCTGATGAAGACGGATATTATTATGGAATCGTAACGGCATGGGGAACCAGCCGGATCGCATATTCCGGCGGCAGTATGGAAACTGCGGAGTTCAAAGATTTAAGACTTGGTTCCATTTTAGAGTTAGGATACCTGCAAAAAGGACAGACCATTACGTTAAAAAATGGAGATGAATACGATACCACACCTGAAATTGCAGTGGATGTATACCAGATGGATGATATGGTGCTGAAACAGGCGTTGGAGATGCTTTCTGCGCAACATCTGGAAAATGTAGTATGGGAGAGTGACCATATTGCAGGAGATATTGCGATGAAAGAGGCGGGCAGAATTATTTTTACACTGCCTTATGAGCGTGGATGGAAGGTCACTGTCAATGGCAAGGAAGTAGAAGGGGTTTTGTTCGGTGGCAGTCTGATGGCCTTTGACCTGGAGCCGGGAAAATATCATTTCGATATGAAGTATGTGCCGGAAGGTGCTGTAGGCGGAATTGTGGTGAGTGTGATCAGTATTTTGACTTTTATAGCAGTTATGGTTTTGCAGCGCTTTGAAAGAAAATTAGAAGACACTTTAATTGTTTGATTTTTATTAATTACGGCAAAGTAGCGGTGTGGGGGTAACATGGGAAAAGTTGTATCTGCAGTAAAAAGAAAGCAAGCGTTTTTGTTTTGTGCGGCAACCGTGTTAGGGATTATTGTGGTCTGTATCCCGTTGTTTGTGGTAGCAAAATATAATTATATGTCCTCCGATGACTTTGGATATGGAGCCATAACCCATGAGGCGATTTTAAACGGACAGCCCTGGAAAATATTCGGATTGGCGGCAAAACAGGCGGCGGACACATATTTTACATGGCAGGGAAGTTTTTCGGCAATATTTTTGTTTGCTTTGCAGCCGGGAATTTGGGGAGAACAGTATTATCAATTGGGAATTTATATTATTATTTTCTTTCTGATAATGATGCAGTCCGTATTGATTTGGAGATTTCAGGGGGCCGGGCGGGCAAAGGTTAGCAAACTGTGCCTGATTGGATTTTGTGCCTTAATGTATATGGTCCAGATTTTGTATGTCCCATATCCGGGACAGTGTTTTTACTGGTTTAACGGAGGACTGTATTATACTATTTTTTATACGCTGCAGCTATTGCTTTTTTCGGAAATATTTGTATTGTCTCGGTTTCCGGCGAAATTGAACGGGAAACAGTGGATTTTTTATGTTTGGATGCTTTTTCTTGCGGTTGTGATAGGGGGAGGCAATCTGGCAACAGGTTTGTCCACTGCGGTTGCCTTATTTTTGCTCACGGTTATTTTTTTCATGAAAAAGCATAAGCATAGTTTTTATTTACTTACATTGCTGCTTCTGTTTTTAATATCCTATATGATAAATGCAGCGGCGCCGGGAAATGGCATCAGAGGGCAGGAACCGGGATATCATTCCATGTCACCAGTGACAACGGTATTTGTTACAATGTGGCATTGTATTTTAAATATATATTCATGGACAGATATTAAAATGTGGTTGATTTTGTTGATTGCAGTGCCTTTTTTGTGGCAGATGTCAGGGGTGATCATCAGGAATTGGAATTTTACATTTCGATTTCCGGCTGTTTTCACTATTTTGCTTTTTGGCGTATATGCGGCTCAACTGGCACCCATTACATTTATGGAAGGAACATACGGACCGGAGCGCATGGGAGATATGATGTGGTTTGGCTATGTTTTATGGATTTTCTGTGTGGAAGGATATTGGCTGGGATGGTTTCGGTGCCGTTTTGGAGAAGAACGTGCATTTCGCAAGGTGAAGGTATTTGCCAAAGATTATTATGGGATGCTCCAATTGTGCTGTCTGATGATATGGTGTGTATTGGTTTTTATGACCAATGTGCGAAGCAGCAGTACTTATAAAGCATGGGCCGCGGTTAGAAGCGGAGAGGCGGCAAAGTATGGGGCGGAAAATGAGGAACGATTGGAGATATTGCGTGACCCTGAGATAAAAGATGTCTATTTTTACGAATTACAGCATAGAGTGGAACCGATTTATGTATTTGACATTACCGGGGATCCCAATGATAATGCTAATGTTTTTATGGCTAGATTTTATCATAAAAACACGGTGAACTTAATAGAAGAGGATTGAAATCAGGCTTGCAAAAGTTTTCTAATCTGATAGAATGGATATAGATGTATAAAAGTTGTTAGGATTTTGTAAAGGTTTTAAATCGTTTTGAGGCAGGAGGGTTTTATGTTAAACGGAAAATTGCAGCAGATCATAGATGTTCTTCCGGTGGTGAAGCAATTATTTGAGCATGATGTGTTTTTGGCGGTGATGGACAGGGATGCGGTGGTGCGGGGAGTGGCTGTTCCAAACGGTGAGAAGCCCCGTGTCCATGTGGGGGATACGTTTCAGGATTCCACGGGGGTATTATACGATGTACTGAAATCAGGTATATCCAAACATAATTATTTGCCCAAAGAGGTAATGGGAGAAGCGTTAGAAGGGATTATTGTGCCAGTGAAGGATGGAGGCAATGTGGTGGGGTGTGTCACTTGCACCTTTTCTGTGGAGGTAAAGGAGCAGATGGCGGATATTACCACAAAGTTTCAGAATTCGGTGAATGATATTAATTCTTCTATTCACAGTGTCATCGGCGGAATAGAAAATTTGTCTCAGATGCTTACAAAAATGAACGAAATGACGAGTAATGTGGAAACCGATGTGAAAACTGCTGTTGATGTGGTCAATAAGATTAGTCAAAATGCTTCCAGATCTAATATTCTGGCTTTGAATGCTTCCATTGAAGCTACGCACAGTGGAGAACATGGGAGAGGGTTTGCAGTGGTTGCTTCTCAAATGGGGAAGCTGGCAAATGACAGCGGAAGTTCTGCAAAAGAGATTAAGTCCACGTTAAGTACCATTACCACCCATCTTGCATCCATTATTGCTTCTATCAGGGATGCTAATGACCTGGCAAAAGAGCATATGGATCATGTGAGTTCCATTCAGAAGATTTTGGATGAGACTTTGGTGCTTGCCGGAAAACTGGAAGAAGATGTAAAAATACAGTAACTTTTGACCCTAGTTTTCCGTAAATTATGGTTTTTGAGCAAAATCGTCCGGAAAATATAAAATCTAAGGTGGTATCTTGATAAGAATTGTGATAAAATGGTTTTATCCGGAATGGGAGAAGGCTTAAAGGGCCAAATGAACTATGAGAAAGGGCAACGGGGGATGTATCGTTGTAAGGGTGGAATTTATGCTGTTGGCGTTGATACCTCTTTTTGATGAAAATATGACAGTGAAAGCATATTCGGTTTTTTCTCAAAAAGAGAATTTTTTACTCAATCCAAGATTGCTTGGAACAGCGCAATATGACGGCGCGACTACGGTTGAAGGGTTGGAGCTGATTGAGAGTATGGGGATTGATACCATCTCTGGTAATACTGAAATTTTCGTACCAGTGACGAATATCGCCATTTTTTCCGATGTGGAAAGTCAGTGTCATGCACCTCATGAGAGGATCGTATTTTTGATTGATAACACGATTCCTCCGGTTGAAATGTATGTGAAACGGCTGCATGAACTGAAAAAGATGGGGTATAAGCTGGCGGTACGCAAAATTGCGGTCGTAGATTTAGAGGGGTATCGGGATATTTTAAAGCTGACGGATTATGTATTTCTGAACAGCCACAAAATAGCCATAGATAAGGCAAGGGTATATTTTGGAAAGTTATATCCAAATATAAAGCTTTGTGCCGGAAGTATTAACAATATGGAAGAATTTGAGCATTTGAAAGCGGAGGGCGGCTATCATCTCTATGAGGGCAATTTCTATCGTGTGCCTGTTGCGAAAGGGAATAATGAAGTAGCGCCTTTGAAGGTAAATTATATTGAACTTTTAAATGTTGTAAATAATGAGAATTTTGATCTTGCCGATGCAGCGGAGATTATAGGGCGTGATACGGCACTGACAATTTCTCTGTTGAAGATGGTAAATCGGATGACGGTGAACTCAGGAATTACAACCATTCGTCATGCGGCGGCAATGTTAGGGCAGGTGGAGCTGAAAAAGTGGATTAATACGGCGGTGGTAAATGAGTTGTATGCCGATAAGCCCAGTGAAATTACAAGGCTGTCTCTATTGCGGGCAAAATTTGCCGAAAGTTTGGCGGTTGATTTTAATTTACAGAGTAAATCGGAGGAACTGTTCTTGATGGGGCTTTTCTCTGTACTTGATATTATTTTGGAGAAATCTATGGAGGAATCTCTGGAATTGGTCAAAGTGGCGGGAAATATCAGGGAAGCCTTGATTGTCCACGATGGATTGCTGTATCCGGTGTTAGAATTGATTACACAATATGAAACAGCAAACTGGGCAGAAGTTTCGAGATTGATGGTATTACAGAATATAAATATGGACTCTTTGAGCGGGGCTTATCTGAATGCGCTTCAATGGTATAAGAAGTTAATGTACATAGAAGCGGAAAAGTGATAAATCACAGCAAGAGGAATGGTGTATAAAATTAGACGGGTTTTTGTTGCTCGTCTTTTTTTTATGTGCTATAATAGTACAAGTGTCCGGAAGCATATTAGTATTTCTTATGTATTTGACAAGGCACGCTAGGAGGTGTAAGTATGAAGGCATTTCTGATTTTGGAGGATGGCACTGTGTTTGAAGGCACGCATATAGGCGCTGTCAGAGAAATCATCAGTGAGATTGTATTTAATACATCTATGGCAGGATATCTTGAAGTATTAACCGATCCCTCATATGCGGGGCAGACAGTTTGTATGACATATCCTTTGATTGGCAATTATGGTATCTGTAAAGACGACATGGAATCTTTTAAACCTTGGCCCGATGGCTTCATTGTACGGGAACTTTCCCGCATTTCCAGCAATTTCCGTTGCGACATGACAATTCAACAATTCCTCGAAGAAAATAATGTGCCTGGCATTGCCGGCATTGATACAAGAGCTTTGACTAAGATATTACGGGAAAAGGGCACTATGAATGGTATGATTACCACTGATGAAACATATGATTTGAACGCGGTTCTTCCCAGGATAAAGGCGTATACCACGGGCAAGGTTGTGGAGAGGGTTTCTTGTAGGGAGAAATATGTGGTAAAACCAACCGTACATCTTGAAGAAAACGGTCCTTTGTCCGGCGCTGCCAGATTTCAGCATGATTTCTTTGAAAATGGCGGGAGGGAATCCAGACCTTCTTTGGTAAAAGAGTTGAATGGTACGGGCCTTAGAGTGGCGCTTCTTGACTTTGGGGCAAAGAAAAACATTGCCCGTTCTCTGGCGGAAAGGGGATGTGAGGTGACGGTGTATCCCTGTTGTACTTCCGCAGAGGAAATTATTGCATCTCGTCCCAATGGTATTATGCTGAGCAATGGTCCCGGCGACCCTAAAGAATGTACAGAGATAATTGAAGAAATCAAGAAACTATATGATACGGAAATTCCTATTTTTGCTATTTGCCTTGGGCACCAGCTTATGGCGCTGGCTACGGGGGCGGATACTTATAAAATGAAGTATGGTCATCGGGGTGGAAATCATCCGGTGAAGGATCTTACAACCGGAAGAGTGTATATTTCTTCTCAAAATCACGGCTATGTGGTGGATATGGATCAACTGGACCCAAAAGTTGCAACGCCGGCTTTTATCAATGTCAATGACGGCACGAATGAAGGTTTGACGTACACAGGCAAAAATATATTTACGGTGCAATATCATCCTGAGAGTTGCCCTGGTCCCCAGGATTCAGGATATCTTTTTGATAGGTTTATCGAGATGATGCGAAAGGGGCCAAAGCAGTAAATGGAACACGAAGCTTGAAGGTGTGATAAGAGAGGAGTGATTTTTTATGCCTAAGAATCCCAATGTAAAACGAGTTATGGTAATTGGTTCCGGCCCCATTGTCATCGGGCAGGCGGCGGAATTTGATTATGCCGGTACCCAGGCGTGCCGTTCCTTGAAGGAAGAGGGCGTGGAAGTAATCCTGGTGAATTCTAATCCGGCTACCATTATGACGGATAAGGATATAGCGGATAAAGTATATATAGAGCCTCTGACCGTAAAGGTGTTGGAGCAGATGATAGAGAAAGAAAAACCGGACAGTATTCTGCCAACTTTGGGAGGACAGGCAGGGTTAAATCTTGGTATGGAATTGGAAGAGTCAGGATTTTTGGCGGCTCACGGTGTGAAATTATTGGGAACCACAGCCGCAACCATACGCAATGCGGAGGGACGCCAGGAGTTCAAAGATTTGATGGAACGAATTGGTGAACCGTGCGCAGCTTCCAAAGTAGTTGAAAATGTGGCTGACGGCGTGGCGTTTACCGATTCCATAGGATATCCGGTGGTGCTGCGTCCGGCCTATACCCTGGGAGGTTCCGGGGGAGGGATTGCTCATAACAGGGTGGAGCTGGAGGAAATTCTGGAAAATGGGCTGCGGCTTTCCAGAGTGGGGCAGGTGCTTGTGGAACGCTGCATTGCAGGCTGGAAGGAAATTGAATATGAAGTGATGCGCGACAGCGCAGGAAACTGTATCACCGTATGTAATATGGAGAATATAGATCCTGTGGGGGTGCATACAGGTGACAGCGTTGTGGTGGCGCCTTCCCAGACCCTTAGCGACAAGGAATACCAGATGCTTCGGACTTCGGCCCTGAATATTATCAATGAATTGCAGATTACTGGAGGATGTAACGTGCAGTTTGCACTTCATCCCACTAGTTTTGAATACTGTGTCATTGAGGTGAATCCTCGTGTGAGCCGTTCTTCCGCGTTAGCATCTAAGGCCACGGGTTACCCCATTGCAAAGGTGGCGGCAAAGATTGCACTGGGGTATACCTTAGACGAGATTAAGAATACGATTACACAAAAAACCTATGCAAGTTTTGAGCCGGCGCTGGATTATTGTGTGGTAAAGATGCCCAGGCTTCCTTTTGATAAGTTTCTGACGGCAAAGCGGACATTGACCACGCAGATGAAGGCCACAGGGGAAGTGATGAGTATCTGCAATAGTTTTGAGGGAGCGCTGATGAAGGCCATTCGTTCTCTGGAACAGCATGTGGACTGTCTGCTCAGTTATGATTTCAGTGATTTCACTGTGGAAGAACTGGAAAATCGGCTGAAAATCGTAGACGATCAGCGTATATGGGTTATTGCGGAAGCCATTAGAAAAGGGATGAGCTACGAAAAAATACATTCTATTACAATGATAGATATATGGTTTATAGATAAAATTGCCATTTTGGTAGAAATGGAGCAGGCGCTTAGGACAAGGGAGCTGACAATTTCGCTGTTGAAAGAGGCGAAGCGCCTGGAATTTCCCGATGGTGTCATTGCAAGGCTGACCGGTAAAGAGGAGGCGGAAATTAAAAAGCTGCGCTATGAGAACGGTATTAGGGCCGTCTACAAGATGGTGGATACCTGTGCGGCGGAATTTGCGGCGTCCACGCCTTATTATTATTCTGTCTATGGGGGGGAGTGCGAGGTAAAAGAGACGAAAGGGCGTAAAAAGGTGCTTGTGCTCGGTTCCGGTCCCATTCGCATCGGCCAGGGGATTGAGTTTGATTATTGTTCCGTTCATGCTACCTGGGCTTTTTCCAGAGCAGGGTATGAAACCATTATTATCAACAACAATCCGGAGACGGTAAGTACGGATTTTGATATTGCAGATAAACTGTATTTTGAACCTTTAACTCCTGAGGATGTGGAATCCATTGTCAATATTGAGAAGCCGGACGGAGCGGTGGTACAGTTTGGCGGACAGACGGCCATTAAGCTTACCGAAAGCCTGATGAAAATGGGAGTGCCCATTCTGGGCACCAGAGCAGAGGATGTGGATGCTGCGGAGGACAGAGAGCTTTTTGACAAGATTCTGGAAGAGACGAAAATTCCCCGTGCAGCGGGCGGAACGGTTTATACGGCGGAAGAAGCCAAAGCGGTTGCAAACCGTTTGGGATATCCTGTGTTGGTGAGACCTTCTTATGTGTTGGGCGGGCAGGGGATGCAGATTGCCATTTCCGATGAAGAAATTGAGGAATTTATGGCGATTATCAATCGGATTGCTCAAGATCATCCCATTTTGGTAGATAAGTATCTGCAGGGTAAGGAAATAGAGGTGGATGCAGTATGTGATGGGGTCGATATACTGATTCCCGGCATTATGGAACATATAGAACGGACAGGCGTACATTCTGGAGACAGCATTTCCGTCTATCCGGCGCCCACCATCGGCAGACTGGTGAAGGAGAAGATTGCGGAGTATACCGGAAAGCTGGCAAAAGCGCTGCATGTGAAGGGATTGATTAATATCCAGTTTATTGCCATGGAAGAGGATGTGTATGTAATTGAAGTCAATCCCCGTTCTTCCCGGACGGTGCCCTATATCAGTAAAGTGACGGGAATCCCTATTGTGGATTTGGCAACGGAAGTGATTCTGGGCAAGACCATTGGGGAATTGGGGTATGAACCGGGATTACAGTCGGAAGCAGAGTACTATGCCATTAAAATGCCTGTGTTTTCCTTTGAGAAGATCAGGGGAGCGGAAATCAGTTTGGGGCCGGAGATGAAATCCACAGGGGAATGTCTGGGGATTGCCAAGACTTTTCATGAGGCACTCTACAAGGCGTTTATGGGGGCCGGAGTGAATCTGCCAAGGAATAAGAACATTATAATTACCGTAAAGGATGCGGACAAGGGGGAAGCGATTAAGATTGGTCGGCGGTTTGAGAAGCTGGGTTATACAATTTATGCCACCAGAAGTACTGCAGCGGCATTAAATGAGGCTGGAGTGAAAGCCAGGAAAGTGAATAAGATTTCACAGGAGTCCCCTACGGTGATGGATTTAATCCTGGGACACAAGATTGATTTAGTGATCGACACGCCTACCCAGGGGAGAGATAAATCCAGGGATGGCTTTCTGATTCGTCGTACTGCCATTGAGACGGGGGTTCATTGCATTACGGCCATGGATACGGCAAAAGCATTGGTGACAAGTCTGGAAAATGCCAGCAGTGATTTGACATTGGTGGACATTGCACAGTTGTAATAATTTAATGAAGGCAAGCAGCAAGGGGTGTTTATGATACTAACAAAAAGGAGACAAGAAAATGAGAATTGCAGTTACGTATGAAAACGGTAATGTATTTCAGCATTTTGGCCACACGGAGCAGTTTAAAATTTATGATGTTTCAGAAGGAAAAATTACCGGGGAACAGGTCGTTGATACCAATGGCAGCGGGCATGGTGCCCTGGCGGGATTTTTGACAGGAATGAAGGTGGATACGATGATTTGCGGCGGCATTGGAGGCGGTGCAATCGCTGCATTGGAGAATGTTGGCATCAGGCTGTTTGGCGGTGTGTCAGGAGAGGCCGACCAGGCAGTGAAGGCGTTTTTGGAAGGCAGTCTTGTCTATCAGCCGGACGTTCATTGCGGCCACCACGGTGAGGGACATCACGGAGGAAACTGCAAAGAAGGAAAACACGGCTGCGGCGGACATTGCGGGAATTGATGGAGCGAGATGCTATGACAGCAGTTTGTGGAGAGTTCTCCGGCTGCAATCGCTATTGGGTTTCTAAGCTGCGGACAAGTATGTGAAAAAAACAATTGCCTTAGTTTGCCATTGGCTATATAATAAGGGGACGTAGGAAAAGGAGAAAATCAGATGAATACACCCCGAATATTAAATAATAAGTTATTTTTATATCTGACGGAATTTTTTGCAGGTATGTCTGTGATGGCAGTGGAGTTGGGGGCCAGCAGATTGTTGGCGCCCTATTTCAGTTCCTCTCAGATTGTTTGGACAATCATTATAGGTACAATTATGATTGCTATGGCATTGGGAAATATTTTTGGCGGGCGCAGTGCGGATAAAAATCCTGACCCTGGACGGTTATATAAAAGGATTTTGGCTGCCGCTCTCTGGATTGCCGCAATTCCTGTGGTGGGAAAATATATGATACTCGGCATCTCAGCGCTTTTGATTTTTTCAGTAAACAGCAATTTTCTGATGATTGCTGCTTTTGCGGCCTGTATGGTGATTTTTGTATTTCCTTTGTTCTTATTGGGAACAGTGACGCCATCTCTGGCAAAATATTCTGTAGGAAATTTGGAAGAGAGTGGAAAGGTTGTGGGAAATCTGGGTGCATTTAATACCGTGGGCAGTATTATCGGTACCTTTGTGCCTACTTTTGTAACAATTCCTTCTGTGGGTACTTCGGTCACTTTTTTAATTTTTGCAGGGATTTTGTTGACGCTTGCCATAGTATATTTTGTCAGTGGGAAGAGGTCTGGGAGTGAAGAAAATATTGCACATAACAGAGGCGCTGACAATAAAGAAATTACGAAAATGAAGAAATTCGGAATGGTGAAGATAACTGTATCCATTTTGTTTTATGCAGCTTGCTGCGCTTTGGGATATTCGGATCATTTTGCCTTTTGGGAAACTAACCTGGCATATGAGGGGGAATCCGTATATAATTATCTGCAGGTTAAAGAAAATAATAGAAATGTAATACTGTCTACCAATGTTCTATTTGGTGTTCAGTCCGTTTACGTGAAAAATCAGGGATTGACAGGAATGTATTATGATTATGCAATGGCGGCGCCGTTGATGGTGGGAGACAAAAAACCTGAGGATTGTGAGGTATTGATTCTGGGTATGGGTACAGGAACCTATGCGACCCAATGTAGGAAGTATTTTGGCGATATGGCTGTGGAAGGCGTGGAAATTGACGATAGAATAACAGAGCTGGCAAGAAAGTATTTTTATCTGCCGGAGGATGTACAAGTGACAACTTATGACGGCAGAGCGTTTTTAAATGCGGTAAATAGAAAGTATGATGTAATCATGGTGGATGCGTATCAGGATATTACAATCCCTTTTCAAATGTCTTCTGTAGAATTTTTTACACTTGTAAGGGAGCATTTGACGGAAAATGGCGTTATGGTAGTAAATATGAACATGCGCGGAAGCAATGAGGGGAATATCAATCAATATCTGGCGGATACGATTGCCTCTGTATTTGGAGAAGTTTATACGGTGGATGTGAAAGGTTCTACTAACAGAGAGTTATTTGCGTCTAATCAGCCGGGAATGTTGTCCAGGCTAGAAGAAAACAGGCAGAAAATTTCCGATAGAGAATTGTATGCCATGATGGAGCAAACAGCCTCTGCATTGATTGGCTATGAGCCTGGAAATTATGTTTTTACAGACGACAAAGCGCCTGTGGAACTTTTAGGGATGCAGGTGATTGATGAGATTATTAAGGATGAAGTGTCTTATTATAAGGAAATTTATGAGGCGCAGGGATTGGAAGGATTGTTGAACGCTTTTTAGTAAGCGGCAGGCTGCGGTTATTTGATTATGCAGCTAAGTAGTCTTCAATATATAAAAGTCAGGGAAAAGTATGTTCGATGGACATACTTTTTTTGTAACTACAATGAGATTAGGAAAATACAAATTTAAGCGATGAAATCAGGAAATACAATGAAAAATTCGCAGATTATAGCAATCGGCGAAAACAAAAAAACATTCTTATGAAATCTCAGACAGACTGGCGGAGCAAGGAATTTTTTCAAGAAAGTATTTTTATCCTCTAACTAACACTTTTGACTGTTACCACGGGCGTTTTGATGTGGGAGAGACACCTGTGGCGTTACATATTGCGAAACGTGTGCTGACGCTTCCGTTATATGCAGATTTACCCCTGGATGAAGTTGACAGGATTTGTGATATCATTTTGGGAAAAAATTGAGAAAAGGTTTCAGTGTGGTATGGAACAGAAAGAAAACCAGAGTATTAATGGAAAACTTCCCCGTCAGTCGGGGATAGAAATATTGCGTATTTTTATGATGCTGGTAATTATCGCACATCACTATGTGGTCAATTCTGGATTCATGGACGTAATAGAAGCAAATGCTTTGTCATCGAAGTCTGTCTTTCTTTTGATTTTCGGTTGGGGAGGCAAATATGGGATAAACTGTTTTGTATTGATTACAGGGTATTTCATGTGTAAGCAACATATCACTTGGAAAAAGTACTTGAAACTTTTGTTGGAAATAGAATTTTATAATATTGGGATTGGGCTTATTTTCCTGATAACGGGGTATGGAGAGTATTCCATAAAAACCCTGGCAGAAGCCATGTTACCGATTCATTCTATAGGAACAGAGTTTTTGGATTCATATCTTGTGCTTTTCCTTTTGATTCCGTTTCTAAATCTATTGATTCAGGGGATGGATGAACGGCAGCATCTTTACTTCATGGTATTATGTTTATTTGTATTTACCGTATGAGAGTAAATGAAATTAAGTTTTTGGAAATAGGAGCTTCAGGCTGGGATATATGGTCTGAACTGTGCCCGGAAATAGGGAAGATTTTTGGGCACAATTCAGATAATCGGACGACGTTCAGGAACTTGTAAAATTCTTACAAATATAACAGTTCTTCCAGTTCTTTTGCCGCTGCCTGAAAGGGAGTATCTTCTAATTCTTTTAATAAAGGCTTACATTGTAAAAGGGCGGCATAAGAATAATACCAAAAGCTGTAAAGAATGTCATCTTCTTCAAGACATTCCCAATCGTCCTCTTCATCATAGTCTTCCGGCGGCAGATATTTTTCCAGAAGCAGCTCGGAACAGGAGGAAAGCGGGGTGTCTGGTTCCGTTTCATCATCGAAGTATTGTTCGTTATAATCATGAAAACATTCAGCAATTACCATAAAAAAATCCAACAAACTTTCCACAATGTAATCCGCGCATGTATTTTGGTTTATTTGCGAGAGTGCCTGTTTGAACGTATGAACCAAAAAAATCATTGCAAAGGGAGTGCAATGCCAAAGGGTGCTTTGATGTTCAATGTGGGATGTAATTTCATTTAAAGCATTTTTGATGGATGCGAGGTGGGACATTTCAAATAAGGTATTGAGATATTCCGGAAAATCAGATGCTCGGCCATAAGCAGTAAGAAGTCTGTGCCAAGGCACATCTTCTACTTTTAAATTTTGCATATAAGTTTCAAATTGTTCCATGGTGTTACCTCCTGGTTTTTATGATTTTGTTTATTATCCTATAATTTCATGCGCAAGAGGGTTTGTAAACACCCCTCTTTAAGCGCAAATGGAATCAAGAGTTGTCACAATGCTTTTTTGTGTCAATATTATACCATAGTGAAAACAGGATTGTAAGGGATTTTATTTATTTTTGCAGAATGAATATTTAGAATTGGGACAAAACAATAGTTAAAATGGAATGTCTGGGAATAAAAGGGATATATCTGCATATACTTACCAGTAGAAAAAAAGAAAGGATACAAGCCTTGCATCCAAGGCCCGGTATTAATATGCAAGAAGAAACTTATCCCTTTGTGGTTCGTCCCCTGCCATATGAATATGATGCGCTGATTCCTGTGTTGGACGCAGAGACATTGACATTCCATCACGATAAGCATTACAAGACTTATGTGGATAATCTCAACAGTGCGCTGGCAGATTATCCGGAACTGCAGAAGAAAAGTTTGACAGAACTTTTGACAGAGATTGATTCTATGCCCGCGGCAGTACGCACTGCCATACGCAATAATGGCGGCGGCGTCTACAACCATGAGTTGTATTTTGATTCTATGAAAAGTCCTGTGGGGCAAGAGCCAACGGGGCCGTTGGCAGAGGCCATTCATCGGGATTTTGGTTCCTATAAGCAATGGAAGGAAAAAATGAAGCAGGCGGCAGTGAGCAAATTTGGGTCCGGCTGGGCGTGGCTGGTAACAGATAAGAATGGAAATTTGTCCATTGTACAGACGGCAAATCAAGATGTACCAGATTTAGAAGAAGTGGTTCCGCTTCTATTGGTTGATGTGTGGGAACATGCGTATTATCTCCAATATCAGAACAGAAGGGCGGATTATGTTGAAGCCTGGTTTGGTTTAATTAACTGGCGTAAAGTTGGGAAAAAGTATGAAGACGCCATATCAAAATAAAAATATGCAATGAAGAAGGAGGGGATACCCTCCCTTTTCTTTGTGAAAAGAACTTCTGGTTATAATTCCTGACGGCTTTCTTGGTGGCTTCATATACCTTCCGTTTTTCTGTTTTTTCCATTATTTCTTGACTGAGAGGGGGAAAGTGGTATAATTATGACAACAGCAGGCACATAGCTGGAATATACCAAAGTAAGGAGGAGAGTATGAAACGAAAAAGAGTGTGCTATCTGCATTGTCGGCGTTATGCCTGATGCCGATGTGATTTAGTATGCTTTGAGTAATGGAGAGTCCGTTTCCTTTGGAAATGTCATGAAAGAAAAATTAAAGGAGAAAAAAGAATGAAAAAAATATGGAAAAGCATAGTGGCCGTATTTGCATGTTCTTCACTGATGGTATCCATGCCGGTAAGTGCAGCAGAAGATGGAAATGCGCAAAAGTTGAAAGAGGGTTCTTTTGCATTTTTTCAAGATGCAGGTGCGGATGAGGCGTTAGATGCTCTTAATAATTCTCAATATGCAGAACTCACAATAAAAGGTGATGCGGATGATGCCACCAGTTTTGACAATATGCTGAAGTCATTTCAGTGGATAAGAAGATGTAATGAACTTCGTGAGATGAATGGTTTGGAACCATTGCTTGTGAATAATGAGATGATGGCAATGGCGCAGGCAGATGCTAATTATTCAGATACAGTAATAGGGCATGCCCAGCAGTTTGCTGTGGGTGAGAACTGCGCATGGAATTGGGGAAAAACAGATCCTTTTATACAATGGTATGACGAGGAGAAAGAGATATATGATCAAATGGAGACCCCTGGATGGACGTCTGAAACAGGGCATTATCTCAATATTATAGAGCCGGGCTATAAAACAACGGGTTTTGCGATTAATACAAGAGGAACGAAGTATCCTTGTACATATGTACAGGTATTTTCTTATAGCGATGATGGTATTACAGTTGACGAATATGAAAAGATTGTAATGGATTATTATAATTCTATTACATCAAATGAAACACCTGATTCAGAAGATGATACAGATAACAGCGGAAGCGACGACAATAACGGATCCGGAGACAACAGCGGAAGCGACGACAATAACGGATCCGGAGACAACAGCGGAAGCGACGACAATAACGGATCCGGAGACAACAGCGGAAGCGACGACAATAACGGATCCGGAGACAACAGCGG
>JAAWCE010000096.1 GCA_022793065.1 Lachnospiraceae bacterium
AGGAAATCATTGGATATGCTTAATTCTTCCCATTTTGTCTGCTTTGTTTCCATGTTTCCCATCTTATCCACCTGCTTTCTTCCAACAAATCACTGCCGGAAAACTCTACATGTTCCAAAAGCCCTGCTGCCTATTTGTATTATACACAGCCTTCCGGCAAATTACAATAAGCCGAGAACCTGTCTCCCAGCATTTTTTCCTTTTTAATCTTTCAGGATAACCGGCTTATTCTGGTAACACTCCACCCAGTTCCCGGAATAATCGGGTAAGGGAATGTCTCTTTCCACCACTTTCTGTGCGGCCCGCATGCCGCATTAGTGGCAAACTTCCACTCTGAAATCAAAAGATGTAACAGATGTTTCCGTTTGTTTTCACGAAGTTCACATAGCTGCCAATTTTATGAAACAGATATCCCTTACTTATGGTACGGTGCACCTTGAATAATACGATATGCAC
This sequence comes from Lachnospiraceae bacterium, assembly GCA_022793065.1. Taxonomy (GTDB): domain Bacteria; phylum Bacillota; class Clostridia; order Lachnospirales; family Lachnospiraceae; genus Acetatifactor. The sequence continues at coordinate 457 of JAAWCE010000096.1, forward strand.
GGTATAGTTGTTCTACGAGTATTACTCTCATAAGTTGATGTGGAAAAGTCATATCTGAAAAACTTAGAGCCAGATTGGAACATTTTCGCACAGAATCATGCAATCCCAAAGATCCTCCAATGATAAATATAATATGGCTGGTGCCGTTTATGGCAAGGTCTTCCATCCACCGGGCAAAAGTTTCAGAAGATAAACGTTTTCCGCCTATTTCCAACGTACATACGAAAGCATTTTCTTTGATTTTTTCCAGAATACGTTTTCCTTCTTTTTGCTTTATTTGTTCTTCTATAATTTCAGAGGCGCCATCTGGAGTTTTTTCATCCGGCACTTCTATGATTTCAAGTTTACAATATTTTCCAAGACGTTTTTGATATTCTAAAATGGCGTCTCGATAAAATTTTTCTTTTATCTTACCTACACTGATGATTGTGATTTTCAAAAGCTCACATCCTTATCTTTCAAAAATATGTATATATCAAATCCATGTTATTGTCATCAAAAAAATCCTGATGCCAAAGGCATTTTTAATAGAAAAGATAAATTTGCCTTTACTTTACATGAACGCATCAGGAATTTTATTTAAAACAACCATATAAAACTTTTAATAAAGGAATATAAAATCAAATTGTTAAGAATACGACTCAGCTTCAAACTCAAAATCAATACATGCTCTGTCACAAGTGACGCTTCTTACATAGTTCCCGGCTTCCACATGGGCAGGATGTTTTTGATAAGTTTCCAACGCTTCCACTGTTTCAAAAGTTGAAATCAGTGCAATTTCTCGATTGCTGGACAATAATTGATTTTGAATCACTTGTATTTCCACGGCGCCAGGTACGAGATTCTTAATGGGCACTAATAAAGTCTCCATTTTTAAAGCTGCTTCTGCTTTTTCTTCACTGGAAAGCCCTTCTGCAAAATTCCATAATACAATATGTTTTACCATATCCATTCTCCTTATGCTGTTTTTATTTGTATTACAAAATTTATTTAGTGCTTAAATATTCGTCTATTCCTTTTGCTGCTGCTTTTCCAGCACCCATTGCCAGAATTACGGTTGCAGCGCCGGTAACAGCGTCACCTCCGGCATAGACCCCTTCCTTGCTGGTTTGCCCGTTTGCTTCTTCCGCTACAATACATTTCCACTTATTGGTTTCCAGCCCTTCTGTTGTAGAAGAGATCAAGGGATTGGGTGAAGTACCCAGAGACATAATCACCGTATCCAATTCCATCGTAAATTCAGAACCGGGGATTTCCACTGGACGTCTGCGGCCGGAAGCATCCGGTTCTCCCAACTCCATCCGTATACACTTCATTCCGGTCACCCAGCCCTTATCATCTGCAAGTATTTCAGTGGGATTGGTCAGCAAGTCGAATATAATGCCTTCTTCTTTTGCATGATGTACTTCTTCCACTCTGGCCGGAAGTTCTTCCTCGCTTCGACGGTATACAATATGTACTTCCGCGCCTAAACGCAATGCGGTTCTGGCCGCATCCATAGCCACATTTCCGCCCCCTACAACCGCTACTTTTTTGCTGTGCATAATAGGGGTATTGGAATTTCCGTCAAATGCTTTCATTAAATTGCTTCTGGTTAAATATTCATTGGCAGAAAATACTCCATTGGAGTTTTCGCCAGGTATTCCCATAAATTTCGGCAATCCTGCGCCGGAGCCAATAAATACGGCATCAAATCCCTCTTCCTGTAGGAGTTCATCAATCGTAACAGATTTTCCAACTACCACATTGGTCTCAATTTTTACGCCAAGGGCTTTTACATTTTCAATTTCTTCTGCTACCACGTCTTTTTTGGGAAGACGAAACTCTGGAATTCCGTATACCAATACGCCCCCTGGTTCATGAAGGGCTTCAAAAATAGTGACGTCATATCCCATTTTGGCCAAATCTCCCGCACAGGTCAAACCAGCGGGACCAGAGCCGATAACAGCCACGCTTTTTCCTTTCTTTTCCGCAGTAACCACAGGTTTAATTCCATGTTCCCTTGCCCAGTCCGCTACAAAACGTTCCAATTTGCCTATGGATATTGGTTCACCTTTTATACCCCGGATACACTTTCCTTCACATTGACTCTCCTGGGGACAAACGCGGCCGCACACAGCCGGCAATGCGCTTGATTGGCTGATAATCTGATATGCTTCTTCAATCTGTCCATCCTTAACCTTTTCAATAAATCCCGGAATATCAATTGCTACAGGACATCCTTTGACACATTGGGCATTTTTACAATTGATACATCTTGCTGCCTCACACTGCGCTTCTTCCTGGTTATATCCCAAACATACCTCCTCAAAATTAGCGGCACGTTCTTTTGCATCCTGCTCTCTAACTGGAATCTTTTTTAATACATCCATCTTTGTCCTCCATATATTAATTCTCAATGTTCATTATGTTTTACACATTGCTTAACATCCATTTTCACGCAAAGTCGCCTTGCCTCTCAGTTACAGTTTCCACATCCGCCATGATGCGTATCGCCTTCCTGGAGTTTCAGCGTCGCTCTGCCTTCTTCCGTTCTATATAAAGTCTGTCTGCGCATTGCCTCGTCGAAATTTACTGCATGACCGTCAAATTCAGGGCCGTCCACACAGGCAAATTTTACTTTTCCATCCACCGTTACACGACAAGCGCCGCACATACCCGTGCCGTCTACCATAATAGGGTTCAGACTCACCACGGTAGGAAGATTCAATTCTTTTGTCAGCAGACAGACGAACTTCATCATAATCATGGGCCCAATGGCAATACATACGTCATATTGCTTTCCCTCTGCCATCAAATCTTTTATGGTCTGCGTAACCATGCCGCTTCTGCCATAAGAACCGTCGTCAGTGGTAATATAGAGATTTCCAGCCACTTCCTGCATTTCTTTTTCCAAAATCAACAAATCTTTTGTCTTGCTTCCCACAATAACATCTGCTTTCACCCCATTTTCGTGAAGCCACTTCACCTGGGGATACACAGGTGCCGCGCCCACGCCTCCGGCTACAAACAATATTTTTTTCTTTTGAAGGTCTTCAGGGCTCTCTTTGATCAATTCCGAAGGACATCCCAATGGTCCGACGAAATCATGGAATGAATCTCCTTCTTTAAGGTTTGCCATCATCTGTGTACCCGCACCCACACTTTGGAATACAATTGTCACAGTGCCATGTTCTCTGTTGTAATCACATATGGTAAGGGGAATTCGTTCGCCTTCCGCGTCCATTCGCACGATAACAAACTGTCCCGGCTGACATGATTTTGCAACTCTTTTTGCTTCCACATCCATCAGATAAATATTTGTGGTAAGCTCTGTTTTTTTTACAATTTTATACATTATGGTTCCTCCTGGTATAATATCTTTTAGATACACAAACTTCTTAACCGATTTTATAATACTTACATTTATAAAATCTGCCATTTATTCTTCATCATCGTCATCTTCCTCTTCCCAGTCATCCTCTTCTTCCGGTTCCGGCTCTTCGATGATAATTAATAACCACTTTCCCCGTTTATCGCTTTGTAAACGGAACATTTCCCCGGTATAAGCATTCACGGCATAATTATTGCCCGTCCGTGTCAGCGAACCGTCTGCGCCTCGAAAAATTTCTGCAATCACATAAAAGTCATCTATATTGTTAATATTAGTCACATATTGATATTCATAAGCATACGATGAATCCGTATCATCAAAGTGCCCTGTTTCATCATATATTTTTCCAATCCGCAAAGCGTATTCCATCACGGAAGCCACTGCCTGTTCAGGTGTAAAATCCGTATTCATGGTAAGATTGTATACTCTATCCGCAACCGTTCCCGTGACACCTTCTTCAATTCTTGCAAATTTAAAGTTTGACTTTCCTAGAGGCATGGGAATTGGCCCCGTATATACATTGGAAAAATAATTTGGCATTGTGCCGTCAGTGGTATAATATACATTTTCATCATCTCCCATAATTTCAATATTTATTGGGAAATAATATTCTCCACTGAGCGCGCTGATTTCCGGAGGGGAGATTTCATCATTTTCAATGTGGTATTCTTTTGTAACCACATCGCTTGCAACTCCTTTTTCATTTACAAAATATGCGGTAACAACATAATCCCCATTTTCCAGGATAATAGGCGCCGTGTACTGACTACTCTGTTCTGTGGGTACACTTCCGTCCATTGTAAAATATATTTTCCCGGTTCCAGCCGCCGTAAGCTTCAATGGTTGAATACTTGTATAATATCCTTCTTTTACACTAAATTCCGGCGCACTTGCAATGTAATTTTGATATGTGGAAATTAAATTTTCATTACCGCTTCCTAACAGCAGTGTATTAATGGTTTGATAATCTTCTCTGGCACGATAGATAGCAATCAATTTATCGTATGCGCCTTCTAATTGCTCCACTGTAGCATTAGGATTTTTGATAATCTCCCGCATAAGATATTCATATTCAATTTTATTATTTTTCAGGTAATATACTTCTGCCAGACTGAAAATTAGTTCAATGTTATCGCAATCTAATTCCAAAGCCCGGTTATAGCAAGAGATTGCTTTATCATATTTTCCTGCCTCAGTATATCGCACTGCCCTGCTTACCTGAACCTCCTTGGAATAATAGCCGTATACCCACGCTGCCGCACCGCCTGCAATTAAGACTGCCAGCACTCCCAACAACAGAATTATTATGACAAAAGACTTTTTCTTTTGTGTTCTGTGTCTATGTAATTGCACCTCTTCCGCGCTTTCCGATTCTGGCCTTTTTTTCTGGTCTTCGTCCAATCCTTTCAGAATCGTATGAATGGTCTGCTCTATATTTTGTTCCAGCTCAGGTTCAAAATCAGGCACGATGTGGATATCTTTACCGCACTTTTCACAATATAAGTTTCCCTCAGCCATTTCCGAGCCGCAATTGGGACATTTCATACCTGTTTTACCTCATATTATATACGGTTCAGAACAAACCGGTGATCACTCCATTTTCATCAACATCAATTCCATATGCCGCCGGTTTTCTGGACAAAGCGGGCATTGTCACCACATCTCTTGTAAGGGCAACTACAAAGCCGGCGCCAGCAGATACATAAACTTCCCTTACCGTAAGTTCAAAACCTTCCGGACGTCCTAACAGTTTAGGATTATCCGAAAATGAATACTGATTTTTAGCCATACAGACAGGAAGATTACCAAATCCCAATTCTTCCAATTTTTGCAGCTGCTTTTTGGCGGCGGGTATAAAACTTACACTTCCCGCCCCATATATTTCTTTTGCCACAATTTGAATTTTTTCCTCTAAAGATAAGGAATCCTCATATAATACACGAAAACGACTTTCCTCTGATTCCAGAACATTTAAAAGCTTTTGTGCCAGAGTAGTTCCGCCGTCGCCGCCTTTTTCCCAGACCTCAGCGAGAGAAAATTGGCATCCTTTTGCCTCACAGAATTGCTGCACAAATGCTACTTCTTCCCAAGTATCCGATACAAAAGAATTTAATGTTACCACCACAGGCACGCCGTATTTCTGAAGGTTCTCTATATGCTTTTCCAAATTAACAATTCCTCTTTTTAACGCCCCCAAAGGATCTGCATCCTCTTTTTCAGTCTCATCAATATTTCCGTTATATTTCAGGGCGCGGATTGTTGCAACAAGTACCACCGCATCCGGCTTAAAGCCGGCAATCCGGCATTTAATATCGAAGAATTTCTCAGCACCTAAATCAGCGCCGAACCCAGCTTCTGTAATACAATAGTCAGCCATTTTCAAGGCCGCTCTGGTAGCGCGCACGGAATTACAACCATGGGCAATATTGGCAAAAGGCCCGCCATGTACTAAAACCGGCGTATGCTCCAATGTCTGTACAAGATTTGGTTTCAGCGCGTCTTTTAACAAAGCGGCCATAGCACCCACCGCCTGCAGTTGACCCGCAGTTACCGGTTCACCGGACAGATTATATGCCACAATAATTTTTGACAAACGCTCTTTCAAATCTTTCATATTTTCGGCCAGACAGAGAATTGCCATAATTTCACTTGCCACTGTAATTACAAAATGGTCTTCCCTCACAAAACCGTCCAGTTTACTGCCCAATCCCACTACAATATTCCTTAAGACACGGTCGTTCATATCCATACATCGTTTCCAAACAATCTGCCTGGTATCAATCTGTAATTCATTTCCCTGCTGGATATGATTGTCCAACAATGCAGCCAGAAGGTTATTGGCGGCAGTAATTGCATGAAAATCTCCGGTAAAGTGAAGATTTAATTCTTCCATGGGAACTACTTGCGCATATCCTCCTCCGGCAGCGCCTCCTTTGATTCCGAAACAGGGTCCCAGGGATGGCTCTCTTAAAGCGATTATGGCTTTCTTTCCGAGACGTCCGAACGCCTGGCCCAATCCAACGCTTATGGTGGTCTTACCTTCTCCCTGTGGGGTTGGATTGATGGCTGTGACCAGAATTAACTTTCCTTGTGGTCTATTTTCCAAACTGGCAAGATATTCCTCTGAGAGTTTTGCCTTGTATTTACCATAGTATTCCAGGGCCTCTTCTGGTATATCAAGACATTCCGCCACTTTGCCGATTGGTTCCATCACTGCTTTTTGTGCAATTTCTATATCGGTCAAAAACTTTTTTTCCATGCTTACACCTCCTCTAACAACTGCTCAAACTGTTCCGGACTCATAAGAATTTTCCTGGGCTTTGTACCTTCTTCTTCCCCCACCACTCCATAACTATTAAGTTGGTCCATGATTCTAGCCGCTCTGTTGAATCCAATCTGCAATGCTCTTTGCAACATTCCAATAGAAGCTTTATCCTTTTCTATAATGATCCTTCCGGCTTTTTCAAATAACTCATCCACTTCGCTGCTGCCGGATGCGCCTCCTGACGCACTTCCCATATTTTTAATTTTCTCTTCTATCTCTTCCGCATAGGTATTGCCCAGCGTTTGATTTTTCATGAAATCAACCACATCTGAGACTTCGTTATCTGAAACAAAAGCTCCCTGTACGCGCGCTGGTTTGGCATATCCCTGGGGATAAAAAAGCATATCTCCTTTTCCCAACAGTTTCTCTGCTCCCACCATATCCAGAATAGTACGGGAATCCACGCCGCTTGAGACGGAAAATGCTACACGACTGGGCATGTTCGCTTTGATGAGCCCTGTAATAACATCCACACTGGGACGTTGGGTTGCAATAATCAAATGAATTCCCGCAGCCCGCGCTAACTGTGCAAGACGACAGATGGATTCTTCCACTTCACCGGGACAAACCATCATCAAATCTGCCAACTCATCTACTATAATTACAATTTGAGGCAGCTTTTTCAGGGTATTTTGTGCCCCTTTCTCCCCCATTGCTTCCACTTTTTTGTTATACCCCTTTAAATCCCTCACATTGTATTCGGCAAATTTCCTGTATCTGTCTTCCATTTCCGCAACACCCCAATGAAGGGCAGCAGAAGCTTTTTTAGGATCGGTTACAACCGGAATCAATAAATGAGGAATTCCGTTATATATACTAAGTTCTACAACTTTAGGGTCGATCATAATCAGTTTTACATCATCGGGATGTGCTTTGTACAATATTCCCATAATTAACGTATTGATACAAACCGACTTTCCCGAACCTGTGGCGCCTGCAATCAACATGTGGGGCATCTTGGCAATATCCGCTACTATTACCTTTCCCGCAATATCCTTTCCCACCGCAAATGCAAGATTGGAAGGAAAGTTTCGGAATTCGTCCGTCTCCAACAGGTCTCTTAACATTACCGGTATGCTCTCTTTATTGGGGACTTCAATGCCGATAGCCGCTTTCCCAGGGATTGGAGCCTCTATTCTGATGTCCATTGCAGCCAGATTTAATTTAATGTCGTCGGTAAGACTTACAATTTTAGATACTTTTACGCCCTGTTCCGGCTGCAATTCATAACGGGTCACACTGGGGCCTTGGCTGATATCCGTTATTGTAACTCTGACCCCGAATGTACTTAGGGTTTGTTGGAGATGCATAGCTGTTTCCTTCAATTCCCGCGCAGAATCTCCGGTCATAGCCGCTCCCTTTTGCAGCAGAGAAATCGAAGGAAACATATACTGTTTTGGAACATGAAAAGTTTTAAAATTGCTCTCAATGGGCAATGTCCCTGGACCGGAAGATATTTTTTCTCCCATAATCTGCTGATTTGTGCTCTGTCCTGTCTGAGTGTCTGCAAATTTGGGCGCCGAAGGCCGCACTGTTCCCACAGAAGCAGCAGTGGACTTAGGTTTTTCTTGGGGCTTCCTATCCTGTTCAAAGGTCTCCTGAACATCCATATTCTGCTCAAAGGTCTCAACATTTTCCTGAGCGTCCATATCCTGTTCAAAGGTCTCAACATTTTCCTGAACATCCATATTTTGCTCAAAAGTCTCCATATTTTCCAGGGCGTCCATATCCTGTCCTAATGTTTCAGCCGTATTCTGAGCTTCCATATCCTGCGCCATGATTCCGGTATGCTTCTGAGCGTCTGTATCCTGTTCAAATAATGCCCTTGTTTCCGATCTTGCAGCGTCAGAAGGAAACATTTCCCCTTCTTCCTTCCTTCCGGCGTCTTGATCATATGATGGGGCGTTTTCGGGTATCACATTTTCGGTATCATCCATACCTTCTTTATGTATCCTAATGGGCAAATCGGGCATATCCCATTGTTCAAATGCCGGTTCTGTTTCGGGCTTTGCTTCCATGGGTACTTCATCGGTTTTTGTCTGTATATCCGTAGTATTGGCAATTTCTTCCGAACCAGATTGCTGCAGGGTTTCCTCCAAAATTTCCTCTTCCGGCAGCGTGATTTCGTGCATATCTGATTTGGATAAAGTTTTTGTCGGTTTGGGCAGTGTGGCATCCAGCATAACGCCGGACACTTTTCTTTCCATCCGCAATATTTTTTCGTTTTCTATTTCTTCCGCCCTGAGTCTGCGTTCTTCTTCCCGTCTGGCGCGTTCCTCTTCCTGTTCCTGCCTTCTGCGTCTATTTTGTTCTTTTCTGCGCTCCGCATCCTCTCTGCGGCGTTCTGCGTTCTCCCGTCTGCGTTCGGTATCTTCCCTGGAAAACTCACGCACACGATTGCTGCCTTCTTTCAGACTACTGATCAAAGATTTCTCCGTCAATAAAATCAGACAGACAATGGAACAGACAAGAATCACCAGCACCGCACCGATTACGCCCAGGTAATTCTTCAGGGCAAAACTAATGCTTCCGGCAAGAATACCGCCGCCCGCTTTATTGTCGCGACAACTTTCATATATAAACGTCCCCTGGTATCCTGCCTCCACATTTTCCTGACCAGTCAATAAATCACAAATGATTCCCAACATGACAAAAAGCAGGATTCCTGCAATTAACTTTCGCAGTGCATTGGGATTGCCTTCATTTGCATACCAGAACGCCGCTGCTAAAAATACCAGCAGAGGCGCAATATATGCCGTCATTCCAAACAAACCAAACATAACGCCGCTGACCGCATTTCCGGCCGGCCCAATCATTCCAAAATTACAGCAAAATAAAAGCGCCATAACCGCAAACAGTACAATCAGTCCTATTTCATGAAAAAGAGCGCTGTCTTGTTCTTTTCGTCTGGCATCGGCTTTTTTTGTTTTGGCAGATGTTTTTGTTTTTCCTGTGCTTCTTGTAGTGCTCAGAGTTTTCTTTTTCGTTGAAGATGATGTTTTTCTTCCACTGGAAGCAGCCATCTTTTCATCTCTCCCATCTCTAAAGGTTTTTCTATTATATCATTTTTCCTCCCGCTTGTCATCATCTATTTCATTTTGAACTGCTTTCCGTTCCTTTTGCCTGAATCATTTCATGAAGTTTTGCAATGGCCTTATCTATGCCGCCCACTTCGTCTATAATGCCATGTTTTACGGCTTCTTCACCTACAAGTATGGTTCCCACATCTTTTGTTAAGATGCCTGTTTCCGTCATCAACTCTTCCAGGGAATTTTTGTCAATACTGCAATGATTGCATACAAATCCTGTTATTCTGTCCTGAATCAATTTGAAATAATCAAATGTCTGTGGAACACCGATTACCATTCCATTCATTCTTACCGGATGAATTACCATGGTGCCTGTAGGAACAATATAAGAATAGTCGGTGCTGACCGCGATGGGGACTCCAATGGAATGACTGCCGCCTAATACCAGCGAAACCGTAGGTTTACTTAATGATGCTATCATTTCCGCAATTGCCAGACCGGCTTCCACATCTCCTCCCATGGTATTTAAAAGCACCAAAACACCTTTGATTTCACTGCTGTCTTCAATAGCTGCCAGACTGGGCAAGATATGTTCATATTTTGTTGTCTTGGAATTATTGGACAGGTTATCATGCCCTTCAATTTCTCCAATAATAGAAATCAGGTGTATATTTTCCAGTTTGCCATTTTCGTCCAATGTTGCCTGCCCAGTCTGTTCAATCCTCTCGTCGCGGTGCTCTTCTTTTTCAATCTTCTTTTCATCTTTCTGCTCTGATTGTGCCATCTTTTTTCTCCCATAATTAAAAATGCTAACAGAATCAATGGAACTTTCCATTCCCTGTTAGCATTACCCGATTGGTTAAAAAAATTCATTTTTTTCAATTTATATTCCAGAGTCAAATATCATAATCATCCCCTGCCGTAATATCATGGTCAAAATCCTCATCTGCATAAGAAATATCTTTTGAATATTCAAGAACACGTTTTACATGTTTCTTAGGCAATGGCAATGGATTTTGTATATATTTTACCGCTTTTTCATCATCAAAATCCAAAATGATTTCTCTCATTTTGCCAACTTCTTTTTTCTTGCTGCGCTTTTTACGCTCATTTGGGGTAATTACATTGGAAGCAGTAATTACGCCCGCAAGCATTTCTCCAGAGTTGCTGTTCTCTATGGAATCCTTTTCTTCAAAATTCTCTTCCGAAAAGGTTGTTATCTCCTGGAAAGGCATTTCTTTCCCGGACTGCACCTTTTCCATGGAATCTTCTTTTTCAGAATCTTCTTCTGGGAAAAGTTTTTCAGCCGTAGTGTGCTTTTCTTCCATAGAATCCCATTCTTCCCCCAACAGTTCATCTGCTTTTACCGATTGTCCCGGCCGTAAGGTAAAGCATTGTCCCACGCCCACTCCCGCCAATACTATAAAAGTCACATACAATATAAAAGAACCTGACATCTCATTTGTAAATATTCCAAAACTTGCAATCAATATAATAACGCCCGCTGTCAGCACACATATTGTCATGCGTTCTTCTTCCGGATTCTGCCAAAAACTGAAAATTCCAAATATCATAAAGCCCAGCAATACAATATTTGATGATCCGACTCCTTGCGCTTCTACTACAACAGGAACCCGAAATCCTTGTGGATGATACAATTGAAACCATGCTCCTGCAACTTTCATCAAAGACGCCCCGCTAAAAAAAGCATCTCCCAATATACAGAAAAAAAATCCAAAGCACACGCCAACCAAAATAAATATAACTGCCTTCACTTTTTGGACAGATTTTGTCGTTTCGTGACAGCAGCTAATCATTACAAATGCCGGGATGAGCAACAACAACCCTGATACATCCAAATAGCAGAATAATGCAATCATCGCTCCCATTGGCAAAAACAATAAGGGCTTTAAATTCCTGGAATATACCTTAATGATAAGAGAAACCGCAGCAACCAACAGAAAAAAATACAACATTTCCGGCGAAAGCATCAGTGAATTTCCAACCATATACGGCGCACACATACCAAATCCCAATGAAACCAGCGCTGCCATTGCACCCGCCAATTTCCTGATGGTAAAAAACACAATCATAAGCGCTGCCATTTGTAAGATAATCTGTATCCAGATTCCTACTGCAAAATGATTTCCAAATATGGCAAAAGCACCGTGAAGCAACTGCAGATAGAGATAGACCGCACCGTGTACCACCAGCGGGATGTCCTGTCCCATGGTCATTTTGGCCATATCATAATAGATTGCTCCCTGATTTGCACTTGCCACACCCTCCATCCGAAACAATAACCCTACAACCACAAAGGTAATTGCCAGCGTAGCTTCCAGAACCACAAACAGGCTTCGATTCTTTTGGACAAAAGGCATAATTGCAGACATACCCTGGCAAAGTAGGGATATCCCACCGGCGGCAAACAGCGCATATAATGCAACAAAAAAAATTCCCCAGTAGGCGTTAAGCCCTCCCTTTACACAGAGTAAACTTGTCACCCCTACCCCAAGACAGCCTGTGATGATGGTATACACCAACCATATCAGATTTCGTAACATTTTTTTCCATTGCATTTTTAATCTTCCCTGTCTTCTGCTTCCGATACATTTACTGTGGCGTCTGTTTCATGTTGCAGGATTTTCTCTATGTTATAACGAGGACGTTGTTTTACTTCAATATAAACTTTCCCAATATATTGTCCCACCATACCAATAGCAAGGAGCTGCAAACCTCCTAAAAACCAGATGGACAGAATCAGAGAAGTCCATCCGGGAACAACATGTCCGGTGAAATAGGAAAATAAGGCGTACACAAGTGCAAGCAATGAGATAAAAATAATGAACAGTCCCATTCCCAATATAAAACTGATGGGTTTTACACTGAAAGAAGAAATTCCGTTAAACGCCAGGGCAAGCATCTTTTTTAATGGATATTTGGATTCGCCTGCGGCACGTTCCTTTCGGTCATAATACACACTATCTGTCTGGTAACCGATAAGCGGCATCATACCGCGCAGAAAAAGGTTGGTTTCCTTATATTTTGAAAATTCCTTTACCGCCCTTTTGGACATAAGACGAAAATCCGCATGGTTATATACAGTTTTTACGCCCATGAGTCCCATAAGCTTATAAAAAGCCTGTGCGGTAGTCCTTTTAAAAAAGGTATCTGTCTTACGCTCCCGCCGTACACCATATACAATATCGCTGCCGGCATGAAATTTGTCTATCATTTCCTCAATGACAGCAACATCATCCTGAAGATCTGCGTCAATGGATATGGTTACATCGCTTATATCCATAGCCGTAATCAAACCCGCTGTCAGGGCAAATTGGTGTCCCACATTACCAGCCAGTTTTACGCCGCATACCTGAACAGGATATCTGGAATGTTCTTCCTCTATCAATTCCCAGGTACGGTCTTTACTGCCATCATTTACAAATAAAATAAAACTGTCGGAAGCAATTTTCTTTTTTTCAATCAGCATATCCAATACTTGCCGTAACGCATCTGCGGCAAGTTTCAAAACTTCTTCCTCATTATAACAGGGCACTACAATTGCCAGTTTATCCATGTATCTTTGTTTCCTCGTTTCCACGTATTCTTATTCGTCCCAATTGTGGTACACTGCCTGTACATCATCGTCATCTTCCAGCATATCCAATATTCTCTGAAGGTTTTTAACCGCAGTCTCATCCGTAAGTGATACATAATTTTGAGGAATCATTGTCACTTCAGCACTTATCATAGGTATTTTCGCGTCTTCCAACGCCTTGCGTACTTCTTCAAACTGGTCGGGGTCAGTCAAAACTTCAAAGCTGTCTTCTTCCTCGTTAAAATCCTCTGCGCCCGCGTCCAAAGCCGTCATCATCAAATCATCTGATTCCAGTTCACATTCTTCCTTGTCAATGATAATTTGTCCCTTTTTATCAAACATAAAAGATACACAGCCGGGCGTTCCAATATTCCCCTGTCCCTTTGTAAACGCACTTCTCACGTTTGCCGCAGTACGGTTTTTATTATCGGTAAGAGCATCCACAATGATCGCAATACCATTGGGGCCATATCCTTCATAAGTCACATATTCATAATTGACATTGCCCACATCTCCCGCTGCCTTTTTGATTCCCCGCTCTATGGTATCATTGGGCATATTGTTGGACTTCGCCTTGGCAATCACGGTTGCCAGCTTAAAATTATTACTGGGGTCAGGTCCTCCCTCCTTGACGGCTACCGCAATTTCCCTTCCGATAATGGTAAATATCTTTCCCTTAGCAGCGTCATTTCTCTCCTTCTTATGCTTAATATTTGCAAATTTTGAATGTCCTGACATATGATTTCTCCTTCTCTTTGTTCATTATTTATGATGCGTGGGCTTCTATTTCATCCGAAACTTCCTCTGGAAGTCTTGTCACCAACACACTTTGAATCATCTTATTTTCAACAGACAGAATTTTAAAATTAAATCCTTTATAGTCCACATCAAATTGCTCATCTGGTTCCGGAATCTTGTCCAATCGTGAAATCAGAAAACCATTTAAGGTCTCGAAGGTTTCATCCTCAAAGGGAATACCGAAACGTTCTTCCAATTCCTCCAAAGGCGTCTTTCCCTCTATAACATATTCATCCTTACTTCTTTCTTCAATATGTTCGGTGTCTTCATCGTACTCATCCATAATGTTTCCGACAATTTCTTCCAAAATATCTTCCATTGCAACCAAACCATCTGTCTGTCCATACTCGTCCACCACAATTACCATCTGCAATTTTCCGGCTTGCATTTCCCGGAATAACTCATCAATATTTTTGGTCTGAGGAACAAAATTGGGTTCCCGCATTAAGCCTTCTAATTCTTTCAGCGGTCGGTTCAATTCATTTTCCCCCGCCCGATATCGCAAGGCGTCTTTTAAGTGGAGAATACCAATAATATGATCAATATTTTCTTCGTAAACGGGATAACGACTGTTTTTGCCCTCCATCATAAAGGTTATTGCATCCTTCAGCGCTACCTCCGCGTCAATGGCTACAATATTAGTTCTGTGGGTCATAATATCCTGCGCTTCTTTATCTCCTAATTCAAAAATATTGGAGATCATTTCCGCTTCACTGGCCTGAATCAATCCCTGTTCATGCCCTTCATTTAACATGCTTATAATCTCTTCTGCCACATCAATTTCACCTGCGTTTCCGTTGTTTCCGAAAATTCGCAGAATACAATTTGTGGTTACAGTAACAAGCCCTGTGAAGGGCGCAAATATTTTTGTCACAAAGAACACGGGCGTAATACAGGTATATGCCCATTGTTCCGGCGCTCTCACCGCAATTTTCTTTGGCAACAAAACGCCGATGGTAAGCGTTATGTATAAGAGTAGACAAGTGGAGAGTACCGATGCAATTACCATAATTATTTCCATGGGAATCTTTTCCAGTTTGAATTGATTCTTTGCCACAAACTGCAGTCCCCTTGATAAAGTGTGTAACAAATGCCCCAGATGAACCGCACCGATAATCACGTTAATCAATGTGGTAATCAACTGCACTGTGTTATCGTATTCTGCGGGATTGCTGATAATCGCTCGCAGCCTGATTGATTTCTTATCCTTGTCTTCCTCAGCCCTCCTTTCAATCTCTTTTTCATTCAGAGAGTTTAAGGCAGCTCCGAATCCGTAGAAAAAAATGTCAATCAAAAGCAATACCACAAAAAAAATAATACTGGCAGTAGGCCCATCGTCGTCCATTTTGTAATTTCCCTCCATTATTTTAACATTACAAATCATTTTAAAGCATAGCTGTTATCAATATTGTCAAACCGCCGCAATAAGCCATGAACGCCCTGCGTCCATGGCACGACCGTCTCATGCCCTTAGTATAGTATGATATGGATGGCCGTTTGACCATTCCATGCCTTGAACATGGTCAGTATGATACTATGATTTTATGCGCTTTAGCGCATATGGAATCAAGAGTTGACACAATGTCTTATTGTGTCAACATTATACCATAATTTCATGCGCTTTAGCGCATATGGAATCAAGAGTTGACACAATGCTTTTTTGTGTCAACATTATACCATATTCAACTTTACTTCGTCAAGAACCGAGTGTACATACAAACGGTTTGTTCTTTCGCAAGTTACTGTTCACTTTTGGACCGATCACAATGCCTGTTATGTAACATCCAACTCCAGGCTGACCTTTAACGCTCTGTTGACCTTCTCCATGATTTCCCCGTCCAAATGACACACCTTATCTTTTAAACGTTTCTTATCAATCGTGCGCAGTTGTTCCAGCAGAACCACCGAATCCTTATCCATATCATATAAAGCTGCGTTTAATTCAATATGTGTGGGCAGCTTTGCCTTGTTCATCTTTGAGGTAATGGCAGCACAGATTACCGTAGGACTGTGTTTGTTTCCCACATCATTCTGAACAATCAATACTGGTCTGATTCCTCCCTGTTCCGACCCAACTACCGGCCTAAGGTCTGCATAATATACATCTCCTCTTCTCATTTTGCCTCCCAATCCATGTCCTGTACGTTAAGCCAATATTCGTCGAAACAACTGGCTTTCGTAAGGTTTCATACCCTGCATATTTTCACGTATTATTTGCGCATACTGCAGATTACTGCTGTAGGATAAGTATTTCCGGGTTTTCAGGAGTTATTCATTATTTTTCCAAGAGTGTAACAAGTGACAAAGTATGACATTGCATGGTTGGGTAAATTCGATATCAATCCAAAACTTATTTCACAATTCTGTTATTATCCCTGTAAATCCTTGGAACCCTTTTTCCAAAACCGCAAATCAGTTCATAATGAAAGCGACCTGACAATGCTCCCAATTCTTCCGCGCTGATTCTTTCTTTGCCGTCACTTCCCAGTAATACCACCCTGTCTCCTTGCGCTGCTTCAGGAATTTCAGACACATCCACCATAAATTGATCCATACAGATCCGTCCTAAAATGGGAGCCTTTTTTCCATGAAGCAATACATATCCGCAATTTGACAGCCCTCTTGGGTATCCGTCCCCATATCCCACTGGAATTGTCGCCACACGCATTGTTCTGTCTGCGGTGAATGTGCCGCCATAACTGACTGACTGCCCTTTTTCAATTGTTTTGAGATAGACAATATGACTATAAAGAGAAAGCGCTGGTTTTAAGGGGATATCTGATTTTATAACCCCTGACGGAGACAGGCCGTACATTCCAATTCCCGCTCGTACCATATCCATGTCCGCCTGAGGCATTTCCAGAATTCCCGCGCTGTTGGCACAATGTTTTATGGGAATTTCCAAAAAAAGCTCCCTCTTTATCATATGGATAAAATCCTGAAAAGTTCCCAATTGTTTTTCCGCATTTGTCTTATCTTCTTCATCTGCTCTGGCAAAATGCGTGAAAATTCCCTCTATTTCAATTTCTTTTCTTCCCATAAGTTCTCTAACAAATGAAAGCCCCTCCTTATCCGGGGTGATGCCAATTCTGTTCATTCCTGTATCTACTTTAATATGTACTTTGACGGTTTTCCCGATTTTTTGCGCCGCTTGCATCAATTTTTCAATGGTGTCAAACCGGAATATGGCAGGTCGAATTTCTTCCTGTACAAGCATTTCATAAGAATAGGGAAAAGAATATCCCAAAATAACAATGGGTTTTTTGATGCCTCCTTCCCGAAGCATCTGCGCCTCTTCCGCAGTTGCTACGCCAAATCCATAGATCATTTCATATGGTTCAAGCTTTCGTGCTATGGGGACGCTGCCATGACCATAGGCATCCGATTTTACCACCCCCATAAATTTAGTCCCCGGAGCAGAAAGCTGCTCCATATACAATATATTTTGAAGAATTGCATCCAGGTTAATTTCCGCATATACTCTCTGATATTGCTGCAATTCTTCACATTCATCCATCTTATTTTTCTCAGTCATTTTTCAATCCATTTCTTTCATTTATTTACACATACTACAGCATATGCCCGCTGCCTCCGCAATATCTCCTGCCATACAGAAATATGCACCTGATTTTGCAGTGACCAAATCTCCAGCCATCCCATGAAGATATACGCCTGTGCACGCCGCGTCAAATGCGTCCATTCCCTGAGCAAGCAAGGAAGCTATAATACCCGCAAGTACATCTCCGCTTCCGGCAGCGGCCATACCGTCGTTACCGGTTACATTGATACAGACAGGGAAATCTTTTCGACAAATCATTGTTCTGGCATCCTTTGCCGCCACTGTCACCTGTAATTGGACTGCCAATTCCATGCCATAAAATGTCAAATTTTGTTTGCATAGTTCAACGGATTTCCCTGTCAATCTCGAAAGTTCCCCTACATGAGGCGTCAATACAACTTCTCTGCCTTCCGCTCCCTGCTTTGTCAGAATTTCTTCAAGTTCCTGAGTCACAGCCAATAAATTCAGACCGTCCGCATCGATCAAAAGTGGTTTTCCGCTTTCCGTAATGACCCTTTTCAGCGAGGTCAATGCAGCCTCTCCTTTTCCGATTCCCGGTCCAACGGCTATCACATCCGCCCATGCCATCCCTTCCTCCAGATTATCATAAGAACCAAAAAGCGCTTCCGGTACCTTTTCCTGCAATATGATTCTGTTTTGGGGATGTGTGATTACCTTGACCATGCCGGCCCCCGTCCTGTATGCGGCTTTGGCGGCCAATACGGCGGCGCCGGCCATATTCTCGCTCCCCGCCACCAACAATATTTTGCCGAATGTTCCCTTGTTGCCGTCTTTTTTACGCTTTGGAAGCAATTCTGCCATTTCTCCTTCCAACGCAAACATACCAGGTTCTTTTCCCATAAAGCTTTGCTTTGAAATACCTATATCCGCAATCCTTACATCGCCGGCATATTCACATCCTGGATACAGCACAAGTCCTCTTTTACAAAATCCAAAGGTAATCGTCCGGTCCGCTTTTACGGCACAGCCCAAAATTTCTCCCTTGTCAGACGAAACGCCGCTGGGGACGTCAAGTGCCAATTTATGGCCTTCCATCTTGTTAAACAGAGTGATTGCCTCTTCAAAACACCCTGTCACTTCCCTGGCAAGCCCTACGCCGAACAGTGCGTCCACCAGAACGGTATAGGATTTTCTTTCAGGTTTTTCCGTAATTTCTATGGGATAATGTTCTAAAATTTTCATCTGCTGTTTCCACTGTTGGGATGCTTTCTCAGGAGTTCCTATCAGCCATATTTCTACCTTATATCCTCTTTCCGCAAGAATCCGCCCAACGGCCAAACCATCTCCCCCATTGTTCCCCATACCTGCCATAATAAGCACATATTTGTTGCCTTTTATGTGCTCGCAATTTGTTTCTATCACATTGACAGACGCCAATGCCGCTCTTTCCATTAAAACACAGGCAGGAATACCAATCATTTCAATTGTGTTCTTATCATAATTTTGCATCTCCGATGCAGTAACAAAATATTTTTTTGCCATACTTGAACCTCTTATTTTAGTTCCGTCTCTGCACTACAGCACCCCTTTTGGGGAAGGAATTTTCATCTGTATAGTGCACATCTGATAATTCCTTCCGGGTGCTTTCGTTCCGAGACTGTTTTTTAGTTCAGATTCTATTGGGGCGGAAATTAGTTCCGTCTCTGCACTACAGCGCCCCGGCCCTCTGTAAAAAACGGACTGCCGCAAATGAATGTGGCCAGTCCGTATGTACTCTGTTTATCCTTTATTCTCCCCTTCTTCCGCATCATATTGCATATCAAAAATTTCTACTACTTCTGCCCCAAACACATCATGCATATAAGAATAAATGGCATGATTGCGTTGTTCCATCTCTTGTTTTCTAATCAATCGCTTTTTCAAATCCACCCGTATTTGCGCCACCCATTGGGCGATTTCCTCAATAGCATCCGAATTCTCGTGCATGGTGTCGTAACAGCAATCCATTGTAACCAGCATCAATTGAAAATTTACCTTTTCAATTTCACGCGGCAGTTCCATAAGTTCGTCCTGGTATTCTTCCATTCGCTCATTACACTCTTCAACTTGCTTTTTGCTTCGCTCAATCTTCTGGGTAAGTTCATCGCTGGGAGACTGTTCCGCTTCGTCTGCCAACGCAACAATTTCCCCCATCAGCTTCTTTTTCAGCTTTTTGATGTTCTTTGTCTCCACATTCAGTTTTCCCTGACGTTTCAGCAAATCATTCAATTGTTCTTCCAACTCTGCAACCCTGGCTCTGTTTTCCTCCGTCAACAAGCGATACCATTTATTGTCCAAAGTCAGTATGGGAATTTTCTTTCCCTGTAGTGCTTGTTCAAATAACGCTTGCCGCCCTTCCTCATCATTGTTTTTCATACTCGCACCTCCTGACGTACCTTAGTACGCTAACAAATTTCCCTCTCCGCTTTCGGCAGATATTTACTCCCTTGCTTTACTGATATTATAAGATAATTTCATTAAACTATCCGAAAGATGTACATTTTCCACTTGAATTCCCTCAGGCACATTCAAATCAACATGTGCAAAATTCCAAATGGCTTTAATACCGTTTTTCACCAACTTTTCCGCTGCAGCTATGGCGCCCGATTTGGGAATTGTCAGCACTGCAATATCCACATCATTTTTTCGTATAAATGCCTCCATCTCTTCCATGGGTCTGATTTTGATGCCGCGAATTTCTTTGCCAAACAGGTCTGGATTCTGATCAAATATCCCACAAAAAATAAAACCCCGTTTTTCAAAATTAATATAATTTCCCAATGCCCGGCCTAAATTACCGGCGCCCACAATGATAAAACGATGTTGTTGATCCAGACCCAAAATTTTCCCTACTTCATTGTACAGATACTCCACATTATATCCATATCCTTGTTGGCCAAAACCGCCAAAATTATTAAAATCCTGTCGAATTTGTGACGCCGTAACCTTCATTAGCTCACTTAAATCCTGTGATGATATCCTCTCTATGCCCGCATCTTTCAGCTCGCCCAGATATCGGAAATACCTGGGCAAGCGACCGATAACAGCCTGTGAAATTTCCTTATCTTCCAAAATTTTACCTCCATATCCAAAAACTTATGTCTCTTTTCCAAAAGAATAATAACTTTACATTTTAATTGTATCATCAAACGCTAATTCGCATGAACATGATACTCCACAAAAATAGGTTCATTCATTCCATTATCATAATATCAAAATGTTAAATTCTTGTCAATGCGCGCGCCGTTAAAACTAAGAGAATGCTTTGTTGTTCCTTTAAAATCTACACATTACATTGACAGTTTCCATCATCCACAGTAAAATAAAAATGCTTTACATTCCATTTATGAAAAATTACCGGGGCTGCATACCATTCGCCTACATGGAGGAACCTATGATACTATCCTGTCAAAATATATCAAAGACATTTTCCGAAGTTAAAATACTAGAAAATATCAGCTTCCACATAGAAGACTATGAAAAAGCCGCCATTGTTGGAATTAACGGTGCCGGAAAAACTACCCTGCTGCGTATTTTGACCGGAGAATTATCCCCTGATAACGGAAACGTAACCATATCAAAAAATAAAACCTTTGGTTATCTGGCACAGAATAACGCTGTTGACTCCTCTCACACTATATATCAGGAACTTCTGGACGTAAAACAAAATTTGATTGCGTTGGAAGATCGTATTCGTGCCTGTGAGGTTGCCATGCAGTCCAAAGAAGGAACTGAACTGGAATCGCTCATGAAACAGTATTCTTCACTGACACACACTTATGAAAGAGACGGCGGTTATTCTTATAAAAGCGAAATTACCGGGGTGTTGAAAGGATTGGGATTCGACGAGACAGAATTTAATAAGTCCGTTGCGCATCTTTCAGGCGGCCAGAAGACCAGAGTGGCCTTAAGTAAACTGCTGCTTGAAAAGCCTGATTTGATTATCTTAGACGAGCCCACCAACCATCTTGATTTAAGTTCTATTGCATGGTTGGAGACATATCTGTTAAATTATAAGGGTGCGGTTCTCATTGTATCCCACGACCGTTTCTTCTTAGACCGCATTTCCACCAAGATCATTGAAATTGACCGGACAAAATGTAATACATTTATGGGAAATTACTCTGATTATGCCCGAAAAAAGGAACAACTCCGCACTGCGGCAATGCACGCTTACCTGAACCAGCAAAGGGAAATCAGACACCAGGAAGAAGTGATTGAGAAACTGCGTTCTTTTAACCGTGAAAAATCCATAAAACGAGCACAAAGCCGTGAAAAAATGCTGAATAAAATTGATGTGCTTGAAAAACCCTCTGAAGCACGCACCGATATGCAGCTTAAACTTGTACCCAGACAGCAAAGCGGAAACGATGTCCTGTCCGTGGAAGGTCTCAGCAAATCATTTGGATCTAATCGACTGTTTGAACAGGTCAATTTTGAAATTAAAAGGGGGGAACATGTGGCTGTGATTGGAGACAACGGAACGGGAAAAACCACACTTTTGAAAATATTAAACGGTCTCGTTCAGGCTGACGAGGGGGATTTTCGTTTAGGAGCAAATGTGGAACCGGGATATTATGACCAAGAACATCATGTACTGCACAGTGAAAAAACTTTGTTTGATGAAATATCCGATGACTTTCCCACCTTAACCAACACGGAAATTCGGAATGTTCTGGCAGCCTTTCTTTTTACAGGTGAAGATGTCTTTAAACGCATCAGCGATTTAAGCGGCGGAGAACGAGGACGTATTTCACTTGCGAAATTAATGTTGAGCAACGCCAATTTTCTGCTTTTGGACGAGCCCACAAACCATTTGGATATTGTCTCAAAGGAAATACTAGAAGATGCCCTGAATCATTATGAGGGCACTGTACTATATGTATCTCACGACCGTTATTTTATCAATAAAACAGCCCACAGGATACTGGACTTAGACGGGCATCGATTTATAAATTATATCGGAAATTATGATTATTACCTGGAAAAACGTAATACCATGTTTGATTCCGCTGCCGCATCCGACAGCCGGAGGGATAGGGGTAATTCTCAAAAAAATACCCCCCTGTCTCCTACAACTGCAGAATCTGCAAACAAACAGGACTGGAAAGCACAAAAAGAAGAACAGGCCAAGCTTCGCAAACGGGAAAACAGTCTAAAAAAATGTGAAGAAAAAATTGCCCATTTGGAAGAACGCTTAAAACAATTAGATCAGGCCCTTGCTGACCCCAATATAGGAACTCAGGTGACAGAATTACAAAAAATCACCACCGAGCAGGCCGAAGTAAATACAGAACTTGAACAGCTTTATACGGAATGGGAAATATTGGCCGAATCATAATATTTATAATCCCCTATATAGCAGTAAAAATACTGCCTTATAGGGGAATTATCATTTACATTTTTAAAGCAACTGTTCCAAAGTCTCCCCAATTGCCTTAATAAACTCCAAACTGTTCAAAATCGTTGGATTCTCACATGTGGAAATCAGAGAAAGACTCTTTGTCATCTTGCCGTCTTCCACGGTTTTGATACATGCCCTTTCCAGTTTATCAGCAAAATCTGCCAATTCCCTGTTACCATCTAATTCTCCTCTTTTTCTCAACGCGCCCGTCCATGCAAAAATAGTTGCGATAGAATTAGTAGAAGTTTCTTCCCCCTTTAAATGTTTATAATAATGGCGCTGTACCGTACCGTGAGCAGCTTCATATTCATAGACGCCGTTGGGAGATACCAAGACGGATGTCATCATGGACAAATCACCATAAGCTGTTGCCACCATATCCGACATCACATCACCATCATAATTTTTACATGCCCATATAAATCCTCCCTGGGAACGAATGACTCTTGCCACAGCGTCATCAATCAAGGTGTAAAAATATGTAATGCCCAGGTTCTCAAATTGCTGTTTATACTCATTGTCATATATTTCCTGGAAAATATCCTTAAAGGTATGATCATATTTTTTGGAAATGGTATCTTTGGTTGAGAACCATAAATCTTGCTTTGTATCCGCCGCATAGCCAAAACATGCCCTTGCAAAACTACTGATAGATTGTTCCGTATTGTGAATCCCCTGTAAAATTCCAGCACCGGAAAATTCATGAATCAATTCTCTGGTTTCTGTTCCATCCTCTGCCGTAAAAACCAATTCTGCCTTTCCGGCGCCGGACACTTTTATCTCCGTATTCTTATATACATCCCCATAGGCATGACGTGCAATTGTAATTGGTTTGGTCCAGTTTTTTACATATGGCACAATGCCTTTTACCAATATAGGGGAACGAAATACAGTTCCGTCCAGAATTGCTCTGATAGTTCCGTTTGGACTTTTCCACATCTCCTTCAGATGGTATTCTTTCATCCTTGCCCCATTTGGCGTTATGGTTGCACATTTAACGGCAACACCATATTTTAATGTGGCTTTGGCAGAATCTACCGTAACCTGGTCATCAGTGGTATTCCGATTCTCCAATCCCAGGTCATAATATTCGGTTTTTAAATCAATGTAGGGAAGCAAAAGCTCATCCTTAATCATTTGCCATAATATCCTTGTCATTTCATCCCCATCCATTTCAACTAAAGGGGTGGTCATTTTAATCTTCTCCATTTTGTTATGCTCTCCTATTCCAGTTCCCGCCTGCGGGAACTTGTTCCGGTTTCTACACTACAGCGCCCTTTTTCAGGGAAGGAATTTTCATCTGTATAGTGCATAGCTGATAATTCCTTCCGGGCAAAACTTTTCATCTTTTATACAGAATTTTCTTCGCCTGCATAGGCCTCTTGCAGTCCGTTTTCCACCATATTATGATAAGCGTTGATCATATGTGCGTTCGCAAGTTTTTCTGCCACCGCTCCGTCACCAGCTTTGATTGCTTCCATAATTTTCTTGTGTTCCGCATTGGACTTTAATCCCCTGTCCGCCTTTGCCAATGTCTTTTTACGCACTCTCAGCACATATTGATGAAGGTCTTTTAGTTGATGTTCCAATATCTTGCTGGCACAGGCTTCATACATAATCTCGTGAAAACGATTATCCAAATTAGCCAGTTGCTCCAACTGCCCTTTCTGTGCGTGAAATTCTGCCAGATATACATTTTCCTCCATTTCTCTCATCTGCGCTTCCGAAATATGTTCCGTAGCCCATCTGGCACAAAGCCCCTCCAAAAGAGAACGCATCACATAGATATCTTTTACATCCTGTTCCGTAATTCCGGTAACATATGCTCCTTTATTGGGAATAATTTGCAGCAGCCCCTCCAGCTCCAATTGTCGAAACGCTTCCCGCACCGGAGTACGGCTGACGCCCATTTCTTCCCCAATCGCTACCTCTTTTAGTTCTTCATGGTCCGCATATCTGCCGCTTAAAATATCATCCCGCAGCTTGTTAAATACACGCCCCCGCAGAGAGTACTTATCCGTAACTTCCTGCTTTACATCATACTTACCCATTTCTCCTCCCATACGGTTCACAAAACCGATTACCCCTTTGATACAATAACTTTCTCCATATTTTTCTAAAACTCACTGTCACAGAGTAATATTCAACTCCTGGCACACCTGCCCCACACATGCAACGATTTCCTCGTCTGTCAAAACTGTCACACGTCCTCCGGCATATTCCTTGTCAACCCATTTTTTAATTTCTTTTACTAAATCGGAATTTTTTTCCACTTGCCTGTCACCGGTTAATTTATAATAGGTATTAATCCAATGGGCAATGCCAGCCAGCCCGGACGTATTTGATACAGCGCATAGAACCGGACGTTTCAGAAATTTTTCCGTATCAAAAATGTTATAGATCTCCTCATTCTTCAACAGGCCGTCCGCGTGAATACCCGCTCTGGTGACATTAAAATTTTTACCTACAAAAGGAGTTCTGGGTGGAATCCGATATCCGATTTCATTTTCGTAATATTCCGCCAGTTCGGTAATTACCGTGGTGTCCATTCCATTTAAATCTCCCTTGATTTGAGCATACTCAAATACCATGGCTTCCAAAGGTGTATTGCCTGTCCGCTCGCCAATTCCGAACAAAGATGTATTTATCCCTGAGCAGCCATAGAGCCACGCTGTCGTAGAATTGGCCACTGCCTTATAAAAATCATTGTGCCCATGCCACTCAATCAGTTCATGAGGTACCCCCGCATGTGTGTGTATTGCATAGATAATTCCCTGTACGCTTCTCGGTATAACTGCACCTGGATAATTTACGCCATACCCCATGGTATCACAAGCGCGAACTTTAATCGGAATTCCGTATTGCTCCATTAATTTCATCAATTCCAGACAGAAAGGCACCACATAACCATAAATATCTGCTCTGGTAATATCTTCCAGATGGCACCTGGGGCTAATCCCCTCTTCCAGACATTCTTTAATTACACTCAGATAATGTTCCATTGCCTGTCGTCTTGTCATCTTTAATTTTAGGAAAATATGGTAATCAGAACAACTGACTAAAATTCCGGTCTCTTTCATTCCGATTTCCTTTACCAGTTTGAAGTCGTCCTTACTGGCACGAATCCAACTGGTCACTTCAGGGAATTCATATCCTCTCTCCATACATTTATATACGGCGTCCCTGTCTTTCTTACTGTACAGGAAAAATTCACTGGCACGAATCATACCCTTAGGTCCGCCCAATTTATGTAGATAATCAAAGATTGTGACAATCTGGTCCGTAGTATAAGGAGCTCTTGACTGTTGGCCGTCACGAAAGGTTGTATCCGTAATCCAGATATCCTTTGGCATATTATGAGGTACAATCCTGTCATTAAAAGGAATCTTTGGTATCTCAGAATAAGGAAACATATTGCGGAATACATTTGGTTTCTCCACATCATCCAAAATGTACATATGCTCTTCAATCTGCAATAGATTATTATTCTGGTTCATGGTCACAGGACGGTTCTGAAAAGTCACATTATCTCTCATAGTTCTTCTTTCCTTTCGTAACAGTTCCATATGGAAAGTACAAATTTTAATTCGCCACAATGGGATACTGACAAAACAAATTTGTTTTTTATTCCATTTTGTATTATTGTATACAATTATACCACCTGTGTCAATCCTTTTCGTTTTAAATTTTTCCTTCCTTAAAGGATTATGCAAAAAACTGCATTAAAAAAATTATCTAATCTTGCCACATGAACAAAATTCTGTTAAAATAATTCTTGATGTAATGTAATGATGCTGGGGTCAAAAGCCCCAATTGTTCCTTGAAACTTAATATTTTACAATAAATACAAGCTTTTTGGTCTTTCATGAGCTATAATAAAAGTAGCTTTTGAAAGG
>JAAWCE010000014.1 GCA_022793065.1 Lachnospiraceae bacterium
ATTCTAAGCTAATGAAGCCTCTTATGGCATATATACTGTAAAATATTAAATTTTCAAGGTTCATGTGGAGGTTCAAACATAGAAAACACTATGTTTTGACCCCAGCATCATAAAAATTGAATTATATTAAACAGGTATCCCACAAAGATAATGCCTATGATACAGATGCCCGCAAACAAAGCCAAAAGTTTCGGTTTTACCGCTTTTCGGAGCATAATCATGGACGGTAAACTTAACGTGGTCACAGCCATCATAAAAGCCAAAATGGTGCCTAACTGTGCGCCCTTGTAAAGCAGGGCCTCCGCCACGGGAATCGTGCCGAAAATATCGGCATACATAGGAACACCTACCAGTGCAGCAAGCACAACGCCAAACGGATTGTTGCCGCCCAACACAGCTTCGATCCACCCCTCCGGTATCCAGTTATGAATGACTGCGCCAATGCCCACACCAACCAAAATATATGGAAATACTTTCTTAAAAGTAGATACAACTTGTTCTTTTGCAAATTGAACCCGTTCCCGTACTGTCAATGCAGGAGTTTCTATGTCCACACCCCCGGCTTTGCGAATAAACGCTTCTACATACGGCTCCATGTGCAATTTTTCAATCAAAGCGCCGCCCAAAACCGCAATCACCAGCCCCACCGCCACATACACAATAGCGACTTTCACACCGAAAATGCTCATTAGGAGAATAAGGCTTCCCAAATCCACCATAGGAGATGAAATCAGAAAAGAGAATGTAACTCCCAGCGGCAGCCCCGCACTGGTGAAACCGATAAACAAAGGAATGGAGGAACAAGAACAGAACGGCGTCACAGTCCCCAGCAAGGCAGAAATGACATTTGCACCCACACCGTGGAACCGGCCTAATATCCGTTTGCTTCGCTCCGGCGGAAAGTAACTTTGAATGTAGGAAATGATGAAAATCAAAAGGCAAAGCAGAATGGTGATTTTCAGCACGTCATAGAGAAAAAAACGGACACTTCCTCCTACAAGTTTTTCTATGTCCAGCCCCAGCATAGAAAGCCCTTTGCCAATCAGTTCATTCAACCACTTCATGCCTAAAACCTGGTCTTGTATAAATTGCCATACGCCCATAGAGAACCCTCGCTTTCTATATTGAAAACATCACATCAACTTTTTTTGATGTAAATTATCAAGAGAAACGCCATCTTGCTGCGATGGCGTTTATTTATCACATAAAACACATTCACTCGCTTGGTCCGCATCCGGTGTAGTAATAGCCAACAACAACTTCACCGCTTTATCCCTTCCAGCCTGGCTTAAACGATAATGTGTCCATTTGCCCTCCTGCCGACTGACTACAATCCCAGAATCACATAAAATTTTCATGTGATAGGATAAACCTGATTGTGTTAAGTCCATCGGTTCCTGCAAAACACAGGCGCACTTTTCCCCGCTGCGTAATTGTTCCAGAATGGCAAGCCGTTTGGGATCACACAGGGCTTTGAATACCTTTGCACTTTTTTCATATGACTCCACACTTTCACCTCAAATCAAAAATCATTGATATGAATAGTATATGCAGCCTTACCACATTTGTCAATAACTCTCTATAAATTTTTTGAAACTTCTATTTCTCCAATGGATCGTGTATAGCGTTACATTGCCTTTTCCTTTGTCAGCTTTCTCATATCCACATCCAGGGATTTACTTTCATGATAAGGCCGAACCAACAGATAGCAGAACGCTGCAATCAGGCAAATTGCCACGATGGTACCGAAAACATTCCCATATCCCCCAAAAAGACTTCCCAATTGATAAATAATCAACGACACCACATAGGCAAATCCACATTGATATCCAATGGCAAACCAGGTCCACTTTGCACTGTTCATCTCTCTCTTGATGGCACCGATTGCCGCAAAACAGGGGGCGCAAAGCAAGTTAAACGCAAGAAAGGCATATGCAGCCGATTTGGTCATGGCTGCAAAATCCAATACCCCGAATACCCCCACCACTTCTTCCTTCGCAACCAATCCCATAATGGTAGCAATGGCTGCGGCAGCATCATCAAACCCCAACGGCCGAAATATCCACTTGATACCGTTTCCAACAACTCCGAGTATGCTGTCCGAAAGTTCCAATTCTGTACTGAACCCAAATCCGCTATCCACCCTGCCAAAACAGGAACCGGCCCATATGACTATGGAAGAAAGCAAGATAATGGTACCGGCCTTTTTGATAAACGACCATCCTCTCTCCCACATGCTCCTGAACACATTGCCTAAGGTAGGCCAGTGATATGCGGGCAGTTCCATCACAAACGGTGCCGGCTCTCCGGCAAACATTCTGGTCTTCTTCAAAATAATACCCGAAATCACAATTGCCGCCACCCCCAGAAAATATGCGCTCACCGCCACGAGTCCGGAGCCGCCGAACAATGCCGTGGAAATCAATGCGATAATGGGCAGCTTTGCGCCGCAGGGAATAAATGTAGTGGTCATAATGGTCATCTTTCGATCCCTGTCATTTTCAATGGTCCTGGACGCCATAATACCTGGCACACCACAACCGCTCCCAATCAGCATAGGGATAAAAGACTTGCCCGAAAGACCAAACTTGCGGAAAATTCTATCCATAATAAACGCAACTCTGGCCATATAGCCGCACGCCTCCAGAAACGCCAGAAAGATAAATAACACCAACATCTGCGGCACAAAGCCCAGCACGGCTCCCACGCCGCCTACAATACCGTCAAGAATAAGACTTTGCAGCCATTGGGAACACCCCGCCGCCTCTAAGCCATTTTCCAAAAGAACAGGAATACCGGGTATCCATATGCCATACTCCGCCGCATCCGGCGCTTCTTCCAAAAGAGGGTCTACCATTCCTGAAATATCATATCCCGCTTCCAAAAGAGCCGTCCCGTAAGAACTGTACGCTTCTTCAAAAGCACTGAAATCCTCCGCTTCCATGGCGTCAAGAATCTTATCCGCGCCAATGACACAAACGTCCGCAGCCGCCAAAACCCTTGCCTTTACTTCTTCCGTGAACAAGATTTGCGCCCCATATTCTCCACAAGCCTCTTCATACGCGGAACCGCCAATGCCCAATAAATGCCATCCATCCCCAAACACCCCGTCATTGGCCCAGTCCGTGGCAATGGTTCCCACAGTTGTAACGGAAATATAATACACTATAAACATCACCGCTGCAAAAATTGGCAGCGCCGCCCATCTGTTGGTCACAACACGATCAATTCTGTCGGAAGTCGTAAGCCTCTCCTTCCTGTTTTTCCCCTGGTTTGCAGTATAACATTCCCCCATAACAGAAGTGATATATTCATACCTCTCATTGGTGATAACACTTTCCACATCATCGTCAAAGGCATCTTCCAACGCTTTGATTTCCTTAGATACATCGGGCACTTTATTCATCAGGGCAGCAATCTTATCATCTTTTTCCAGAAGTTTCACGGCAAAAAATCTCTTCTGACCTTCCGGTATACATTTTTCCAGCTTTGCCTCTACTTCCCCCATAACCGCTTCCACCTTTTCGGAGAATTTATGCACCCTGGTACTGCCCGCTGCTTTTTCCGCCAATACCAATGCCCTGTTTACGGCCTCCTCCAGTCCAATCCCTTTCAAAGCAGAAATCTCCACAACTTCACAGCCAAGTTTCTCTGCCAACTGATCGGTATGTATTTTTGCGCCTGTTTTACTCACAATGTCCATCATATTAATTGCCATAACCACCGGAATATCAAGCTCCATGATCTGCGTTGACAGATACAGGTTTCTTTCAATATTCGTGCCGTCCACAATATTAATGATAACGTCCGGTCTCTCATGAATGAGATAATTTCTCGCAACTACCTCTTCTAACGTATAGGGGGACAGCGAATAGATGCCGGGCAAATCCATAATCACGACTTCCTGAGATTCCCCGTTCAAAAAAGTTTTTTTCAGCTTTCCCTCCTTCTTCTCCACAGTCACCCCCGGCCAGTTTCCCACAAATTGATTAGAACCGGTCAGAGCGTTAAATAATGTTGTTTTACCGCAATTAGGATTACCTGCCAACGCAATTTTTACAGACATTTTACCCCTCCTTCTTTCTCCATTGATCTGTTTTTCTATCGTATGTTGTCCGCTTGTTCGCATTTTCTATTATTTATTAGTTTTAACTAACTTATAGTCAAAAATAAAGCCTGATCATCAGCCTATCCTACTTCAATCATTTCCGCATCCGCTTTTCTCAGAGACAATTCGTATCCTCTCACCGTCACCTCCAACGGATCTCCCAACGGCGCTACTTTCCTCACAAAAATCTCCACCCCTTTTGTAATCCCCATGTCCATGATTCGTCTCTTTACAGGTCCTTCCCCCCACAAACGCTTCACCCTGACGGTCTGCCCACAGGCAATATCTTTTAACGTAGTCATTTTTCATCCTCCTATTCCAGTTCCTGTCTCTACACTACAGCGCCCCTTTAGGGGAAGAAAATTTCATCTGCAAAGTTCGCAGCTAAAATTCCCTTCCGGGCGCCTTCGTTCCGAGACTGTTTTTAATACCCTCTTGACATTTCTTAGCTGGCTATTTTCCATTTATACCATAATCCTGTTAGCCATATCTTTGCCGATAGCCACTCTGGATTCCTTTACATTGACAATCATATTTCCTCCTGTTTTTGATATAACCGTCACAACACCACCTGCCACAAATCCCAGATTTTCCAGAAATTTCCTGGTTTCTTCTCTGCCCCCCACTTTCTTAATAATATTACGTTCCCCCATTTGAGCCATTGACAGCGGCATATCCATATCCTCCTCTCAGTCACAACAATCAATATTATCTATTTGAGAATGATTATCATTTCATATTGTTAGTATATCCTAACTTAAATCAGATGTCAATAACTAATGTAAAATTTTTCTATTATTTTTCCCACTCTTTTCCGCCTCTATATTTCTTTACAGTTCCCCAATCCGGCGTCTGCCTGTTACATTGGTGTTCCTACTTCTATCAGATTACCGTCCAAATCATAAAAACGAATTACTTTTTGCCCCCAACCATGGGTCATAAGCCCAGTAACATATTGGATTGAGGGATATAATTTTTCCAGTTTGGCAATAAACCCTTCTATATCTCGTTCTTCAAAATACAATTCGCAAGAATGATTCTCAGGAATAATATCCCTTCCCAGAAATTTCTTCCAAATTTTCTCATCCTGAAGCACAAGACCTTCCGTTAGAATCATATTGCCGTCATTGTCAAGAACCATGTCAAGACCAAACAAGTCATGATAAAACTGTCTCGATGCTTCCATATCTTTCACTACAATCAAAACATTCTTTAATTTCATTTTTATCCCCCCTGTGCGCTTAAAGAGGGGTGTTTACACACCCTCTTGCGCACATACCAATCAGAATTATTGACAATAAAATCATATTATTGGATATTATTGTATAAAAGTTCACTTACAAACTGTTCCCGTCCGGGCTTGCATATGCACCCAAAAAAGGGTAATATATTAAACATATCTTTGAGATACCATATTAAAAAGGATAAGAGGAAGAAATTATGATTATAGACTTTCATACACATTCATTTCCTGAAGAACTTGCAGAACGAGCAGTCAGTAAGCTGGCCCAAAGCGCCAGAGCCAAAAACTATCTAAACGGCACCCTGGGCGCATTGCGTAATTCCATGAAGGAAGCCGGTGTGGATTATTCGGTGCTGCTCCCTGTGGTGACAAAACCCACACAGCAGCATGAAATCAACAGACTTGCACTGGAAATCAATTCCCATACCAAAGAAACGGGGTTGATCTCTTTTGGAGGAATCCATCCTGACAATGAAGATTATCGGCAAATCATCCGCCACTGCGCCGGCAACGGCATAAAGGGAATCAAACTGCACCCTATTTTCCAACAAACCTATCTGGATGATATCCGCTATTTGCGGATTATTGAATGTGCCTGTGAAAACGACCTTGTTATTCTGGTTCATGCCGGATATGATATCAGCTATCCCGTCAGGGCTTACGCTTCCGCCTCGCACATTGCCTCCGTCCTGGATCGGATAAAACCGAAAAAATTTGTACTCGCCCATATGGGCGGATGGCTTTGCTGGGAAGAAACGGAACAGTATATTATCGGGAGAGATGTGTGGCTGGATACCTCCTTCTCTCTTCTGCCCATTGCCCCAGCCCCAGGCACCCATAGAAATCCCAAAGAAAATCCGCCCCTTTCCGCCAATCGCTTTCTGCGCATGGTGCGAAGACACGGCGCCAACCGCATCCTCTTTGGGACGGACAGCCCCTGGAGCGCCCAGGGGGACTATATTCATACTTTGCAAAACTCCGGCCTGACAGCAGAAGAACTGTCCGCCATTCTTGGAGACAACGGCGCGGCGCTTTTGCACCTTCCACAGAAAAAACCTTCTAAGGCTTAACCCATATTTTCCTTTTCCACCAGACGGTCCGCCCCATACATTTTGCGGAGCCTGGGCTTCTCAATTTTGCCCGTGGCATTCCTGGGGATATCACTGAAAATGATTTCCCTGGGACGTTTGTATCTGGGCAACCCCATGCAGAATTCTTCGATTTCTTCTCTGCTGCATGTCATGCCTTCCTTAATCTCAATCACGGCCGCTGTCTTTTCTCCCAAACGCCTGTCAGGCAGACCAATAACCGCCGCATCCTTTATCTTTTCATGCCGCCTTAGAAAATCTTCAATCTGAACCGGATAAATATTCTCGCCTCCGCTGACAATTACATCCTTTTTCCGGTCCACCAGGAAATAGAATCCATCCTCATCCTGCATGGCCATATCTCCCGTGTACAGCCAGCCGTTTTTAATGGTCTCCGCCGTGGCCTCTTCGTTTCGGTAATAACAGGTCATGACGCCGGGTCCCTTGACACAAAGCTCTCCCACTTCTCCCTGTGCCACTTCTTTATCGGTTTCGTCCACAATCTTACATTCCCAACCATACCCAGGGATTCCGATAGCGCCTACTTTATGAATATTATCCAATCCCAAATGCACACACCCCGGTCCTGTGGACTCAGATAGTCCGTAATTGGTATCATAATCATGCTTAGGGAAATACCCCTTCCATCTCTTAATCAGGGAAGGCGGCACGGGCTGCGCCCCAATGTGCATCAGACGCCATCCGTCCAAATCATAATCCGCCAGCTTTAATTCTCCCCTGTCCAAAGCGTCCAAAATATCTTGCGCCCAGGGCACCAGAAGCCATACGATGGTACAGTGTTCCTTTGAAACTGTGGAAAGTATTGTCTCCGGCTTGGTTCCTTTTAACAGTACCGCCCTGCTGCCAGCCACCAGACTGCCCATCCAATGGAATTTTGCCCCCGTATGATACAAGGGCGGAATACAGAGAAACGTATCCTCCCTGGTTGTCCTGTGATGCTTCTGCTCCATCTGTGCCGCCTGGGTAAGACTTTGATGTTTATGTAAAATTGCTTTTGGAAAACCTGTGGTTCCCGAAGAAAAGTAAATAGCGCCATAGTCCTCTTCCGTAATCTCCACTCCCGGTGCCTGGCTGGAACAATCGGCCACCAATTCATGATAACTCTCCCCAAAGCTGGGACAATTATCTCCCACATAGATCAGCAAACGTCCTTTTGACAGCCTGTCACAGATTGCCTCAATACGCCCGATAAATGCCGGCCCAAATACAACCATATCCACCTGAGCAAGCTCGGCGCAGTACAAAATTTCATCTGCGTCATATCGAAAATTAAACGGCACTGCAATAGCGCCGCTTTTCAGCACTCCAAAATAAATGGGCAGCCATTCCAGGCAGTTATACATCAGTATGGCCACCTTATCACCCTTCTTAATTCCCCGCCCAATGAGCATATTGGCAACACGATTTGCCTTTTCGTTGAAAACTCCCCAGGTAATCTCTCTGCGGTAGGGCTGAAAGCTGTCCGCCTGTATCAACTCATATTCTTTCCATGTAGTCCTTCGGGTATCCTTTTCCTCCGGATTCAGCTCCACCAGAGCAATTTCATCCGGGTATAACCTGGCATTCCTGTCCAGAAAATCCATAACTGGCATCTCAATTCATTTCCTTTCACGCTGATTCCCATCGACAGTTTTCTGATACGCTCAAACACGCCGACAGTTTACAAAAACATTCCATGAATAAAGATATCATATTTGTCGGAAAAAGTCATCTGTTTTATAAAATAAAGTATGATTCCTTCTTTCTACTTTTTTAATAATTATTTTCTCACAAACACAATTGCGAAAAACAAGGATTAATGCTATACTGACTTTACACAAAACAACAGCCTGGCATAGGACGGCTTTGGATTAACATAACCAGAAATGAGGAAATAAATCATGCACATAAATGAATCTGCAGAAGATTACCTGGAAACCATCCTGATCTTAAGCAAACAGCTTCCCGTTGTCCGCTCCGTGGATATCGCAAATGAAATGGGCTTTAAAAAATCCAGTGTCAGCGTTGCCATGAAGAACCTGAGAGAAAAAAGTCATATTACAGTGGACAAGTCCGGATTCATTACCCTGACGCCCTCTGGAAGAGAGATCGCGGAAATGATATATGAACGCCACAGAATGATATCCTCCTGGCTGATGCGCCTGGGCGTTCCGGAAAATATTGCCCTGGCGGATGCCTGTAAAATGGAGCATGTGATCAGCAAAGAAAGCTTTGACGCCATAAAAGAGTATATAAAATAACTTGATCTTCAGGAAGGTATCATAATTGTACTGCCCAGCCTAAGGGATTCTTTTACATCAATCAGTCGCTGATTCTCAGACCCCCGAAAGGCAAGGCGCAGATTCTTTCTTTCTTCCACAAACGCTCCGTCCACCAACACATCAATCAAGGATAACAGTTCCGCTACCTCCTGGGCATTTTCCTCCTGTATCCACCGCAGAAGATCCTTTTCATAAACGTATCCTGTATAGCACCAAATATCCTTCTCCGGATATCGCTCACGCACCTTTCTCAGCAAAGAAAGCACTTCCCCTCTGTTCTGCGGTTCCATGGGTTCCCCTCCAAGAACGCTTAACCCCCTGATATAAGAAGGGGACAATGCTTCCATTATCTCACCTTCCGCCTGTTTCGTAAATTCCCTGCCATACTTAAAATCCCATGCTTCCCTGTTAAAGCATCCCTTACACCCATGCGTACATCCGCTGACAAAAAGAGACACCCGAATACCGGGACCGTTGGCAACATCCGTCTTCTTAATCGCCCCATAGTTCATATCCACAATTCCTCACAAATGCAACACCCTGGACTTAATCTCTTTGGTCTTGCCCATATTCCAGAAATTTTCTCCCAAATAACCGCATGTGCGCCTGGTCACATTCATCTTTGCATGATCTTTATTATGGCATTGGGGACATTCCCACTCATTATCCTCATTGACCAAAATTTCACCGTCATACCCGCACTCATGACAGTAATCAGACTTGGTATTAAACTCTCCATACTGGATGTTATCATAGATAAACCGAATCAACGCTTCCACGGCCTCCACATTATGAAGAAGGTTTGGAACCTCCACATAAGAAATGGCGCCCCCCAGAGATTTGTTCTGAAATTCACTCTCAAAGGTAAATTTAGTAAAGGCGTCTATGGGCTCCCTTACATCCACATGATACGAATTGGTGTAATAACCCTTATCCGTAACATTTGGGATCTCCCCATACTTCTCCCTGTCAATCCGTGCAAAACGATAACACAAAGTCTCCGCCGGCGTTCCGTACAAGCTAAATCCAATCCCTGTCTCTTCTTTCCATTTTGCGGCCGCATTTTTCAGACAATCCATCACTCTCAGCGCAAATTCCTTGCCTAAAGGCTGTGTATGACTGCACCCCTTCATCAGCCAGGTCAATTCATATAAACCGATATAGCCAAGGGACATGGTAGAATAGCCATTTAAAAGAAATTTATCAATTTTCTCCCCCTTTTGCAGACGGGCAATGGCGCCATACTGCCAGTGGATAGGACTCACATCCGAAACCGTTCCCAACAATGCCTTATGTCTGCACATCAGCGCCTCATAACACAGCGCAAGCCGCTGTTCTAACAATTTCCAGAATACATCTTCATCCCCTTTTGCCAAAATACCAATCTGCGGAAGGTTCAGGCTCACAACCCCCTGGTTAAAACGCCCCTCCCATTTATACTTTCCGTCTTCCTCCTTCCACGGAGAAAGAAAGGAACGGCATCCCATACAGGAAAATACATTTCCCTCATAATTTTCCCGCATTTTCTTAGCAGAAATATAATCAGGATACATCCTTTTGGCAGAACATTTGGCCGCAAGCCTTGTGACATAGTCATATTTGCCCCCTTTTAGACAATTATTTTCATCCAACACATATACAAGCTTTGGAAATGCCGGCGTCACAAAAACTCCCTTTTCATTTTTGGTCCCCTGCAGACGCTGTTCCAAAATCTCCACAATAATCCTGACTGTTTCCTCCACATATTCATCCTCTTCATCAATATGCAGAAACAATGTCACAAAAGGAGATTGTCCATTTGTAGTCATCAAAGTGTTAATCTGGTACTGAATGGTCTGAACACCTGACCTTAGTTCATCCTTCACCCTCAGTTCCACAATTTGGGCTTTCATCGCTTCTTCTATGGTATTGCCAAATTCTTCGTCTAACTGTGCCGCAAATTTTTCCCTACTCTTGCGGAGATACTTGCCCAGATGCCGAATATTGACGGACTGTCCTCCATATTGATTGCTTGCAACGGCGGCAATAATCTGCGTGGTAACCGTACAGGCCACCTGAAAACTTTTGGGAGATTCAATCATTTTACCGTTGATAGATGTGCCGTTGTCCAACATATCTTGAATATTAATCAGGCAGCAGTTGAAAATAGGCTGGATAAAATAATCTGCGTCATGAAAGTGAATGATGCCGTTGTCATGCGCCATGGACAAATGCTCCGGCAAAAGCAGACGTCTGGTCACATCCCTGGACACTTCCCCCGCAATGTAATCCCGCTGGGTGGAGGCCAGACGAGTGTTCTTGTTGGAGTTTTCCTCCGCCAATTCTTTATTTTCATTCCGTATGAGCTTTAATATGGATTCATCCGTGGTATTGGATTTGCGCAGCAGACTTCTCTGATAACGGTAAACCATATATTTCTTGGAAAGAATATATTTATTATGCCGTACCAAATGTTGTTCAATGATGTCCTGCACATGCTCCACCGATTGCTGTTCTCTGCCCTCGGCCTTAACCGCGTCCAGAATCTCCTTGATCAACGCCTCATCCGCTCGATCCTTTTCTTCCACCTCATTGTTTGCCTTGTGGATTGCCCCTATAATTTTGTCCTCTTCATACGGCACCACACGCCCGTCCCTTTTCTGAATCTTCTTAAC
This sequence comes from Lachnospiraceae bacterium, assembly GCA_022793065.1. Classification (GTDB taxonomy): domain Bacteria; phylum Bacillota; class Clostridia; order Lachnospirales; family Lachnospiraceae; genus Acetatifactor. The sequence continues at coordinate 11,376 of JAAWCE010000014.1, forward strand.
CATACCTTCTCCTTGCCCGCCGCCATAGTCCTTTTCCAACGGTTTTTCCATGCCAAATAACGTTACATTCTATATTTTGTGTTATAGATATGTTTTTATATCTATATCTTGTATATCAAATTATAATAGAGATGAATGGAAATTGCAAGTCCCTGGGGCATTAAATTTTTTCTTATGGATGCTAACGGATCACTTTACTATTACCACTTTACAAAAAAAGATGTATCATTGCCAGGACTACGCTCCTAACAATAATACATCCCATGTCCGCTGCAGCATCCGCCTCCCAGGCAGCATACATTACAAATAATATTGGATATCCAAATTTTTACACATAAATTGCCGCCGCCAAATGCCGGATATCCATACGCCGCCTGACGCCGCTCATACCAGTTGCCCCCGCTTTCAAACTGCCGTACCAGAATTCGATAATTTTCATTATCCGGCTCTAACGCCGCCGCACGCTTTGCATGTTCCAATGCCGCTACATTATTACCCAGTCCCACATGCGCAAATGCGCTATAGTAATACCATCTGGCTCCCCTTTCCCGTTCGTGCACTCCTTCCAATGCGTTTCTGGCCTCCCTGTAATAGCCATTGCGGATATAATTTCCTGCAGCCCGCAGATAATTGTTCTCTTCATACCCCATATCCTGGCCAAAACCTCCAAAAGCGCCGTTTCCAAAGCCCCCATAAGCACCGTTTCCACGGCCCGAACCGCCATAGGAACCCTGCCCGTATCCCGAACCGTTCCCATAGCCTGCGCCGCCATAATTGTTTCTTCCATACCCGCCGCCGTAACCGTTTCTTCCATACCCTGCACTGTCGAATCCGCCTCCATAGCCGGAAGTCCTCTCCTTCATAATCTGCTGATACGCCGCCTGAATCTGCTTAAACTTCTCTTCAAATTGCGCCTTATTAGGATGGTTAATATTGGCATCCGGATGGTATTTACGACTCAATGCCTTGTATGCTTTTTTAATCTCTTCCTCGGAAGCATTTCTATTTACCCCCAATACACCATATGGATCATACATCTTACTTTTCTCCTGTTTTATCCGCCGCCTTATCCGCGCCGTTTTGTTCCCGCTTTTCCCTGACGGCTTCATATCTGCACCAAACGCCGGAATAGAGTATATTGCGCAAAATTTCCACATTATCCAAAATGGGAAGTTTTTCAAACTCCTTACAACACTCCGACATCATCATCATTAATATGGTCCGACATTCCTCTTCAAAATCCGTATTTGAAAACAAACGCTTTAAAGGATTTGTCATTCCCTTTTTCATATCTGTCTCCACATCCTCATAGGCATCACAGATATAAATGAACTTGCCCAGGAAAAAGCCAAGCCGCCGAAGGCTTTCCGCCCATTCGTCCTCACGCACAGCCATCACTTCCGCCATAACCCAGCCAAACAGCCCTCCCAATGTATCAATATCCCCATGTCCCGACTGCTCCGCCTCAGAAAAATCCTGCATCAACAACCGTATGGTTCTGACCTTTTCAGCATACGCCTGCTGGAACTTCCCGGTTTTTCTTTCCAATAATCTGCCATACAAAAGCTTCCAAAACTTTTTTTCATCCTCCCAATCATCCTGACATTTATAACAGGCCAGAAGAACATTCATATCCGCCGCATATTCCGTAAATATATTATTTCTGATTTCATGACTTTCAAAAGGATGAAGCGCACATTTACAAGCGGCCTGTACCGTGGGCGGCTCATAAAGTCCCGTGAGCAAAATTGCCAGAAACGTCATATCATAACTGAGAGATAATTGTCCCCCCACACCATACTTCCTTTTTAAATCCCGGCAGATTCCACAATAAAAGGAATGGTATATGTCAAACTCCTTAAACTTCATTTCGGCTTTGTTGACAATGATATACCCAAACATAGCCATTTCCCTCAACTCTTCTTCATAAATTCATTTCCACATTTTCGGCAGCTAATGGCAATCTTGCCTCTGCCCCTGGGTACGCGGAGCTTCTGTCCGCAGTTGGGACATTTGTATATATGATAATTTTTGCGCTGCCCCAACGTCTTTTTCCACTTCCCCAAAAGCCCCCTCATCTTCAGCTCCTGTTTCAGATATCGTTCATTCTCCTGTGAGCGCTGCGTGATATTTTTAGAAAACATACGAAAATACGCATAGATCATTGCGACAGTAGCGATTATGTAACTGAATCCACTGCCAAAAAAAGAAAAAAGAAGACAGACAAATGCACAAAACATTAAAATCTGATTCAAACGGTCCATCCCATAACGGCCGCACATAAAACGTTGTATTTTTTCTCGCATATTGATACCCCCTGCCTAACCTGGCACACAAAACCTTACAACTGATACCATGTTAAATATTAAACTTTTTTATCAAAAATGCAATTAAATAAAAATAAAAAAATGTAAAAAAATCGAGTAGAGAAGATTCCTCTTCCCTACTCGCCGCGCCTCCATACACCATTCCAAAACCTATGACAGCTTTCCTTTTATTCTTCATACGCAGTCCAAAAAACAGTGCCAGCGAGGATCTTTCGCTTTCTTTTACTTTCCCGCCACGGCAATGTCCCTGACAAGTACCGATGGCGCTCCAACTTTTCCATTGAGGAACTCCAAATCTTCTCCCACTTTCTCAATCTCTTTCAGCAGTGTAAAGAAATTTCCCGACATGGTAAAGTTTTTCACCGGCGCCGCTTTTTTACCCTGCTGTATTAAAAATCCCTGTGACAACAATGAAAAATCACCCGTAATCGGATTTGCCCCCGCATGCAGTCCTGAGATATCTGTCACATAAATCCCTTCCTCTGCCAGCGCAAACAATTCTTCTTTTGTTCCCTCCATGGGACGGAGGTAAAAGATAAAAGGACTGACTCCCACCACGGAAGAATAAGATGCCTTGCTTGCATTTCCGGTGGACTTTACCCCTGCGGCGGCGGCCGTCTTCAAATTATGAAGCAATGTGACCAACTTCCCGTGTTCCACCACATTTTTCCTATACGTGGCAACTCCTTCTCCGTCAAAAGTCCTTTTCATCACACTGCCCTCATACAAAGGGTCATCGGTGATGGTAATAAAATCAGCCGCAATCTGCTCTCCCTCTTTCCCCTGAAGCAGAGAAAGACCTTTCTGTGCATCCTCTGCGGAAAAAACGCCCCCATAAGCGGCAAGCAATGTGGCCATAACCTGATTAGAAAGCACAACGGCATACTTACCGCTGTCCACACTCTCCGCTCCAATGGTAGCCACCGCATCCTCCACCACGTCTTCTGCAAACTTGTTTAAATCAAAATCCTGCAAATTGCCCACTTTACTTTTGCCGCTGTTGTACATCTCCTTGCCGTCTGAGGCCAGCGCTGTCGCAAAGCAGGAAGCGTACTGCACTTGATCTTCCAGGTCTAAGCCGTTGGAATTGAAAATTGCATATTTCTTTACCTCATATCCCACCCCTGTCTGTGTGCCATCCACTACACGGGCGTCCGCTTTATACATTGCCTTCTGTATCTTCATTGCGGTGTCTGCAAGCTCCGCGCCTGTGGGCGCCGACGTCTTGTTTTCTCCACATTCCGCATACTCATCTCCCTTTTTGTACAGGAAGCATTGTTCTTCACTCTCTATGGACTTTGCGTTTTCCAACGCCCGCTCCACCAAAAAACCAGCTTCCTCTTCGGTCAGATTTTCCGTGGAGGCATACCCCGCCTTGCCCTCCACAACACATCTAAAACAAATTCCCATGTTGTTTTCCGTCTGATAACTCTTTATTTCTTCCTTAAAAATCTCTACGGAAGTTCCAGTACTCTCCGTATAATAAAGCTCGTAATCAGAAATCTGCTTTTCCAGGGCAATCCTGACCACAGCCTCCTTAAACTCCTGATATGTCATTTCAACCTCTCTCCTTCCACCGCCTGATCCTGTCTTTACACTTTCAGCATGTGAACACAAATATCCTATGCACCGCCCAAACTACGATAAATATTACGCTTATCTGCCCCCAACCGTAATTGAGGCTACTCTTATCAAGGGCTGGCCCACATCCGTCGGAATACTCCCTGAGTAGGAACCGCACATTCCCTGCCCTCTGGCCACATCCTGTCCCACCATATCTATGTTCATAATTACTTCGGAGCCTTTTCCAATCAGGCTTGCTCCCCGCACCGGCTCGCATATTTTACCGTTTCTAATCACATATCCCTCCTCCACGGCAAAATTAAACTGTCCAGTGGCCGGATTCACGGAACCGCCGCCCATTTCCTTTGCGTACAGACCATATTCTATGGATGCAATGATATCTTCATTTCTGTCCTGCCCCGCCGCAATATAAGTATTTGTCATTCTGGAAGTAGGGTTAAACTCATAACTCTGCCGCCTTGCGCTGCCTGTGGACTTCATTCCCATTCTGCGGCCATTGAGCTTGTCAATCATGTAGGTCTTTAAAACACCGTTTTCAATCAATACATTTTTCCTTGCCGGGGTACCCTCATCATCAATATTTATGGACCCCCACGCATTGGGTATGGTGCCGTCGTCAATGGCCGTGACTTTTTCATTGGCAATCATCGTTCCCAGTTTTCCCACAAATTGAGAACGCCCAACCGCCACACTGCCAGCTTCCAGCGAATGTCCACATGCCTCGTGAAAAATCACGCCTCCAAATCCGTTTTCAATGGCAACAGGCATGGTACCGGCCTTAATATAGCCCGCATGAAGCATGGTAACAGCCTGTCTGGCAGCTTTCCTGCCCAGTTCCTTCGGGTCAAAATCCTCCAGCAATTCCATGCCTTTCCTTGCCCCCGGCCGTACACTGCCCGTCTGGTTCTCCCCATCTTTACTTGCAACCGCCGCCACCATAAGCCTGCTGCGAATCTGCCTGTCCTGGGCAAATAACCCTTCACTATTGGCAATAAGAATCTTATGATCCACCTCAAGAAAAGTCCCTGTTACCTGACTGATTTCCTCATGATATTCCTTTGCTGCCAGACACATTTCACGTATGTAATCTATCTTATCAGCATTTGGCACATCGGAGGGCACTATCTTAATTGGATGCCTGTCTCCAAACAGACGCTCTCTCAGCACAATATCCGTTATCACTGCGGATTCATTCAATCCATCTGCCACCCTGGACGCACAATCCAATATGGCTTCCGGCGCAAGAGAAGAAGCCGAACCGGATACACATCTGGTTCCTTTAAAAATCCGAATTCCCACGCCTGATATCACCGCATCCTTTATGGTATCCGTCCTTGTGGATATCAAATCAAATATCTTATTCTGCGTGTGTTCCGCGAAAACTTCCGCGTAATCCGCCCCTGTTGCCAAAGCACGCCTTAAAGCTTCTTTGACCAATTCTTTCGCTAACATATTCCATCCTCCATTTTCTTCCATCCAAAATAGCACAAAGGAGACCTGCGCTCAGTCTCCTTTGTCACATTTATGGCTTCAACGCTTTCTGAAATCCTGTGCCACATCTTTCATAGAAAAGCTGATTCTGCCCATCTTATCCTTGCCCAGACATACGACCGTAACCACATCTCCCAGTGTCAGCACATCCTCCACCCGGTTGATTCTCTCCTTCGCAATCTTAGAAATGTGAACCATGCCCTCCTTGCCGGGAGCAAACTCCAAAAAGGCGCCGAACTCTTTGATACTAATTACCTTTCCTTTGAAAATCTGTCCTTCTTCAAAATCGGTTACAATCATCTTCACCATTTCCAGGGCCTTGTCCATCATTTCCTTATCCGTACCGCAAATGGATACATTACCGTCATCAGTAATATCTATCTTTACCCCTGTGCGGGCAATGATTTCATTAATGGTCTTCCCTCTCTGTCCCACTACATCGCCAATACGCTCCGGATCTATCTGAATGGAAATAATTTTGGGCGCATAAGGTCCCACCTCTGTCCTGGGCGCAGCAATGGCCGGCTTCATACAATTATCCATAATAAAAAGTCTTGCTTCCCGGCACCTTGCGATTGCTCCCTCCACAATGGGCCTGGTCAGTCCATGAATTTTAATATCCATTTGGATAGCGGTAATACCTTCCGTGGTACCAGTTACCTTGAAATCCATATCTCCGAAGAAATCTTCCAACCCCTGGATATCGGTAAGCAGCACAAAATCCTCGTCCGTCTCCCCTGTGACCAGACCACAGGAAATCCCTGCCACCATCTTCTTAATGGGAACGCCCGCAGCCATCAATGACATACAGGAAGCACAAGTAGACGCCATGGAAGTAGAACCATTGGACTCAAATGTCTCCGATACGGTGCGGATGGTGTACGGAAACTCTTCTTCACTGGGCAGCACCGGAATCAACGCCCTCTCCGCCAACGCTCCATGACCAATTTCACGCCTGCCGGGTCCCCTGGAAGGTTTGGTCTCCCCTACCGAATAGGAAGGGAAATTATAATGGTGCATATATCTCTTGCTGACCTCATTTTCATCCAGGCCGTCAATTTTCTGTTGTTCCGACAACGGCGCAAGGGTACATACATTACAAATCTGTGTCTGCCCACGGGTAAACATAGCGGAACCATGCACGCGGGGAATCAGGTCCACTTCTGCAGCCAGCGGACGAATCTGCGTAATTTCACGACCGTCAGGACGTTTGTGATCCTTCAAAATCATCTTGCGAACCGTCTTCTTCTCATATTGATAGACAGCTTCCCCAAGAATTGCCAGCCAGTCCTCCTTCTCGGCAAAGGCATCCTCCAGCATTTCAGTCACTTTCCTGATATTTTCTTCTCTGGTCTGCTTGTCGTCCGTAAACACAGCTTCTTCCATTTCCTCTGGCGCAACCAGCTTCTTCATCTCCTCAAACATTTCTTCCGGAATGGCGCAGCTTGTATATTCATGCTTTTTCTTGCCCGCTTCCGACACAATTTTCTCTATAAAGGCAATGATGGTCTGATTGATTTCATGGGCCTTATAAATGGCTTCAATCATTTTATCCTCCGGCACCTCATTGGCGCCCGCCTCGATCATAATCACCTTTTCTTTGGTGGAAGCAACCGTCAGATTCAAATCGCCGTTTTTCCACTCTTCCTGTGACGGATTAATGATAAATTCACCGTCTTTCATTCCCACCTGGGTCATTGCACAGGGACCGTCAAAGGGGATATCCGAAATACATGTGGCAATGGCCGCTCCCAACATAGCCACCAATTCAGGACGGCATGCGGGGTCAACGCTCATAACCATATTATTCAGAGTAACGTCATTGCGGTAATCCTTCGGGAACAAAGGACGCATGGGTCTGTCAATGACACGGCTTGTCAGCACCGCATTTTCACTGGCCTTGCCCTCTCTCTTATTAAAACCTCCGGGAATTTTGCCCACGGCATAGAGTTTCTCTTCATATTCCACGCTCAAGGGGAAAAAGTCAATTCCCTCCCTGGGCTTTTCGGATGCGGTTGCAGTACTGAGCACAACCGTGTCGCCATAGTGCATAAAAGCACATCCGTTGGCCTGCTTGCCCACCCGGTTTACATCTACTTTTAGTGTACGCCCGGCCAATTCCATTTCATAGGTCTGGTACATAATTTCCTCCGTTCCACCGCCTTGTGCGGCTGTTTCATAATCATTTCTAGGCCCTCGGCCCATGTATAAACAGGAACAGAAGATACCGAAACTACTGAAAAAAACATGGAAATCCACATCCTTTTCAGCGGTCTCGGAACATACTTCTGCTCCGGATTATCCTGTTATACTATGCCCCCTTCCGGAAGCAATGCAACTGCAGCTTCAAAAACATGACTTCTTACACAAATGGGAAAACGGAGGAACCGGATTTCTCCGGCAAGCCTCCGTTCCGCACTGCTTTATTTCCTTAATCCAAGCCTTTCGATCAGAGCACGATATCTTGCAATATCCTTCTTCTTCAGATAATCCAACAGCCCGCGCCTCTGTCCTACCATCTTCAACATACCGCGGCGTGAATGATGATCCTTCGGGTTCTCCTTCAAATGCTCGGTAAGCTCCTTAATTCTTGCGGTCAAAACCGCCACCTGTACCTCAGGTGAACCAGTATCCCCAGGGGTCCTGGCATACTCATTCATAATTGCCGTCTTCTTTTCCTTTGAAATCATTTGTTTTCCTCCTGTCACTTTATATCGCCTGACACTAAGATCGGGTCGGAGTATCCCATATCTGAGCATCGGCTAAACCTCATATATCATAGCACATCCCGGACAAAATGTAAACCGGTTTTTTTATTTACAGCACTCTTGTGCACTTCACAGGGGTACGGTAATTATACTTGCTAATCTTGATACCTGTTCTCTCATTGCTGGCATGAATTACCTGTCCGTTGCCGATATAAAGTGCCACATGATTGACCGTTCCTGAACTGTTGGCATAGAATACCAGATCTCCCGGCTGAAGATCGCCTGACGAAATTTTCGTCCCGCTGCCAGCCTGCGCGGAAGAAGTACGGGGCAGATACACACCATATTTCTGAAATACACTCATGACAAATCCGGAGCAATCCGCGCCCTTAGTCAGACTGGTGCCGCCATATACATAAGGATTCCCCAAAAACTGCTTTGCATACTCCACCAATTCCACGCGGACATCTGATACACCGGTTCCATACACAAGCTCAGACATCGTAATCGCTGTGGGAAGCTTATCTTCCACAGTAACATATTCCGCCGATACATATGCCTCCGCATCATCAATGAATACCTTAATCCAGCCGTCCAATGTCTCTATATAATCCAATTCCTCCCCATGAAGCACCTTTGTCAGCACTGTGCTTTCTAAGTCGGGCTGATCCCTTACATTCAAACCATCCGCATCCACAATGACTACCGTGCGCACCAGCTCCGCCGCTTTCAGTTTTGCATCCGGCCCTGTAAGCAGATACTCCAAACTGACATACCCCTCTACCTCGCCTGACACAATATGCGCCCAGCCGTCTCCGCTGTCTAACACCTCGCAGACCGAATCTTTGGGCATTTTCCCCACCAATGTTCCATCAAGGGACGGCGTCTCTCTCACATTCAGATTCCCACTCTCCACATTTGCAATGCCTATGTTGGTATATCCCCAGGCCGCCCCCACTGCCTGCTGCGCCAGTTCAATATATTCCTCCGTGGACAGTTTTGTCTGCAAAACGGTTGTAATTCCCGCCGATTTCAGAACAGAATCACCTTCCGCCGCGGCTGCCTGCATGGGTGAAAACGCCAGGCACAATACCACCCCCGCGGAAACTGCCATCACTTTTTTATTGTTTATATAATTTCTGCTTCCTGTCTTATTTCCAATCTCCAATTGAGTTCTATCTGTCATAAAACTGCTTACAAATTTCATGTATCCTACCCCTGTTACTTTCCTATGTATTGCAAAATTGTTACAGATTTATTACGCCACTTTTTCAATTATACAGGGCAAGATAGTATATGTCAATAACCAGGAAATATTTTCCCTTAACTTTTGTAACAATTCGTAACAGTTCAATCCCTTATTCTTCCCCAGTCTCCGCCTCTTTCTCCGCATTGATAATGGAAAAAGCAATATTGGTGGCATGATCCGCCACACGTTCCAGGCCTGACACAATATCCGAAAACACCATACCGGCCTCCGCCGAACATTCCCCTCTCGCAAGGCGCTGTACATGAGTCTTCTGCATTTCCCTTTCCTTCGCGTCCACCTTATTTTCCAGACTGATAATGTCCTGCATATGCCGCTCGTCCCCTGTGGCAAACATATGCACAGAATACTCAATCAGCTTATTTACCATATCCAGCATTTCTCCAAGCTCTTTCTGCGCCTCTTTGCCGAAAGTAAATCCCGACTCCTTTCGGTTCACAGCGGCGTCCGCCACATTCTCCGCATGGTCGCCAATGCGCTCGATATCGTTCACCACATGGAACAACGCGCCCAGACTCTTTAAATCCTCAATAGGAAGGGTGGTTTGATTAATTTTCACCAGATAATCCGTAATGGCATGATTCAGGAAATCAATATTCTTCTCCACCTCATACACTTCCGCAATGTCCTCGTCATCCATGGTAATCAACGCATTCATGGCACGATTTAGATTCTCGTTGGCCAAAGAAGCCATACGGTCCAATTCCTTGATTACTTCCACAACGGCAGTGGCCGGATTGAATACCACTTTATCCCCAATATATTTCAACTGATGACTCTCCCGATAGCTTACCTTTCTGTCTTCCCCCCGCACACATGCACAGGACAGTTTCACAATCCAGCCGGAGAAGGGGAACAAAATAATTACCTGGAAAATCTTGATAATGGTATGGGCATTTGCCACAAAACGTCCCTTATCTGCAGAGACAGCCCAAATCGCATCCATCACAGGCTCCTCTGCTAAGAACAATATAACATACAGAATAACCGTTCCGATTACATTAAACCAAAAGTGAATCAGCGCGGCTCGCTTTGCGTCTTTTTTCCCCGCCATAGAGGCCAGAAGCGCCGTAGCGCAAGCGCCGATATTACAGCCCAAAATGATGTACAGTGCAACCGACAGCGAAAGCAAATCCTGGTTTGCTAACAAAAGAACAATGCTGACTGTCACGGAGGAACTTTGGATAATGGTAGTCAGAAGCAATCCCACCAGCGTACCCATAAAGGGATTCCGCAGAGAACCGATTAAATTTACCACTTCCGGCACCTCTTTCATCCCTTCCATTGAGCTTGACATGGTGCTAAGTCCCAGAAAGAGTACTCCGAACCCTATGATAATATCCGCAAATTTCTTGATTTTGTCATTTTTGCAGAACATCACCGTCAATACCCCAACCAGCAAAATCAAAGGGGCATATGCGGATAAGTTAAAAGATACCAGTTGGGAAGTAATTGTTGTACCGATATTGGCACCAAAGATAACGCCCGCCGCCTGATACAAATTCATCAGACCGGCATTGACAAAACTGACCACCATGGCCGTACATGCCGATGATGACTGAATAATTCCGGTAAATACAATACCTACCACCATACCGGTAAAACGGTTGGTGGTAAAAATTTCAAGAATACGACGAAGTTTGGCGCCCGCTACCTTCTCTATGGAATCGCTCATCACCCGCATACCAAACAAAAACAGCCCCAGACCACCTGCCATTGATAAAATTATACTTGCATTCATTTGATTTATTCCCTTCAGTAGATGTTATAGGCATAGCTTATTTCACTGATTACAATTTTACGGGAAAAGACAAAATTTTACAAGTAATTTTTGAAAATATCCCTTATCATTTACCGAAAAGCCGCACCTTGTCGGATATCTTCCCTAAGCTGGTTCCGCAGAGCCTCCAGGCTGTCAAACCGTCGTTCCGGTCTGTGGAATGCACATAGATAGACCTGCACATCCTGACCATAAATCTCTTCCTCAAAATCATACAAAAATGTCTCCACCCACACAACCTGGTTCTCCGACACCGTAGGTTTACAGCCCACATTGCTGATGGCCCGGTACATCTTCCCCCCAAATCGTACCTGTGAAAAATAGACGCCTCTGGGAGGCAGAAGTTTATGTTCTCCAGGCCGTATATTGATGGTGGGAAAGCCCAAAGTCCTTCCGATTCTGTTTCCCCTTTCCACTTTTCCGGCAATCATATACGGCATACCAAGCAACTGCTCCACCGTCCCCATATCGCCCTCTTCCACTTTGCTGCGGACCAGGGTGGAACTGACCTCCCGCCCGTCCAGACATACCTTGTCAATGGTCTTGACATCAAATCCCATCATCGGCCCCAATTCCCGCAGCAACGCCTCGCTGCCGGCTCCCTTCGCCCCAAAAGATACGTCCTTTCCCGCCGCCAGAAACCGAAGATTCATTTGCTTTGCAAGTATTTCATATACAAATTTTCTCGGCGGTATGGCTGCGGTCTCTCTGTCTAAAGGGAACTCTATCAGAATGTCCACGCCCATGCGCTCAAATAAAAAGCGTTTCTCATCCCTGGTATTCAAAACATAGCGAGACAAAGCCTGTCCTTCCTGTGTTCCGCCCCCGAACAAAACCGCCGGAGAGGGTTCAAACGTAAACACACAGGCAGCCATACCATCTTTTTTGCGGGATAAGATCTCTTCCAAAAGCCTTCTGTGGCCCATATGAATCCCATCAAACTTTCCAATGGCGGCTGCCGTTTCTTTCTGCAGATAAAATTGTACCGTATTTGCGATTATTTCCAATCAAATCCCTCTTTCCTTCCCGGAACATGCCACACGCCTAATTATAATGGCAAAAACATTTTCATCGGTTTATAACATCTGCGTTCTTCATCATAGGTATAAATTCCGGCAAAACTGCCCTCCGGTTCATATACCCGCACCCAGTCCCCCGGCGGATATACCGATTTTTCTTCCATTTGTTCCGCCAAAAGCACATTTCCGTTTTTTAACAGCTTCAGATATTCCTGCCTTACATGAAGAGACCCACAGGCTTCAAATACACTGTCTACAGGTAAAACTGCCTCCGCCAAAGTTCCCTCATCCTTCCTTTGCTGCAGCTTGTCCAGCGTAAGGGCGTCCTCCAGATGAAAACTTCCTACTCCTGTGCGCTGCAGACTCTTCATGGTACCGCCGCATCCCAGCTTTTCTCCTATATCCGCACAAAGCGTCCTGATATAAGTACCTTTGGAACAAACCACCCGAAACAGCACAACGGGCAGTCTACACTCCAAAATCTCCAGTCTGTGAATCAGCACCGGACGGGCTTCGCGTTCCACCTCTTTCCCCGCCCTTGCCAGTTCATACAGCTTTTTCCCACGAACCTTCAGGGCAGAGTACATGGGAGGAACCTGTGCATACTCTCCTATAAAAGAATCACACACACTGCGCACCCTGTCTTCAGATACATTCACCGGACGCCTGTTCAAAATCTGTCCTGTCATATCCTGGGTATCCGTTTCCACTCCCAGCAAAAGCTCCGCCACATATTCTTTCTCCTGATTCGTAAGCATATCACAGAGTTTTGTGGCGCTGCCCAGACAGACAGGAAGCACCCCTGTGGCCTCCGGGTCAAGCGTCCCTGTATGCCCTATTTTTTTCTGGTTACAGATCCCTCTCATTTTTGCAACAACATCATGAGAAGTGTAACCTGCTTCTTTGTGAACAACAATAATTCCGTTTATCATGTTTTATCCAATTCCCGTTCAATATGTAATGACAAATTGTTAATACAGTCATGGAAAGTCCCTTTCATGGTACAGCCAGCCGCCCTGGCATGACCGCCGCCGCCGAAATAAGCCGCAACCTGCGCCACATTTACCTTTTCGCTTGAACGAAGGCTCACTTTATATTCCAGCAGATCCGACTGATACATGAATACCGCACACTCCACGCCTTTAATATTGCGAAGCTGATTGACGATTCCATCCAAATCTTTCGGTTCCACATTATAGAAATCCATCACCTTACGGTCCAGCGCACTTACAATACAGCGCCCATCCATAAACCGGATACTCTCCATCAACGCCCTGCCCATCACCTGCGCCTGTAAATACGTCTTCTGGTAAAAAGTCTCCTGAATCAATCTGGGAAAATCAAAGCCATAACCAATCAGCTTCGCTCCCTTTTCCATTGTGGCCGGACTTGTATTGGAATATTGAAATACGCCCGTATCATGGATGATTCCAATATAAACTGCCTTTGCTATCTCAGCGTCAAGCCTGTCCTCCTCCATCAAATCAAAGACAAGCTCGCTGGAAGACCCCACCTGCGGCTTAATATAATTGATATCGCCGCTGCCGGAATTGCTGATATGGTGATCTATATTGATAGTTTTACCCGCCGCCTTATAATATTTCTCTCCCATTCCCAGCCTGTCCGCGCCGCAATCTACAACAAAAAACACATCGAAAGGTTTTTCTTCGGGAAATTCGGAACAGATTTCATCGAACCCCTTTATTTCTGCGAAAATATCCGCCGGTTTCTCTAAAAACACCCGCACATAAGCCTGGGGCAGACTTTTTTTCAGATATTGCCATAGCCCCAGACATGCGCCCACACAATCGCCGTCCGGCCTGATATGTCCGCTAATGCCAATTCGTCCTGCATCCTTACATTCTTCCAATAAATCCAACATGACCTTTACCTCATTCCTGCCCTCATGGAGCTTCGATCTCATTGACGTCATCCGCAAAACTGCACCATGCTATTCCTGAAACATGCCTGCAAAATCCTTTCCTTGTGGTTCTGCGGTTCCTTTGCCCCTTCCTGGTCACACCTTCCGATTATCCTGTGCAATAACTTCATCAATTTTATGAGACATATTGACTCCATATTCAATGGACTGGTCTACAACAAAAGTAATTTCCGGCGTATTTCGCAAATTAATTGTTTTGGCCAATTGTCTTTTAATAAAGCCTTCGGCACTTTTCAGACCTTCCAGCGTGGCAGTTTTCGCTTCTTCATCCCCTAACACACTGATCCATGCCTTACAGCTTTTTAAATCCGGTGCCACTTCCACCGCCACCACGCTTGTCAGGGGACTTATCCGGGGATCTTTAATCTCACCCCGAATAAGCTCAGCCAGTACCTTACGCACTTCTCCATTGATACGAGTATTCTTTACACTATTTTTTCTCATTTTTATACCCCCTGTGCTCTGAAAGAGGGGTGTTTACACACCCTCTTGCGCACGTACCAATCAGGTAGTATTCCTGCCCCCATGAAATGTGAACTTTAATCATCCCTACCTTGGCACTTCCACCATAATATATGCTTCGACCAAATCCAGCTCCTGTATCTGGTCAAATCCTTCAAATACAAGTCCACATTCAAATCCTTCTTTCACTTCTTTCACATCATCCTTAAATCTCTTCAAAGAGGCAAGGGCTCCTTCATAAATCTGTGTTCCCTCCCTGGTAATGCGGACCTTACATCCTCTCTGCAGTATGCCGTCTAACACATAGGAACCTGCAATATTACCAATCTGGGAAGCCTTAAATATCTGTCGAACTTCCGCATGGCCCAGCACTTTCTCTTCAAATACAGGGTCTAACATGCCCTTCATTGCGGCTTCCACATCCTCAATGGCCTGATAAATCACCCTATACAATCTCACATCCACGCCTTCACGCTCTGCCGTAGCCTTTGCAGTGGCGTCCGGCCGCACGTTAAAGCCGATGATAATAGCATTGGAAGCGCTTGCCAGCGTCACATCCGATTCATTAATCGCACCCACGCCGCCATGAATACACTTCACTACCACTTCCTCATTGGACAGCTTCAAAAGGGACTGCTTTACAGCTTCCACGCTGCCCTGCACGTCGGCCTTTACAATCAGATTCAACTCTTTCAGATTGCCCTCCTGAATTTGAGAGAACAAATCGTCCAGAGACATCTTACTCTTGGTGTCCTCAAGCATTTTCTCTTTATTCTGTGCCAGATAAGTCTCCGCATAAGATCTGGCGGTCTTGTCATTTTCATGCGCCAGGAATACTTCTCCCGCGCTGGGAACATCGGATAACCCCAAGATCTCTACCGGCATGGAAGGCGTAGCTTCTTTTACCCTTCTGCCCTTATCATCAATCATAGCCCTGACCTTGCCGTGGCATGCACCTGCAGAAATAAAATCTCCCACATGCAGCGTACCCTTTTGTACAAGTACGGTGGCAACCGGACCTCTTCCTTTGTCTAACTCCGCCTCAATCACAAGCCCTCTTGCACGTCTGTCAGGATTTGCCTTTAATTCCAGAATTTCCGCCGTAAGCAGTATGGTTTCCAACAGATTCTCAATGCCCTCGCCGGATTTCGCGGAAACCGGGACAAATTCGGTATTCCCGCCCCAGTCGGTGGCAACCAGTTCATATTCCGTCAATTCTTGTTTCACACGGTCAATATTTGCAGAAGGCTTATCAATCTTATTTACGGCCACCAAAATCTCAATTCCCGCCGCTTTTGCATGGCTGATAGCCTCCACTGTCTGAGGCATAACGCCGTCGTCCGCCGCCACTACCAAAATGGCAATATCCGTAGAATTAGCGCCTCGCATACGCATAGCTGTAAACGCTTCATGTCCCGGCGTATCCAGGAAAGTAATCTTCCTTCCACCCACAGTTACAGTATACGCACCAATGTGCTGTGTAATACCTCCGGCTTCTTTATCGGTAACATTTGTCTTTCTAATGGCATCCAACAATGAGGTTTTACCATGATCCACATGTCCCATAACGCAGATAACAGGGGGTCTTTCTACAAGAACCGCTTCATCCTCATCCTCTTCTTTCAGCAATTCCTCAATTACGTCAACCTTGACTTCTTTTTCACACAAAATATCATATTCCATTGCGATATTTTCCGCATCTTCATAAGAAATCTCCTGATTGACAGTAACAATCTTGCCTTCCAGGAACAATTTCTTAACGATTGCCGCTGGCTGCAGTTTCATTTTTTCTGCCAGGTCTTTGATGGTAATCATTTCCGGAAGACAAATTACCTTAATGACCTCTTCAACCACTTCTTCTTTTTTCTTTTCCGGCTTGATAAATCTGCCCGGTTTATTTTTCAGTGTATCCTCTTCTTCATAGATGTGGTCTTTCTTAGAACGTTTATCTTTCTCCTGGCTGTTTGCGCGTCTCTTATCTTCCTCGCGCTTTTTCTCCATATCCTTCGTAGGCGCTTCTCCCACGAATCCCTTACCCGGTTTATTGTCTCTGTATCCGCCGCCCGGCCCTCCATTGCCTCTGCCGTCGCGCGGACTACCGTTGAAATTACGACCGCCGCCTTGACCAGCCCCCGGACCACGGCGATCACCCTGACCGTTTTCAGAACCCGGCCTGCCATTTCTCTGATATCCGTTCTGCCTGTCGCCCTGATATCTGGCATTTTGACCATTGCCTCCTCTTGTCTGTGATTGTCCCCTGTCCTGTCTGTTCCCCTGACCGTTGTATCCTCTGTTGTCTCGACCGTCTCTGCCGCTTCTGTTATCTCTGTTGTTTCTGTTATCCCGATTGTCTCTGTTTTCTCGATTTTCTCTATTGTCTCTGTTATCCCTGTTTTCTCGATTTTCTCTATTATCCCGGTGATCCCGACTTTCTCCCCCATCCCGGCTGCGGTTATTCTGAGGGCTGCCGTCCAGGCCGCGATTATTCTGAGGTCTTCCTTCTCTGAGAGATTTCTCCTGCAGATTCCCCCCATTTTGTCCTCTCTCAATTCGATTTTCCTGCTGGCGTTCATTTTGTATTTGAACCTGGGGCGTTTCAGGCGCCTTCTCCTGCTGACGAACTTCTGTCTGTTCCGGACGCGCCTTCGTAGGCTGCTTGGGCGGTACCATTTGTACTGCCGGTGTAGGCGAGGGCGGCGTCAATGGCTTTATGGGCCGTACCGGAGCCTGTGCTTGAGATTTCCGATTATTGCGGTTATTTTGAGACCTATTTTGCGTCTGCCCCTGACTCTGACCGCCTTGATGCCTATTTTTGTTATTCTGCCCTGCCTGAGCCCTGTTGCTGCCTCCCTGGGACGGCCGCTCAGAATTTTGAGGATTATTGATAATAATAATTTTTTTCTTTTTGGGCGCATCACCCGCCTGGGCGTCCGATGCCTTACCCTGCCTTGAGGCTTCTTTTACCGGCCTGGCGGACTTTGCTTCTTCTTTTACAGTTTTCGTTGTTTCTTCCTTTACCGATTCTCTCACAGACTTAACTTCTTCCTTTTCCTTTGCCGTTTCTTTTACATATTTCATTTCTTCTTTACTCTTTGTTGATTCCTTCACAGATTTAACTTCTTCCTTTTCCTTTGCCGTTTCCTTCACCGGCTTTGCTTCTTCCTTTTCCCTCTTCGATTCATTCACTGGCTTTCCTTCTTTTTCCTTCGCCGATTCCTTTGTCGGCTTACCCCCCGCTTGTATATCCAATTCCTGCACCGCCTTTCCAAATGTCCGGCGCACCAACCCGGCTGCCTCTTCATCAATAGAACTTTGTGCGGCTTTTGCTTCAATTCCCTGTTTTTGCAGAAAACTTACAATATCTTTACTTTGCATCGCCAATTCTTTTGCAAGTTCATGTACCTTTATTTTCGCCATGCCTTCCTCCATTTCTGCCTTAAACGGCGCTTTACTTTTCTTCCAGTTGTCTCATGATCGCATCCGCTAATCCCGCATCGCATACGCCCAACGATGACCGCAAATCTTTTCCGATTGCCCTTCCAAGCTCCTGTTTGGTGCCGAACACCACCACCGGAACATGGTAAAAAGAACATTTATCGGTAAATAATTTTCTGGTACGATCCGACGCATCCTCTGCAATGATTACCAGCATGGCGGAGCCTTTTTTGACTGCCTCCAGGGTTTGAAATTCGCCACTGAGCAGATTACGTCCTTTCATTGCAATTCCCAAAAGGGATAAAATCTTATTTTGCTTCAAGTTTCTCAAATTCCTCCTCCAAAGTATCGTACACCTCATTTGGAATACTCATTTTGAAGGAACGCTCCAGGCCTTTGTTTTTCCTGGCCTTAAGCAGACATTCTCTGCTCTTACAAACATATGCGCCTCTTCCGTTCTTTTTTCCTGTTACATCCAAACTTATCTCGTTTTCAGGCGTCTTCAGGACCCGTATCATATCTCGTTTTCCCTTCATTTCGCCGCAGCCTACACACTGTCTCAAAGGAACCTTTTTTGCCATAAAACATCCTACCCCTCATCTTCCTCCTGATTTCCATCCCCTTCATAATTACTTGCATCTTCATAACTCATATCCGATTCCCTGGGCTCATACTCCGAATCCACACGGCCTTCATATAATTCCTGGGCTCCGTCATATTCCTGGTCCACTTCTCCTTGACCATAGTCTTCATAATGACCGTCCCCGTCCTGAACATCATATTCGTCATAATCGTCTTCCTCATCATAATCATCTTCCAGGTAATCTTCATACCGGAAGCCGGGAGCATCCTTCGCTTGGGTTTCGGATTTAATATCAATTTTATAATTGGTCAGCCTGGCCGCCAGTCTGGCGTTCTGTCCTTCTTTGCCAATTGCAAGGGACAATTGATAATCAGGAACCACAACCTTTGCCGTCTTCTCGTCCGGATCTGCAAACACCGCCACTATTTTCGCCGGGGACAAAGCATTCTGAATCAGATTCCCTGGATTTTCATCCCAATTTACAATGTCTATTTTCTCTCCCCGCAATTCCTCCACAATGGCGTTGACTCTGGCGCCGTTCATCCCTACGCACGCCCCCACCGCGTCCACATTGGGGTTATTGCTCCACACTGCAATCTTTGTTCTGCTTCCCGCCTCCCTGGCAATGCTTTTTATCTCCACCGTCCCGTCCCTAATCTCTGTCACCTCAGATTCAAACAGCCTTTTCACCAGCTCCGGATGCGTCCGGCTTACATTGATACGGGGACCTTTGGGTGTATTTTTCACCTCAAGGATGTAAACTTTGATGCGCTCTGTGGGTCTGAACACTTCTCCTTTTACTTGCTCCGTCTCATTGAGCATTGCATCCGCCTTCCCCAGGTTAATGCTGATATTCTTCCCTACATAACGCTGTACAACTCCCGTAATCACGTCTTTTTCTTTCTCAAAATACTGATTATATATTACGCTTCTCTCTTCCTCCCGAATCTTTTGCAAAATTACATTTTTCGCATTCTGAGTAGCAATACGGCCGAATTCCTTGGACTTGATCTCCACATGAAGCATATCTCCTATCTGCGCCCTGGCGGAAAGCTCTTTGGCATCTTCTAAAGAAATCTGCAGGCAGTTGTCTTCCACATCATCCGCAGTGGGAACGACTTCCTTCTCCGCATACACCAGAAAATCACAGGTTTCCCGGTCAATTTCCACTCTCACATTGTCCGATTTGCCGAAATGATTCTTACATGCGGTCAACAGCGAATTTTCTATAGCTTCAAATAAGGTTTCCTTACTGATTTCCTTTTCCCTTTCCAAAATGTCAAGTGCTTCCATCAATTCCTTGTTCATCATTTCCTCCATTCCCGGCTCTATGCCTGGTCTAAATTACATAATCGATAGTTAAAAATCAAGCGCCAGTCGAATTACGGCAATATCCGCACGCTTAAAACTCCTCCGTATATTCTCGTCTAAAACAGTAATGCTGTCCGCGTCAAAACTGTCCAATATTCCTGCATAATCTTTACGCTGATCCACAGGTTTAAAAAGTTTAATCTCCACTTCCTGCCCCATACTTGCCTGCAAATGCTTATCTTTTTTCAGCGTGCGCCCCAATCCGGGACTGCTGACTTCCAGCGTATAAGCATCCGGAATAAAATCCTCCCTGTCCAGACCGTCGGACAACGCTCTGCTGACATTCTCACAATCCTGTATGTTCACGCCTTCCGGTTTATCAATATAGGCACGCAGATAATAATTGCCGCCCTCTTTCACATATTCCACATCATAAATAGACACACCGTTTGCTTCCGCAATAGGTGTTAAAAGCCTTTCTGTCTTTTCTTCATATTCTTCCCTGCGGGACATATCCTGCCTCCTGTTTCAAACACGCCTTAAAAAAGTCTCAAACATACAAGTAAGAGTGGCCGTCAAGCCACTCTTACTATAATCATCATCTTTTACTATAAAAAAGTATAGTCCCAAATACAGGAAATGTCAACACTTTTGTTATCAAAAAATGGTGAAAACCGCCATTTGTTCTATCTGCCTTCCGGCACCAGATATACGTTCACTTCAATCCCGGATATGGTATCATCCATGGAAATTTTCGTTGCGGACAACACTGTATGTATGGTAAGGTTTTTCTCCCATAAATATACTTCATTTCGTATTGCAGTCTGGGTAAGTTCCACCACAGACTCATGAATTTCAGGAGCCGCGTCCCCATATTGGGATGACAGTTCCTTAATCAAATTCTCCCAAAAGGCTTGTGCGCTTTCTGCTCCCGGCTTAAAGCGAAAACCTACCAACTTGCACTTTCCTGCCAGGTCAAATTCACAGGTAAGGACTGCCGGAATTCCGTCCTTTGCATACGCTCCTTGCACGATGTACGTTGTTCCTTGCTCCGTTTCATGGTCGGCCTGACCGAACGAAACGCCCAAAACCTTTTCCACATCCGCCATAGCGCTTCCCCACGAAATATTTTTATACTGATAATCTCCATTTACATTTTGCAGATTCCCCAAATCAACCTCCGAAACCTTTTTCCCGCAGCCTGTCTGTAAAATTATCATTAGAATTACGATGACAAACAGAAATCTCTTCTCCATACCCAACCCCCCTTTTATACAATCCATATCTTTCATTATTCTGTTAATATTTTAATAAACAATATATTTTATACATATTATATTAAAATAAACACTCTATGTCAACATTATTTGTAATTATTACATTTTAAATAGTCTTTTTTAGCAACATTGCTTCAAACTTTCATTGTATCTACAAAGGTATAATACTACTTTCTATAATTATTACTTGACAATTTCAAATTTTATGTGGATAATATAATCTATAGGAGTTACTCACAGGTATGAACTCCTTGTGCTGAAATGTAGCCATGCTGCAAAAATCATCAACGATGAAAGGAGGATGCCATTATGAATCCCAAAGAACTGGAAGTCCTGAAATTATTACTGCGTTCCGAGAATGCTATGTCTCTGCCGGATATCCTGAACGTTCAGCCCACTTTGGTAAAAAGTACCACTGCGGCTTCCCTTGCAAAGCTCTTGAAAGATGAACTTATTGAGGTTGCGGGTATCGGGCACAGCGGCAAAGTAATATGCCGTACTTACCGCCCTACGGAACATTCACGAAAGTTTCTGGCAGAAAATATGGTCAAAGATTTCAATTCTGTCAGCGACCTGATATCCAAATCCGACCTGTGCATGTGTCTGCTCCGTGCAAACAAAGACCCGGAAGCTTCAAAAAGAGATGTGGCACAAATTCGGGCTATGTTGGATCAGTATGAAAAGGAAAATAATCTTAATAGCGATGCAACATAGAATTTTCCGCACCTACGAAAGATAACAGGTAATCCTAAATGCGTTTTTCATTTTCCACGGTATATACTACCATATTTGCCAACACGGCCCTGTTCCTTCTGGCCGCGTGCCTAATGCGCAGTAAAGCCTTTCGGAATAGGAAAGGATATAAATTTTTAGCAATTTTGCTGGCGCTGTCAGTCTGCCGCCTAATGATTCCTTTGGAATTTACTTTTACCAAAACTTTGCGGCTGCCGAAAGGGCCTTCGCTATTTATATCCGCCTTCCACCATACCCTGTTTTACATTGCAGGATATTCTGTTACTCCGCTGACGCTGCTGGGCATAATATGGATAAGCGGAATTATCATACAATTTTCCCGCCTTGTAAATGAATGTATCAACACTGGAAAATATATCAGGAAATGCGGTTGGGAAGTCACAAAAGAACCAAGGTATGCTTCCACCCTTGCACAAATACTGAGGGAAAAAGGAAAAGAGGCAGATATCCGCATTTATAAAATGCAGGGAATCAATTCTCCCATGCTGTGCGGTCTGACCTCTCCCCGCATACTCTTGCCCAACCGATTACGCCTGACAGATCGGGAATTGTATTTCGTTCTCTCCCATGAAACCGCCCATTATTTCCACTGCGATTTGCTGTTAAAATATATACTTCGGCTGATCTCAGTGCTTTATTGGTGGAATCCTGTGTGTTATTTTCTGAGACGGCGGGCTGATCTGTTATTTGAAATGCGCATTGATGATAAAATAGCCGGCGCGGAGCCAACCACTGCCGCTGCCTATATGGAATGTCTGTTTCACGTACTGCAAAACGCCTCGGACGTTTCACCGCCCGGTTCTATGTACATAACTTTGGGCCGAAGAAATCTGGACGACTTAAAAAAGCGTTTTGAAATACTGATGTATAAGGCGCCGCGGCATTATGAGCCATTACATGCCGTTCTTACCATTGCCGCTTTGGGATTGTGTCTGTATTCTTACCTGTTTACATGGGAAGCCGCATACACTTCTCCGGAATTTGATAGTATTTATACACCTTTTACCGATGAAAATACATACTTCATTGATAATGGGGATGGAAGTTATGATATTTATCTGTATGGAGAATATTGGTTCAAGACGGATTCCCTGGAGTACTATCCTGATAAAATACCAATTTACCATTCAAAGGAGGAATTCACAAATGAAATTGACAACTAAAATGAAACGATTTTTATTTACCGCCGCTTTTTGCGCAACTGCTTTCTCCGGCTGCTTTCTGACAGTACCCAGTACTGCTTTGACAGTCCAGGCAAGCGAAGACGCCGGCATACAGCCATTGGCAGACGTAAAGGAATGGCGTGCAACATTGATAAACGGCCGGAAATATATCCGCCTTTACAACCTTACCAAACAGCAATGGGAAGGTGACTGGATTTATGTAGGAGATATTTAATTTCAGGCTTTACATAAATAAATGCGTCTTTTGTGATGCTGATTCTATTAAAAAACACAGGTGAATTTATTCACCTGTGTTTTTATGTGTCATGGTATAACCGCTTTCATCAAAAAACGCTCCGAAACATAAGTAATTTTTGATATCATCACTCACCGTTAATTAAAACTTAATTGTCCAATTTGTATGGAAGCCCTAAATTTATCATACATGGATTCAGTGACATACTTGTCTAGGTTTAAATCATGTTCTGTTTGTTCAAGTTCGTCATTAGTTAAACAATCCATTATTTTGTCTAAATTAATTCGTTCTAATATCTTTTTTGTATATGGTCTTTTAGCGTCAAGGAAAGTGATACTTTTTAAAAAATTTTGCACCTTTCTGGAATTCAATAAAAGCATTGCAACATATGCCATATCAAAACTGTCAAAACCTAAAAAATAACTTGTATCATCCACCATAACAGGTTTTCCATCATCAGAATATAATACTGAAAAAATTGGCTGTTTATTAAAACCACTGACACCTACCTTATACTGTGAATAGGAATAGTCACCAACACCAAACATAGAAAAGGATGGTGCGTCACGATAAATGGAACTCTTTCGACTTTCAAAAAATTCTTTGTTATCATTTAGATATTTCCATGTCTTAGGCAATTTATATTTAAGATATCCTGTTTCTTCACGAGATTTTTTTTGAGTTACAATCACATACTTTGAAAAATTATGAAGAATGGGCACCTTAAACATACTACTTTTAACAAGCGGAAATACTATATCTGTTTCAATATCAACCATCTCTTTTTTTCCGTTTTGTAAGACATCATTGTATAAAGTCAGTTCCATCACTTTAGAACAATCATGTTTTACCCCTTGACGCCATTCAAAACAACATCTCCCATCAAAATCCTCTGTCACAGTTTCTGAAATATTATATATCCGGCCATTAGAAAATCCAAATTGTGCTTTAATTATCGCCGGGTTATCAAATGAAAATATATTGCAAACATCTGATGAGACATCTTTATCCGAAAGTTGAACAAGTAATACACATGCACTTGCACTAATTCCAAACACTCTTGCCGCATCAAATTCTAATATATCACAACACTCAAATGCAATATAATTTCTTTTTAACTCCTTAAAAACGTTCCTTGCGACAGAAGTTTTACAAAGCATAGCAATAAAAGTATTCGTATTTTTGTATTCGTTAACTAACTGTAAAATAATGTATTCACAAATATCAAAATTGCTTGCTCCTGTTATTGCATCAATACCCTTTAAATCCTTAAAATTAGTTTTAATCGGTAAATTATTTGATCCTAGAACAGACAAAGTACTATTTGTAACCCATGGTGGATTTCCAATGACCAATATTTGTGAACTATTCTTTATCAAAGGTTTAGACAAAAAAGAAAAAAAATCAGAATTGATTATTCTTACCCTGCTATCCTTAATTTTTTCTCTGCAGACCTTGCAATATTCTGTTTTTATCTCTATACCATAATACTCTTCAGCATCAAAAACCAAGCTGCTTTGAACAAAATTGCCTATTCCACATGTTGGTTCAACTACCGCAGTTGGCTGTATATGTCTATAATCTCTCAAATACAGACATACTTTTTCTGCAAAATGGATAGGGGTTTGGTAGTCACCATATTCACGCCTGCCACTCATAATTTATGACTCCTGACACATTATTATCCAAATATATTACTCTGCCATACTGCAACCGCCATTGTAAAGCATTACTGATCGTTAAATAACCCTGTTCTGGAAGATTATTAAGTATCTCATCTGCAAGGTCATTATATACAATTTCGTCTCCGGGAACATTTTTATCCTGCAAAAAACCTATTACATCTTCTTTATTTGCTCCATCATGTATCATTTCGCGCAAACGTTTTGTAATGGTAAAATCAGCAGTTCTTTTCTTATCAATAAATGTACAATGTGTAAAACGTAAAGCACATGAATTATAGGTATCCTGCTTATCATAAACAAACACAAGTAAATGATAGCCCAACCCAAAAACCTTTTGACGCGCATTTTTGAACGGACAACTTGACTGCGGTTGTATAATAGATGTAACTTTTATATCTGTCTGAATTTCAACTCCGGGCAAATCAATTCCCTTTGCACTACTTCCAATTTCAACAATATACCGAGATTGAAGAAAATGTTGAAATCTATGCTCCACATACGTTCCAACAGCTTTTCCGTCTGTAACCCCCATAAGTTCAATATGATTTTTTTCACTTTCAACTTCACAGAATAATTTTGCAGATTCTATCAGATCGCTTATAGTCAACATTGTTTTCATGGTTCATTTCCCTTATTCCCGTCCAAAATGTGTTATTTTCCCTTGTAAAATCCCTATGAAAGGCACATACAAGGGAAAATACCTTTTCCATTTTACTTGCCTTTCTTCCAGTTCTCATTCTTCTCTGTACTGGAAGCCGTAGCCTTGGCAACCTGCAGCACAATCTCACTAAAATACCGTTCTGGAATTTCTGACAATACAAGTGATTTTGTCTCCACTTCTCTGTCATAGCTCCAGGTGGATAAATTACCGGCTTTAAAGAATCTGATTTCGTATACTGTCACATCATCATTGGACCCGCCCACATAGCTGCCTGAAAAATTAAGCACCGCTCCCAGGTCAAGTTCTTTATCTTCTCTGTAATAAGTATAGAAACCGCCTCCATCCTCTACTTCTCCCCGATACCATCCTTGAGCAGTGAGCTTTCCGCCCAGAGACAAATCGTTGAGAATTACACCGCCAAATCGTTCAAGTTCCTTTTTTGTTCCTTCCTCTTCCGTCCTGTAATATACCTGTCTGTCAAGCTGCTCAATGGGCTGAACAATTTCATAATCCTCCAACTGCTCTTTCCAGGTGCTCAAAGACTCTTCCGACATTTCGATTGGATGCACAAGACCAATCGTTGAAGACTGTTCCATCGGCGCCTGGCCTCCATCCTGGTCATCCTCCGGCAATAAAAATTCTTCTTCCTCTTCCGTATTAAAAGAACCATCCTCCATATATCGGAAACTGGACACCAGCTTCTGGCCCTCATACATACCCCAAATCAGCCCAATGGCAAACTGGTGCATAATGGGATTCTTCACAAACAAATCTTTCCACGCCCGAACGCTCCACTTCCGCTCCGTAGACAGCGCCATCTCCAGACGCATCTTTTGGCTGGATATTGTAGTCTTCATCTGCTTCTTCATCTGCTTGAATTCGTCATAGGCAGCGGCAGCTTTCACCTCGTCGTCCCTTTTTCCCGGTGCCGGCATATTTTTCAGCTTTTTGCCAGTCTCGTCAAATACCTCAATTTCAAGGGCGGTGGTAATAGTTACGGTAAACTTCCTCTCCCCATAATCAAAGATGCGCTGCATCTGCTCATTAAATCCCAAATTAGGCACAATCCGGTCCGCAAGCTCTTCCGTAGAAATGCCCAACTGAGAAGCTGCAAATTCTAATGCCTTTGCCGCTGCCGCCTTTACCTGCTTAAACTTAAACTTCCTTGAAATTCCGTCCACAATCAGAAGTCCCTGGGGTTTTGGGCTCAAGGCCAGGGCCTGCACTGCCTCCGAAGCGATCGCGCCCCTGGCTGCCTGGGGCCACTCCTGAATCTGGTGATGAAGTTTCTTTACGATATCATCGCCGCCATGAATGGCCGCTGCATAAAGCACCCAGCGCTTCTTAGATTCTGCCCCTGCTTCCATCCATTTGTCAAACAGCTCACCCACATAAACCGCAAACTCCCTCTCATCCAATTCCTTTGCCAGAGAAACCGCACTCTGGCTCACGCCGCAAGGTGACATGGAAGAATAGCAGAGAAAGATTGCCTGCATATATTCTTCCGCTGCCTCCGTACCATCCAGCTTATGTACCTTGGAAAATGGCGTCTCATATGCCCACGCAAGTCCTCGCTTTTTATTACCTTTGTGAAGTTCCTTGACCAATTCATCCTTGGTAATCACTTTACCGCCCTCGGAAGATTCTGTGCTTAACTGTAACACTCCCTCCAAAAGCGCTCTCACTTTTGCATTTTTTTCCACTTCCAACGCTTGGGACAGAATACGGGTATACTTTTCCTCTTCAGCCGTACTTTTCTGTGCCTCTTCCTTCCATTTTGCCAGCACTCGAATGGCTGTATCCCTTTCCGCCGCCTTTTTAGAAGAAAGCAGCCTTACAATATCTTCTTCCCACCCCTTTTGCGCATAGAGAATCTCAAATAATGTTTCTTTTACAGATTTCGCCGAATCCTGGGCAAACCCTAAAATAATTTCCTTATTCTCTTCTCCTTGCTTGGCCATAATGCTTAATCCAAAACTCCTGCCTACACTTCCTGCCTTCTGAAATGCGGGGACCATTTCCTCCCGCCTTTCTTGCAGATACGCCCCAAAGATTTCCTTTGCCGTCTCTTCTAATGATTTCGTCCAGATACTTTGATAACCGGATTCAACAAGATAAACATAACTCTCCAATTGATTCGTCAGTGCCAGCCCTTCTGTATTTGCCACTGCAAACACTCTCTTTACCTCTGCCTTATCCAGTTTACTGTTCTTATCCACAAAATAACGGTACAAATTAAGTCCATTGTTGGCCAGCATGAATGTCTCACAACGATTACTAAACTCATCATAGCCGTAATTTGAATGATAATTCTTCAACATCTCTGGAACATGGCCTGCCCAGTAATAGCAATCCTTTAGTACATCGCAAGCATAAACATGCTCAATCCCCCCTCGGCCCTGTAAATATTTGTTGAGATCATCCGCCGACAAAAGATGCTGTCCGGCGCTTTCTCCAAATGCCTTGATCAATTTAGACTGCTGCCTTCCTCTTTCTCCCTCCGCTCTTTGCCGGAACAGTTCCGGATTTATTTTTTTCCCTATGGCCGCCATCAGATTATAGGTATCAAAATCCGAAGCGTCCATATATCCCATATATGCGTCCTGGTTCACACGAAACTGCTCTTTTAAGATTTTCAGTTTATGCTGCTGCGCAGCCCATTCAATCAGTTCCCTGCTGTCCAGATGAAATTCGGTGTCAATCCTGCCAGCCAGCCTGCTAAAATCACATCTCAGATCCATAGTATCCATATAATCCAGCACACACTCACAATCCACAGCAAGGCATATGGTCACTACATTTTTCAGCTTCAATGACAAGAAATAATTTACAAAAGCAGTCCCGGAAAGAATCCGAAGCACAAAGTGATCCCCATTCACACTGCCGCCTGCCAACTTCAGAATCTGTTCGTCCACCCTGTCTTCCATCACAGCGGTTTTGATTTCATTCACGTAACTTTTCTGAAAACTACTGGAAAAAATGTCAGATATGCCGTTCACAAGCATATTTTCATACAGTTCCATCAACGCTTCGTCTTCTTCCTCCAGCTTTACTCCTTCCTGCGCCCTGGAATACTTTAAATAAAAATATGCCGTCAGCAGCACAAGAATACCTTTACTGTCTTTTCCGGTCCGATACTCCATTGCCTTTTTCAGATTCTCCGGTTTACGCTTGGCATGGTTCATCAACCTCTCAAACTCTCCTTTTGTAAAAAAATTTTGCTGTGAACCTATAAACATGGCATGAAGAGCCGCCTTTTTCTCCGGTTCCAACATGATTTCTTCTTTTCTCCAGGAATAGCCCAGCATTGAAAACAACTCATAACTGGTTGCCTCCCCCAGGGCAAAGAAGAGCTTCTCAAATCTTCTTGCCATATCCTCTTTGCCATGTCCCAACATGCTTACATAGACATTTTGTATTTTATAAGCTTCAGAAATGCCGGACAAATCCCTGTAAGCAAACTTCTCCAACACCTCATCTCCCACATCCCCACACAGATAATCCTCTATCAGGGACACCTCATCTGATGTAAATACATTCTCCTTCTCCAACTGCTCCACAATCTTCATAACATCATGATCTTTTGGACTTATCATCTTACGCTTCCTCCCAACTTTATATATTTTCTCCTGACCACGCTCTAATACGCCGTCTGAAAATTGTCCTCTCTAAATAATTCCTTTGTCTTCCCCATCTTTTCCACAATTTCTACCCCAAAGGGACACCTGGTTTCACAACCGCCGCATGCAATACAGTCAGAAGCATTTTTCTCCAATGCCCTATAGTGCTCCATCACGGAAGACGGTACGGTATCCTGCATCGTGGCCAAATCATACAACTTATTGACCATAGCAATGTCTATCCCCGCCGGACAGGGTTTACAGTGATTACAATACATACATTTTTTGCTATAAGCATGTCGGGGGGCGGATGCCAATATGCTTGCATAATCCTTTTCCTCATCGGAGGCCGTCTCATATGCCACTGCCTCCGCCACATGCTTCACTTCCGAAAAACCGGCCATCACACTTGCCACACCGGGCCTTGTAAGCGCATAATGAATACACTGCACAGGTGTAAGCGCTACGCCGAAGGGAGAAGTCTTCTCTTGAAACAGACGGCCTCCTGCAAACCCTTTCATCACCGTAATTCCCACATCACACTGCTCACATAAGCTATAAAGTGCCGCCCTTTCCGGATCCATCCCCGCCAGCGCCATATCATATTGTTCTGTAAAATAATCGTCTATATTTTCCGTAGGGGGCATAAGGTCAAATGCTGGATTGACGGAAAACAACATCATTTCAATTTCACCCGAAAGTACAGCCATTTTGGCTACTTTGGGGTTGTGAGAACTGAGACCTATATGCTTTATTACTCCCTTTTCCTTTAATTCATGGACATATTCCATAAAGGGTCCCTTAATAATTTCTTCCCATTCCTTCTCCGAATCCACATAATGAATCATGCCCAAATCTATGTAGTCTGTTCCCAGCCTGGCAAGCAAATCTTCAAACGCCGCCTTCACCTTTGGGATTTCCCGTGTACGTACATACTGCCCATTCTGCCAGGTTGAACCAATGTGCCCTTGAATATACCACTTTTCACGGGTATCCCTGATACACTCCCCAATCGCTGTCCTCACGTTTGGCTCCGACATCCAGCAATCCAGAATATTAATTCCCTCTTTCTCACAAGCGTTAATGATTGCCCTGCATCCTTCCACATCCATCCGTTCCAGCCATTCCGCTCCAAGCCCAATCTCACTTACCATTACTTCCGTTTGCCCCAATCGTCTGTACTGCATCCTTATACCTCCTGACCCGCCTATCTATTCTATCATTTTCTTTCTGCCAAATTCTCCATCCATCGTGCCACGCCATCTTGATTATTACTGCCAATAACCGCTGTTGCAATCGCCTTTAACTCATCCACGGCATTTTCCACCGCATATCCCTGGTCTGCTATTTCAAACATATCCATATCATTTTTTCCGTCCCCAAATGCAACAACATTATCACACATAAGCAGTTTCTTTAACTGCCCGATTGCATTTGCCTTAGAGGCGGCCTTTGGCATAATTTCCAGCCATTGTGCGTTTGTATAAATATCTTTTTGATAGACACAGTGAAATTCATCTCTATATTTCTCATAGAACGGAACTAATTTTTCAGGCTCATCAATACAGGTAATGTAAAAACACTTTCCCTGAATCAAATCCTCCGTTGTGAGAACCGGATTGGATCTGATATCCCCTTCCCTGCTATTTAAGAAATCCATCATCCCCTGTGTGCATTTTTCTCTTATAAAAGAAAACTTTTCAGCCCCCTCTCTATAAGAATATACAATCGGAAATATTTGACATCGAAACAACGCTTCAAATACCTCTTTTACCCTGTCATCAAAATAATTGGACAACAGAATTTCTTCCGTCACATTATCAATCACAAATGCTCCATTATACACAATCAAAGGAATCTTAGCATCCAAACCTTTTGTCACTTTTTTTGCCGTAATGTAAGACCTGGCTGTGGCATAA
Organism: Lachnospiraceae bacterium; assembly: GCA_022793065.1. Taxonomy (GTDB): domain Bacteria; phylum Bacillota; class Clostridia; order Lachnospirales; family Lachnospiraceae; genus Acetatifactor. The sequence goes on from JAAWCE010000014.1 coordinate 42,619, forward strand.
GAAAAAATCATCCCTTCTGAGGTCAGCCTGTTAATCACCTCACTGGTATACGCCGATATCGTTTCGTCACTGCGCAGTAAAGTGCCATCCAAATCCGATACATATAATGTCTTCATACCAACCTCCATACTATCCCCGCGTCAAATCTCACAGCAATTCCCCATACCTGGAACAATCCCAATATACATGAAAGGCGCTAATTACTGTATGCCTGTCCTTTGACACACTGGTATGCCCACAAACAACTTATGACACTGTATTATAATTGTACCATGTAGGCAGGACAAACACAATAATAATTTCCCCCCTGTTCCAACGCAACTGCAAAAAAACCATGGAACCTCCACAACTCCCCTCCCAAAAGAGGATTTACGGTTTGGTTCTATGGTTTCCTACACTACAACACTCACGTCAACTAAGACTTTGTCTGCGCCTTCTTCAATGATGCTCAGAATTTCTTTACACCCTTATTTATTTAGGCACTTCCTTGTAATAACGGAATATTCATAATAAGCCGAAAAGAAAATACACCGTTATCATTTCTAAAATCATACTCTCCCTCAAATTTCTCCGCTGTCTTAATAATACTTAATACTCCTATCCCTCCTGTAGCTTCCGGCTTTGGTCTGCCATTTTGAAGCTTGACTTCTTTCTTGCATGTATTACTACAGCAAATGACAATTTTGTTTTTCTTTCTTTTCAGTATCAGATGTATAAAACATTCTTTATCCTTTTCCTTCTTTTTCACTTCCATACAGCCATATATGGCATTTTCATAGGCGTTTGCCAAAATCGTCACTAAATCTATACTGGGTATTGCCAACTCTCCGGAAAGTTCCACATTCAGCTCCACTTTAATCTGTTCTTTTCTGGCCTTTCTGGTATATGTAGAAAGAATATTATTGATGGCAGAATTGGAACATATGGTTTCTCTGATACTTTCATCCATTTCTTTCTCATATTCTTTCAAATACTGCAGCAGTTCTTCTTTCTGTCCTCTGCGGGCAAACTCCGCTATCACTGCATTGTGATGCCTTGCATCATGACGAATCCGCTTGCCTGATTCCACCGCCTCTTCCAAAAGCTCCACATTGCGCTCCAACAATCTGTGATTCATCTGCATCAGTTGATTTTCTTTACGATATTCATTCTCTTTGCCAATGTGCAAATAAAGTCGGAACACCAAAAGCTGCAATGCACCTGTAAGGAAAAAGTTTGTAAGAATAACCAACAAGCGATACGGCGTCTGTTCTTTCATGGCATTTGGATTCATAATAAAACCGATTCCAAATAGAATACTGATAATCATAATGGAAATGCTGAAATGATCCAACTCATTTTCCACATAAAAACCAAATTCCATAATAGAACTTTTAATCTTCTTGTCAATAAAAAACGCCATTGCCACAATCAAGAGAATACGAGTAATGATATCCGCCCACACATTTCCCTGAAAGAAAATAATGGCAACTTCAATCCCACTGATTAAAAATACCGCCAGCAAATAAAATATAAGAGCCAATTTGTAGATAGCCAGAGGAATAGGGTCCGTCCCTATACGGACAGCAAAAATGCAAAAACCTATGTACATTACAAAAGCCACTGCTTTTATACAACTTTGCCAGTCAATCACATACCAGATACATGCCGCCAGAAGCATTGTTACACTAAAACATCCACAACAAAATATAGTCTTCCTAAAACTATATCTCGATTTGCCCATCAGAGAATACAAAACAATCACTCCCATTAAGCTGATTGCAAAACGAATGAATGCAATATATACGGGTCCCCCCAACATAACCTTTCCATGCCTCCATCTTTCTAAATACTCCCGTTTTGTCAAATATTATTGACCTTTTATGTTTGAGAGTATATCATAAAAAAGACACTGAGAATCCTAATACGCATGGTTTGTATTTTTTTCGGTATACTTTGCAGGTACTTTCATATTTTCTGGCTGGTTCCGACCATTTTTCCGTCTGAATTCACAGCAAAACTGCTTTCTCATAATTTTCACTGGCCAAAATAAGATATTACTTTAGCCGCTTTTTCATTCTTCGGACCAATCATCGCACCATCTCCCTGTTTCCATTCCCAAATATATATAATTTTTTCTTTTGTTCTATCTAAATTCCGTATTTCCGAATTCCTGATCACTCATCATCCGCCATCCGATTCCCTCGTCCCATATCAACGGAATACCTTCAAATCGCACATCCCATTTTGCTTTTGGAACCGCACAAGTCACATCCGATAACCATTTCAGCCAATATTTCAAAAATTCCTGCATTTTTTCCAAACCTTCCGCTCCCTCATCCATAAACTCAAGGGGTATTCTAAGCGTACCCGAATAGATAATATCTTCTCCGTCCGGCAGAAATGTTCCCGGTCCTTCATATTGATCTTTCCCCTCATACTCCCGCCAATACTTCTCCGTAATTTTTTCAATCTGTGCTTCTTCCTCTAAATTCAAAGAAACTTTTCTCTCGGCATCAAAAAAAATTTCCATTGACATAATTCATTTCCCTCTCTTAAATCAAATTATATATGCCATGTCCACATTATATTTTCTATACCGAACACCTAAATTCAAATTTCCGTATAGTAATGCAATCCTTTGTCATAGACTGCCTTTTGCCTGCTTAGATAGAGATATTCATTCAAATTGGTATATAACTCCGCAATAGTAGTCTTTCTTTTCGTAGCATGTACTTCTTTCGTTTGATGCCGTCCAGCCGCAATCTCACTGGTAAGTTGTTCCAGCATCTCCGACAAATACTGCATACCAAACTGCCCTGTCTGCTCCACCGCCCCCTCCAATTCCTCCAGGGTACTGTCATGCACTGTGTCAAAACCACTCTGATACAAGTCTCCCAACAACTCCATAACTCCACTTAATAATTCTTCTATCGCCTCATACTTTGACTGATTCCTGTCCATCCTATTTATCCTCCAACCTTTATTCCGTGAATCTCTTCCATACCATAACAGGATACATTCGGATACGTCCGTCCCGGAGATAAATCTTTCCCAGGAAACAAGAAGGTTCTTTCTCCGAAATTCTCTCAAGATACCTGATGGCTGCGGATTCCTTTTTGGAATAGGCAATTTCAATGATAATTTCCCTTCCTTCTCTGTCATATAACGGCATCGAAAGCTGCTGTCCTGTCTGCGAAAATTCTGCCTTCACGCAATAAGCCGGTTGTACAAATACAAGTTCCACACCTTTCTGTTGCTCATCCGGCCCATAAAGCCATTCTTTTCTCGGCCTCTCTATCCTCTCTTCAAAAAGCCTGCCAAAATCTTCATAATACCAATTTTCAATATCGGATTTCTCCAGTCCCTGTTGTCCTATGACCTCCCCTTTAGTCTCCTGACTGGAGGAGAGGCGCTTTCTGGCATCACATTTAGCCCCTTTCAAATGTATTCTTACTTTCGACATATCTTCAATAGAAATGTTCAATCCCCAAGGCGCCTGACTCTTCTCCATAAATCTCCGATTTCTTCCGGTTTCATAAAACATGGGCCTTGCATTGGTATAAGTATACCATTGCTTTGTATTCTCTTCCAGGAAATATATGGTCTCTCCCTCATAACCTGTCTGTGTCTGAAACTGTTCCATAGCAATTCCAACCAAATCCAGATTTCCCACAGGAATATAATCCGCTCGAAATTCCCCCGCATGTATTAACACCTCTTTACTATCACCGGATTGAACCGCTTTCTCCAATAACCTGACTCGCTTATAAAGTCTGGTAATCTGTTCTGTTAATTCCTCTGTGCGAAATTGTGCCTTTCTCTTAAAATAACCATTATAAGAATCAGAAAGCGCACGAAAATATCCTTCAAATTTTGCCAAACCTCCATTATGACTGATAATAGCAAGCCTCTCCAAATAATCCAGCACATCCGGCGAACTCCGGGACAGTCCTGTGCAGAGAAGCTCCTCTAAAAATTCCCTCATCTGTTCCGCCCCTTCTTTGGCCTTATCCATTTGAAAAGCCGGCGTATCCGCCGCCTCCAACGCAAGGTCTTCCACACGAATACTCCCCGCCTCCAACTGACACCAGAGTATAGCAGACGCCTTATGTACACACATCTCTTTCTTGTGACAAGTACAGGAAGAATACTCCAGGGGCGCCAAAAGCTTAACCGTCGTTCCCTGCTCCGGAAGCTGCACTGTTACAATGGAAGAATACTGTATCTTTGGCCTGACTTCTGATAAAAACTGATTATGTAGAATCTGAAGCTGACGGTTGCCAAGTACTTTCTTCAATTGAACAAGCGGGTATTCCTCTATCTCCCGCAGTACCTTTGACGTCCCTTTGTCCTTCCCCGTGCCGTTTTCTGCCGCAGTTTCTTTTAAACTACCTCCTCCGTCTTCCGCGTCTGCCACCGCATTATTTTCCACTTCCTCTGCTGCATTTTCCTTTCCATTTTCTCTATCAGCCCCGGTCCGCGCTTCATCCGCCCCATTCTCATTCTCAATTGCTGCCCCGCTGTCATTACAACAGTTTTCCTTTAAAACCAATATCGCCTGTACCACATGCCGGCATATACTTCTGGAGGGGCAAGTGCATTTGCTTTCCCCCAATGGAAACCTTATAGAAACCGTCTCATCCCCCACCTTTACAGAGGCTTCTTCTTCCACTCCCTCAATCACTGCCGGAATCTCTTCTTTATCCTTATAAGCTCTTTTGAGAATTCCCTTGTTACTGATTCCAATCAGATAATCATCATCTACATCCGCCAAAAGTTCCTTCCATTGCTCCATACCGCCCTCTTATCCTCCAATATTATTACATAATTAAAAAATTCATCTAAATAAATTTAGCACATTTTTAGTATATCATGTGCCTTTCCCGGTATCAACCTTTTCATTCCTGCCAATATAGTTTCATGCTTCGCTTTGTCTCTTTTTTCAGTAAACGAGACCTAAGCCTAATCTTACATGCAGTCTCTTCAAAACTTGCTTCAAGCTCCCCACATGTAATCACCAATGCCTAGATTCCTTCCGAAAAATAATTCAAAACAACATGCGTATACTCCTGTTCACTTATGGAAACAAGAATAAAAGAACAGCATCATCTATGTTCCCTCTTCTAACACCTTTTACCTTATACGAAAACTGAATCTCCGGCGAATTGCCAAGAAATAGTACCCATGAACGCGGAATACCGACAGGTACGATAGATTCTATTTTTTACAAAATCAATATACCATATTCCTTCCGGATATGCAAATAAATTTTATATAAAAGCTACCTCCTGAAACCATGAGGCAGCAAATACTCTAATCTATTCTCACTCCTGATGCAATTCCCCCTTTTTCAGACGAAAAATCACATCTGCCTGTTTTGCAAGGTCATTAGAATGTGTTACTACAATGACACATTTATTCATCTCATGGGCGCACTCCTTCAAAATCCTCATAATTTCCCCGGCGGTGTCTTCATCAAGATTTCCTGTGGGTTCATCCGCAAGAATGATACTTGCATCATACGCTAGCGCACGGGCAATTGCTACCCGCTGTTGCTGTCCGCCGGAAAGCTTCAGCACATTCCGCCCTGCTTCTTCTTTTGTAAGTCCCAAACGCTCCAATACAGGCAGTGGAGATAACTTTGATGTCAGCGCCACATTCTCAACAGGCGTCAAATAATCAATCAAATTATAGCTCTGAAAAATAAAACTTATATTATGTTTCCGATGCCACGCAATCCCCTTTTTCCGGATATCTTCTTCCTGAAACAACACCTGTCCCTCCGTGGGAATATCTAACCCTCCAAGAAGAGAAAGCAGCGTTGTTTTCCCACATCCGGAAGAACCAAGAATTGCATAGATTTTCCCAATTTCAAATTTGGCAGATATGTTTTTCAAAACCATTTTGTTTTTTTCATAAGAATATTTCACATTGCATACGCTCAAAATACTCATTCAAACGTCCTCCTACATCATTTATCGTTTGCCGTTTACGGCATTATTCACATCTTGTTAGAATTGCCCGCGGTTTCATACTCATAACCGGAATACTTGCGATACATATGGAACTGAATACAATGAATAACTCCAGTACGCATACCCCAACAAAAATATCAACAGATATATTCACAATTAATTCTTCTACCTTAGGCGCAGCAAAAACAGGATCTAAATTAAAGTTATCAGCCGAAACAGGCATTTCTGCATGTATGGAATTCTCTTCTGTTTCCTCAAAGTTCTGCTCATTTGCCTGTCTGAGCAATATATTTCCCACATCATTTGCCATAATATTGCCCATCCCGTAGGAAATGCCAAATGCCAGAACAGTAATCAATATGATTTCTATCATTCTTTGTGTAAGAATTTCCCAATTACTTTTTCCCACGGAAAGCAAAATTCCTGTTTCATATATTCGAGACTTAGCCCAAATGCTTAACAACAAAATCAACACGCCCACGCCGGCAACGGTAATGGCAAAAATCATGATATAAATTCCGCCGTCCATACGCTTTAACGCCCGTTCCACATTCTCATAATTCCCGTTGTCAATTTGTATTTTAAAGCAATCCCAGTTAATTGCCTTATTCTGCTGAAGTTTTTTGATAATATGATCCATTTCAGCCGGGTCATTCACGCTGAATGTAACTTTACTATATCCGATAGGCTGTAACCCAATAGATTTTGACATGTCATTTTCATAAGACAACAACGTCTTTGCGCTGACAAATACCCAGTTTTGCAGCATTTGCCGCGGTGATGTAAATTGATCTACTTTCTGGTTTCCGCAAATATCAAAAATCCCAATGATTTCAACTTCACACGTTTGCTTTTCAAGAGGAATGTCAAAACCTGTAACTTCACCATTTATTTCAAGCGTAAGCATATCTCCCAGCTTCAAATGATTCAATTCAGCCAGTTCACGGCTAATCACAGCTTTCCCTTCCCCATCGGCTGTAAACATTTCTCCTTGTGTGACCTCTAAAAAACGATTTGCAAAATAGGGACATTGGCTCAACGAAGTCCACCCTTCTATATGCGCTATTCTTGTATTGTACAAAGAACCATAATTTTGCTTATTTTCAATTAAATCATAATACGTTCCATGGCCGGATTTCAAATTCGCAACTGATTCACTATTTGCAGTATACTCTAAAATTCCGGCCGTTTTCATCACTTCATCAATAACATCATGGTCTAAATATTCTCCAACATAGTAACTTGAAGTATATTGATCAGTGGACATAGAATTCTGCATATTTGCCGGATTGCTCTTATCAATTTCCATGCTGAATGTTCCGCCAAACTGCCGCCGCAAATTTGCCGCTGCCGAATCGGACGCCTTTAGAATCGCAAAGCCAATGAAAGCAGATGTACAGACGATAATCAAAACGAAAAAGACAATAAGACTTTGCTGCCATTTTCGGGAAACATAAAAAAATGCTCTTTTTAAGATACTCATATTTATAGTTCTCCTTTAACTTAATCTTGAAAATATTTTCTTTGGGCTTAAACGCATCAACCACAAATTTGAAAGGAGTACGGACAAAAACAACACAGTGAATCCGCATCCAAATGTAGTAAAAATCGTTTGAAAAACCAAAGCCGCATTTAATTTCATATCCATGTATAAGGCTGTCATATTAGAAATTGTTTCACTCATTCCTGTCCAAAGAGAAAAACTAATCACAAACGATACTGCAAAAGCCCTCGAAGCTATGATTACCATCTCTATAAAATGCTGCATGACAATTTCAGCTTTTGAAATCCCTATGGATAGCATGATTCCTACTTCATGCTCATGGGTTTTATGAAAAAGACTCTGCATGAGCGATAAAACCAATATGCTCATGGCGCCAATGACTGCCAGCAAAGTATTTAATAAAATACGCATGTTGGTCAAAGGATTTGAAATTTTTTCATAATCTTCAATCTGTGCCGTCATTGCAAAATTCTCCCAGTTGATACCTTCAATCTTTTGAATTTCCTCAATTATCCTTACCACCTGTGCCGGATCATCTGCAAAAAAATCTATATAGTCCGCCCCAACTGTATCTGTCAGCAATCCGGCGCTTGTTATGTCAATGAATATGCGATTCTCCAGTAAATGAACTGGCGCCGCCACATCCATATTTTGCTGTTTTTCTTCTACTTCAAACAAGCCTTTGATTGTTACCAAAATCTCCTGTCCATTACGGCCTTCCTCAGGCGCCAGTTGTATTTTATCTCCAATTTTCCATTCATTTTGCAAAGCCAGCTTTTTGCTGATTACCGCCGCAAATTTATCGCTTGCCATGATTGGCTCGCCATCAATTAACCGTAATCGTTCTCTTTGAAAATCCATCGCGTACATACTTCCCGTGTCAGCTTCTACCGAAATGAGATGTGCTGCAACGGGGTCGCTTCGGTACTTGCCATTATAGTCAACAAGGCTTATATCACCTTGAAGCAGTACATTTTCTTTGATAACAGCATTATAAAGGTCCATATTTTGCCTGCGTTGTATTACTTCTACAATTTCCTCATTCAGCGGCTGACCTATATAAGTAATCATGGTTTGTCCATCCAATTCGCTCACCGCTACGTTATCTCTGTTCTGCATATCCGGAGCGATACGAAAAGATCCCCTTCGGCTTTGTCTGGTTTGCACAATGGACAAATCTGTGATACTGCGCAGCAGCAATCCGGCAGTACCAAAAACTGACAGCACAAAAATAGTAAGAAACAAAAGTAATGATTTTCGTTTTTTTCTGCGGACATATAAATATGCCCGTTCCCATAACTGCATATTGTAACACCTGCTTTCCGTTATTCTTGTATTCAAGCAACAATAAAAGGATAGCATTTGTATGTTTCATCCATATGGAGTACATATTTCATCAATGTTTCATCGGATACGTTCCGTTTATGAAAAGTAGATCGTAAAGCGCATACCGCTTTTTCCATCATTATCCGGATGCTGTAATGGTTGGAACTCAAATTGATATGCAAGGGCATTTAATATTTTTGCGGTAATATATAACCCCAAACCATTTCCTCCGTTAGGGTTCTCGCTGATACCATTTCTGCTTCGGGAAAAATCAGGTCGATAAAATGGCTCAAAAATATGGAGCAGATCATTTGCATCAATTGGAGTACATTCATTTTCAACCACAATACTTTGATTGACAAAATAAATTCTCACCTTACATTGAGGATTCGTATACTTTATTGCATTGGAAATAACATTGGACAGGACTTTTTCCATTGCAGATACCGGAAATTTGGCTGAAAAATCAGCAGAAAAATCAGTCACTATCAAAACGCCTTTGGACTTTGCAATCAACAAATAGGGAGACAGCAGCTTTTCAACGAAAGTATGGAGCACTACTTCTTCATGGGGTTCACTCTCAAAAGAAAAGTTTAATTTAGACGCATCCAATATTTCCTGTATCATCCCGCCAAACTTTACCGCCATATCTTGACAGATTGGCAGATAAGTTTCCCAGTCCTTGTAGCGTCCTATACCCATAATCATATTATCAAGCATCCCGCACAGCGCCGTAACAGGCGTTTTTAATTCGTGGGAAGCCGCGCGTAAAAAATCAACTTTTGCCGCTTCCGCTTCGTTTACCCGTATATTTTCTTTTTGTATATCCTCAATGGTGGCAAGAAGACTCTGATAAAGTTTGTTGATATTCTCCGAAAGCACCCCTATTTCATCCTGCGTTTCCACTTTACATTGGGCAAATTTGTCAAGTTCCTTCATCCGTTCTGTGGTTTTGGAAATATCCCGTAAGGGTCTGGAAATTTTCTTAGAAAACAATAAAGCAAAAAAGACCGATAAGACCAAAGACAATATTAATGTAAAGGGCAAAAATATAACAACAATATCCTTAGCTTCATTTACAGGCTGAAGGGTGGAAAACATAATAAGATGGCAGGATTGTCCGTCTGCCATTTGAAAATGAATACCAGAACACAGCCCATAACCGGATTTATAATAAAAATCCTGCTGAAAGTACTCCCATTCTGTTTCGTCTTCCACTTGAACGCTCCAGTTTGATTCAAATTCCCTTTGTATGGACGTGTCATGGCCTTCCGAACGTAATGTATTCACTACATGGATTTGACCTGCATAATTTACAACGATACCCATCTGATGTTCCGCGGCATATTTTCTTACCACACTTTCTACTTTATCTTGCGCAGTATGGGGAATATTCTGTAATTCCTGAATCATCTGCGTTTTCACTGCCTTGAAATCCTCTTCCTTTTGCGTCGTATAAACAATCGGCATGATAAAATAGAATAAGGCATGACTAAACAATGCAATGGCGGCCATCAAAGAAAACACATAGATAAAAGTTTTTGGAAACAATCTCATTTTTTTCATGGCAGCACCTCAAAACGATACCCCACACCTTTTACCGTTGCAATACAGTTAAGATTCAGTTTTTGCCGTATTCTTCGGATATAGGTATCTATTGTTCGGTCAAAGAGAGGGGCGTCCACTCCCCAGACACCGTCAATCAGCTTTTCCCTCGTCATAACCCGTCCTGCATTTTTAAGCAGCAGCCTTAACAGTTGTATTTCTTTTGGCGCTAACTCCACCGGTTCTCCGCCTTTTTCAGCTAAGTAACCATTAAAATCTATCTTTATATCCTCATATTCCCATATATCTTTATCTGCAATTTTTCCTGACCGACGCAGTAACGCCAAAACTCGTTTTCCCAACAAGACCATAGAAAAGGGCTTTGTAATATAATCATCCGCCAGGGAATCAAAGCTGTTGATCTGGGTCCTTTCATCCCCCAGCGCAGTCAACATGATAACCGGAATCATACTTGTTTTACGAATCTCCTTTAACACCTGTATTCCATTTACATGCGGAAGCATAATATCCAATACAACAAGCTCTATCAATTCCTGTGCAAATAATTTCAGTCCTTCCATCCCATCATAAGCTTGATAAACCAAATGTCCCGCATCAATCAAATAGTCACAGATTAAATCATTTGTGGTCTTATCATCTTCTACGATCAAAATAGCAGCCATCGTTTCTCTCCTTACTATATAAATTTATTATATTATATCCTGAAAATGTTTCAACAGTATGACAGAAAACAAAAAGGAACTGCTTTTGCAGCCCCTCCTTGTTCTTTTATTCTTTACATTTACTATTTCAGCCGGCAATACTTTTGCCCTGCCATTTCTGTTCCAATCTCCCCTGATTCATTTCGTACACTTCATCACACAAAATCTCCATATCCTCTTTGTTATGGCTTGCCAGTAAGATTGTTTTTCCCTTATCCCGCAATTCCATCAAAATCTCTCTGACGTCGTCTACGCCCTGATTGTCCAGGCTGTTCATTGGCTCGTCCAAAATCAGTATCTCAGGATTTTCCATAATGGCCTGGGCTATGCCCAGACGCTGCCTCATTCCCAACGAATACTTCCCGACCTTTTTATGACTGTCCGGGTCAAGCCCTACTTTTTTCATACATTCTCTGATTTCCTCTTTACCGATCACATTGCGTATACTTGCCAGATATGCAAGGTTTTTAAATCCTGTATATCCTTTCAAAAATCCAGGATTTTCTATGATAATCCCTATATTGTCCGCAAAATCCGTATCTTTTCCAATCTCTTTTCCACTTACCACAACCCGCCCTCCGGTGGGCTTTAAATAGCCTGTTATCAGTTTAAACAAAACTGTTTTTCCAGATCCGTTTCTTCCCACAATTCCGTAAATTTTCCCTTTTTCAATGCTCATATTAACATTCTCAAGGGCGGTAACATTACCAAATTTTTTGGTTAAATTCTCAATTCTGATCATTTCTGACATACAAAAGCCCCTTTCCTCTCCCACATAATCCCTTTGATTAAATAACCAAATGCAATCAGCGCCATCTCCATTGACAGAGAAGATAACACAGAAACGCCCATTTCCCCAAAATACCATTCACTCTGAAAATACATACCCCACATTCCGTACATAAACCGGGCCGTCCTCATATTTGAAAAGCCCAAGAGAAAAGTAACTCCTTCCAGCAGCAGCAAGGCGGCCGGAGCAAACTTCCTAATCCTGGTCAAATCCAGCACAAGAAAAAAAGTCATGATGGATATAGCATGGGCAAACCATAAAGCAAACACTTTCCAACCTTCCTCCGGAAGCCTCCCGGCGTTTACAATATCAGCCGCCATTGCCGCTATAAACAAAACTGCAGCCGTCAATATGCCATTTAACAGACCTCTGAAGAATTTCCGCCTCCACCATCTTTGCATGGATATATAACGATAACACGCAAGGGGCTCTATGTTCCTCCACTTTTCAAGCCAGACCCCTTCCGCCAGCAAACAGACGCCAATGGGCAAAAACCATCTTGTCAGTTCATATAATACCTTTTCAAAATCAATGGCTAAGCTTGCACCATCCTGTGCAACGCCGCCAAAAAAATTTAAAATCATGCTCTGTTCCATTATCTACCTCACTATTTTAAGTCGCTGCGCGACGGCACTAAAGGGTGAAGCTCTGCCACAGCCCTTACTGTGCGGCCTTGCACTTTCCTTGCTCTTGTTTTGTGACAGATTTCTCCAGAACCTACCTTGTCTGAATCTCCACTCTCCCCACGGCAAATAATGATACCAACGCCAGAACAAGGATGAAAGCCAACATCATACCCGGATACCTCCAATGGCTGCCTGCGCCGTCTACAAAATACGCCGAATTCTGATGCAGTCCGGCAGCAAACGATAGGATAACGCCTCCCAAATGGACCGCTGCCACAGCCGCCAATCCCCAAAACCCGCCAAACACAAGATTGCAAACATACAGAAGAACTCCCAGGAAGACAAAATAACAAAGCATATACAAGAAAGTAATTCCAAACGCCTGTAAAACTGTCATATGTTTCATCATGGCCGCACCTTCAAAAAAAATATGATATTTTTCCGCAATGGCGTTGGAGGGAACAGTTGCCAGCATATAAACAGGACTGCTCCAAATTCCTCCGGGAAATCCATAAGGGATGTTGACTATAACAGAAATCACAGCAAAACACATGGTATACATCAAAGCCTGGAGGAAAACATATAACAGCATCCCCATATTCCAGACACGTCTGCCGCTGCGATATAGGAGTATGTAGGTATTCCCTTTGACAAAAGGCGCATCCGCAATGACTAACAGATACCCCAATATCCAGAATCTGCCTGCTGTCCCTTGATTCTCTGTGACAATAAAGGCTTCAAAAATGTTTACAGGCTCTTTCATATCTACTGCATATGCCAAAAAGTCATTTAAACTCAGCGCCAGAAATGTCACTCCCAGCAGATATCCCATCATCACCCTGACGCTCCCCAATTCCTGCCGTAAAATTCCCTTGGTAATCATGATAACCTTACGCATCCCCACATCTCCTTCTGAATCCCATCATAGCAACGGCGGCAGCGGCAAAAAGCCAGACACACTCCAGCACAACGGACCACAAATGGCCTGCATCGTCCCCGCATACCAGTGCTGCGGGATTTAAATTGCCAGGCATCAAAATATATAGGGACTCATATAGGACAAAAGGCGCAATCAACGGCACATATGGATTTGGCATCCATACCGCAAACGCCAATCCCACCAATCCCCACGCGGCCCCAAACAAAAAGCCCAACAATACCTTGACTGCCACCATTACGCCAATCCCATAGGTCTGTCCGATCACTACCATTTCAATATCTGATTCCACCCGCAAAGCATCCGCTCCTGAAGCGGCCAATTCCGGCGCCTCCAGATACACAGCCGCAAGGCATATGAGAAGATAGGGAAGCGCAACAATGCCTCCTCCCGACAACGCCACGCTGACGATCCGTATCCGCGCAAATTTCTGCAGTTTCATCCGGGCAAGGATCAGCCTGTAATATCCACTCTCATATTCCCCGCAAAAACGGGACGCATATCCCAGCACCGGAAATACAGGCAGAAATACAGTAAATCCTGACGCAGCCAATATATTCACAATGGCATAATAAGGACTTCCAGAATGGAGCGATTCCGTAACAAAATTATACGCAATCAATGCCCCCAGCCCTAAACAACCCGCTAAAAATCCCCAGTTGGCAAAACTTCTCTTGATATCTGTCCATAAAAACTTCATATACATGCCTTCTGCACCTTCTATCGCTTTACTTGCTTTCATCAACATTTTCTTAATCGGTCTCTATTAGTTCTCCTGTCACTGCGTTCACGCATATGTGCGACCGTCCCACTGCATTGTCATAACCTCCATTGACATATTCGTCAATGGGTATATAAATATGCCACATGGGCATAAGTACTAGCTGCGACTTATACTCTATCTCGGAAGGCGTGGGATTGGGCACAGGATAATAATTTAATTCCACTCTGTCGTAAATTATTTTTCCGTCCGACTCTATCATACCGCTGTCCAGATACTGCGCAAGAATTTTCAGAACCTGCGCAAACGAAATCGCCGTAACAGACTCTTTATCCGCTGCTTTTCCGCAGAAATCTATAAGATTTAACTCCGCCACACCGTCCTGGGTAACAGACGCATACCCATTTGGCCAAACCTGTCCCAGAGAAACGCTATCGCTTCCGATCCCCACCTCTATCCCATCGTAAACAGGTACGAACTCCATATGATAAAAGCTGTAGTCACTTCCCTCAATGTAATAGATGTTTTTAAAGGCAAGCTCACTCACTCCCACCGCTTTCACCTTGTCCAGAAGAATTTCCCCGGCCTTATTTGCCGAAAAACTGCCTTCCTCCATTTTGTCCCAGGTAATGAGCGTTTCGGTGTCCTTATCGTACACCTCTAAACATTTTTCCCGCAGCTCATTATCAACATAAGACGCCGTGGTATGGTATGCAAACGAAGCCTCTTTTGTCCCATCGCTAAGCCGAAGCCCGCTGTGGTCGCCAAATTTGGTGTATAAAAACCTTTCGTTGTATTCATTCACGGTATTGTTCTGTCTGTCGTTCTCCTCTATTTCATTGCAAAGCGCCTGGGAAGTATCCTCTATGACACCGCTTTCACTGTCAAGAAAGGCACGCAAGGCGTCCATGTCAAGCCCGTCGTCCGGTTTCAGCGTAATTATGTACATATTATCGGGTATTGGGGGAATTTCGGCGTTTATATTAATTTTATTATCCCCTGTACCTACCGTACCCTGGTATTGACCTGCCGCCCGCTCCTGGGCGTCTGCCCCGGCAATGTCTTGCACCTGTCTTTCCAGATCGCCCTGGGCGTGCATAATACCGTTTCCTTCCACTCCATCCGGCACTTTCTGACAGCCTGTAAACGCAAACACGCAAAATACTGCCATCATTTTTAATTGTAATCTGTTTTTCCTCATGCTGATACCTCCCTGCAGCTTTCTTTGTATTCCGGCATGCTTACCATAGCCGCCTTTATTTCCTCAATCGGTTTCTTTCTGCATGTCTATGAAATCATACCAGAAATACAGAAGATTTTAAGCCCATGACGAAATCAGACCATATTTATGCCGAAATCAGCCTGAGAAACGATTCCTTTATGATATTTCTTTTATGTACATGATAACATCTGTTTCCATAGTTCCGTTTTCACAGATCAGCTCCATATCTCCATGATATTTTTCTATGATCCTCCCCACATTACCCAGCCCAATTCCATGATTTGCCCCATCTTCCTTTGTTGTTTCCAAATGTTGAACCTTTCCGTCTGCAATGCCCTGGCAGCTATTGCGAATATGGATAAACAGAATTCCTTTCTCAAACTTCATTGTCACTTTCAGCTTTTTTTCTTCTGTCTCACAGGCCGCTTCTATTGCGTTGTCAAGCAGATTCCCCAATACTACATTTAGGTCAAAAGAGTGCAGTGTCAGCTTTTCCGGTATGCTTATCCTGGCCTCCACCACATCCAGAATCTCATTTGCCCTTTGCAGCTTATAATTTAACAAACTGTCCACAGACTCGTTCCCCGTTGTACTATATTCTGATGGATTAGCCATAAAATCCTGCATAGAACTAAGATATTGGCGGGCTTCTTCCCATTCTCTTTTCTTAATAAGCATCTGAAGCGCCAGTATATGGTTTTTCATGTCATGTCTTAACGCACGGATACGCCCCTGGGATTCCATAATCACGTCCATCTGGTTCTGGTATGCGTATGTCTGCTGCCGGTATATGTCATTTTCTCTTAAATTCCTGTAATTTTCCGCCATCAAATGATATAGGTAAAATATGCTCAGATTGATGATCAGCATAAAAATACAGATCAGCATCGCCGTCGCACCCTCATATTTTCCGTACTGCAAAATACATAAAATGAATACGCTGGCCGCGGGAGTTATGGTTAAAATACAGGTCTGTTTCCTATCAAACGCTATTTCAGCGCTGTCTGCCGGATACGCTATATGGCTGATTATTGTGGCGCAGATCAGAAACAAAAGCGTCTGGATTGCTTGCTGACATCTGATGAATTCCTCCGGGAAGGCAAAATACACCCCAAGCTCACACGCCAAATCCGTAGAAAATATCACCAGTGATACCCATATCCGGTTTTTCCATGTCCCCTGATAAAAACAAGTCAGCCCTGCAATTCCAAAATAATTACAAATTCTGTATAGCGCCGAGATCTGCAAGATACTGTACAAAATGACGTTCAACAGATAATAGCCCAGAAATGCGATTCCTATTTTTTTCCCATCTTCATCCTCTGCAGTAAGAAACAACTCTATCATTTTTCTAATCAACAATACCCTTAGAATATTTACAATCAGTTCAGATATTATATTATAATTCATCCTTTATTTCCGCTCTCCGATTTTGCTTTAGTTTGCTTCTTATTTCTTTCCGATACGGCTTACTGATGTTTAAAATAGCTCCGTCAGACATTTTTACACAATCGTAGGCGTATTCGCTGACATATAACTGATTTACAATGTAAGATTGATGTATCATCATAAAATCGTCGGAAAGTTCTTCCATGATACTTTTCAGCTTTCCATAAAATTCATCTTCACCGTTCCTTGTAACAAGTCTGATTTTCTTATCCATACTCATGAAATAGGCAATATCCTTTGTGGGAATCCTGAATACAGCGCTCCCCTTTTGGTATTCAAAACAGCTCTTGAGGCTTTGCTTCTGCCTGATACTTCTGATAAGAACTTCCTTTATCTGTTCCTCTGACACAGGTTTTACCAAAAAATCAAGAGGCTGAACCTTAAACAACTGCATTGCATAATTTTGTTTGGCGGAAATATATACGATATGTGTCTGTATATCGTCCATTTCGCTGCGAATAAACTTTCCTACTGATATACCGTTTTTCTGTACCAGTTCGATGTCCAGAAATATCAAGTCCAACCGTGTGCCGTTTTGTAAATCATTTAATATACTTTCACCGGAGCACCAAACTTCAACCTCAATTTTCACCGACAATTCTTTTGCAATTTGATAAATTTGTTCTTCTAATCCAGAACATAACTCTTTATCATCGTCACAGATTCCAATCCTGTACATACGTCATTCCCTCTCTGCAAAACATGAATTTAAAAGGACTGCAAGCAGTCCTTTTTATAAATTATCTCTTTACCATTACCTTCATTGGATTTCCATTCAGACGATTCACCCACTGGGTTGACACATCCATAGCAGTACGACAGGCATTTGTTTGATCCAGCGCGTTCAGCATCACAAAATCATGAATCGTCCCCTGAACCCTTAACGCCGTCACTTCCACACCTGCACATCGAAGCCTTTCACCAAAAGTTTCCCCTTCGCTGCGTAACACATCCGCCTGGCCGTTTATAATCATTGTTGGAGGAAAACACTTTAGACAATCTATATCCGCTCGAAGAGGAGATGCTGTCATCTGATTTCTGTCTTCCATAGATGCTGTGTACTGCCGCCAAAACCATTTCATTCCTTCCCGATACAGATAATAGTCCGTGGCAAATTGGCAGTAACTGGGCGTGTCAAAGCAGGCATTTGTTACGGGATAATATAACAGCAGCTTGTGGATACACGGGCCATGCCTCATGGCTGACATCAGAACCATAGCGATTGCCATATTCCCGCCAACGCTGTCGCCTGCCACTGTGAGCGCAGTATCGTTTTCCATCAAAAAGCAATCCCCAATGATTTCCCATATATGGGAAAGGATAAAATAGCACTGTTCTATCGCTATGGGATATTTTGCTTCCGGCGACCGCGTGTATTCGGGAAATACAACCAGCGAATCTGTCCTTGCCGAAAGTTCCCTGACTAACTTTTCGTGTGTATGAAAGCTGCCAAATACCCACCCTGCACCGTGAATATAAAATATAATATTTCTGATTTTTTCACTCCTGGGCGCAATAAAATATACCGGGATACTCCCCCACATCCCAGTATTGACACAAGCTGAGGATATATGGGCGGGATATTTATATACCGGCGTATCCTGTATTTCCTCTAACGCCCTTCTGCCTTGTTCCGGCGGCATCTGAAAGATCAGCGGAGGCACAGCGCTTTGATTGCAGACTGCTTCTGCAACAGGTTCCAGCAAAACACATCGTTTCATATTGCATTTTTCCTTTAAGCTATAACTGGTTTTATTATAATATGCAGCACTTCCGTTTTTGCACATCTGCCAATGACCAGCAAAAGCTCAACTCTGATATTCTGTTACGGCATCATCAGTAAAACAGCCAGGTACCGCTCATAAGATCCCTGTCTTTTATATTCCATGGTTAAGCCGGATAATCTCTGCTCAGAAACAGAACGTTATCCTTCACGAAGCGCATCATAAAAAGAATAATCAATCAAGCCATTCATATGATCTAACGCGCCCTCTTCCAATTCCTTAACCATCAGACAGTCAGGGTGGGGCAATTTTATATTTGGACCTGCTTCTAATCCAAATTTGTAGCTTGGTTGAAATCCACGAGAACTATAATTTTTAGGATTCCCTTCAACGATAATTGCCTTAAACCCCATTTCCCTGGCCTTCTCAAAACCATATTCCAATATATCCTTAGAAATATGCTGTCTTTGCAGTTCCGTTTTTACGGCAACAGGCGTCAATATCAGAAGTTCGTTCTCGTATCTTCCTTCAATATGAAACCTCGAAAACATGGCATATCCTATTATCTCATCATCTTCATTGAGCATAATCAATTCCAAACCCGAAATATAGTATTTCTTTGCTCGAATTTCTTCAACCAGCTTCCGTACAGCTTTACCTTCTTCCGGGCTGTCCGATTTTGCAAAAACATCTTCAACCATCTTCAGCGACGAAAGGAGATATTTATCTTCCATCGATTTCATAATTCTTTCCATATTTATTTCCTCCTATTCCAGTACTGTCTCTCCACTACAGCGCCCCTTTAGGGCAAGAAACTTTCATCTGTAAAGTTCGCAACTAAAATTTCCTTCCAGGCGCCTTCGTTCCGAGACTGTTTTTAAATTTTTTCTTGACAGTTCTTAGCCGGATCACTCTCTTGTTCCTGCTTTTCTCCGTCCATTTTTCCCATAGCATTTTGCGGCATAAGCTCGCTTTTTCATATGTTATCTTCCTGTGCCGGATTCACATGCACCATAATATGTTTAATCTTTTGGAAATTCCTTTCAATATCCTCATGTACCTCTTCTGCAATCTCATGAGACCGTTTGAGGGTATAAGATCCATCCACCACAACTTCTATGTCCACATATATTCTATTGCCGAAAATACGTGTATGAAGAGAATCTATGCCCATCACCTCCTTGTTTTTCATAACACATTCGTAAATCTGTCTTTCTGTTTCCTCATCACAGGAATGGTCCACCATTTTATCAATGGCATCCTTGAAAATATCATATGCTGCCTTTATGATAAATGCAAAGATTACCAAACTGGCAATAGAGTCCATGACCGGAAAACCAAGCCTTGCTCCTGCGATTCCTATCAAAGCCCCTACGGAAGAAAATGCATCAGAACGGTGATGCCATGCATCTGCCAGCAACGCACTGGAGTCAATTTTTACCGCATAAATTTTTGTATACCAGAACATGGCTTCTTTTATCATAATGGATACGACTGCCGCAACCAGTGCCAGCATCCCCGGCACCTGCAACTCATTATAACTGCCGGAAAGAATGTTTTTAAAGGCTTGCATCCCAATGCCAAACCCCGTCATAAAAAGAACCATTGCCAGTATAACTGCCGCCACACATTCCAAACGTTCATGCCCATAGGGATGTTCTTTATCCGCCTTTTTTGAAGCAAGACTGATTCCAATCATCACAACTACTGTACTGAATACATCCGATGCAGAATGAACTGCATCACTGAACATCGCATTGGAATGTGCCGCAATACCCGCTATGAGCTTAAATACAGACAATATCACATTCCCTATGATGCTCATGGTACTCACCCTGCCTGCGATTCTCTGAAAATCACTGGCAAAATCATCATTCCCCTTTTTCATTATTCTGTTTTCTTTCATATTAAGTTACCTCCAAAATGTAAGATAGCTCTATGACACCAATATATGTGGGGGTTTTTGAAGAAAGCCTATAAAAAACACCCACGAAACAGTATTAGCAGCTACTGTCCCGTGGATGAAGAATCCACTGCCACTCATGTGACCCGACTCCATGACATTCATCACGGCCTGTTCAGTTTGTACTGTAGATTTATATGCAGTGCAAAGAGTAGATTTAGAATAACACGAATATTCCAGTCTGTCAATGGCTAAAGATATGCAATTTTCCAGCTTGCTAACCCGCCATAACAGAGTTAAGATACGACAACCGCCGTCTATTCTGGACACATAATAAATCGACTGCTCATCAATACAGAAATCATTCGCAATTATATCGTCATACAGTGTAATTTCGCTGCTTGAAACATCATACTGGACCTATGTCAATACTTTGGACACAAAAAGAGTGGGTAGGAACTAACTCCGCCCACTCTAAGTTGCTTATTCAGAAAACACTTTGTTTAACTCAATAAAACACCCATCAAGTACGTTAACCTTTGCCACATCTTCACGCCCGTAATCCTCACGGAGCCTAAAAGAACCGTTGCTATCTGGGAGAAACACCATCACAGATCTGTTCTCCGGGTCTACAATCCAATATTCTCGCACCCCAGCTTGCTGATATAGGTTTAACTTCACAAGCCGGTCATGGCGAAGAGAGGAAGAGGACAAGATTTCAACAATCAGATCCGGCGCTCCCTTGCAGCCGTGCTTATCCAGCTTGCTCTGGTCACATACCACAGAGATGTCTGGCTCAACCACAGTGTCAACGTCCTCCGGCCTGTTCCCATCCTGCTCAAACAGCCGAACGCCGAATGGGGCAGAGTAGACCTCGCATTTTTTACCCTCAAGATAATTTGCAAACTGGCGGAATTACTCGCCGCTAATCTTCTGATGGATTCTGGACGGTGTTGCCCTCATAAATGCCAATTTACATGAATCTTAAATATTATCTAAAATACGTATATAACCTTTAATTTCATTGCTCTCATAAACAAAGTATCTTTCACGTCTCTGCCACTTCTATTTATGATCTCCTGGAAAATACTGCTATACCGAAAAACCTGCTGCAACCACCATGATACCATTATTTTCTTTGGTCATCTTGATAATCTCTTCCATTATTCCTACAATAATCATCTAATTTCTATCAATTTTATGCTTGTTATTATATGATTACAAGGCATAAAAGTCAACATATATGCATTTACCTAACACACCATCTTATATCATCCTCTACAAAATGTATACCTTTTTCCATAACAATATCATTCTGAGCAGTCCAAAATTTTTCCCTTTCATCCCACATCACCACTTGCAAATTACCTCTAAATTCCCATCTATCTAAGTAACTTCCGTTATCAGTCCGCCCGACCCGCCTGTAGAAATGGCAGACCGCCGCATATGGTGGTGAGCCATAGTACGGCGGTCTTTGCATATTTTTTGTTAGCAACCGCAGAAATTTCATTTTCTTTATGGAATCTTCAAAAATAGCAGTTATCCTTTTCTCATAATGAAAAGAAAGGACAGTGCGAATATGGATATGATTTTGAAAACAACAAACCTTTGTAAATCTTTCAGCAGACAGACAGCCGTAAATAACATATCACTGAACATTGAAAGAAATTCCGTCTATGGACTATTGGGACCGAACGGAGCCGGAAAATCTACAACGCTTAAAATGGTTACAGGCATTTTGAAGCCTACCTCTGGAAGTATTGAGTTTAACGGTCACACATGGAAGCGCAGCGACTTAAACCATATCGGGGCATTGATTGAAATGCCGCCGCTTTATGAAAATTTGACCGCCTATGAAAATCTGAAAGTAAGGACTACTATTTTAGGACTGACAGATAAGCGGATTGACGAAGTGCTGCAAATCGTCCGACTGACGG
>JAAWCE010000125.1 GCA_022793065.1 Lachnospiraceae bacterium
CTGGCGGAGGATCTGAAGATTATCATGGGCCACACCCCCTTTCAGGTCCTCATGGGCGCGCTGTTAGGCGTGGCGGTGGGGATGCTGTGGTAGGCAGGAAAATATAGAGAGGTGTCGATATAAAAGAGCGAACCGCAAAGGGCCACCCCGCACAAGGGCAACAACTAAATAGAGCTGTTCAGGGCATTGTAAAGGGCGACAACCGGCCATTTGCGGTTGTTGCCCTTTGCACGTTGAAAGCGGTTTGTCTCTGATGCTGTGTTATGCTGGGGTTGGAAAAAGAATTGAACCGATGAAACCTATCACTCGTTACATTACAAAGGTAAGCCCGTACTGCAAAAGAGTAATTTTGGGTGTCTAAATACCAAACTGTAGGTTATGTGCGCCTGTCCTGCATTAAGGACCACAGCAAGGATCGCAACCACACGAACAATCAAGACGGGATCTGTCAAGGATGGTCTCCCCTACATATTCACTTTAGCCGCACACCATCGCAACGCAATCTTTATATTGCGTTAATGTCATCAATTTTAACTCTGGCAAATGTGAGTTAGCTTACCTGCCCATACAGCAGTTTTTCAACATTGCTGAACAGAATTCTATTTACATCCTCAATTGAAATAGATTCACTTAATCTATTGGCAATGGTACATAGTCCGTCTTGTTTAAGGAGTACATCCGGGAATATCAATTTTGTATTAAATCGCCTGCTAAAATAACCCGTATCAAGGTAATCCGGAGCCAGTGCGACCTTGTTAGCACCTACAGTGTCGGTAAAAGTAAGTATTTGCGCGATAATGTCATCAAAAATCTTTTCAGGGCAGAGTTCATTTTCTGCTGATCCAATTATATCATTAAGAAAAGGCAGACCAAACACTTCAATATGTTCAGCCAGCTTACAGAGTGCACTATAGGTTAATGAATTGCTCCTGGGTTTTTGTGATGAATATAAATCCGAACAAGCACAATGGGAGATAATCATCTTGCCTTGGTATCTGGCTGCTATATTCAGGGCAGACTCATCAGATATATGGCTCAAATCAAGAATTAGACCTGTCTCACAAATCTCGGAAAGCAGTTGTTCACCGCTAAAGGTAAGTCCAGTACTTGCGCAAAAAAATTTGTTATCACTTCCACAGTAAAGTTGAATAATTTTAACACCAAGCTTTTTATATGCAAACAAGGTTTCATGAATATGTTTCGTATCAATAATCCGGCTGTTTTCGATTGCATAGGAAATGTCATCAGAATAGTACCCCTTCTGTACAACATATTTAATATATGCTTCAACTGAAGTGAAGTAACAGGGATCATCTAAATATACATTGTTAAGATCAGGATAGAACTCCGGCACAATCACAGACTTAATAGAACATGATCCATTTTTTATTTGTGGAGGAATATAGTGGTTGTGTAAAAAATAAAATTTCATTTCATATACCTTTATCCCTTAGTATGGCAATCCCCAGGGCAGGCAACAGTTAAGGCAATGTTGGTCATAATGACCGCTCAGCATATTGTCCTGAAACTTTTGCAATTCCTCACCAAACAGTATATCTACCAAGCTTTGCTTATTCAAATTTCCAAACGGCTTCGATAACTCGCAGCAAACCGAAACATCGCCGTTGGATGAAACAAAAATATGTTTCCATGGAGCTTCGCAAACAGTTTTTTTAATTCCATTTGGCTTGATATTGGGATTAAACGCAAAACCAATACTTTTTCGCTTTGCAAGATTTTCACATTCCAAAATCATCAATTTGAACGCTGGGGTTAAACTCTCCGACAACAAGTTTAGATTGCCCCACACTTTTGAATCCGGCATACATTCGCGCACTTCAGATACAAAGAGAAAATCTACACCGAGACTACTGAGCAATTCAATCATGTCTGGAATATCCGAGCGGTTTAATTGTGTCAAAACCATATTTACAACAATTGAAAAACCTGTAGAGGGAGTCCTATTTCTGATTTCGTTGATTCGTCGAATATTTTTTATTATCGTATCAAAATTTCCAACGGGCCGATGCGCCGTATATGTTTCCTTATTCGAGCCGTCCAAGGAAATGACAAGTTGCGTACCTGCCGACACAAGTAGCTCCATAATTTGATTTGTAAGCAATGATCCATTTGTTATTAGGGTCACTGCTGTATCGTTTTCAGCAGCTGCCTTTACAAGTCTTCCCGTCATATCACTTAATAGCGACTCTCCTGTTCCTTGTAACTCAAGTACTTCCAAGCCAGGTAAAATATCTTTAATCAGCATTTCGCAAATGTTATTAGGCAAATCTTGGCCATATTCATAGTAACCGTGCTTGCATGTAATGCACTTAAAATTGCATCTACTTGATACTTCAATCTGAGCTCTCTTTATATTCATTTAGACCTCCAACCCAAGTTTAGATATCAACCCTGATGGCAGTTTAGACGGATATCCTTGAAATGCAATACGTTTTTCATCAAGAACAACAATCCAATCTGCATTCCTAACGAAATATGGATTATTGTCAGCGATAAGCATACTGTTGTTTTTCGCAACCAACTTGCGCATCATAATAAATACTTTATCAAAATCACTAGGGTGTAAGCCGCGCGATGGCGTATCTAAAATAAATAAACTACGATCCCCCAACTTTTTGGCTAACTCTTTTGTTATTTTAATACGCTGACTTTCACCGCCGCTTAATGATGGGGATGGTTGTCCTAACGTCAAATAGGATAATCCCACATCAACAATAAAATTCAACTTTTCTGTTAGTATTTTCCGATCAGGACACCGCTGAGCCAATGCTCCACAGGGAGACTGCAGCATTGCCCCAATAGAAAGTCCATCTATTACAATTTCATTTATTTCATTACGGTAACGACTACCATTGCACGCTGAACAAGGCTCAAATATTGTTTCCTCTCCAATAACAATTTCTTTTACACCCTTTCCGCCACATTGGACACAGCCACCTGTTGAGTTATATGAGTATTCCGAAACAGAATATCCTCGAACCTGACTCTCTGGTAGCTGTGCAAATATATTCCGCAAAATATCCATGATTTTTGTGTAGGTTGCAGGTGTACTCATTGAATTGCTACCAATAGGCGTTTGGTCAACGAAGTGGGGGCGGCGTATATAGGTTTTTCCGCTTATTTCGCCATTGATACCTGCTCGATTTTTCCACGCATTGGCAGATTTATCAAAGGCCCGAAACATAATATCAAGCAAAGTAGTTTTTCCACAACCTGACAAACCGCAAACATTCACAATACAGTTTGTCGGCATAGAAAATTTTGGTAACCTCAGATTGTGATAATCAATATTTTCTATTTTGAGTTGCTTCCGGTCAACTTTGTTCGGAGGCAGCATATTTGAAATATTGGTCACTATACCCTTATAATGTTCAGATTTCAAATAATCATCTGTTTTTCCTGCAAATGTTACCGTTCCACCCTCAACGCCAGCACCAGGGCCCATTTCCACAATGTAATCCGATGCTTCAATCATTGGCAGAGAATGTTCTATTGCAATAATTGAATAGCCTGCTTTGATGATCTCCTTCAAAACCATCGCTGTAGACCGTGCTTCTGCGTAACACATTCCAGAGGCTAACTCGTCTATAATAAGCAGTTCGGCGGTATTTTTGAGCAAAAATCGGATAAACCGTACTTTATTGAATGTAGTAAGGCTTAGTTCTGAAAGTGGCGTATTGCATTGCAGAAATGCTATTCCCATAGTTTTCGCGGCATGAATCAATAATTCTTTGTGGGAAAAGCGATTTTCATTAATATACTCCGACAACACCTCACTCAACGATATGGATTTTAACCTCTTTCGTATTCCAAGATAAGCGAATATGGTCTGGTTTCCGCTGGGAATTGAAACCTTCTGTCTGAAAAGGGATACTTCAACAGGAACGTGAACATTTTCGTTTCCAAACACATGTCCGCTAAAGATAACATCTGCCAAAGTAGATTTTCCACTGCCGCTTTTACCAACGAAAGTAATCCATTGATTCAAAGGAAACTCAATATTGACATTTTTGAGGTTATTCGCATTGGCATTTGCTATCTTAATGTATTGCATGCGATGTCTCCTTTACAAATTCAAATAAAGCGGTCATGGGAATTTTGCTCATCCGTTGCTGCAGAATTGGGTCGCATTCATAATTCTTGTACGCAAATGCGGAACACTCTAACATTGGTTTGGGCTCTGCAAATTCCCTAAGGCTCCAACCATGGTAAGTAAAATGAGTTATAAAATCCGAAAGAGTATAATGATAGCGCATAAACTCCGATGGGCCAAATCGGACAGCATCCTCGTGTCCACTCTCAAAATAACTGTTTTCTAATGCCTCGCCCACATCATTTCCATAGAAAGTTGTCCAAAACGGGTGAAACTTCGAGATAAAGCACCTCGACCCAAGGTGTGTCACATGATCTACTACATCGAAGAAAAATTCATCTATGCGGATATAATCTAATGAGCCAAAGAATGTAATCAAATCGTAGCTATCAGTTATATGTTTTGATAAGTTTTGAAATTCGCAGCACAAAAATTTCAGATTACTATTCGTATATTTTTCCTTTGCTATCTGAATCTGGCTTTCAACAGGATCAATACCAACAACTTTTTTGTCTGTTTGCTTTGAGAGCAAAAATGTATTTATTCCTTCTCCACACCCTATATCAAGGATTGTTTGGCTTGTTTTAACAACGTCTAACGGATCAATTCCAGCTAATCCCAATCCAGTGTGAATTCTCTGAGCAGAAAAAGAGGTATTTTGATTGTATTCCTCTGCGTATTTAGCCCATGCGCTTGCATTGCTGTCCATAATATTCACCTCAGCTTGCATCGAACTGACCATACCAGTTCAATAAAGAAAAATGGCTTGTTTTCATGATTTCCGGATTTGAATGCGGCATGTCGGGCAGCGGTTCTATTGTATCCGCCTTATCACTATCACATAGGCACGCATTGTCCCACAGTAATTCTGTGAATGAAAGTGGTATATTTAAAGACAAAAAGAGCGCATAGGACATTCCATTTGAAAGAATATTCCAAAGATACACTGCCCACTCCCCAAGAATATACAGACAACCTTGATTGCGCCTCCACCATAGCAAGCATGGCATTCCATTAAGGGTTGTGTAGAACAACTTCTTAGAGAGCGTAATGTTTTGACGTCTGCTGTGGGTGGACTGTTGATGTGAAAATATATTTGCATACGCAATCGTATGGCCTGTTGACATCAGTACTGATTGAGGTTTATACAGCTTGTCAAATTCTTTTCGCATCTCAGCTACAAAGTCTTGGATGGTATCACTTGTAAAAGATTCGTACTGACTACTATGCCAGCCATCACCCCCGAAATCGTTTGTTTTTAGCATATGGTCATACTCTTTTGCAATCTCTGCACTGCCGTACAATATAAACTCTGAACAGTTATAATTGTCAGGATGTGAAAATTCAGACAGCAAAAAATCTTTTGTCTTTTGCCTGTCTTCAAGCAGCTCACCAGGGTAGCCTACCATAACATAGGTATGAACAAATATCCCATGTTTACGGAATTTTGAAACAATGCTTGCCGCCACATTCACGTCAGTTCCCTTATTCATCAGATCGAGCACACGCTGTGAACCGGACTCAAGCCCAAATTTTGCAAAAACACAACCCGACCGAGTCATCAAATCAATCAAACTGTCATCGTCAAACGCCTTTTCAAAACGCAAATTTGTTCCCCACGGTATAGTTTGCTCCGCATTAATCATAGCTGTTGCAAAACGCCTTACATCCCGTGGTTTAATTGCACTGTCAAGAAAGTATATACCATCTATTCGATTGTTTGATACCGCATCTATACAAAAGTCAATCATTCGTTGGATATCATATTCCTTTTTCAAACAAACATGTGTCTCCTTGTCCGAACAAAACTTGCACTTTCCCCAGTAACAATCATAGGAAAAGCGCAATGGTATGATACGCTTCGGAGAAAACTGCTCAAATAAGCTATCGGATGTAAAGCGAGGCGGTTGAACTTGCAACTGTATTTTGCACACATCACCAGGAGTAAAATATTGAGCTGTAGAAAAGCATTCCTGTTTGTTGGAAGAAACGGCTCCTGCTTTACTGTTGTTGAGGAACTCAATGAGAGACTCACCCTCTCCTGCAAAAACACAGTCACAGTAATCTGCAACAGGTCCCATTGCCTCCTTACAGTCGATAAATGAATTGACAAAACCACCTCCAATTACTATGTTCAGATTGGGCTGAATCGTACGTAGCGCTTTGCCTATGAGCAGAGCAAAAAACAATTGACTTTCAAAAGTAACACTTATCCCCACAGTATCGTAAGAACGAAAATCTGATTTGAGTATCATCTCACGCAAAGCATCCATAATAGGACTGTTCGAATATTTGTTTATGAATGAATCAATGTCAGCCCAGATATTCCATTTGTATTTGCTGTCAAACCCATCGATTCGAAATCGAATGTCTTCAAATTGCAAGGAGTACATATCATAGCAAGCACGCAGATAGTCGACTAATTCCCAATATTGTTGAGGGTTAGTACAATCTCTGAAACCATTCAGCAATGAATCGTACCCTGTTATCTGAGGATACTGAGCCAAAAATACAGCAATAGCAAGCTCTTCTAATTGCTCCTCAGTTGAGGCTTCCACATTTTGAAAAAATCTTGCGCGGCTCATCGAATAGCTGACTATCTCCTTACAGAACTCAACATTGAAATCGCACACCGAAAGCGGAAATCCGCAGTAATCGGCATAGCCTGCCATCTGATACACGCCAAGCAAAGGTACAGTAAGATCACAGGTTGGCGGAACAATTAAGAGCATACCATGCATATTACACCTCTTTAACAAGCTGGATCAAGCCAATTTTAACGAGTATATCAAATATTTCGGCAATTTTTGATTCAACATCAGAACCCGGATACTGTGCATTAATAGCCGAAACGATTTGTTCACAAGTATTCTTCCCGTCAATCAACTCCCAAACAGCTTTCATATCATCATTTAAAGCCAATGCTGGAGTTGTTTTGGACACGAGTAAAAGGCCGAACTCTTCCTCACGGACTCGGGCACCTTCTGCAACACGATAAACTTCCTTCAATTTCATAGCATATCCTCCTTTATCAAATAGGGATCCGCACCGCAAAGGTCGCCCGTATTCGCCAATGCTGCCGCACGGCAACCTCCCCGGCAACGTTGAAAATTCTCACATACAGAACACCATTTCGGGACATCTTCTCCTAAAATGTGGCAGGAAAACTCCGTTGAGTGTTCTTTTATTTCCTCAAACGTTTTATGTATGATATTGCCCAGCCGCACCCTTGACATACCGCACATCAATACATTTCCGTTGATATCAATGTAAAATCTTGATGCACCGAAATGACAATGCTCACAGTAAGATGATAATGAGCGTGGAAGTGAGCAGAATGGCATGGAATTCGCAAGGAGTACAGTAGCATTAGCATGTGTTTGACTAAACTGATCAGCTATCCTAATCGCCTCAACAATTTCCTCACGAGATAGCGCCATTTGAGAATTTGCTGAACCAATCCCCGTTGGTGTAAATCTCGTAAGTGTCATACAACGCACGCCCAACTGGTACAGCTCGGATAGGTTACTCTCAAGCCCAGTTATATTTTCCTTTGTCATTACAAAATTGCTTGACACACGCACATTGCGGCGAACTAAACATTTGATAGCTTCAATAGCGTCCTTATGGCTACCCTCGTGCATGGTGAGGGCATCATGCAGCTTTGGCGAACCGTGTAATGAAATATTCACTTCATAAACTTTGTTTTCCGCAAGAAAGTCGGCAATATCATCATCAATCATTGTGCCATTTGTTTGAACCATTGTTTTCTGAAACATTGAAGAACAACGGTACAAAATATCCCTAAATTGAGGATGCAAAACAGGTTCTCCACCAGTCAAGACAATTTCAGGAACCCCCTCCTCGGTAAGTCGATGAAGGATTTGCATTACACAGGGCGAATCGACAGGTTCTTGGCTGTTATAGCAAAATCTGCATGATAAATTACATCGTTCTGTCAGCTCCAACTCAACACGAGTAGGATTTGTATGTATTGCATACCTTAATAAACGCTCACGATCCATCAAGATTTCTCCCATTTCTTTGTTTCTGGTGAAATTCCGGCACTTATCATAGATTGGTCGTACACAACACAACCACCACGGCACTTGCTAAGTTCCTCACACTTTTTGCAGGAAACAGGAATATGGCACATATTTGTATACTTGTCCCATGCACCGCCAGACCAAATTGCAGAAAAGTCTGATATTCTTAAATTTCCCATTTCGTCATCAGAAATCGTACACGGAGTAACAATCCCTACCGGGCTGATTCGCGCAAGCCCATAGCCGTACTGGCACGGGACATTAAGTAATCTTAATTTCTCATAGTACTCCTCGCCAACCTCACAGTAGGGAACTGGTCCTGGCAGACTTACATCACGAATTATTGGAAGCTCCTCTTTTACTTTCATAAGTAAATCAATAAGTTCCTCTGTTTGCGGCCTATTCAGTAAAAGATGTTTGTTTTCAGGTGAATTCAGAATATAACGGGTAGAGCATAGAGCGTAGCAATCATGCCTTGCAATCAGTTCACCAATATTATAAATATCTCTATAGTTTTCGGTAGAGGTACATACATTTACTTCTACTTCGACATTGTTTTCGCGCCAGATATCTATTCCGCGCAAAACATCATTGTACGCCCCAACCCGACCGGTCATTCTGTCATGTTGCTGTTCATCAGAACTTAGCACTGAGGTGCAGACACTTTTCATAAAGCGGGAAATTTCTTTTGCAATATTAGGAGTAACCAGTGTAGAGTTCGTATTCATATGTAACTCAAATCCGAGTGAATAGGCATATTCTGCGATTTGAAGGAAATCTGTGCGCATCAAAGGCTCACCGCCATTGAAATTGATCCGAAATACTCCCGCTTCACGCAACTGTGAAAGAATATTGAAAATTTCTTGAGTAGTGAGTTCTTCACCACTTATGCGCCCAAGTGGATTATAGCAAAAATAGCACTTATTGTTGCAACGTTCCGTAAGTTCAAACTGAACATAGAGCGGGGCCTTGAATCTATTGATTCTCATCATTTGTCTCCTCTCTTGGCCTCAGAGCATACAGGTATTTGTTTGTGTTAATGTATTTGATTGCGATTTCACGGGACAATGAAATGGTATTTTCCAATACTTTGTTGAGGACAGTAGCCTCTCTTCCCCAATCAACACAGTAATCGATTCCGTGAAATCCATTTTTAACAGGTATACGTCTATATGCAATAATCTTTTCATCATACCAAGGGATTTGGTCTCTAAAGGGTGGTTTACGCAACTCTTCATTATACCTATTGCTCCGTTCAGCCTTGTCTTTATTGCGTTGTGTATCAATGATAAATTGTGCGGATGGAGCAAAGATAACTCCAAGCCAATCGGCCTGTTCATACCAACTGGCACACTCATCTACACCAGGTCCAACAATTACATTGCCCAAGTAGGCGTACTCTCCAATTGTTACTGCCCCGCGAAGAGCAAAGCCTGCATCTGCAGATATATCCATAACTTGGCTACACAGTTCTGCATGTAATTTCAACATGTTGTAATTTTCCGTATCACTATCTCTTTTTTCACAGGGCGAAAAGAGCGCGATTGTATCAGATATACTGATAAATTTTAGCCCTACTCCTTTTTCCTCACACCGTGCTCTACATACCTCATTTATCTGCTGGATAAGGTCTGCAAGCATCTGAAGCGAATTGCGGTTAAACTGCACAGATTGCGATTGTTGTTTATAGTCATTCATCCAGACGCCTTTCCATCCAAGAAAGTCAAGGAGAGTCACAGCACCCCATTCAAAATGGAAATCATTACAGCTACTCATGTCAGTGCCTCCAATCTTGAAATTTCAATAGCAACAATAGACTATAATAGCAAATGAGGGAAAAGGCAAGCCATAAAACCTGCCTTTTCCCTCGTTCGTTTCTTGGTCGCTTATTTGCAGGCAGAGCAGGCAGAACAAGCTGTGCAAGCGCAACAAGCGTCAAGATCCCTTTCATCAAACACAAGCTCCTTTTCACAGGAAAAAGGAACCACGAAGGGATCAAACACTTCGATTCTAGGACTAAACTCTTTGGCCATGGGATATATCTCCTTTCTTTAATTCCTGAGAGGAGGAAATCACCTCCTCAATCTGCTCCCCAGCAAACATCAAAATCCCTTGGGATTTCAACGTGTTCGCCAAGTTTACCAGGGAGCAAATTTGCTCCCTACTTTAACCTTAGAATAGCATAGGTTGCTGCCATTGTCAAGCAATTTAATGGGTGTTCTTGGTGCCATATTCTTTGAGTAGCATGAAATTGCCAAATTTCACCTTGACAGTCCTTTCCGTCGGAGTTATACTTGCAACACAACGGTTTAATTGGAAGACATTGTTTAATCTTTGTATCATTAACAGGCTTTCTCGAAAGAGATTGGATATCATTTATAGGCTTATCGCTGTACCCCAGGCGTGTCTGCGTCTGGGGTAAAAGTAAATGACCGTCCAATCAGATACTTTTTCGGGGAAGCCTGC
>JAAWCE010000022.1 GCA_022793065.1 Lachnospiraceae bacterium
ACGACCGTCAAAAGAAGCGTCGCCCCTAAGACCAATGGATGATAACCAAATACCGCTTCATGCCTGCCTGCCACGCCATCCCCCAAGAAACCGTTCACCATGTGTATCATCCCCATACTGATTAGAATCCCCAGCAGATTCCCGATGAAAACAGGCAGAACACATAACGCGGCCGCTTCCTGCAGAAGACAGGACCGGATCTGTCTCGGCGTGGCTCCGATGCTGGAAAAAATGCCAAACTGATGGATTCTGGCATTCATAGACGCCGCAAAAGAATTATATATTACGATAATCAATGAAAAAGACGAAATGGCGACTATCAGTACAAACAGCGGAAAAAGCAGCCTTGGCGCGGCATCCTTGGGATCACGGATCAGATACATTGCCAGAAGTTCCTGGTTATAAATAACCTTTTCTGCCGAAACTCCCAGACGTTCGGCAATCTGTAACGTATCATCAAGAACAGCCCCCATGTCATCAAAATAAATGTCAATCCCGGTTTCCGGAATCCGCGCTTCCTTTTCATTTATAACCGCATCGTTTACATTGGCAAAATTCTTTACGGTTTCCAGATCTTCCCGGGTAAATTCTCCGACAATTCTGCTCTGCCAGCCTCCTTCTTCCTGTTCAATCCTTTCAATTTCGTATTTCCATGCGTTATAAAATAACCCTAAAAGCAGTGATAACAGCAACGCTGAGATCAATGCCGCCGTCATAACCGATATACCCGATGAACGGTTATTTCTAATATAGCCTGATGAATAATCTTTCCACACAGCCCATTACCTCCGCTTCTCGTCGCTTATCACACGACCATCCTCTATGGTTATGATCCGGTCTGCTTCTAGAGCCGCTTTCTCATCATGGGTAATCAGCACAATCGTCTGTTCCAAATTGCGATTGGATAATTTCAGCATATCAATGATTTCTTTGGAATTTTTCTGATCCAAATTTCCGGTCGGCTCGTCCGCCAAAAGCAGAGCCGGGCGGTAAATCAGGGAACGCGCTATGGCGACCCGTTGCTGCTGCCCTCCTGACAACTGGTTTGGCAGAGCTTCAAGCCGGTCAGCAACGCCAAGCGAACGGACGATCTTTTCAAAAAACTCTTTGTTTGGTTTCTTCTTATCAAGGGCAAGGGGAATAAGAATGTTTTTCTGCACGGTAAGCGTTGGAATCAGGTTATAGAACTGATACACCAAACCCACTTTTCTTCTGCGGAAAATTGCCGCCTGCGTCTGATTCAGTTTTGACAGATCGGTTCCGTCTATTATAACTTTTCCGCTTGTAGGTTGATCCACGCTTCCCAGAATATGCAGCAAGGTAGATTTCCCTGAACCGGACGCACCGACAACCGCCACAAATTCTCCCTTGTCCACCGCCAGATCAATTCCATCCAGTGCAGTCACCTGATTATCGCCGGAGCCATATACTTTGCGGACTCCTTGGCATGTTAAGATATTCATTTTGATTCCTCCAAACTGTTTATAAGCTATATTGTACCAAATGAAAGTGACAACTTAGTGACTGCGGCAGAATTGATAGAAATTTTATTGTTTATATAACCGGATTTCAAAACACGCGCCACTGCCTGGCAGATTGTCAGCCCTTATTGTCCCATTTTGACGCTCTATAATCTCTTTTGACAACGCCAAACCGATTCCAACGCCGCTGCCGCGGACATTCCCTCCCGCATCTGCACTCCGTCCCCGATAAAACCGTTTAAAAAGATAGGGAAGATCTTCTTTGGCAAATCCAGCCCCCTCGTCCCAAATAAGAATTTCTGTATATAGTGGATTCTGCCCATAAGAGCAATGGACCGTCCCGCCCCTGTTATGCTCCATACAATTTTTCATTACATTCATGATTGCTTCCATAGTCCAGTCTAAATCAGCCGTTACTGCCATCTCCCCTGATTCCGGAATGTCAATGGAAGTTCCGGAATCTACAAATAATTCCTGCAGATTGTCTGCCGCAAGGACCAGCACAGTAAACACATCCACATCCTCTTTTTGAAACATCAAGGTACCTGCATCCAGACGAGATAAGACAAGCAGGGATTCTTCTAAATGGATCAGTCTGCTTAACTGCTTCTTGATCTGTTCCACCTTGTCCTTTTCATATTCTTTTTTCATTGGCGTTTCAGATAATGTCTGCAGCGATAAAGAAATCGCGGTGATCGGAGTTTTTATCTGATGTGCAATATTTGACAAATTCTCGGCAAAATCATTTTTGGCCTGTACCGCCGCATCCTTTGTCTGGTAAAGAAACGTCACGGTCTTATAGATTTCATCTTCCAGTTTAGAAAAACTATCTTCTCCTGAACCAGAAAGGACAACCGCTTTTCCAGTGTTAACCTGCTCCAAATAATCGGATAGCTCCTCTATCCGTTTCTCTTCTGTTCTGTTACGGAATACAAACGTAACGGCAAAGAGGAGGATTCCTGTCAGAAACCCTGTTGTCGCGAACATCATAGGATATGTGACGGCAGAATCCGAAAAATCAGATACACGATATCCCAAACCAGATAGTACATCCCTCCCTGCCACTCCATCCACATTTCCGCTGGCATATTCTTTCAACGCGGCAAAAACTATATTCTTCATTTCCGGCTCCTGTTCCAACACTTGGCCGCAAATAACATTTACCAGATCAAATGAAAGCCTGCTGTAATGACAGGAAACCAGCATTGCTGTCACAGCAGAAGAAATCAAGCTGACGGCTGCCGCAAAGCCGAATATCATCACAACGTTTTTTCGTCCGCTCATATAGTTTCCTCCATACGGTATCCCACGCTTCGAATTGTTTTCAAACAGGACGGCTGGTGCAGTTTATCCCGCAATCGTTTCATAGTAACCGTCAGAGTGTTGTTATTCACATAGTTTCCATTTACATCCCATACCTGTTCTAAGATTTTTTCTCTGGTAACCGTCTTTCCTTTATTCTGCAGGAGATACAAAAGCAGCCCGTACTCTGACGCGCTTAAATCTACTGCTTCCGAACTGCAAGAAACCGTCCTGCGGTTTAAATCAATCATAATCCCATCACAATACAGGTACTGCTCCGCTACATTTCCCGTTCTTCGAAGTACCGCCTGAATCCTTGAATACAAAACACTTAACTCAAAAGGCTTTACCACATAATCATCCGCGCCATTTTGAAAACCTGAAACAATATCATGGGAATCACTTCGAACCGTAAGAAAAATAATCGGCAATTCCTTCCATCTGCCGCGAATCCATTGACAGAGAGTGTCTCCACGACCATCCGGCATATTCCAATCCAGCAAAACAACCGTTGGCACATGAAGTTCCAGCGCTCGTCTAATGTCTGAAATTGTATGATAGATCGCTACCTTAAAGTTTTTCTGTTCCAGATATTCTTTTACAACGACTGCGATATTAGGGTCATCCTCCGCATAAAACAATTCGACCATTTCAATAAGCCACCTTATGGTTTTTGTTTTTATTATACCAGAAAAATGTTACAATTTGGTGACTTACTCCCATGCCATAAACGCTCTTTTACCACATCATGGCATCTTTATATCAAACTACAAAAGAATCCCCTGCTACTTTTTTATAAAGTAACAGAGGACTTTTCTTTATTCATACCTGTAAATAATCAAACGGCTGCCAGCTCAGCATCCAGTTTATCAATTCAGAAGTGTCTTTCCACTGTTGTTTGCCCCGGCTATAATTGACATTATCATCGAAATCTAACTCTGCTTTTTCAAATTGTCTATCATTATTTATAATCAACAGGAAACAATTTCTATCACATTACCACTAATTCGATACACCAACCTATTCACATGATCAATCATACGACTCCAAAATCCACTCATATCTCCTTTCAAAGGTTCTGGTTTACCAATACCGCCAAAATTTTCTCTCTCAATATCTTTTAACAACATATTGATGCGTTTTAATATCTTTCTATCTTGTGTCTGCCAATAGAGATAATCATCCCATGCCTCATCAAACCAAATCTTTCTTATTCATCTACCTCAATAATATCATGTTCTACACCCTTTCCAGCGTTAAGTGCTTCCACACCTCTTCGCAAATGTTCCATGTTACATTCCATATAAAATGGATCAACAGATACTTCAAATGGAATCCTCTTTTCTCTTGTCATTTTTTTGCAAATATAGTTATTGCAGTAGTCATATTCATCCCCAATTCCTGACAGGTCTGCTCCATGTTCCTTTTTAGTTCTTCATCCATGCGAATATTTACCAATGTCTGTGCCATAATAGCGTTCCTCCTTCATCAATTACATATATCTATAGATTATCATATAATAAATATAATATCAATATATTGTCTTTACAATATTGTACATTTTTTACTTAAATCAGCATACACTATCTTTAATATAATTATGCCTTACATGCTGTAAATACTTATACCTCAAAACAACATCCACACTTTTTCCAAATATCGAAAAAAGGAAAAGAAGAGGACCTTGAAGGTATGATCCCTCAAGGCCCATCTGGTAATTCTATTGGTTTTTGGTTTCCGTCTCAGCGAAAATTAAATTTTGCGATGTCGGAAAAATTGTCCTGCAAAATCATCAGCTTCCAGTGTATTACTTCTCGTTAATCGCCGCCTGCGTAGCAGTGGTACGCGGGTGCGTCATTCAACAAATTTTTTACAATTTATAGTTTATAAAAAATAAAGCTTAATGTAGCTACTTCTAACTTCCAGTTTTGCACCACTATGGCAAAAATAGAAGAACTTCTCATTATACCCTATAAGTCAGCATAAATCCGTATGGTAACTGGCTCTTGGAAATGTACTCGCTTTACCTTTCTCCTTACTTTATTAGCATACTCCTTCGCCTGGTCATAGTC
>JAAWCE010000031.1 GCA_022793065.1 Lachnospiraceae bacterium
CTGGGGATATACGTGTGGCACTATGGATGCGGCATTAAAGAGGAAGGATGAATTATTGAAGCACCATAAGAAGGTAGTCGTGAGGGATAATACAACACGGAAAGAAAAAATTTATGAGAGCAGAATTTAAGAAAGAGAGGACAAAGTTATGACAGATAAAAATAATGGAAACAGTAACCCATTTACAGGATGTACAATCGTAGCAACCGGAAAACTTGAAAATTTCACACGAGATGGCATCAACAGCAAAATCATTAGTCTTGGAGCTACAGTGGCAAACTCCGTTACCCATAAGACAGATTACCTGATCTGTGAGGATAAGCCGGGGAGCAAGCTGGCGAGGGCAAGGGAGCTTGGAATACCTGTACTGATGGAACAGGAGTTTCTTAAAATGGTATCAGCATAAAGGAAGGAGGTTACTATGATCCCATTGAGTAATGGACAGTATGTCATAGGATTTGATGATGGATATCAGCTTGGAAAGACTGCTAATTTCATATTTGACAATGGAGTACACAGACTTGGAGCTATAGAGCCAACACTGAAAGAAAATTCTTTGTTCTATGATGGGGAATATTTCAAAGTAGGAGAAGGAAGGTCAGCGATCACAGAAGATAAGATATCGGATGATTCTGCAAGACTCCGTACAATGACTGGTATCGCAATGGAACTTCGGAACGCTGGATTACATAAGGCGAAGATTGTACTTGCAGCCGGACTCCCGTTTTCTAATTATGGGAGGGATAAGCTGAAACTGATTGATTACTATAATCAGAAAAATACGTTAGTATTTTCTTATGAGGGAGAAGATTATTCTGTGTCGATCATAAAAGTGATTGTATGTCCGCAGTGTTATTCAGCGATTGCTTCAAGGCTCGGAAATATGAAGGACGATTACCTGATCGTGGATATTGGGAGCAAGACTACGGATGTTGTCTATGTTCGGAATGGGCTTCCGATTGAGAGCAAGTCCATCACGATTGAAAAGGCCATGGTCAAATGGATCAAAGAAATACAGAGGGATATGAAAATACAGACTGGAAAAGATATTCCTGAACATGAGGTTATGAAGGTCATGTTAAGGGAAGGGAGCAATCTGCCGTCAGTTTATGCAGAGCTGATCCATGGGATGATGCGGGAAAAGATACACTCGTTGGAATTGGAGCTTGCAGAACGGGGATATAGTCTTGATTATATCAATATCATCTATGTGGGTGGAGGCGCATTAATGGCCCGTGACCATGCAGGAAAATATAGAAGCCATACAGCCTACGACTGTGACTTGTGCGCCAATGCAAAAGGTTATGAATTTCTTGCTGGTCAGATGTCAGAGAGAAGGTGAAGTGATGGTGACAAAACAGAAATCCATATTTATCCGATTCAACATGGAAGATGAAGCAGATAAGGAATTATATCTGAAACTATCAGAGAAAGCAGATAGTTCCGCATCACTTACCTCTTATGTCAAGAGAGCATTGGAAGAATATCTTAATATAAAAACAGAGATGTCAGAGCGTCAGCAGTTTCATGAGCAGATACTCTTAATGGCACGTGAAGAAATGCAGTCACAGGGGATGAAGTTAGTGGGTGCGTTACTTGCTGGTATAGGTACAGTAAATGTATCGAAAATCCCGGAGAAGCCTGTGATGGAAGAAGCGGGATTACCAGAAGCGTGTGGGAGACTTCCGGAAGAGCTTAAAGGGGTTCTTGACTTTATAGGATGAGGTTAAAAAATCAATGATAAAGAAATATTTTGCAAAGCATGTACAGGCATTCCAAACGGGGTGCCTGTTGCACATTTGTTGTAAAGTGAAAGCAATGTGCTGTAGAATTGGCAAACTAAAAAAATATTTTGTAACAAGAAGTTGTATATGTGCAATTAGATACAACAGATATGCAGGATAGAGTCTTATCGGGGAAGATGGTTATGTATTTCATGCAATTAAAAAGAAAAGGTGAATATAAAGGAACATTTAAAGGGGAATATAAAGTACCTCTAAATGTTCCTTTATACGACTGGATTTGTGGAGATAAGTATTGTTAAACTTCTTATATTAGATTCAGGAATGGAGGTGATTTTTGTGATTGATATTGATCTGGATGATGTAAATGAAGTGGCGATCTATGAGGCTTTCAACGTTGATGGAAATGAATCCGAAGCTCTGAACGACAGCTATCTGGAACTATTCGAACTCATTGGACGTGATGCAATGCTCAAACTGTTCAAATATTTTCGTGGCGATAAGATTGATTGTCCTATGAGACTATATCGTCCTGAATTTATTGCAGACCTGGCGAAGCAGACAAATGACAGACGTGAACGAGCCAAGATTGCAAGAGCCGGAGGGTATACTGCAAAATTTATAGAGGGTGTATTGCATAAACGAAGGGATGAGGATGAGGCGGAGTAATGTGGTAAAAGATGATACAGCTATAGTTATAATAAGGGCAAAAACAAAAGAATGAGATACTTAAATTTCCAGATATAGGAAAGGAAGGATGATTGTATGTACCAAAGGGATGAATGGAAACTAAATGATCTACCGGATTTTGAGAAAAAGGATGTCTACAAATCAGTTTATTTAAACAAGTATGGGTATTATGAACTGCGTAGGCAGAATACCAGAGAAGAGAGGAATGCAAATTTTGAAGATCATTATTTTCAGGAGTATTCAGGCGCTACATATGAAAAGGTGGAATATCCACCAGAGGAACTTAAATTTCTTAATAACCAGATTGAGGAAAGAGCCTATGTGATAGGGCAGAACCTTGCGAAAACAGGTGTAAGCGGTGATTATTCACTATTGGATATTGGGTGTGGAGAAGGATTCCTGCTACAGTATTTCCATGATAAGGGCAAAAAGGTAAAAGGGATTGACATTGGCTCTTACGCCCTTGAACATTTCCATCCAGATATGATTCCTTTCTTTGAAAAAGGGGATATGGAAACACTGCTCCCTGTCATGGCAGAGCGTGGAGAGACCTATGACGTAGTCAACGTTGACCGTGTCCTGGATATGGTAGATGATATTGATGTCTGTCTAAATAAGATCAAAGGGATCATGTCGGAGCGCTCCATTCTGGTAATAAAAGTTGCAAATAACTACTCCAACTTACAGAGGATGCTTCTGCAAAAAGGCGAAATGAAAGAAGAATATTGGCTGGATGACCCTGACCATACAGGTTATTTTAACCGTGAGGGGATGATCGCAAGGCTTGAAGCCAATGGATTTGAGTGCATGGATTTTTATGGAGATACATTTGTGAATTTCCAGCTTGTCAATCCGTTTACCAATTATTATGAAAAACCAGAAACTGGAAAAGAGGCGCATAAAACAGCCGTGTGCCTTGAAAACCTGTTCCATGACATTTCTATGGAGAGGGCTGTGGAGATTTACCGTATGCTGGGTGATATGGGATTTGGAAGAGAGATCGTGGGAATATTTAGAAAGAGGTAGATTAATGAAAGATAAAGCAATAAAATTTCCTGATGGATGGGAATATAAAGATAAT
The DNA here is from genome assembly GCA_022793065.1 of Lachnospiraceae bacterium. Classification (GTDB taxonomy): domain Bacteria; phylum Bacillota; class Clostridia; order Lachnospirales; family Lachnospiraceae; genus Acetatifactor. The sequence continues at coordinate 3,514 of JAAWCE010000031.1, forward strand.
TTTGAAGCAGTTTTTCTTAACAAATATGGTTACTATGAACTGAGGGAGAAGGCTCCCCGGGATGAGAGAAAAACATATTTTGAAGACAGCTATTTTCAGGAATATTCCGGTGCAACTTATGAGAAGGTAGAATATCCACCGGATGAATTGAAATATCTTCAAAATCAGATTGAAGAAAGGGCTTATGTCATAGAGCAGAACCTTGCGAAAACAGGTGTAAGCGGTGATTATTTGCTATTGGATATTGGGTGTGGAGAGGGCTTTCTGCTACAGTATTTCCATGATAAAGGTAAGAAGGTAAAAGGGATTGATATTGGTTCCTATGCCCTCGAGCATTACCATCCGGATATGCTGCCCTTCTTCGAAAAAGGTGAGATGGAAACGCTCATTCCGGAAATGACAGCCAGAGGGGAACGCTATGATGTTATCAACATGGACAGGACACTGAACATGGTGTATGATGCTGACCAATGTATTGAGCTGGTGAAAGGATTGATGACAGGGCGTTCCATCCTTATAATCAAGGTGGCGAATGATTATTCTTATTTACAGCAAAGTCTATTGGAGAGTGGGAAACTGCAAAAAGAGTATTGGCTGGATGCTCCTAACCAGACAAGATATTTCAACAGAAAAGGCCTGCTTCGCCTGTTAGATGCGCATGGGTTTGAATGTGTGGATTTTTATGGAGATACCTTTGTGGATTTCCAGCTTATTAATCCGTTTTCAAATTATTATGAGAAACCGGAGACAGGGAAGGCCGCCCATGGTACAATTGTGCGTCTGCAGAATATGTTCCATGATATTTCAATGGAAAGGACTGTGGAGATTTACCGCATGCTGGGCGATATGGGATTTGGAAGGGAGATTGTAGGGGTATTTAAGAAAAGAGAAGGCTGATTTCTATGGATTTAGGTATCTGCTTGGTGCATTTAATGGGATTATAGTTAAATAATGAGATTGTAAATTATTTCCATAATAATATCAGGAGGGTTTTCTATGATAAAGATGATCATAGGAGACCCTTCTGTTATGCAGCAAGTGGGAATGAAAAAATACAAAGCAGGAGGGTTTATAGAACTGATTTGCGGAAAAAGGAGTATTCAGCCGGAATTGAAGGTATTATTTATGGAAGAAAAAAGTTGGTTTATCAAATAAGGCCGTCATACTTTAGATGTACTCATAAAGAGGATTGGGGGATATATCCCTTCAATCCTTTTTGATTCTCATCTTTACTACACGTATACGGATATGACAGAAAATACACAACACCAAAGGAGGAAGAGAAGTTTATGGAGAAAAATATTTTAGAAGCATTCCAGCCCAATATAATAGAGAGACTGGGAGAAGTTTACTGGCGGGATGATGGTTACAGGGAGGCTTTTGAGAAGGAGAAAGAACTTGCAAACCGTGTGAGGGAAACCTTTTCCGGGGAACAGATGGATATAGTGGAGGAATACCATTCCGCCATATCCGCCACCATGGGTATATGTGAGCTTCTTGCCTATAGACAGGGCATGAAGGATATGGTGTCTATTTTGAAATAAAAGGGAAGGGCATATGGGAAATGTATCTGCTATAGAGGTATCATGGTCCTGTCGTATATGCAGGGTATACACTGATATATTCTTTCAATAGTACGAAACGTATCATCAAACCGGATGGTATTGTGAAAACAGAAAGGGAAAGGAGAACCATATGGACAGGTTGAAATTCTTGGAGAATGTTTTAAAAGCCGCATCAACGTTAGTGGCGGCACTCATGTCTTTTATCAAATTTATCGGCATGGCGTTCAGTATGAAAACAGAAAAGGCATAGGTTTGATCATGCGGCATTTTAAGATAGTAAGGAGCTTATTCATTTAAAGCAAACTTACGAGAAGAGGATGTCAATGACAAAGCAAAATAAGGATGTAAACAGGGGATTTCCATGAGGAAGCTCCTTTTTGCACCCTGTTACCAACACACGGAAAAAAGAGTAAAGGAGATGTTAGAAATGGCACATATGATAGAAACAATGTTCTCAGTAAGGGAGAAACCATGGCATGGATTAGGCACGATTGTTATGGAAGCGCCTGCATCGGCAGAAGCATTAAAATTAGCGGGGCTTGACTGGGAGGTGGTTCAGGAGCCTGTGTACACGGGCTGTAATGAAATGGTGAAGGGGTATAAAGCAAATGTGAGAAGCTCCGACAGGAGAGTGCTGGGCGTGGTGTCTGACCGCTACAAGGTGGTGCAGAATACAGATGCTTTCAGCTTCACTGATGAACTGCTTGGAAAAGGAGTAAAATATGAGACTGCAGGATCGCTGCAGGAGGGTAAAAAGGTATGGCTCCTTGCAAGACTTCCAAAGGAGTATGTCATTGCAGGGGAACGCATCAGCTCTTATCTGGTGTTTTCTAATACCCATGATGGTTCCGGTTCTGTAAAGGTAGCTGTAACTCCTGTAAGGGTGGTGTGCAATAATACGCTCAACCTTGCGTTGGAAACGGCAAAGCGGAGTTTTTCTATGATCCACACGGGCAACATCCATGACAAGATACAGGAGGCAAAGGATACGCTCTTTATGGCGGAGAATTACATGGATAACCTTGGCATAGAGTTTGAGCAGTTACGCAGACAGAAAATGACGGATGCGCAGGTGAAGGAATACATAGAATTGCTCCTTCCCATGGAAAAAGAACCTACACCTACCCAGAGCAAGAACATTTTGAAACTCCGAAGGGATATGGAGCAGCGATACTATGAGGCTCCCGACCTGCAGAAAGTGGGAAACAATGCGTACCGGTTCATCAATGCGGTATCAGACTTTGCCACACACAGCAGGCCGCTGCGAATGACAGCGAATTATAAGGAGAACGTGTTTGCGAGAACCATTGATGGAAACCCGTTGATTGATAAGGCTTACCAGCTTGTGAAAGCTGCATAAATTGTTGCGTATATCCTTAAGCTTCCGATAAAACTTTTGGGGCTCATGCAGGTTAAAAGGAACAGAACATATCACGGAATGGAAGCTGTGAGGATGTATGTACTGCCATGAGTGGTAACCCGCAGATTGAAAATATTTGTGGGATGTATTAATAGAGTTATCTGTAACCAGAGTAAAAAATGA
>JAAWCE010000131.1 GCA_022793065.1 Lachnospiraceae bacterium
ACATAATTGACGCCATCGCCGGCCAGATATAAACTGGTGCCATCCTTGCCGGAAAGCGGGCAGATATAGCCTATATCCTCTTTCGCCACTCCAAAATTATCAACCAGACTGGTTGAGATGGTAATCTGAGGGGAGTGAGAGGATGAACCCATAATAGCCTGCCCGCTGGCGAGCTTTTCCTGTACGGTACTTGACGTATTCACCGCAAACTCCGAATCAAGCAGTCCTTCATCATACAATTTTTTCATAAAAGAAATATACTCATTATAGTTCTCATGTTCCGTCATATAATACACGTTTCCATCATCATCTACCATCCAGTCATGGTAAATACCAAATCCAGAAGCAATCATTTTGCAGGCCTCATCCCAGCCTCCCTGAGCTGTCAGGATAATATACTGATCTCCGTAATAATTTTTCAACAAGACAAGCGCATCATAAAATTCATCTATCGTTGTGGGTATTTCGTCAATCCCTGCCTCACGCATCAAGTCCTTTCTGACCGTGATAAATGGAATCTGCCTCGGGTATTCATTCATAAACGGTATTCCGTAAATTTGTCCCTGTTCATCTGAAAACGGTGCCCACATCTCTTTATCTTTTAATCCCTCTGTGATCTCTTTCCCATAACGATCCAAAAGTTGGTTCAGAGGCATCAATGCTCCCTGAGAAAAAAGCTTTTCAAACTGTCCTTGTGTCACCTTCAAAATATCGTATTTTACACCACCTGCCACATCTGCGATCAATTTCTCATCAGCGCCGTCCGACGGCAGCATCGAGTAATTTACTTTATACCCGGTTTTCTCTTCAATCACGCCTGCCATAACATCCGTATTCGGATCAAAATCCAGGCTAAACCCCAAAAATGACAATTCTACATTTCCCGGCCCTTTCAGCTCTGCGTCATTCTCCTGCTGCGTCCTATCCTCGGTTTTTCCCGTCTCTTCCCTGGATGACTCTTTCTCAGATAAACTCTCCTGGGCTTTGCCGCCGTCCCGAGTTCCATCGCCACACCCTGTGAGCCAGACTGTCATCATAACTGCAGCCAGAAATAATCCTGCTAATCTTTTTTTCATTAAAACCTCCATTCTGCCGCCTGTAGCGGCCCCTTTTATATTTTGTTGCTATTTCTTAAACTTTGCGTTCTTTCAAAGCCTGGTTACCCTTTCACTGAGCCAATCGTAATTCCGGAAACCAGGTATCTTGCCAAAAACGGATACAGGATTACAATCGGGATAACAGACATTAAAACCGCCGCTGAGGTCATTCCCTGAGATGTCAGATTCTCGGTTGCCGTCGTACTTCCGGCTATCTCTGAAAGGGTAGACTGAATATTCGCGATCAGATTTTTCAGATATACCTGCAGTGTCTGTTTTGAAATAGATGTTGTATACAGCATTGCATGGAAATAATTATTCCAGTAATTGACTGCATAAAGTAAGGTAACTGTTGCAATCACCGGTTTGGCCATAGGGCACACAATGGAAAACAATATCCTGAAATCCCCCGCACCATCGGCACAGGCTGACTCAATCACTTCGTTCGGCAGTCCCTCAAAATAATTCTTGACCATAAACATATTAAACTGAATAACCGCAAACGGAAGGATCATAGCTCCATAGGTATCGATTAATCCCAGCGTTTTCACAACCATATACGCCGGTATCATCCCCCCAAAAAAAATCATGCTGAACACATACAAAAAAGTGAAAAACTTTCTTCCCTTAAATTCCGGCCTTGATAACGGATAAGCCGTGGTTATCGTAGTGATCACACTAACTAAGGTTCCCAGTCCTGTGACGACCAGTGAGTTTTTCATTGCCGGAAAAAAATTGGTTTTAGTCAAAACATAAAAGATTGTCTCCAGTTGAAACCCTGTGGGCCAAAAATAAACCTTTCCTGCCATCACATCTCTGCCCGGGCTTACTGCCTCGCTGATCAGATTCAGACATGGCATGACAACCAGAAAACATAAAAATCCCATCACTGTATAAGACAATATTTTGATTGTTATCGTACTGTGGTCACGCCAATTTCCTTCTCTTTCTTTCCTCATAGACCTTTCCCCATACCTGTCAAAAACAATTCACCAAATGCTGCGCCCGGTCATCCTTCTACTGACCATATTGGCTCCTACAATCAGTATAAAAGCCACTATGGAATTAAACAGACTCATTGCGGAAGACAAAGAAAAATTCATCTGTCCAAGCCCGATTCGGTAAACATAAGTGTCAATAATGTCCGCAGTACTGTAAACTGCCGGATTATAAAATACAAGTATCTGCTCGAAACCTGCGTTCAAAATATTCCCAACCCGTAAAATCAACATCAGAACAATTGTCGGCAGAAGGCCCGGCATAGTTACATGCCAAATCTGTCTCCATTTGCCCGCTCCATCCATTTTAGCCGCTTCAAACAAGGTTGTGTCTATTGCCGTAATTGCAGCCAGATAAATAATAGTATTATACCCCGTATCCTTCCACCCTTCTGTAAAGACCAGAAGGCCGATAAATTTAACGGGACTGGTAAGAAAATCTATTTTTTCCGCCCCTGCAGATACCAGCATGGAATTGAGTATTCCATAAGAGCCCATAATAGTGTAAAATATTCCATAAATGATTACCCATGACAAAAAATATGGAATGTAAATGACTGTTTGAACAAATTTCCGGTAAACCCTTTTGTGAATCTCATTCAGCAACACAGCGCAAATAATCGGAAGCGGAAATAAAAAAATAATTTTGAGCGTACTGATCACAAGCGTATTGCGCAAAACCGAAAAGAATTGTGTACTGGAAAACAATTGCCTGAAATACTCTGTTCCA
>JAAWCE010000051.1 GCA_022793065.1 Lachnospiraceae bacterium
ACCAATTTCTGGGCATATGATCCAATACAGCGTTGACCTGAAAAGATGTAGCAATCGAACGATTCAGATGAAAGACGACACAACTCGTTTTACATCATTGTGGGGAAAATATTGAAGCAGCTTCTAAGCACTCACTGTATCAGGCACCAAATGCGTACAGATATTCCACGCTCATTTGCCCAGTGTATTGATAAGTGCCCCGAGTCAGTGTTGATGGTGACCAACTCAGCTTGACTTGCACTTGATAAGTTCCACGGGCATCGTGCGCGATGGCAGCACTGGTCGGAGAATCATCGAATACCAATGTAGGAGAAACTGCATACTTTGAGACCATCGCCCGGTTCGCATTTGGCGGTGTAACAGATAACTGCACACCAGATGTAAGCGAGTCACCACTCGAAGATTGCTTTTTGATAGTTACAGTGTTGACCCATGCCCGTTCAGGAATCGTTGATGATATCCTTAGTGGGTAAGCGGCAGAAACACGGTTGGGAGCAGATACGCCGACAGTAAAACTGCCAATTGATTTAGATGCCACCCGAACTAAAGGTGCACCATACCAGAAGGAATAATGTGGCTGAACGGTTTCAGACTCTGTCCAAAAGCTCACCGTATATTCTGCTCGGTTTGTTTCCGCTGCGGGAGTCAATTCAATAAAATAGACTGTGTGACCATTTTCCGTAGTCTTATTATAGTATTGAACTAACGACCGATTTTGAATACCATTTGTATTGATTACAGGTACGCCATAGTGATTCGTAACTTGGAATTTAACTTCAGGATCAGCGTAGATCGTGAGTGTGTTGTTGCAGACGGAGCTTAAATTGGTTGACCAATCGCAATCAAAGAAATAGTACCGCTGAACTTCATCAGAGTCACGCAAATAGGCCCCATAACGATAGAAACCGGGGCCAAGATATGGGACTAATTTTGTATCTTCGGTTTTGAAAGCATTGAACTTTGAAGCACAAACGCGAGAAATCACATCTCCATTCTCGGTTGTGGTTTCCTCTTTTTATAGTTATCATATGCGTCAATACTGTCTTCAGCACTGAAATCGAATTCAGAAGAAACCTCAGCTGCCCTAGCAGGCGTGGAAAGAAGCCCGAGCGAGATGATGAGCGATGTACATATACAGCACATCAAAATCCGGGTAAGTTTTTGTATGGCTTTCAATTGTCCAGATTTTCCTTACGAGTCAGTGTTTAAGAATTTATTGATGTGAGCAAAGGTAATGAGAACTTTTCCAGGCAAAATTGCTTCGGCATCCTTTGAATCAAACTCGTACATAGAAAAGCTAGCTGAGTGGACATGCTTGTTCTTTTCAGGTGCCTTCTACTATTTTCTCTGCATAGGCCTCACTTCCAATCGGTAAAAGGCATTGATTTGCCGGGGTCTAAATTTTGTTGCTTCATTCTCGCTGCTTCAAAAAATATTAACGAAATAAGCTGGCAATTTGGTGCACATACCGAAACAATTTTTTACTCGGGTCTTGTTCTGAGGTAAAGGGGGAATGAACTGTATATTTAGTCATGGTAAAAAGGTGTCTCAAAGATATTCTCAGAGCATCAGTTATATATACTTTAGGCACTTCTTCTTATTATTTCAAATAGTGTTTTTCCAACCTCCATATCTTCCAATTTTTTCTTAAAATAAAGAGCGTAGTGAATCTATTTATGAAGCATTATGCTACAGTCCAATGTGGTTTCTTCGTAAATAGCGAGGATTGTAGCCCTCTGGGCACTTTTTCCGGCACATAAATTCCTATAGTCTATTAGGAGAAACGCATATCCAAAATAGACTATAGGAGGACTTCGCAATGAGCCTTTCTACATTGGGATTCCGTATTCGAGAACAACGAAAAGCGCATGGGATGACTTCTGAACAACTAGCCGAACTATGCAACGTTGGAGCGGTGCATATTCGCAAAATTGAATCAGGTGCAAAAACACCCAGTTTGAATCTATTTATAAGACTTTGTAATTCACTGCGTATTTCACCCCAATATTTGCTCCAGGATGAGCTGGAACCGCACGAATCAACAAGACCATTACAGTTATCAAATGAACTTAGTAGATCTACATGCACTGATATTTCTGAGATACCACTTCAATGTCAGCGAGAAGAGACCTCGAGCAAAAAAGAATAGTGAATATTACTGAAATAGTAATAGGAAAGACTGGTTTTCCAGAACTATTTGAAACAATAAATTCAATATTTCGGTGTTGTTGCCCTGTCTGAGGAAAGAAGAGCTTCAAATGTGCCCCTCGTATTAAATGGTCGTTAATAAACAGGCTACTAAAGTATTGAAGAAAATATTACGTCAGCATTTTTGGAATTATATCATATTTTGTTAGACTTAGCAAGTTATACTTTAGAGGCAATCACAAGGTTCTATAGGCATTACTTGCGTGGAAATCGCTTCCCTTGATATCAAGCACAGAGGAGAGATTATGTGAATATGATTATTGTCTGAACTAGGAAAAATTAATAGTTTAACCAAGCCATACACTAATACATGGTTTTTGTTTCCTGTAGATATAGAAGAAGACTGGATTTTCATTTTTTCAACGCAATTTGCACCTAGATATTATCTGCGCGAGAGGGGGATTGTGATAGAATGGAACTATCTTAAAAGATTGGGGACAGAAAGATGGAAGCATTCTATCACAGACATGACATACGCGATAACGTATGGACATTGCTGGAACCACACCTGCCGGGACAGCGCGGTCAGTGGGGTGTCATTGCCCAAGATAACCGTTGTTTTATCGATGCGGTCTTCTGGGTGTTGCAGACCAGAGCGCCTTAGCGTGACTTGCCTCCTGATTATGGGAAGTGGGGCAGCATTCATCAGCGATTCATCCGATAGTACAGAAAAGGCGTATGGGAAAAACTTCTGGAAATTTTGATTGACGAACCGGAGCATCGATGGCTGATGATTGACGCCAGCCATATCAAAGTGCATCCCCACGCAGCAGGAGCAAAAGGTGGCAGTCAGGATATGTCCAGGACAAACGGGGGCTCAACACCAAAATACATCTGGCGGTGGATGTGCATGGTATACCAGTTCGAATCCTTATTACAGAAGGTACCAGAGCGGATCGTAAAGAAGCTGTCCACCCGATAGAGGGTATTTCTGCGGAAATGCTACTGGCAGACCGGGGCTATGATACAAATGATATCTTGATTTATGCGGTTTCGCAGGGATGAGACCTTGATCCCGCCGAAGAAGAACCGCAAAGAACAGCGTGACTATGATAAATATCTCTATAAAATGCGTCATTTGGTAGAAAGCTGTTTCTTGGTCTTGAAACGTTGGAGGGGCATTATCACTTGTTATGCCAAAACCTTGGACGCCTTTATCGCTGCGGTACACGTCCGTTGTATCGCTATTTGGTTTGCTATTCGCGCTAACCCGTGTAGACGCTATCTTAGGATGCAAATATTACTTAATAGAAGAAAGGGTTCAGCGATGTTGATATATCTACAAGTAATTGATGATCCCACTGGCAAAAGCAAGTTTGAAGAGCTTTATATTCAGCATAAACAGCTAATGTTTTATATTGCAAACAAAATTTTGAACAATGAATACGATGCTGAAGATGCGGTTCATCAAGCATTTTTGTCCATTGCAAAGAATATTGAAAAAATCCTTGAACTAGAAGACGCTAAAACTAAGTCTTATCTTGTCACAACAACCGAACATTGTGCGATTGATATTTATCGCATAAAAAAAAGGAAATCGACCGTGCCACTTAATGAGGACATTCTTGGTTTGACTTTTGAGCCCCCAAGCACTGGTACTGTGGCAGAAGCTATTGCAAAGCTTCCAGCGCGCTATCGAAATGTAATTATGTTGAAATACGATTGTGGCTATACTAACCAAGAAATTGCAGAGATACTAGATATTTCTTATGAAGGTGTACATAGTTTAGTTCAACGTGCCAAACGCAGATTGAAAGTATTGTTGGAGGAAGAAGGTATATCTATATGAATTTGACAGATGATATTTTAAGGGACGCATCAAGAGATGTACGAAATGCAATGTTAGATTCGCTATCAAATGTGGATATACCAACTCATATGTTTTCCCCACGATTTGAGCGAAAGATGCGGCGATTGATACATAGACAGAAACCATGGTATCGCTTGCTGCAACGAGTTGCTGCTGTGTTTCTCGTGTTGCTGTTGGGAAGTGGATTCTTGCTTGTGACAAATGCCAATGCAAGCTCTGCTTTTTTTAAATGGGTGCAAAACGTATACAAGAATAGTATCGTGTATCAGTTTTTTGGCAGTTTGGAGGGAGAGCCAAGATTAGAGGATTATCGCCCCACGTGGCTTCCAAATGGATACAATGAAAAAAAGACGATTACTATGGATGACCAGGTTGTCATAGAATACTGTAATGTAAAAGGCGAAGCGATCTACTTCAAATCCATGAAACTTGATACATTTGCCCAAGAAGAAATAATTCTTGATGGGATGGCTGCTCCTGTGGATATTGCGGTAAACGGGTTGCCTGGAAAGTATTATCAAGCAAAAGATGTTGCACAGTCTAATGTGATATTGTGGTTTGATGAAAAACATGGCGCAATTCTTAGCATGCACAGCTATTTGGAGAAATCCATCATACTGCGCATTGCAGAAAGCGTTTCTTTGGATGATGTGACAAATTGATTGTTTTTTTTTGATAACTGCACCAAAACGTCTCTCTTGTTCGTTTTAATTAAAGCAGGAATAAGTGAAAGGAGAGGTTTTGCATGAAAAAGTGGGTGATGGGCCTAGTTGCTACATTGCTACTGACCTGTGCTTTCCCAATTGCAGCAATTGCTACACAGCCAAGGGCTTTAGCGCCAAGCGTGACACTGAACTTCAACGGAACCACAGCATATTGTAGCGCTGTCGTTATTGATGTAGGCAAAACATTGGATGTCAAAATGGAATTGAGGCATGGGAACGTGGTAATTGGTTCATGGTCAGCCTCGGATGAGGGAATGGTCGCAATTGAAGGTAAATGCCCAGTTGTTAAAGGTCAAACATATACTTTGATTGTGACAGGAACAACTAATGGTAAGCCGTTCAGCAGCACCCCGTTTTCCCGGACCTGCTAATTTCTATTTTCCATCATAGCATTAAAAGCGATAAGAAGTGCGTTTCCAGTTGTTTACTTATCTCAAATGTGCAATACTATGATATAATGTACGACAAGGTCTTTGGGCAACCAAGTAGGAAACCGATAAAAATTTAGTCTTAATTTTGGAGCAAAATGGTCTGCGCAGCCACGTGGTTGCGCAGACCATTTCTTTATAAAGGAAATTAGGAAGGTTATGTTAAGGCATAAATTTTATCTGTTTCCCTGAGAATTGAAGCAAAAACGCCAATTTATCGGAGAGCATATAGTGCATCATACACTTCCGCTTCTGGGAATCTGAATGGCATTTCTGCTGTGGATTTTTGGAGGTGGAGCAATGAAAAAGGTTGGCTTCTGTGGCAGTCAAACAAAAAATTTGATAACTGCGACACTATCTGTCGTGGTTGCCCTCTATCATCACCTACAGAGCAAAGTGGAGATGGAGGGTGGGTGGAGGATATGACTCCCAGCGAACGTCGTCAGCAACTGCTGGAAGTGTTGTGCCTCAGACGGCACGATACATACAGCAATTTGGCACGTGAGTTTGGTGTCTCAGAGCGGACGATTTGTCGGGATGTTGCAGTGCTTATGTGCGCCTATCCCATAGAGACTGTTTGTGGCCGGTTCGGCGGTGGTGTCAGAGTTTTGAATGGCTATTACTGCTATCATAAATCCTCGGTCCATAAAACACTTACCCCAAAACAGACCGCCCTTCTTCGGAGGTTACGCAAGCAGCTTCAAGGTAATGATTTTGATACAATCAACAGCATCCTTGTCCAATTTGCTCCTTAACGCATACGTTGTACCTTGAAAAACAACGGGACATGCTCCCGTTCATAGTCAATATGTAAGTGTGCGTTCCATACAGATCACCCAATCGCCAAGACTGCCTGCGGGCCAGGGCCGGAGGAAAGGAGGTGAATCCTTCCGCTCCCAGTCCGTCAAAGCAATCACATCAAAGGCACGAGCGACACCTGGATGGCCGGACGGCGCTGGCACCGCCGCCAGATGTGGGACACACCGCAAAGACCCGTATCGCAGGGTAAAAGGGAGGTACTGTGGGAACGGCCTGGGCAGCTTAGTCACCTGTCGCCACCGTCTGTCGGTATCGCGCCGCCACGCCAAAGGCGGGCTTACATATTCCCGTGCCGGGGATGAGCAGCAGGGCGGTCATGCTGTCTGATAATACGGCACACATTCACATATAAGGCATGGGAGGGACACCCGCGCCAGTCAATTTCCTCACAGTATGAGGACACAAACAGGAC
>JAAWCE010000084.1 GCA_022793065.1 Lachnospiraceae bacterium
ACCCCTATTCAACGAAATGTTCTTCGTTTTATATTCTGCCCTTTATGCTCCGCAACATAAATTAGGAAATGCATATTTATTGTTTTTAATTTGTATATGTGATTATGATGCTTTCCTGTAAATCCTTATCCTTTTCAGCAGTAACTGAAATAGTAGTGGTAACTCCTGCTTTATTGGGAGCAGGAAGCGTGATTGTAACCATTCCCGAAGAATCTGTTATCCCGCTCTGTGTCCCCATATTTTGATGATATCCAGTAACTCCATATGTTATGCCCGCATCGGGAATTGGATTGCCGTAATTGTCACTTAGCTTCACATGGATTTGAACATCCTCATAATTCTTAAAGCTGGCCTCTTTCCCTTCCAATATTTCAAGGTTTTCACCGCTTGGTTCCCAATTCATCTGATATTTGAGCCCTGTGTTTTCAGCAGTGCTTTCCGATATGCTATCGCCGATATTTGTATGGGTCACTTCATTTCCATCTTCATCAAAAAACGTAAACTTCACACTGCTTGAATCGCTTGGCAGCTTAATTTTCCCTGTCAAATGAGTCATTCCAGTCTGTGTAGAAAATAAAACTGCCGTATTATCCTCCTGTCTGCAGCTTCCTACCCCATCTCTGCTATAACCTATCGAAATTCCCGAAACACCGATAAATTCATTCGCTTCTGCCGGACGCTCCACTGCCGCCGGATCTGTATAGTTAAATTTATAGGACTGTGCAACTGGAAGAAAACCAACTTTCCATGTCTTACCCACTATGCTGCTGCTATCTGCAGGAACCGAAACTACCTCATACGCAAAATTCGTTGTACGCAAAGGATTATCTGCGTTTACTGCTGAATTCACATAAGTAAGTCCCATATCTACCCAGTAGATATTTGCCTTCTTAATTTCTTCCTTAGCGTCGCTTCCTATCGTCAGCTTAACATTAAAGTCTCCGCATACCGCTGTGATTCCTTCCACATATCCTGCATTTACCCCTCTCAGCTTCAGAACAGCCTGCCCTGTTGCATCAGTTGTCCCATTTGTGATCTCGCTGACAGTCACATAATTTGTTGCCGCATCATTTCCGATACTGGTCAGCTGCTGTCCCTGGGCAGTAATATCTGTAAGCCCAAAACCATTATTATATTGGAACGTAATGCCTCCATTCCCTGCTACAGGATTTCCAACTTCATCGATCACCTGTGCTGTGATTGTGACTGACTGTCCTTCCAATGCATAATAATCAGATACTATTTCTGAAGGAATCTTATTTGGAACAGGAACCCATTGAATGGAACTGTACAACACTCCGCCGTTCTGTGAATTCAGTTCATTAGAAGTAAGCCCTTCTACGGCAATTACCGCCTTTATGGTTGTCAATCCTGTCTCTGTAGAATCCACAATGGCTTTGTTGCCATCCTGACGGAACTTTCCCACTTGATGTGTCACATCATCTTTGCCAAGATAAACTGCCTTTACCGCCCTTCGCACAGGGGCAAGAGTATTCTTATTCTCATATAATTCTCCTGACCTTGCATTCACAGAAGGATATACAAAATATTCTTTCACTCCATCGTTATTTGGGCCTGTTGCCTCAATGATTGCATTCCCAGTCTGGGGGAACAGGGGAACTTTATACTTATAGGTATAATTATCCGCTATCATGTTCTCTGGTACATACTGATCCACATCCGGCAAGTCATCTCCCACTGAAAAATCCGGGCTTACCACTTCCCAGTTCACAGCATTTTCCAATTCTATGGTTTCCGCTTTCTCATATCCCTCACTTGTCCAGGCCCCTGTAATCTCTCTTATCACATAACCTTCACTGCCTTCTTCCACCTGTCCCTGGGATACCAAAGATATCACCAGATAACCTCTCTCATCTGTCTGCTTCCCAAATGAAAAGCCTGCTGTAGCCCCATTATTAGATGCAGTAAGTTCCTGATGTTCCATCAATTTTCCTGTTTCAGCGCTGTAAAGATCCATATAAATAACAGTATATTTCGACAGGGCAATTTTATCAAATTTTACAGACAAGCTATTCAATCCTGCCGGAACTTCTTCTACCGTTGTAGTTGTCGTCTCGTTTGTATCATCATTATAGATAGAATAATTTCCTGACGCTCCGCTGCCGTCTTCATTTGGGAATGAAACACTCCACTCCCCACTGTTTGCCGTTTCCCTGGTTGCAGGCAGCAACAAATAAGGCTGTGCCTCCAGCCATACACTGTGATCCTCGCTTGGAGAAGAAACCTGCTGGCTGGTAACATACTCTACTTTCTTGCTTCCATTGGTTGAGGCCGTCTCATAAATTCCGGAATCCGCAAAAGACGCATTCCTGGAGGGAAAAATATCAGAAATCACCTCTATCCGTTCCAAATGCACCGTTGCAAACCTGACACTAAGCTCTGCCCTCTCATTTGATGCAGAATCCGTGGCAGTTACAATAAAGCTCTGCCATTTCCCGCATACTGCATTCCAATCATTATCTTTGACGCCAATGTAAAAGTTTGCATATCCATCGGCATCTGTTTCCTGATTCGCCTGCCGCACCTCAAAACAATCCGCTGCATTTCCAAACACCGATTTTAATTGAAGGTTAATATTTGCTTTGCCAACCGGCTGTTTACTCCGCACTAAACGCACCCGCAATGACATGTCCCTGCCAAACAGCACCGTATTATCATAAATCCTTCCTACATTGTCTTTATATGGATTCGTCACTTCCATTGAGATTCCATCTGCCATGGCAGCATTGCTCACTACTTTGACTGTACATACGTCAAAGCGGTCACTTCCGGCTACCTGCGCTTTTATCTCAGTGGTTCCTACTGATACACCTGTAACCTTACCATTTGCATCAACCCTTGCAACCGCCATATTATCGCTGCTCCAGTTTATCAGCTTATTTGATGCCTCTGCCGGCAATATTTCTGCTGTCAGGTTTGCAGTGCCAGTAACCGTCAATTCAAGAGTGCCTGGCTTCACCTTGACAGATTCCACTGGCACTTCCACAACGTTTACATTCAATGTGGTGCTGACATTCCCGGAAGCCGTCACAGTTATCACTGCTGCGCCTTCTGAAATTCCAAGAATTGCGCCGCGTTCATTTACCTGCGCCACAGCCGTATTGCTGGAATGATAAGAAAGCGCTTTATTAGTTGCATTTGCCGGAATGATCTGGGTTATAATTGAACAGGAATGCCCAACATAAACGGTACTTCCGCCTTCGATGGAAGCATTCAACCCCTGCACTTTAATTTCCGTCTTTGCACTGTCTTCAGAGCCTTCCTTTGTAACTTTGACCTGGCAGCTTGCCTTCTTGTTCCCGACACTTGCCGTCACCTTTGCAGTCCCGGCCTTCATGCCCTTTACTACTCCTTTGGAAGATACAGTCGCTACTTTTCGGTTAGAAGAACTCCACTTCACTTTTTTCTTTGGAGACACCTTTGCGGTCAGGGTAAGCTTTTTTCCCACCTTAAGAGAGGCTGTCTTTTTATTCAATGTAAGTGAAACATACTTTACTCTCACTTTTACGTAAGCCGATTTCTTTTTGTTGTCCTTGCCAGTGACGGTTACCTTAATCCGGGCCGTGCCAGACTTTTTCGCCGTAATCACGCCCTTACTGTTGACAGACGCAACATTTTTCCTGCTCGAAGTGAATGTAACCTTCTTCTTGGCATCTTTCGGCGATACGCTGACTTTCAGCGTCTTTGATTCCCCGCTATACATTGTAACTGTCTTTTTCGTTACTTTTTGAGATCCGATTTTCAGCGAAACACTCTGCACTTGTTTTGACGCCGCCTGCAGCATTTTTGGATGAACTGTCATATCTGTAAACAAAAATGCCAATACCAGTAAAAAAGCTGCGCAACGTTTCCATAACTTCCAACCTTTCATTAACTATTCTCCCTTTCTTCTTAATAGACTCTCAGAATCTCTAAGCCTTTATTCATCTGGCTTCTGAGATTCTTTTTTTATTTTTTCTCCACCCTTTTTTCAAAAAGCACTTGACATATGCCCCTAAAAATGCGGCGCTTCGCGCCTCTTAATTAACAAGCTATATTGTTCCGGCAGCGCCGGACAGTCTTTTTGATTTGGGGTGTGTTTCATTGAAACCTATTAACGTTGGCGGTCATTCCGCCTATCAGAACCGTGTTCTGACTCAACTTCATAAATATTATCCGGATGCTGCGCGCAATCCTTGTTTCAGCTGCATTTAAAATAACTTCTTATACAAGATTTGCTTCTGATCTGAAAGAGAACCATCTTCATGCCATTATTTCTGGGTTTACTGTAGGCGACGCTCCTGGCATTGGCACTTTCTATGACTTCCACAACCGCCTTTGGCTATCCGATAATAAGAATCTTTCGGACTCCGTTCATTCGCCTAAAGAAAAACCCCAAAAGCCAAAGGGCAGGGAGCAGAAGGCTGCCCCTTCTGAAAAAGTGACTGCCGAAGATTTATTTCGCAAGTTTGAGGAATCTCCTCCTTCTGACATGGCTCCTTGTGTAAGGCTTTGGGAAGTCTTCCATACTTTTTTCCTTCAGGCTTCTGCCAGACAAAACCTGATATCTCTTAAAGAGCTTGTTTTAGCTGGCGATGGCACGCCTGTTTACACAGCCGCGCAGGAACGGAAAAAACGTACCTGCAAATGTCTGGAAAAAGGGATTCGTGATTGCAAGTGTGACCGCATCTATCATCAGCCGGACTGTGACACCAGCTGGGATTCCCACCGTAACCGTTATTACTTCGGATATGACCTATACATGCTGGCTGCTGCCGGCTCTGAAAATGATCTTCCGGTTTTTCCATTTTTAAGTCCTGCCTCACGGCATGACTCCCACGGATTCCTATATAACTGGTTTTCCATGAAACAGATGCTTCCTGATGCTGCCGTTAAAAAACTCCTTCTCGACTCATCCCATGATGCTATGCCTTATTACGATTACTGTTAAGCCAATGGCATAACCCCTTTTATAGACCTGAACTGGAAATGCGGACGCCCTCCTGTTTATAAGGATGACATCACCATAAACAAAGATGGCATTCCATTATGCCCCAAAGGCTTCACTATGAAGCAGGCTGCTGTTGAGCCGAAAAAGGGACAAATCAAATACCGCTGCCCAAAAATTACCTGCAAAGGCGGCGCTCCGCAATGCACTTGCGAAACTCCTTGTTCCAATGCTAAGTATGGCAGAACTGTCCATCTTGTTTTAAAAGACAATCCAAGGCTGTTTAACAATCCGCCCCGTGACAGCGCTGAATGGAAGCTGGAATATCATGCAAGAACATCTGCGGAGCGCTGAAACAAACGGGAAAAATTAACTATAAATTAGAAGACGGCAGATACCGTTCATCCATGATGTGGCACTGCCGCCTGTTTGCCATTATGATGTGTCAACATCTTGATGCATGGGTTTTGCCAAAATCATCCCCGCTAAAAGATCTCTTTGAGCAAGCCGCTAAAACTTCACAAACAATACCATTATAAACCATGTCGGGCACAAGGTCTATGAAAGTGCGCCATTTTTTCATCATTTATCACTTGTCATATCCGTCCTGGATAATATTTACTTTTCAAGGTTCTCCCGACTGGCGAATCTTAGTCGGCAGGCTCAAGATTCCGAGAGCCTATTTATGTATGATTTGGGCAATTGCTATTTGATTTTCACCTTTTTCACTTTGCTCCATGGGCCATAATATTTGCTTTTTCCAACCTTTACATAAGAACAAATCTTGACTGAATAGGTTTTCCCACTGTAAAGGTTTTCATATGCAATTCCTTTTTGGGTACGCGGGTATTTTTCCGTTTTTCTAATTAATTTGTTTTTTATTTTATAGGATACCCTCACTTTATAACCTGTCACTGTCTTATTATCTTTCCATATAATCTCTACCATGCCCTTTTCTGGTGACTTCACTTCTGCGATTTGCGCCCTCTTCGGCACAACCTTTATTTTTACTTTTTTACTTGCCGCACGATACTTTGCTGTTTCCGACGCGCGAATGGTAATCACTGCCGTTCCATACTTTTTCACCGTTACTTTTCCTTTCGATGATATGGAAGCAACTTTGCAGTTGCTGCTGGAATAGGTTAGCTTACCATTCCCGTTTGTTTTTGCCTTCAGATAAAATGGTTTGCTGCCGTATTCCTTTTCACAGGAAGAAGCCGTGATTTTCTGCGTTTTGCGGGTTTCAGTTTTATTGCTATTTTCGCTGCCGCCTCCATTATTGCTGCTATTTTCATTACTGCCGTTATTGCTATTGCTGCTGGTATTGTTATTTCCATTACTACCATTATTACTATCTTCATTACTGTCAGAAACACCAATACCTTCTACCGTCAATTTTGCCCTGCTGCTTGTGACATAATATATGCTATTGCTTACCACGCAGTAGTAATATCTTCCATCAAGGTTTACCGTCACCTGGCCTCTTGGTATCGAATACACAGAGGATTCAGCTTCATCAATTTTAACTCCTGCATCGCTTTGGGACAGCGCATAGTACCATTGATAAGTATAATCTGAGGGGTTTCCTCCACTGGCTGTCACATGAAATGATACCGCTTCTCCTTCCTTTACTATTTGTTCCGTAGGGCCTGTTACCACTGGCTCACTATTTACTATGAGCTTAGCGCGGCTGCTTTCCACATATTCATCGCTGTAACTGTCATATACCACACAGTAATAATAAAGCTGATCTAATTGTGGGGTTACCTTATCTTTTGCAATCACAAGATTGGAATTCGTCTCTCCAACAAGCATGGTTCCCGCTCCATACTGGGAGCCGGCATAATACCACTGATAACTGTAACAATCTGGATGATCCCCTTCCGCAGTTACATGAAATGCTGCACTTTCCCCTGCCTTCACAGATTGTTCTTCCGGGCCGTTCACTACAGGCCGTAAATCCAGCTTCCAAACTGCAAATAATGTCTTTCCCCTGCTTTCTGTATAAATGTCCCCTGGATGATAGGATGCTTCCACTGCAGCGCTGCTTTCTGCCCATCCTTTAAATATATATCCTTCCCTTACCGGTTCTTCGGTTGTAAGTTCCAACGGGCTTTCTGCATATTTTGTCTGGGGTTCTGGAGCATCCGTTCCGCCATTTGCATCGTATGATACGGTATATTCCCCAAGCAAATCCAAGAAAAAAGCTTTCTCGGAACCTGACTCATATTTTTCCTTCACCGTTCCATTGGCAAGGGTTATATCAAAATACACTTTTATGGAACCTTTCTCCCCTTTTAAAGATATAGGGATATATGCACAATGTTCTCCTGTATCATAATAATAGTCCTCATTCACAGACGCACATATCACCTTTGCAATCATCTCGGCATCGCCAGCTTTATTTTCCACATATATCTTTACAGTACTGCCAGCAATCATCTCACGGTCTATCTCATATTTCAAATAAAATTCTCTGTTTCTTTCTACTTTTACACTAGACGAATTTCCCAGGTTATTTACCGTCTGATATTCCTCGCCTAATTTGTAGACCAGCTGGCATTGGGAAGATGCAGCTTTTGCATCGAAGCCTGTCCCCATTCCTGCAAAAATTGCTACTATAAAAATCACTATAAACTGCCACTTTATTTTATCAAATCCAATTTTCATTTATAGTCCCTCCAAATTTGACATTTATTTCTTTATTTTCATTTATTTATAGGTTCTATGGGAATTTCTATTTTGGGTAATTTATTGATATCTTCTATAGGAATTTCTACCGTTGGCGTGGGTGTCGGCGCTGGCGTTGGCGTGGGTGTCGGCGCTGGCGTTGGCGTGGGTGTCGGCGCTGGCGTTGGCGCGGGTGTCGGCGCTGGCGTTGATTTCTCTTCCTCGGGTTTGGCTCCCTTGCTGATTACAATTTTAATTTCCGTTCCTGGTGGAACACTTTCCCCTGCGTTCACAGTCTGCCTAATCACATTCCCCTTTTCTACTTCATCATTGTACTCTTCCACTGTGACTTTCAGACCCAACTTTTCTAACTTATTTTTCGCCTCCTTTTGTGACAGGCCAACCACATTTGGCACCTGGACAGGTTTAATCCCTTTGCTTACAACCAATACAACCTTCGTATCCTCATCTGCAACTGTTCCTGCTTCCGGGGTTTGGGAAAGGATCCTTCCTTTCTCTATTGTATCTGAATGGTCTGGTTCTCCTATATAATACGGAATCCCCAGCACCCTAAGAACCTTCTCTGCAACCTCTTGGGCTAACCCATTAACATCAGGCACTTTCCATAATTTTCCTCCTAAATCAAAGTTACTTTTCTTTATTACAGTTTCTGGTTTCAGTGTAGCATCTTTGTTATTTTTATCTGGTTCTTCAATCCAACTAACGCACAGATAAACATCCATCTTCTTCTCTACAAACTCTCCTGGTTTCGGATTACAGTCAACCACCTTGAAAAAATAACTGGTTGGATCCTTCCCTTTATCCTTGTGTTTTTGTGCTTCTTCGTCAAACTTATCCACACACTGTAAGTCCGCACGGTCTAGTTTAGAATGCACTTCCTGCAATGATTGATTTCCGAAATCAATCTCTGGTACAAAAGTATATTTCTTTTTTACAGAACTAATATAAAAACTCAATATCGAGACTAAGATTATCAGTAATATTCCTACTAATATTTTTACTTCTTTTTTTTTAGGTACTTTAGTCCACGCAAATACTATACTAATACCAGTACCTACTACAAAAGTAATTACATCGCCCCAATCATAAAATATTTGCAGGATATGATTAAATAAACCTTGAAAAAATTCCAAAATATTTTCTCCCCCTCTCTTGTTAATGACAAAAATGCGCCTGAATCTGATATCGTATGAATAACAATAAACACAAAATACCAAAATAAAGACGCTATTTATTATGATAGCAAAAAATTGCTAAAGATGAATACGGAATATACAACGTCCGGCTGTTCCGCATTGTTGGTTCTGATTTTTGATCTTTCCAACGAAAAAACATACAATCATTTTCTTTTATTTCAAACATTTAAAAAAATTTTGCAAATAAGAAGGGATAATCGTATGTTATATCTATTCTACAACAAAATTTTCAATTTGAATAGACTTTTTTCCATATTTATATCCATTCCTTTCGCTTCGCTCAGGCACAAAACGTTATGAAAATGTTTCCCTGAGCTTATTTTTTCTTTATAATCTTGTTTGTAGGGAGCTCGGTATACTACAAATCACGGGGAGGTGAGTGGGCTGTCCGGCCAGCCGGATGACCGAATATTTATATGTGTAGTCCGCCTTTTCAAGCACAAATAAGTGTGACTTAGAGCACGTAATCTTATCTTTGTATAAACAATCTCGTTTATGCCTTAGGCGTTCAGTCAATGCCGTCCTTCCCTATAAT
>JAAWCE010000048.1 GCA_022793065.1 Lachnospiraceae bacterium
AAACGGCGTTCTATTGCGTAACAAAATGAAAAAGACAGGCAAGAAACGGTTTGTTTCTTACTTGTCTTTTTCTGCACCCTGTATGGCAGTTACCCTATTTCAGTTTGTTACTTGATACTGTTTTATGAGTAGCTGTCATAGCGGCGCTTTTTTTATGCGCAGGCCCGCATGCGGGCCGCGCGGAAAGTAAGGGAAGATGGCGTATCCCCTTACTTTAATTTGTGGTTTTAACATCGTTATTGCTGGGTTTACCGTTAATGTCATCCATGGCATTTTGCAAGGTGGTAGTAGCAATGGCTTCCAGTGCCTCCCTGGTAAAAAAGCCCTGATGGGAAGTGATCATTACATTGGGAAAGGACAAAAGCCTTGCTGTGGTAGAATGTTCCAAAATTTCTTCGGAGCGGTCTTCAAATACGTTGTTGGTTTCTTCCTCATATACATCCAGGCCAACTCCGGCAAACTTGTGCATGCGAATCCCTTCTATCAGGTCGTCGGTTTTGACCAAAGCACCTCTGGAAGTATTAACCAGGATGACCCCATCTTTCATTTTCTTTATGGTATCCAAATTGATAATATGGTAGGTATCGTCTGTCAACGGACAGTGAAGAGAGATGACATCACTGTCGGAAAGGAGTTGGTCCAAAGAAACATATTCTACAATATCTTTTAATGTTTCATTGTGATAAACATCATAGGCAAGTACTTTCATGCCAAAGCCTTTGCAGATATGGCACATGGCGGCGCCGATCTTTCCTGTGCCAATAATGCCGGCCGTTTTGCGGTAGAAGTTAAAGCCCATCAGGCCGCTGAGGCTGAAATCGTTTTCGCGCACTTTATTGTATGCTTTATAGAGGCGGCGGTTGCTGGCTAAAGCTAAAGCCATGGCGTGTTCTGCCACTGCCTCTGGTGAATAGCCGGGGACGCGCATGACACGGATACCATATTTGGCAGCAGTATCCAGGTCCACATTGTTGAATCCGGCGCAGCGCATCAACAAGAGTCGGATGCCTTTTTGATGCAATATTTCCAGGGTTTGAGTTCCGATATCTGAGTTTACAAAGGCGCATACGGCATCAAATCCTTCCGCCAGTGCGGCAGTGAGGGGGTCCAGATCGGATTTTACAAATTCAATGGAAAGATTGGAGCTTTTACAATCATGATTCATCTGTCCGCCTGTTAATAAAGGTGTGTTATCCTGAAAGCAACGTAAAGCGTTTTCAAAAGATTCTTTGTCGTAACTTTTGGTATCATAAAATAATATTTTCATAGAGGCCTCTTTTTATATTTTGATTTTTGATGAAACTGATTTATAGGTTTTGTTATAATATAGTATTACATTTTATAGCTTTGTCATCCGTGGAAAAGATAACCAGCAGTGTTTTGGCTTATTCTGTTCCCTTTGATTGATTGTATACAGTTCAGATCAGAAGAAATATGCCGCCAAAGGGGAGCTAATGATATTTCAAATTCCGTAATCATTTAACAGTTGTTGTTGGTATTTGGGGTCTTTTGCGGCTCGTTCAAGATCATCATAACGTTTATCCCGAAGCAGAAGGCAGAATAATTCATTGATACGTTTGGCGGCGCGCTGTTGCCCGATTTCGATGCCTCGTTCCTGTGCTTCCAACAATCCTTCATGGTAATCTCGGATTGCTTTTGCACGGGATTCATATTCCATGCGTTTTTCACTGTCTTGACTTATGATTTGTAATTGTTTATATGCGCTTTCAATATAAGGGTTCCTGTGTGCCAACATGTCAAACTCCTCCTTTCTCTCTGCGTTGATGAAATTGGCCCAAAGCTCAAGGTCTGTGCTGTTTGTTTTCAGTGTGCCTGAAAGCTTTGGAAGCTCAATGACATGAAATTCCATTTTGTCAGTAAAAAGGAAGCCGCGGGTATCTTCCCTGATATGGAAACAGGAATAAAATTCGGTTTCACTATGGAAAAGGTTAAAATCCAAAATACTGATACTGACGCATTTTTTAAAAACGCGGTAGCAGTCGCCAGGTTTAATTTGGCCTGTGAACATTTTGGCAAGGTAGAAGAGAGAACGATCCGCCCATACCTTAAGCTCGGTAAGCTGGATTTCAATGTCTATTTCTCGGTCATTGTTCATGAGCAGCCGAACATCCAATATGCCTAGTTTATCGTCTTCGTGTTCTTTGCGGAGGTCAGTGTTTAAGATTCTGGTTTCTTTGATATCTTCAGGGTCAAGTGCTAATACTGCAGACAGAAAGCCAATACGAGCGTTCTCATCCATCATGATTTCTTTGAATGCGAAATCAATTTTGGGTTTCATAAGGAATTCGTCCATTTGAGCCTCCTTTCAGTGATAGGATTGGTCCTTTTTATATTTCATAAAAACATAGTAGTAGAAATTAAATTACAACAATTTTGTTCTATTATTATTATACATGTCATGTGAGCAAAATACAATATATCAGACAAGAGAGTTCGTTTTTTTTAGATGTAATATAATTTGCAGAAACGGACAATTACATATTGATTTACAGTTTCAGACGATTGTTGAGAGTATATTTGGTTTAAAAGTAGTGTTTTATAAAATTTATACCAATGCCTTTTTGCATTGCACAGATTATCCTAAGGATTCAAAAAAGAGAATAAATTGTCGAAATTTGTTGGTTTTTATCATTAATTGCAATAAAAGAATAAAAAGGAAAATAAATATAGCAAAATGATAATTTAGATAAAGTATTGGTATGTTTAGTGAAAGTTATCAGCAAATATTTGATAATAAATTCTGAAAAATTAAAAAAATAGTACGAAATCGGTGCGAATCAGGGTAACAAAATGGTTTATAATGGGTACAATATCAATCAAATATAAGAGAAAGATTACCCAAAAGTATGAATTATGATAGTGTATTGGTAAGATTAAAGGAGGAGAGGTGGAGGCTGTCTGTTACACAAGAACAGATGGGTGTCTATATTCACAGCAGTCAGAGTAGTTACAGT
This sequence comes from Lachnospiraceae bacterium, assembly GCA_022793065.1. Classification (GTDB taxonomy): domain Bacteria; phylum Bacillota; class Clostridia; order Lachnospirales; family Lachnospiraceae; genus Acetatifactor. The sequence goes on from JAAWCE010000048.1 coordinate 2,976, forward strand.
AAAGTAGAGCGGGGCGAGAGACTTCTGGCGTATGCTGAATTAAAATCCATGTGTGAGCATGGAGTGGATATCCATTTCATCTTTACAGGTCAAAGATGTGGTGAAAGGTATCAGGAATTCTTTCACAGACTGGAATATCCGGAGTTATTAGGCTGCATGGGTGTCCTGGCTTCGGCGGTGAAGTATTTATATATAAGCGGTACTTCGGAGGGATGGGAAGCCATATACAGACAAGTAGTATTCTGGGGATGTGTGGAAAGTCTTCGAGAGTCGGATGGAAATGTATTCTATGGCTTAAGAAAGCAGTTGGATTATACGCAACAGAAATTGGCAGATCAGCTTGGCGTTGATATTAAGAAGCTGCGGGCATTGGAGACAAATAAGGCGTTGCCGGATAGCGAGTTGTTGTGTAAACTATGTAATATGTACCATATTCCACCGGCTGCCGTACTAAAGGACGCAGAGGGGTTGGCCAATGGGATACATTGTCTGTTGGAGAGGATGGATGCGGAAAAAGGAAATTTGGTATTTCGATTCTTGTCAGGGCTTAATGAGCATACTTCAAAGAATGTCCGGAATAGGATTTGATTGATGAAACAGTGACGGTTTGCGCAAAAGAGGATTGCTTAGGGTATTTTGCAAAATTGTTTCGGAAAATTCAGGGTTGTAAAATATGAGTTTGAAAATAACGGTAGTCCTAAAACGGTGTAAAGTAGGCAAGGGAAATGGTTTATAATGGGTATGAAATCAATCAAAGACGAGAGAAAGATTACCCAAAAGTATGAGTTATGAAAGTGCATTGGCAAGGTTAAGAGATGAGAGATGGAGGTTGTCTGTTACACAGGAACAGATGAGCAGGTATATTCATATCAGCCAGAGTTATTACAGTAAAGTGGAGCGTGGTGAAAGGCTTTTGGCATATTATGAATTGAAATCCATGTGTGAGCATGGAATGGATGTCCATTTTATTTTCACTGGCCAGAGATGTAGCGGAAAATATAAGGAATTTTTTCGTGGGCTGGAGTATTCGGAATTGTTGGGCTGTCTGGGCGTTCTGGCTTCCGCGGTGAAATATTGGTATGTCAGCGGAGTGGCAAAAGGGTGGGAGGCCATTTATAGACATGTGGTATTTTTAGGCTGTGTGGAAAATCGCCAGGAGACAGACGGAAATGTATTTTATGGTTTAAGGAAGCAATTAGATTATTCTCAACAGAAGCTGGCAGGTCAGTTGGGAGTTGATATTAAGAAACTTCGGGCATTGGAGACAAACAGGGCGTTGCCTGACAGCGAACTGGTGTATAAACTATATGATATGTACCATATTCCGCCAGCTGCCGTACTGAAGGATGCGGAAGGGTTGGCCAATGAAATAAGTTGTCTGCTGGAGATGATGGATGTGGAAGAAGGCGGTCTGGTATTCCGGTTTTTGTCAGGACTTCATGAACATACTTCCAGGAAGGAACGGGTTAGGATTTGATTGATGAAATGATAGCGGCCTGCTTTTAAAAATACAATTTTATTTTCAATACGAAAGGGGATATGTGTTGAAAATAGCAGTGAGGTACTGTTTCTGACAGCAATGAGAAAATGAGTTCGATGGTGTTGGAAAGCAGTGCAAACAGTAACAGAATCAATGCGGAGCGGACCAGGGGCGGCGACTTGAGTGGGTTGTCCCTGGTCTGTTTTGCATTATTTTTTAGGATATAGAGTGGTGATAAAATGAATATATTGTTTTTGTGCAGTCAGAATAGGAGACGGAGCCTGACCGCTGAGAAACTTTTTGACGGATACCATGGGCACAAGGTATCATCTGCGGGAACGGAACATAATGCAAGAGTTAAGGTGACACCCGGTCTTCTTGGGTGGGCTGATATGATTTTTTGTATGGAGAAGAAGCATATTCGGAGAATCAAAGAAAAGTATTCCGATATTGTGGCGGGGAAGACCATAATTTGCCTTCAAATCAGTGATGATTATGAATATATGGATAGAGAATTGCAGGAATTGCTGAAAGATGAAGTATACGAATATCTTTAAGCGTGCAAAGGTTGTTTTAGACGAGAATGTAGAGCAGCATCGAAGAAGAATATAAAAAATTTTATGTCTATCCGGCTTGATATTTTCCGGAGAATATCGCATAATAAGCTTACCAAACCGAAACTATGGCGGAGTTTTTGCATTGAAAAGGTTGGGGAGATAAGATTGCTGATGGAAACGCCGCTGATAGGGGCCATCGGGAATAAAATAGGAAGAAGCCATAAGGGTAGGAAAGCGGACGGACTAAGATGGAGAAAAAAGATAAAAAAGAGACAGATAAAAAAGAGATAGAAAGAAAAGAGATCAAAAGAAAAGAGAGACAGAGAAAAGCGGTTCAAATAAAAATAAATCAAGCATTAAACAGAAGCGAAAAAAGAATTGAGAGGAAAACAGGGTTAAAGAAGCATAAAATCAGAAAGATAGAATCAGGAAAAAAAGCAGGTATGGCATGGTTGGCACTGGTTCTGCTGTTGGCAGGATGCGGGCAGACGTCAGAAACGCCTTCTACTGTTATGCCGCAACATTTGACAGAACAGGAGATGATATCCACGGAAGGACCTGCTGCAACGCCCTCCGCAGAGGGCCATGGTTCAAGTGCGCCAGTGGAACAGACCGGCGTGGAAGGGACGGACTTTTCCACTGAACCCACAGCCAGTGAAGCACCGGAGTCTGCAACAGATGCAGCGGGTGCTCAGGGGGGACAATCCGTAACGCCCTCCAATTCTCAGGTATCAAGTCCGTCACTACCTTCCGCAAGCGCGTCCAATCGTGTGCCGGGGCAGAATTCGGATTTCCAGGAAGGAGGGGAAGGGACTCCGGATCATTCTGCAGACGCCCAAGTGCAGAATGGTTATGTGGTGGTAATTGACCCAGGGCATCAACAGAAGGGGAACAGTGAGAAAGAACCTGTGGGGCCGGGGGCATCCGAGATGAAAGCAAAAGTTGCCAGCGGGACCACAGGAGTTGTGAGTGGTTTGAAAGAATATGAACTGACATTGATGGTTGCCGAGAAACTGGAGGAAGTATTGGTTTCCAGGGGGTATGAAGTCATTATGGTCAGAACCACCCATGATGTGGATATGAGTAACAGTGAGCGTGCTCAGGTGGCAAATGACGCGAAAGCAGACGCTTTTATCAGAATACATGCCAACGGTTCAGAGAAGGCTTCCGTAAATGGGGCTATGACAATCTGCCAGACGGCGTCCAATCCATATAACGGGGCGTTCTATCAGCAGAGCAGGGATTTGTCCGGATATGTGCTGGATGAATTAGTGACCGCAACAGGGTGCAAGAAGCAATATGTATGGGAAACGGATACCATGAGTGGGATTAATTGGTGTCAGGTGCCTGTTACAATTGTTGAAATGGGGTATATGAGTAATCCGGAAGAAGATGCGCTTATGGCCACGGAGGAGTATCAGGATAAGATAGTGCAGGGGATTGCCGACGGAATTGACAAATTTCTTTCTGGAAATTGACAAAATGATTGTGAGACTGTATTTGCCGGAATGTATGGGAAAAAGAGGAAAATGAAAGTATGTTTAATTTTGAAGAAGAATTGAAGAAACTTCCCAAAGAGCCGGGAGTGTATATTATGAGAGACGACAAGAATGTCATTTTATATGTGGGTAAGGCGGTGAACCTTCATAATAGAGTGCGTTCTTACTTCCGGGAGAATATTGGGCGGGGGCCGATGATTGATAAAATGGTGTCTCTGATTGCCCGGTTTGAATATATTGTCACGGATTCGGAGTTGGAAGCTTTGGTTCTGGAGAATAATCTGATAAAAGAGTATTCACCAAAATATAATACATTGCTCAAGGATGATAAAACATATCCATATATTAAGGTTACGGTGGGAGAAGAGTATCCCCGTATCCTTTTTTCACGTGTCATGAAGAAAGATAAGTCCAGGTATTTTGGACCTTACACCAGCGCTGCGGCGGTGAAAGATACCATTGAGCTGCTGAATAAGCTTTATACCTTAAGGACCTGTAACCGCAGTCTGCCCAAAGAGATCGGAGGAGAGAGACCTTGTCTGAATTATCATATTAAGCAATGCCAGGCTCCCTGCCAGGGATATATCAGTAAGGAGCAGTACAGGGAACAAGTGGCACAGGCATTGGAATTTCTGAACGGAAATTATAATATGATATTAAATGATTTGGAAAATAAAATGAAAAAAGCTGCGGAAACATTGGATTTTGAGGCGGCTGCAAGTTATCGGGATTTATATAATAGTGTGAAACAAGTATCACAGAAGCAGAAGATCACTGACAGTGGGGGAGAAGATAAAGATATTATAGCGTTATATCAGGATGAGCGAGAGGCGGTGGTTCAGGTATTTTTTGTCCGTGACGGCAAAATGATAGGCAGAGAGCATTATTACATGACAAATGTTTCGTCGGACTGCAAAGCGGAGATTTTGGAGAATTTTGTAAAACAGTTTTATGCGGGAACGCCTTTTATTCCGCGGGAGTTGATGCTGCAATATGAAATTGGGGATCAGCAATTAATAGAAAAATGGCTTGCCGGCCGCAAAGGGGGTAAAGTTCGTATCCGAGTGCCCAAAATCGGTGCGAAGGAAAAGCTGGTGGAATTGGCTGCCCAGAATGCAAAGCATGTTCTGGAGCAGGATAGGGAACGGCTGAAGCGTGAAGAAGGCCGGACGATTGGCGCGGTAAGAGAGATTGCGGCATTGTTGGGGTTAGGACATATTGACCGTATGGAAGCTTTTGATATTTCCAACAGCAATGGATTTGAAAATGTAGGTTCCATGGTGGTATTTGAGAAGGGAAAGCCTAAACCCAGCGACTATCGTAAATTTCGCATTAGAACCGTCTCCGGGCCGGATGACTATGCTTGTATGAGAGAGGTGCTGACCAGGCGTTTTGTACATGGACTGGAAGAAAGTAAGGAGCTGGAAGAGAAAGACCTGGAACGGGAATTTGGAAGTTTTACGAAATTTCCTGATTTGCTGATGATGGACGGCGGCAGAGGGCAGGTTAATATTGCGTTATCTGTACTGGCGGAATTGAAAATTGCGATTCCGGTCTGTGGTATGGTAAAAGACGACAATCACAGAACCAGAGGGTTATATTTTAACAATGTGGAACTTCCCATTGATACACACTCAGAAGGATTTAAACTCATTACCAGGGTACAGGATGAGGCCCATCGCTTTGCCATTGAATATCACCGTTCTCTTAGAAGCAAGGCCCAGATTAAATCTGTGTTGGACGATATTCCGGGCGTAGGGCCGGCCAGAAGGAAAGCTTTGATGCGCCATTTTAAATCAATTGAGGAAATCAAAGCCGCTTCCGTGGATCAATTGGCGCAGCTTCCAGAGATTAACAGACGGGCGGCAGAAGAAATTTATGGTTTTTTCCGAAAAAATGTTCAACAGCCTTAGACAATACGCTTACAGTGTGCTACAATACTTTTAACTATACCTGTGCCCGTGCGGCGGCGCAGAAGATTGTTGGACTGTAAAATATGCCGCATAGAAATGAGGAAAATGAAAAGTATGGATAGTGTTACCCTGACCCGGCTGATTGATAAGATGAAACTGGAGAATCTGACGCCGGAAATTGATGTGAAGGAAATCCGCATTACCCAGCCGGATATCAACCGTCCGGCGCTTCAGATGGCCGGATATTTTGAACATTTTGAAGCCACTCGTCTTCAGATTATAGGTTTTGTGGAGTATACTTATATGGAAGGGCTGTCCGAAGAAAGGAAAAGAGAAGTCTATGAAGAGTTCATGGGATACGATGTGCCGGCAGTGGTATTTTGCCGGGAATTAAAACCGGACCCTGTTTTTCATGAAATGGCCATTGAGCATCGAATCCCGCTTCTTTCTTCTAAGAAAACAACATCGGCTTTTATGGCGGAGTCCATCCGTTGGCTGAATGTAAAGCTTGCTCCCTGTATTTCCGTACACGGTGTGCTGGTGGATGTATTTGGAGAGGGGGTATTGATTACCGGTGAAAGCGGCATCGGAAAGTCCGAAGCGGCGTTGGAATTGGTAAAAAGAGGTCATCGTCTGGTGACGGATGACGTGGTAGAGCTTAGGAAAGTCAGCGACGATACTTTGATTGGTTCGGCCCCCGACGTAACAAAACATTTGATTGAACTGCGAGGCATAGGGATTGTGGACGTAAAAGCGCTGTTCGGCGCATCCTCTGTCAAGGATACCCAAAATATAGATTTGGTGATTAACCTGGAGGATTGGGATAAAGACAAGGAGTATGACAGGCTGGGACTGGAGGAAAACTATACGGAATATTTGGGAAATAAAATTGTCTGTCATAATATTCCTATACGCCCAGGACGCAATCTTTCCATTATCTGTGAATCCGCTGCGGTCAACCACCGTCAGAAAAAGATGGGCTATAACGCGGCACAGGAATTATATAACAGAGTGCAGAATTCCCTTGCCAGAAAAAGGGATGATGATATGTGATATAAAATATGATACATAATGGCGGAAAGGCAGGTTGAAGTATGGGCAGGTATGTATTTGGCGTTGACATAGGAGGAACCACCGTAAAGCTGGGGCTGTTCGGTGAGGAAGGCTGTCTGTTGGATAAATGGGAGATTCCTACGATAAAAGAGAACCAGGGAGCTTCTATTCTGCCGGATGTGGCTGCGAGCATCAGGGAAAAGATGGAGGAAAAAGGAATTGGAGAGCCGGATGTGGCAGGAATCGGCGTGGGCGCTCCGGGTGCAGTGGACGATGAGGGTACTTTGGTTGGAGGTGCCGTCAATATTGGATGGAAAGCTTTTAACATACCGAAGGCTTTGGGGGCATATATTAATGTACAGGTAAAGGCGGCCAATGATGCCAATGCGGCGGCATATGGAGAAATGTGGCAGGGCGGCGGCAAGGGCAGCAATCATATGGTGGCAGTTACATTGGGTACAGGCGTGGGCGGAGGCATTGTGGTAAACGGAGAGTTGCTTATGGGCGCTGCGGGTGCGGGAGGCGAGATCGGTCATATTCATCTGGCAGATGAAGAGACGGAAAGCTGTGGCTGCGGGAACAAAGGCTGTCTGGAGCAATATGCTTCCGCTACGGGAATCGCCCGTCTGGCAAAGCGGAGGCTGGCGCAGGATGAAAAAGAGAGTATTCTGCGCAAAAAAGCCATTTCGGCCAAAAGTGTATTTGATGCGGTGAAGGCCGGGGATGAAGTAGCGATTGAAATTGCGGAGCAGTTTGGAGATTACCTGGGGAAGGGGCTGGCTGCGGTGGCCGCAGTGGTAAATCCGGAGGTTTTTGTCATTGGAGGCGGCGTATCCAAAGCGGGAGAGATTCTGTTGTCCTATGTGGAACCGGCTTTTCGGAAATATGCGTTCCATCAGTGCAGGGGAGCAAAGTTTGTGCTGGCGAAACTGGGAAATGATGCGGGCATCTATGGTGCTGCCGGACTTATCATAAGTACATTATGTAAAGGAAAACAATTCAATGATCAGTAAAGCAGTGGTTGAGGCGTTACAAAAGTTTGTACCCAGTGAAAATATACTCTTACAGGAGCCAATGGCAGGCCACACTACCTTTCGGATAGGAGGACCTGCCGATTGCTTTTTGCTTTTGGAGAGTGAGGAACAGTTGAAAAAGGTACAGAAATATCTGTACCTGGTGGGCGTTCCCTTTTTTATACTGGGAAACGGAAGTAATTTGTTGGTAAGGGATGAAGGGTATGGGGGCGTCATTTTGCAAATTGGAAAGAAAATGAGCCGGATTGCCGTACAGGGCTGTCATATTGTGGCCCAGGCCGGAGCCACAATGGGCCAGGTTGCCCATGCCGCGTTAGAACATGGTTTGACAGGATTGGAATTTGCATCCGGTATTCCGGGCACAGTGGGCGGCGGCGTTGTTATGAATGCAGGCGCTTACGGAGGCGAAATGAGCCAGATTGTGACAGAAGTTAGGGTGGTGAACAGAGAAGGCGAGACGTTGGAGCTTGACAATGCTACCATGGAATTTGGGTATCGGACCAGTATTATCAAACATAATCCCTTTACGGTGACGGAGGTGGACTTTAGCCTGGAACATGGAGACAGAGAGGCAATCAGGCAGAAAATGGATGAGCTGGGGGCAAAGCGCAGAGAAAAACAGCCCTTAGAGTATCCCAGTGCCGGAAGTACGTTTAAACGTCCGGAAGGGCATTTTGCCGGTCAGTTGATCATGGAAGCCGGTTTTCGGGGATTTCAGGTGGGCGGCGCCAAAGTGTCCGACAAACATTGCGGTTTTATTGTCAATACTGGGGAAGCCACTGCCAGGGATGTACGGGAAATTATTGAAGAAGTACAACGTCGGGTAAAGGAAAGATTTCACGTGGAGCTTGAGACGGAAGTGGTGTTTTTAGGCTGGGAGGACATATGAGATTTGTTGTAGTGACAGGAATGAGCGGCGGTGGCAAGAGCACCGCCCTGAAAATGTTGGAAGACGCGGGGTTTTACTGTGTGGACAACCTTCCCGTGTCTTTGATTGAGAAATTTGTAGAGTTGATTTCCATGCCGGGCAGCGAGGTCAGCAAAGTGGTGCTGGGATTGGATGTGCGTTCCGACCAGTCTTTTGAGGATGCCACCAGAGTTCTTGAAAAGCTGAAGCAGGAGGGCTGTAAGCTTGAAATCCTGTTTATGGACGCGGGAACAAATGTGTTGATTAAGAGATATAAGGAAACCAGGCGTATCCATCCTCTGGCAGTGGATGGGCGTGTGGAGGACGGCGTCAGAGCGGAGCGGAAGGTATTGGAAAATATTCGACGGCACGCTGACTATGTGATTGATACCACCAATTTGCTGACCAGGGAATTAAAGGAGGAACTTGACCGTATTTTTGTGGAGAATGGAGAATATAATAGTCTCATGGTAACGGTCATGTCCTTTGGATTCAAACATGGAATTCCGGCGGACGCAGATTTGGTATTGGATGTAAGGTTTTTGCCCAATCCCTTCTATATAGATGACTTGAAGTGTAAGACTGGAAATGATAGGGAAGTTCAGGAATATGTTATGAGTTTTCCGGAGGCGGGAGAGTTTATGGTAAAACTTACGGATATGGTACAATTTCTCATACCCAATTATGTGAAAGAGGGAAAGTACCGCCTTGTGATTGCCATTGGATGTACAGGCGGAAAGCATCGCAGCGTAACACTTGCCAATGAATTGTATAAACGTATGAAGGACAGAGGAAAGTACGGGATGAAGTTGTTTCACAGGGATGTGGCACAGCAGGGGAAATAGTTAGTAATCTTAGGAAGGAGCCGAGGGGTGTATGTCATTTTCCAGTGAGGTCAAAGGAGAACTGGCAAAGCATGTCAGCCCGGCGAGGCATTGCCAGATTGCGGAATTGGCGGCAATTATGAATTTCTGCGGACAATATGGGCAGGACGAAAATGGAAGATTTACCATAGGGTTTCAGACAGAAAATGAAGCTATTGTCAGAAAAGGCTTTACATTATTGAAAAAAACCTTTAATATAGATACGGACATTACATTGGAGGAACAAAAGGTACGAGAAGTTTTGCAGAAGCTTGGAAATTTAAATGAGCCGGTGAGCCCTCTTTTGGTAAAAAATACATGCTGTCAGAGGGCGTTTCTGAGAGGGGCTTTTTTGAGCATAGGTTCCATGAGCGACCCGGCGAAAGGATATCATTTGGAATTCGATTGTTGTCATGAGGGCAAAGCAAAACAGTTACAGGGATTGATCAAAGGATTTGATATTGAAGCCAGGATTATCTTACGTAAAAAATATTATGTGGTGTATCTTAAGGAAGGAACCGGGATTGTAGATTTACTCAATGTTTTCGAGGCGCCGGTATCTCTGATGAGTCTGGAAAATCTCCGTATTTTAAAAGAGATGCGCAATTCCGTGAACAGACGGGTGAACTGCGAGACTGCCAATATTGCCAGGACAGTAAATGCGGCGTCAAGGCAGGTAGAGGATATCAGGTTTCTGGGAGAGCACTATGGATATCATAATTTGCCGGAAAATCTACGACAGATGGCGGAAGTACGTCTGGAAAATCCGGATGTGCCTTTGAAAGATTTGGGAGGATATTTCAACCCGCCAATCGGGAAATCCGGTGTAAATCACAGACTGCGCAAATTGAGCGAACTTGCGGAGAAAATCAGGGTGTCTCAGCCTGATTTGTGAGAGAAATGCGTGCAGAAACAGGCAGATGCCTGCATTTCTATGGATGTGGAATGAAAAGTATTATGGAAAGTGTTATTCCCGTTTCGGGGCAAGAAGGAGAAAGAGTTATGACGAAAAAAAATATTCGTGTGAAACTGCAAAGCGGAGCCGAAGTCAGGCCCATAGCGTTATTGGTTCAGGAGGCCAGCAAGTATGACAGTGTCATCTATATCCAGGCCGGCGGCAGAAGGGTGAATGCCAAAAGCATTATGGGAATGATGAGCCTGGGGCTGAATACCGGTTTGGAACTGGAGGTTTCGGCCGACGGCAAGGATGAAGAGGCTGCGGTGGCCGGCATTGACTGTTTCCTGAGCGGAAAAGGGGCATAAAAATTTCTAAGCGTTGGCGTTGAATGGTTGAGAACAGGATAAGGAGAAATGCGGATGGGCAAGAAGCTCCTTTTTGTATACAATCCTAAAGCGGGAAAAGCAATGATCAAAAATAAACTGGCGGATATTCTGGATATTTTTGCCAGAGAGGGATATGAAATTACCATAGTGCCCACACAAAAAAGAGGAGATGCCAGAGAAGTTGTGGAAGGGCGCAGGGACAGTTATGAACTTGTAGTATGCAGCGGCGGCGACGGCACGCTGGACGAAGTAGTAACAGGAATGATTAGAAGCGGTATACGTACTCCCATTGGCTATATTCCCGCAGGCAGTACCAATGATTTTGGCGGAAGCCTGTCGTTGCCGAAGAAAATGGTAAGGGCGGCGGAGACAATCATGGAAGGCAGAAATTTCCCTTGTGACGTAGGGTCCTTCAATGATGATATCTTTGTGTATATTGCGGCTTTCGGCCTTTTTACGGATGTGTCCTATGAGACTGGACAGGATATGAAGAACATTTTAGGGTATATGGCATATCTTCTGGAAGGAATGAAACGTCTGTCTTCCGTCCGTTCTTTTCCCATGAAAGTAAGCTGGGAAGGGAATCAGGTGGAAGAGAATTTCATTTTCGGAATGATTACCAATTCCGTTTCCGTAGGGGGATTTAAAAATATAACGGGGAAACATGTAAAACTGGACGATGGCGTCTTTGAAGTAACATTGATTAAAAGCCCCAGAAATCCTGTGGAGCTGAATAATATTATGCTATCGCTTTTAAACCGCAATATTGATACGAACGCCATGTATTGCTTCCGCACAGCGGAATTGGTGTTGGAATCGAAGGAGTCTGTTGCGTGGACGCTGGACGGAGAAAATGGCGGCAGCCATACGAAAGTGGTAATCCGAAATATATGTAAAGGAATGGAAATTCGAGTGGGTAAATTACCAGTGTGAAGAAAAGACAGAAAATCTGAGTGATCAGAATTTCTGTCTTTTTTGATGTCAAAACATGTGCAAAACACTTGCACTTTTTAAATCTATATGATATGATTTTGATATCAAATAAAATCGTCAGAAAAGAAAGCAGGGTAACAGTATGGAAGAGAAAATTTTAAATGGAAAAAAGAATGGAATGAAGGTGTTGTTATTGGTTTTGGCAGTCTATGTATTGGATGTGGCCGGATTTGTGTTTTCCGTGATGAATGTGGAAAAGGCCCATAACGCATTGCCTGTAACAGGGTTGGTGGTAAGTATTATTGTGTTCTGTACAGCATGGATTTTTCTATGTGGACTGAAAGTACTAAAACCACAGGAAGCGCTGGTGCTTACCTTGTTTGGTAAATATGTGGGGACATTGAAGGACAGCGGTTTTTATTATGTCAATCCCTTTTGTACTTCCGTAAATCCGGCGGCGAAAACCAGGTTAAACCAGAGCGGAGATGTGTCCGATGCCGGAAATTTTGCAGCGGTAGTAGGGGCGACGCAGATGGCGGCAAATGTGGAATTGGTCAACAATAAGTTGTCGATGAAAATTATGACTTTGAATAACAGCCGCCAGAAAATCAATGATTGCTTGGGAAATCCCATAGAAATCGGAATAGCAGTTACATGGAAGATTGTGGATACGGCTAAGGCGGTGTTTAATGTGAACAATTATAAGGAATTTCTTTCTTTGCAGTGCGACAGCGCGCTGCGGAATGTGGTCAGGCTATATCCCTATGATGTGGCGCCCAATGTGGATACCACAGGCGACGGCGTGGCAGATGAAGGGAGTCTTCGGGGATCAAGCGAAGTTGTGGCGGCCAGAATTCGGGATGAAATACAGATCCGTGTGGAAGAGGCGGGGATAGAAATTATTGAGGCCAGAATTACCTATTTGGCATATGCGCCGGAAATTGCGGCTGTGATGTTACAGCGCCAGCAGGCATCGGCCATTGTGGATGCACGCAAGATGATAGTGGACGGCGCAGTGGGAATGGTGGAAATGGCATTGGAGCGTCTTAGTGAAAAAGAAGTTGTAACATTGGATGAAGAGCGCAAGGCGGCAATGGTTTCTAATTTGCTTGTGGTGCTTTGTGGAAACCGTGACGCGCAGCCTGTTGTAAATTCGGGGAGTTTGTATTAATTATGGCAGATAGTAAAAAGCAGATTCCATTGAGATTATCTCCAAAACTCTATAATGATATTGCCGCCTGGGCGGAGGACGATTTTCGTTCCGTCAATGGACAGATAGAATATTTGCTGACGGAATGTGTCCGTCAACGGAAGAAAAACGGAAAATATGTCTCGGATGAAATTGACGTTCCGCCCACATTTGACATATAATTCATAAAATTATAAAAAGTTTACTTGTATAGATATCTATTTTAAAGTATACTCTTATTAGCCGTAAGAATGTCACGGTTCAGCGATATGGCGCCGGGGCCTGTATGGAGATTGTTTCTGGGCGTCAAAATGAAAAGTGCAGTATAATGCGCGGAAATGAGGAGATATGTCGGATAGATTTGAAGAAGGCGAAGAGAAGAAAGAGACAGGAGAGGAAGAGATCGACCTGACGGAAGGGCATCAGGACGCTTCTGCTACCAAGAAGGCGGGGAAAAGTGATAACGGCGATTATGAAGATGTGTGTTTTATATGTCGTCGGCCGGAGAGTAAAGCCGGTAAGATGATTAAGCTGCCCAATAATATCTGCATTTGTGACGATTGCATGCATAAGACCATGGAAACGGTCAGTCAGTTTGACTATCAGGGGATGTTGAACAATCCTCAATTCCAGAATGAGTTGGATCAGATGACCAAGAGAGGGTTTCCCAATATCAGCTTTGTGAATCTGGCTGATTTGCAGGGGGACGGCGGAATTCCCAATAAGCAGAAATTAAAGAAAAAGAAGAAAAAGGAAGGGGAAGAACCAGTACTGAATATTAAGAATATTCCCGCGCCCCATAAAATTAAAGCGAGTCTGGACGAGTATGTGGTAGGACAGGACCATGCCAAGAAGGTGATATCCGTAGCGGTGTATAACCATTATAAGCGTGTAGCCACCAATACCATGAACGAGATTGAAATAGAAAAATCAAATATGCTCATGATAGGGCCTACCGGCAGCGGAAAAACATATTTGGTGAAAACGTTGGCAAGGCTTCTGGATGTGCCGCTTGCCATTGCCGATGCCACTTCCCTCACGGAGGCCGGATATATTGGCGATGATATCGAATCTGTGGTATCAAAGTTGTTAGCCGCTGCGGACAATGATGTGGAAAAAGCGGAGCAGGGGATTATTTTTATCGATGAAATTGATAAAATAGCGAAGAAAAAGAATACCAATACCCGTGATGTAAGCGGTGAGAGCGTACAGCAGGGAATGTTGAAGCTTTTGGAGGGCGCGGAGGTGGAGGTGCCCGTGGGGGCCAACAGTAAGAATGCTATGGTACCGCTGGCCACTGTAAATACCAGAAATATTCTGTTTATCTGCGGCGGCGCGTTCCCAGACCTGGAAGATATTATTAAAGAAAGGCTGAACAAATCTGCTTCCATAGGTTTTAATTCCGAACTGAAAGATAAGTATAATAAGGATAAAAATATCTTATCTAAGGTAACGGTGGAAGATATTAGGAAATTTGGTATGATTCCTGAGTTTATCGGACGACTTCCCATTATCTATACATTGGAAGGGTTAAGCAGGGATATGCTGGTTAGGATATTGAAGGAGCCCAAGAATGCCATTTTGAAACAATATCAAAAACTCCTGGAACTGGACGAGGTGAAATTGGAGTTTAATGACGAGGCGCTGGAAGCCATTGCGGACAAAGCCATGAAACGGGATACGGGGGCGAGAGCGCTGCGCTCCATTATTGAAGATTTTATGTTGGATATCATGTATGAGATTCCAAAAGATGATAATATTGGCAAAGTGACAATTACCAGGGAATATATTATGGGAACCGGAGGGCCTGTGATAGAAATAAGAGGTAATTAATTGCTGCAATGCCGGGAAATGTAGGTGAGGAGGACAAATTTATGGTACATTGCGGGACTCAAAGATTGGAAACCGACAGATTGATCTTGAGAAGATATGTGAGAGAAGATGCCGGAGCAATGTATAAAAACTGGGCATCGGATCCGGAGGTTACAAAATATTTAACGTGGCCGACTCACCCAAGCCAGGAAGTAAGCCAGCATATAATTGAAGAATGGATAAAACAATATTCTGATGAAAATTATTACCATTGGACTATCGTAGTAAAGGACAATGGGGATGAGCCCATTGGCGATATTGCAGTAGCAGGTTTGAAAGAAAATGTTTCAATGGCGCATATTGGCTATTGTATTGGAAGAACCTGGTGGCATAAAGGGATTACGTCGGAAGCTTTGAGAGCTGTGATGGATTTTTTGTTTGATGTGGTGGAAGTAAATAGAATTGAAGCAAGGCATGATCCAAGAAATCCCAATTCAGGTAAAGTCATGGAAAAATGCGGAATGAAGTATGAGGGAACTTTGCGAAGTTATGACTGGAACAACCAAGGCATTTGTGACGCTTGTTATTATGCCCTGTTAAAGTCAGAACGTTAAGGTAGTTCATAAGAAAAGGCATATGCGAAAGCATATGCCTTTTCTTATGGTAAACGTGCGGAGAAATTTTTAGATTTACATTGAAAAACATTTTTACTATTGACATTTATAGAATTTGTGGTAATATAAACATATGAACAATGGTTCAAATGAAAGAATGTTAAATATCTAACCGGAGGAAAAGTATCATGAAAAAAACTTACAAAATTGAAGTGGATTGTGCAAATTGCGCCCTTAAAATGGAAGAAGCGGCAAAAAAAGTGGAAGGCGTCAAGGAAGCCACGGTCAGCTTTATGACGCAGAAGATGAAAGTGGAATTTGACGAGGGTATGGATGAGAAGAATGTGATGCAGGCGGTGCGGAAGGCTTGTAAAAAGGTGGAAGATGACTGTGAAATATTTTTAAACGATTAAAGCTGGCGTCTGTTAGTTGTGTATCTGAGAGAATGAATCCATGGAGTGACGTCGAAAAGAATGGAAGTTTCATATTGTTGTACAGGGGAATGAGAACGATTGATATGTGTGCAAGAGGGTGTGTAAGCACCCCTCTTTAAGCACAGAAGAGGTTAAAAAATGACGAAGAAACAGAAAAAAGTATTATATAGAATTATAATTGCCGCCGTGATGATGGCAGCGCTTTATTTCGTACCTGTGGAAGGGTATATGAGATTTGCACTCTATCTGATCCCATATCTGATTATAGGTTATGATATACTTCGCAAGGCAATTCTGGGTATCGTTCATGGGGAGGTTTTTGATGAAAATTTTCTGATGGCGGTGGCTACCATTGGCGCCATGCTGCTAGGGGTTTATAATGAAGCAAATGGTATGGAGGGGGAGTTTGCCGAGGGTGTGGCGGTTATGCTGTTTTACCAGATTGGAGAATTGTTTCAGGCAGTGGCAGTGGGAAAAAGCCGTCGGAATATCAGCGCATTGATGGACATACGTCCCGATTATGCCAATATAGAGAATGAAAGCGGCAATTTAGAACAGGTTGACCCGGATGATGTGGAACTGGGAACTGTGATTGTGGTTCGGCCAGGAGAAAAGATTCCCATTGACGGAGTGGTGATGGAAGGCAATTCAACGCTCAATACCAGTGCGCTTACAGGGGAAAGTGTACCCAGAGAGGTAAACGTTGGGGAAGAGGTAATCAGCGGATGCGTGAATTTGTCTGGTTTGCTGAGAATTCGCACAACAAGAGAATTTGGGGAATCCACTGTGTCTAAGATATTGGATTTGGTGGAAAATTCCAGCATGAAAAAAGCACGCACCGAGAATTTTATCACAAAATTTGCAAAATATTACACGCCGGCAGTATGTTTCAGTGCGTTGGCGCTGGCGGTAGTGCCTACAATTTTCAATCTGCTTATGGGGAATCCGGCGCATTGGAATGTGTGGGTAATACGGGCTTTGACTTTTCTGGTAATTAGTTGTCCCTGTGCTTTGGTTATTTCTATTCCTTTGAGCTTTTTCGGCGGCATTGGCGGTGCGTCGGCCAAGGGCATTTTGGTAAAAGGTTCTAATTATCTGGAAGCTTTGGCACGGACGAAATATGTGGTGTTTGATAAAACGGGCACATTGACAAAGGGAGTATTTCAGGTAACAGGTGTGTACCCTTCCGAAGAATTTGGAAGGGAAGAAAACAGCGAGAGAAAGCTGCTGGAACTAGCGGCATACGCGGAAAGTTATTCCGCACATCCCATCAGCAAAAGTCTGAGAGAGGCTTATGGCGCTGAGTTTGGCCAGGCAACGGTGACTGAGGTGGAGGAAATCGGCGGTCATGGAGTAACGGCCATGGTAAACGGTGTGAAGGTTGCGGCAGGAAATGCAAAACTGATGGGACGGATGGGACTTGTCTGTGAACAGCCGGCGGAAGGGGGAACCATTGTTCATGTGGCAGTGGACGGTTCTTATGCCGGATATATTTTGATTTCCGATGTGGTAAAGGAGCAGTCGGCGGCAGCCATTGGAGCTTTAAAATCCATTGGAGTGAAAAAAACGGTCATGCTCACCGGAGACAGTGCGGCGGCAGGGCGTCAGGTGGCGGAGCAGTTGAAGCTGGATGAGGTAAAGTGTGAGCTTTTGCCCGCTGATAAGGTGGAGGCAGTAGAACAGTTATTGGCTGAGAAGGCGCCGAAGGAAAAGCTGGCGTTTGTAGGGGACGGCATCAACGATGCGCCGGTGCTGTCCAGGGCTGATATCGGTGTGGCCATGGGGGCGCTGGGGTCCGATGCGGCCATTGAAGCGGCGGATATTGTACTCATGGACGATAATCCTATGAAGTTGGCGCTGGCAGTGGGAATTTCAAGGAAGTGTATGCGCATTGTTTATGAAAACATTGTTTTTGCGTTGGGAATTAAGGCGGTATGTCTGATTTTGGGCGCTGTGGGAAGAGCAAATATGTGGATTGCTATTTTTGCCGATGTGGGGGTAATGGTGCTGGCAGTGCTGAATGCGGTCAGGTGTCTGCATTATGATTCTGAGTTCAAATAAAAAAGCTATTCCATTTTAAGGAAAAGTGTGATATGATTTGAAAGGAAGAAAATCAGTCCCCCGGATTTGAAATAGAGGCTGATAAGATATTAAATAAATGGAGGTATGAGATATGTTAGTTTCCGCAACAGAAATGTTGAAAAAGGCAAAGGCAGGACATTATGCGGTGGGTCAGTTTAACATTAACAATTTGGAGTGGACAAAATCTATTCTGCTGACCGCAAAGGAATGTAAGTCCCCGGTTATTCTGGGCGTATCAGAAGGAGCCGGAAAGTATATGGGCGGTTATCATGCGGTTGTGGGTATGGTGAATGGTCTGTTGAAAGATTTGGATATTGATGTGCCTGTAGCGCTTCATTTGGACCATGGTACCTATGATGGCTGCTATAAATGTATTGAGGCCGGTTTTTCATCCATTATGTTTGACGGTTCCCATTATCCTATTGACGAGAACATCGCAAAGACCACGGAGCTTGTAGCCGCAGCACATGGAAAGGGGATTTCCATTGAGGCAGAAGTGGGGTCCATTGGCGGAGAAGAGGACGGAGTCATCGGCATGGGTGAGTGCGCAGATCCGAAGGAATGTAAGGCGATTGCAGACTTGGGCGTGGATTTCCTGGCTGCGGGAATCGGCAATATTCATGGAAAGTATCCGGCAAACTGGAAGGGATTGAGCTTTGAAACGCTGGATGCAGTACAACAGCTTACAGGAGAACTTCCGCTGGTACTTCACGGCGGCACAGGAATTCCGGCTGAGATGATTCAAAAGGCAATCAACCTGGGTGTGGCAAAGATTAATGTCAATACCGAATGTCAGCTTGCATTTGCAGAGGCAACCCGCAAATATATTGAGGCAGGCAAGGATAAAGAAGGCAAAGGCTTTGATCCTCGTAAGCTTTTGGCGCCTGGTGCGGAAGCAATTAAGGCCACAGTAAAAGAGAAAATGGAATTGTTTGGTTCTGTGGGCAAAGCTTAAATAGATATGAAATTGTCAGGGCAGTCGTTTCCGGTGGGAGCGGCTGCTTTTTTGAGGATTAAAAAGTATTGTTAAATCCATACGCGATCAGGCAGGGCTGAAATAGGCCCAAATATATATTGTGATTGTGTAAAAGTTGTATGTAAAATATTTTGTTTTATTTTTGCAGAAACAACATAGTTGATTGAAAGCAGATAAGGATAAATTTGGGGTGTAAAAATGTATCTTGCAATTAGAATTTGCATATGCTATAATGCCATTAGGCAAAAAGTAATGATGAGTCCATTTGGACGAAAGAACGAATCCCCCGACCGTAATGGCGTACAGTCGAGGGATTCTTCTTTTCTTTTATAGCGGCAAAGCACCCGCCAGGCTATCTGCTGTCCTTCTCATGCCTGTCTAGCC
>JAAWCE010000016.1 GCA_022793065.1 Lachnospiraceae bacterium
GATATAAGCCAGAAGTGCGCCAATGATTCTAAGCTAATGAAGCCTCTTATGGCATATATACTGTAAAATATTAAATTTTCAAGGTTCATGTGGAGGTTCAAACATAGAAAACACTATGTTTTGACCCCAGCATCATATCATAAAATTAGTCCATTTATGTTTCACAGCATATCATGTTTTTTGTAGAAAAGCAATTTTTCTCAATCATTTTTCAAAGTATCCTTTTAGAAACAGTATTGCCATTTCACTCTGAAACCATCTCAAAATTTACCGTGACTTCTTTGCATTTATTGCCAATCTCTCACAGAGTTTTAAAACAAAACAAGTTTGACTTCATAAGTTTTTTTCATTATAAATGCTTAAAGCGTAACTGTTGCCACATATGCGTCATATAAATATGTTATAGAAAAAAGGAGTAGAATCATCTATGGCTATTGGATATTTGCTTATACAAGCGCGGACTGCACACGACGCCCTTCCATTGAGCGGCGTGCAAATCCGGGTCACGGATATGCAAGGAAACAGTGTATATGACCTTACCACTGACGAAAATGGCGAATCACAAAAGGTTCCATTGGAAACAATGGATAAAAGTTTTTCCCAAAATCCGTATTACTCCGGCCTTCCCTACACAAGCTATAATCTGCTTGCCCGGAAAAATGGATTTAACTCTCTTTACATCTCAGATATCCCCATTTTCGATGGAGAAACAGCGGTATTACCCCTTGCCTTGGTACCCATGCAAGCGCTGCAGCGTCGTCCCACACAGACAGATATTTCTATCGGCAAACCGGCTGTGGCCATGAACGAAACACGCAGCCAGGAGGGAACTTCCGTTATGACCGCCCTGGGCAGAAGACCTGTTACAAATGGTTCTGCTCCTGTGGCCGGTGCATCCCAACGCCAGCCTCTCCCTTCTTCTCCCATGCCGGAAGCTTGGGTACAACCACGTCCCCAACCCTTCACAATGCCGGAGAATCTGGCGCAGCAACGGCCTCAGCCTTCCGCAGCAACGGATACCACCCCACAGCAGCGTCCTCCGTCCTCCTCTGCACCGTCAGCACCAGGACAGCCGCTTTTGCCTTCCGCAATGCCGGAGACTACAGAACAGCAGCGCTCCATTCCTCCCATGCCAGATACCGCAGCGCCGCAACGTTCTCTTTCTTCCGCAATGCCGGAAACGGGACAGCAGCTTCCTCCTATCCCCATGCCGGAAGCATTAGAACAAATCCAGGGAACGGAGGATAACTCCCGCATACTGCGCCAGGTGGTAATTCCCAACCCCATTACCGTACACCTTGGCACACCCAATGGAGCGGCAGCAAACGTACAAGTATCCTTTCCCGATTATGTCAAAAACGTAGCCAGCAGTGAAATCTATCCTACCTGGCCCGATGCCGCACTTCGAGCAAACATTTACGCAATCATCACTTTTGCATTAAACCGCGTTTTCACCGAATGGTATCGCAGTCGCGGATACCAATTCGACATTACCAACAGCACTGCCTATGACCAGGCTTTTGTGTATGGACGGCCCATCTACGATTCCATTTCCCATATTGTAGATGAAATTTTTAACCAATATGTACGCAGACCCGGACAGATTGCACCTTATTTTACGTCTTTCTGCAACGGAACCACGGCTACCTGCCAGGGACTCTCCCAATGGGGCACCGTCACTCTGGCCAACCAGGGACTTGCTCCGCTGCAAATTCTGCGTTCTTACTATCCGAAAGATGTGGAAATAGTAGAAACCAATATTATAACCGGACAATTAAATTCCTATCCCGGCACGCCGCTTAGACTCGGCAGTACCGGACTTGACGTGCAGACAATCCAAACCTATTTGAACAGAATCCGGCAGAATTACCCCGCAATTCCCGTGATAACCGATGAAACAGGTGTCTTTGGGGACAGTACCAGAGCTGCGGTAACGAAATTTCAAAATGTTTTCAACCTCACTCCCGACGGCATCGTGGGCAAGGCTACATGGTACAAAATTTCAAGCCTTTATGCCGGAATTGCCAAACTGGCTGAACTGAACAGTGAAGGAACCTCTCTGGGAATCGGCTCCGTGCCGCCTGCAGCCGTGCTCCGCCAGGGTTCCCGCGGCCAGGATGTCATCACCCTACAATACTTGCTGGATGTGATCTCCCAATATTATCCCGGTGTTCCCGCCCCCACCCAGGACGGCATCTTTGGTCCGGGAACACGGCAGTCGGTTCTTTCTTTCCAACAGGTTATGAACCTGCAGGGAGACGGCATTGTGGGTCCGCTTACCTGGGAAGCATTGTACAGAGCTTATCAGGGCATCCAACAAAATATTCCTCTTCCTGGAACCGGTCCTGGTTCGTCCTCCGGCCCTGGTTCAGGAAGCATAGAATATATTGTAAAAGCCGGAGACAGTTTATGGCAGATTTCCAGGAAATATGGAACCACCGTAGATGCAATTAAGCAGTTAAACGGACTGACAAGCGATTTGCTGAGTATTGGCCAGGTATTAAGAATTCCCATTTCCCAATCAGGCCCCTATATTGAATATACTGTCAGGCCCGGTGACAGCCTATGGACTATTTCAAGAAATTATGGCACCACTGTAGAAGCAATTATGAAGCTAAACGGGCTCACAAGCGATGTTCTGGGCATAGGACAAATCCTGCGGATTCCTGTGTAACCTCTTAGCTATTCTCAAATGGCATAAGGCCTGTATCAATGTGCATTTTCCGGGCCTTATGCCAAATCCATATTTCCCATGGTTTTTTTAATAATTATGTAACTGCTTTTCTTTTGACTAAATTAAGATTTATCCCCGATAAATTTCCGGGCCTGTATATATTCATCCTTAACCTTATCAATGGTTTTCCCCCCAATGCCAAAATTCTTATCCGGTAATTCCTTAATGGTAACGGAATAAAATTCCTTTGGTACTTCCATTATTTCCGAAGCCGCATCTGTTAATCTCTTAATCAGCTTCTCCTTTTGCGTGTCAGACAGCACGCCACATTCAACTGTAATATACGGCATTTTAAACTCCTCTTTCCAATCACTGCTTATCCCATTTTAAACCAGTACATTTTTCCCTTACCAAAACAGTCCTATACAACGGGGACGGCCTAAACGCCATCCCCTGCAAGTCTTGACTTTTCTATGAAAATCGTTCCTTTTCCTCTTGCCAGATTGCCCCCACATCCATACCGGGTGCAAGTGAATCTACGATTTTCTGCATCTCTTCTTTTGTTTTTACGTCCTTACATCGAAGGATGATTCGTTCTTTCTCCGCCTCTGTCAACGCCGCATATCCTTTCATCGCCGGCTCTGACTGGGCAAGCGCCATGCCAAACCCCAGGGGCAGATCCATAAAAGGAACCCTCGTTCCCAAATACGAACTTCCCACGTCAAAATCCATTGCGCACTCCTCCTTTGTTCGTTTTGTACGAAAGCAATATGCAATCAACACTTTCATACCAGCATATAGTGTGCGCAATTTTTTCATATCTATCCAATACCGTCAAACCCCATCCGGCAGCTATCCAATGTCCGGTTCCCCTTTCAGGCTGATGACGCCGGGGGCCTTTCCCTCGGTTTCAAACAAAATAATCTCATTTTCTCCTGATTTCAAAAGAGGCCCTGGGATGTACAGGCGCTTCTGGGGCCCAATCTCCCAGAATCTTCCTATGTTAAACCCATTTACAAAGGCAACGCCCTTACCCCATCCTTCAAAGTCAAGAAACGTATCTCCCACTTCCTCCGCTATAAAAGTAAATCGATAGAATGTGGGTTCTCCCTGCACATCCTTCTTTATAGACTGTCCCTCACAGCACTGGTTATCCGCCGCGGAGAAATCTATTAACTCCGTATTGTCCAGGGGCAGCGGGTATTGCTCCCAATGATTATGCATATGCCCATTCATCTGTACACATTGATCTATCCCTTTCCGCTGAAGTTCCATCCTTGGCCCAAAATTCACCCGTCCCATATTCTCCACCAGAATATCCAGTCTGGCATTTTTTTCAACAGTAATATCAAGTTCTTTTTCTTCTAATAATTCCCTGTCATACATTGTCAGTATGGGCTTGCCATCCAGCAAAATATTTGCCCTGTCGTTGGCGCCCCATAACCTGATTTTCTCCAGGCGCTCTTCCGTGTGCAGCGAAGTCCGATACAATATATAACCGTAATTTTGTCCCAGGCGCTCCATGGACTGAGGATAAACGCTATGAATGGGGGTACTGATTTTATCCAGCGTATCATACAGAGATACTTTCTGCTGTACCTTAAGTACACCATAATCCTTTCTGACAATCTGTGTGGAAAAACATACCTTGGGCAAATTGACAAACTTCCCAATCACTTCCTGATATCTGCGGTATTTCTCCGTAATTTGCCCGTCCTCAGTCAGTACTCCGTCGTAATCATAAGAAGTGACATCCGGCGTCAGCGCATCATAATAGTTGGAACCGTTCATAAAGCCAAAATTGGTGCCGCCTTCAAACATATAAATATTTACATGTCCCAGCTCCAACATTCGCTCAAGATCCCTTACACTCTCTTCCAAATTTCCCCGCATATGACCGCCATTTCCCCAATGGTCAAACCATCCCACCCAGAACTCCGTACACATCAGCGGCCCGCCGTCTGTAAAAGATTTCATAATCTCAAATCTTTCCTCTGTCCTGGAGCCGAAATTCCCCGTGGGCAGTGCACCGGACACTTTTCCGGCACGAAAGCTTTCCGGATAAGGGCCGTCCGAAGTCACCAGGGGTACTTCCACCCCATTGTCAATCATATACTTTTTCACGGTTTCCAGATAATCCCTATCATTGGCATAATAACCATATTCATTTTCCACCTGCATTAAAATTACAGGTCCTCCCTGGGTTGTCTGCCAGGGCGTAATTCGGGGCAAAAGCACCTTATAATATTCCTCCACATGACGCAGAAACGGCGGATAACTGACACGCAGTTTCATTCCCTCTTCCTGCAGCAGCCAGGCCGGCAATCCCCCGAACTCCCATTCAGCGCAGATATACGGCGAGGGACGTATGATAACATACAATCCCAATTCCTGCGCCAGTTGGATAAATCTCTCCACATCCAGTATCCCCTCAAAGCAAAATTCCCCTTTCCTGCTTTCATGGAGATTCCAGGGAATATAGGTTTCCACCGTATTACACCCCATGGCTTTCAGCTTTTCCAGCCGGTCCCTCCAATATTCAGGAACCGTTCTAAAATAATGAAACGCTCCCGAAATGATTTGAAAGGGTTCTCCATTCAGATAAAACGTATCCTTAATTTCAAAACATCCCATAACCATTTCCTTTCTTCCGCTGATTTAAGTTGACCAGATTTCCGCAATTTTTCCATTGGCGTCCTCTACGCACTTATATCCGTACATTTTTACACTATTTTCCATAATATAATACGTCAGATTCTCACCCCTGCGCGCATATCCCACTACATACCTGCCGTACAATTCCAGCATTTTATCAGAGTAAGTGCCAAGTTCCCCTCTCAGATATGTTTCATAGGAAGTGTCAAAAGCACGGTCCTCCCAGGTGTGAATAGTTCTGGCATTATCCGCCAATGCCGGAAACTTCTCCGCAAATTCTTCCATCCATCCCACCTGCAGCGCCACGATCTGTTCAATAATGGCCTTTTTCTCCGGGGACAATTCCGGAAAATGGGACTTAATTTTCTCATAGGCTTCCGGCGCCGTACTCTCCATCATTCGCCCATACTTTTCCTCAATCAAATTATGACCCTTATGATATTCCCTTTGAAAATCATAGAGATACTGCAGCAACATTCCTCTGTCCCAGGTCATATATTGACTTTTACGCATAATGGAAAACGTAGGCCAATCATTCTGACAACTGGCTCTGCCCCCCTCGTTTTGTACCTTATCAAAGGCTTCAAATTCCAACTTTGCTATCTCATCCACCAATGTATTGTTGTCTTTCCCGGCCAGAGAAGCCTTATACAACAGCTCACCCGTATGCGCGTCCAGATAACTTTCGGAATCACTGATATACCCTTCCCTATACAATTCCAGGGCAAAGAAAGTACCCAGCCGTTCTATTTCCTCCGCACCCCCGCCATGAGGCAGATTGTCCGCAATCTTTTTTATCATCCCTGCAGCTTCCCGGCCTTCCTCAGACTCCTGCATACTCCGATAAAGCCATTTGTCATGGGGCGGATATTTGCCTTCGATATAATGCTGCAGTTTCATAGCCTGCCTGATACCGTCCCAGGCCATCATACAGGCGGTTACACCATCCCCACGCCCTGACATTCTCTGATAATTATACTGTGCCGCCTGAGAAAATCCCGCGGCTGCCTCCGCTAATTTCAAATACCTTATTTCTTCCGGATATCCCTGACGGAGCTTTTGACGAAATTCGGATAAAATGCCCTCCTCATCCCGAAAGATCTCCCCGTTCACAGCCGCCGCCATGGACGCATCACTGACCTGCCTCCAATCAATTTGTTCATACTGCGCTGTCCCAATCAATCCGCGGAAAAAATCAGAAATTCGTATTACCCCTCTGCGATTGCGCCCGTTTACATGAGGCGCACGCTTATATCCTCGAAATTCCTTCGGAAGAGATTCATATGCCCGCTGCAGCGCCGGGCCAATCTGCGCATAAGTATCATCCGTAACCCACATACAGAAGTCAGGCCCCCAATCATGGTCTCTGGACGCTTTGTCGTCATACCCAAAACAATCGGACCCTCTGCCCGCCAATCCTACCGCAATCCTTTCTGCATATGCCGGGAATTCCTTCTCTATCATTTCTTTGCCATATGTTTCATAATAGTCCCTTGCAAGTATAAGTCCCCTGCCCATGGTATCTTCAAGGGCGTCCCAGCTTCCCTTCCCTTCTCCGTCAGTTTTCCCTCCATCCTTTGTCTCTTCCTGTACGCCCATGGCTTCGGCTGCCGCCAATGATTCTTTACAGCGAATTATATATTTCTGCAGCCTTCGGTAATATTCATTCTTACCGAGACTTTTCTCCACCGCCTCCGACGCCTGTGTGTAATATTGTAACGCTTTGTTATAAGCTTTCCGCTCATACTCATATGCCCCCAGGGCCGCAAGGGCCGCTCCATAATGGCTGTCCGCCACATTTGCCCTACGGAATACTTCCGTAGCCTTTACCCCATACGTGTAAGCCAAATCCGCCTCTCCCAACTGCATACATGTGCTGGCAAGATTTGTATAAGTTACTCCCTGCTCATAGAGAGACCCCTTTTTCTCCACTATGGCCAAAGCCCCTGAAAGCATCTCTTTGGCCTTTCCAAAGTCGCCCAATTCCTGATACAACAGGCTCATATTATTTTTCAGTCCCGCCACAAGCATATCTCCGGGTGCCAACAATCTGTCATAAATCTCCTGCACCTGCAGATAATATTCCATAGAATCCTGCAATTTACCACAGACGCGATAAGCATTGGCCACATTAAGCATGGTGGTGGCATAGGGAAGCGTCCCTTCAAGCCCCATTCTCTCCGCCTGGGCCAGCGTTTGGGATGCTATCTTCACTGCATTTTCCGTCTGGCTAGTCTCTCGGTAATAGCCGAGAAGCTCATTCAACAGATGTAACAAACTGGCGTCATCCTGTTCCCTGACCGCCTGTCCAATCGACTGCTGCATGAGCTTCTCCGCTTCTTCTCCCTTATTTTCTTCAAAGTAAGCATCTACCTGCGCCAAAATCTCATTAACGTCCAATTTTCTCATCCTTTCCACACTTACAACAATGTTCGTCAAACAGCTTTGGCACCGAACCCTGCCCAAATGGCCTCATTCCATGCCAAAGCACTATGAAAACTTCTGCTTATTCTTCCAACTGCCGAAAATATTCCCTGCACACCCCAATGTTTTCCATCCCCAACGCCTTTCACAGCATACCTATCCTATGTCAAGGCAGATGGCAAAACACTTTTCATCCTCTAGCTCCGCTACCGGTTCGCTTCTTCATCAGAATCTACACTCACTTCCGGCTCTTCTGTTGTTTCCTCGTCAGGTTCCACACTGGTTTCCGGTGCATCTGTGGGATCTTCTTCAGGTTCCGTGCTGGTTTCCGGCTCCTTTGTAGGTTCCTCTTCGGGTTCCGTACTGGGATCTGGTTCTTTCGTTGGTTCTTCACTGGGCTCCGGTTCTTTTGTAGGCTGTTGGTCAGGCTCCCCGCTGGGATCCGGTTCTTTCGTTGGTTCTCCCCCCGGCTCCGTGGTCGTCCCCGGTTCTCCTTCGGGCGTGGAATCCCCTTCTTCATCCGATGTATCTTCCTCGTCCCAATCATCTACTTCCGGTTCCGGCGTATCCGTTGCCGGAACGGGAGTGGTTCCTCTTCCCGGCGCAGGAGTGGGCGTTACTCTATGATTGGGCTTTGGCGTGGGCGCCGTCGTAGGTTTGGGTGTGGAAACAACTGCTTCCTCCGGCGTAGACGTAGGACTTGCTTCCGGCGTAGACACTGCCTCCGGCGTAACTGTCACTTCCGGTTCCGGCGTTTTTCCCACCTCAACATTCCCCGCAGAAGTCTCCACACTCCCCCAATTAATATTTCTCCCGTCCGCTTCTATCTCCTGCAGACGCCGATACATCTGCTCGTTCAACTGGGCTGCCGTAATCAGTTCTCTTTCCGTCAAAAACTGCGGAGACGTACCGGACGTAAATTCCGTGTACTCCCCCTCTTCATACAAAGCCGGCTCCTTCCCCTCCATCGCCACTTCAACATGACCGTCATAAACAAGCACCGATACTTTGTCTTCTCCATCTCCCCCATTACGCACTTCAAATATGGTTCCTCTGGCCGACATGGTGGCGTTGGACGTAACAATATCAAATGTAGAAGATTCTCCTAAAGGATTGCGGATTTCACTCAAGATGCTGCCTGAATCCAGAACAATTGAAGTCTTTCCGGCAGTTCCATCCCCCTCTGCCGTCACTTCCATAGCTCCCTGTTCTCCCAACATTACAAATTTATCCGCATCCAGGCGCAATACCACATACGATCCCTGGGCTGTGGACACACGATCTCCGGACATGAGATTCATATTCACCGCCGCTTCCAAATTCCCCATGTTCTCCCGCTCTATGGTTACCGCGCCTTCCAACTCCACAATTCTAATGGAACGATAAGCCTGGCTTTTCTCTCCTTTCAACAGTGCAAACATACAAACAATCAGCACTGCCGCCGCCAATCCCGCGATTATCACAATTATCTTCCGGCGTCCCATATCCTTCCCCATGCTCCGCCCCCCTTTCTTTCATCTGCTTTTATCATACTCCCATGTGTAAATATTTGTCAATGACCCAAATAATATGACACAATTCATTGTACTTTTCTTATTGTTTTCCTGACAATAGAAATCTCACCGACGTGGCGCCTTCCTGGACCTCAATCTCTTCCAAATCCTGCAGTCCCATGATTTCACTCACTTCGGCAAGGACTTCTTCCACTTCCATATCTTTTTGAATTGCCACCAGCACATAGTCGCCGTCCTGGTACTTGTACGCTTCCGCCAAACGTCCAACTTCCGAAAGATATGTCACGCCCACATTTCTGCACTGTGCCAGAATCGTACTGTCAATAGCGCTTTGATTCCAGTCTCCATCTGCAAGCACATAAATGCAGTCCGTATTTTCAGGCAATTTCACCAATTCCTGCTCTCCATGATATAAACCGCTGGGCTCCAGTCTATAGCAATTATTCACGGCAAACAGCAATATTCCCGTAAGCACAAGAGAGATTTTTCTCCACTTTAACATTGCCGCCCTGCTATCTGTCAACTCCCTTAGGACAAAAGAAACCAGCAGCACCACATACAAAATCCAAAAGGGAAAAGTACACATAACATATCTTTCTATGAGCATGGGAACGATCTGCGCCACTACAACAATATACAATACAATAGGAACCGCCAGCAACGCTCCCTTGCCTAAGGGCAGTTTCCTTCCTTTTCCCGTCTTTCTGCTGTACTTCCATATCACAATCCCTGCCGCCGCAAACAGACACGCCAGTAAAATCCACCATGTCCCATCCAAAACCTGCGCTGCAATCTGATCAAACAATAACCTTACTTTAATAAAGTAGAATTCCCTCTCCCGTATCACATCCAACGCCTGTGTCCCCTGATAGCCCTGGAATACATGCCTTATGGCATAAGGCCAGATACACAATCCAATAACCGCAGCCCCCGCCAATGTCAACACATAGCCGGCGGCCGCCTTATACTTTTTCTCTGTCAATATCCATATTGTAAAAACCGCAGCAACCCCTATGGCATACAGCACGAAATAATAATGCGTCATATAACCGCCCACAACCGCCAGAAACAAATACCTTCGATTCTTTCCACGAAGCTGAAAGTCCTCCTGAGCAATTTTCAAATGTACATAACATAGGGCCACTACAAACAATGTCAGCAGCGCATACATTCTGAGCCAGACAGCAGTATTCATAAAACCTATGGATAAGCCGTATGCTCCTGCTGCAACCAACGCCTCCGTCTCCCCGCCCAGATATTCTTTCACCATCTTATAAAGCAGTATAAGGGTAAGCAGCAATGCCGCAATATTCACGGACATGGCAAACCACTTTGAAAAACTTCCCTGAAATACGGAACAAATTGTATGCAATATCATATAATACAGCGGAGGATGCACATCCCCTCTCTGGTTATAGTAAACCGATGCGTAATTAAACCGATTGTTTTCACTGACCGCAAGATAATCCCTGTACTCCTGGCCCGATACCCAGGTTGTAGTCCTGGTGTCGGCGCTATTTGCCTGTGCGATCACATAATCCTGATATATGACGCTTTCTTTCAACTGAAAATCACATTCTTTTAAAATCTGAAAATCCTTGATCAGATTGCGAAACAAATCCCCCAAAGATTCCCCCGCCCCATATTCTTTCATCCAATCCTTTACGCCGTAATCAATTTCCCCAAAGTGCATAAAAGGAAGATATTCACTGTTTGCCAGTCCATAGGAATATATTTCGTCCACATGATAGCCCACCTTCCTGCTGCCATATACAATCATAGTAATCAGTGAAAGCAGCAGCAACACCGACAATTTCCACGAAAACTTCCCCCACTTCCCCTTGACTTTCTTCTTTGACTGCATGCAAATCCTCCCGCTCTTCATCCTGCAATATGCCTTATGGCTCATTTTCCCTATCAATGAAAAGGATTATACCAAATAGTATTTGTAGTGTAAAGATGTCAGATTGACAATTCCCATATCTCATATTATAATATCTATCACTTTACTAAGCTCCCATGCAGTCGGCTGCACCGTCATACATAAAAGTCCGAAAGTTTAGTTGACGTACAGACTGTAAAGATTACTTTTGTCAAGAGGGATATCAATGAAAAAAATTTTTCATAAAAAAATTTCCATAAAAAAAATTTTACAGGAAAAAACCTTTTGTTATCTATTTAATGCACTGGCCATACTTATGTTTTTTGTGCTCTTCCATAACGGTCTGAGCATCACGGGAGAAAACAAGCCCAATATGGATGAGTTTATCTATTTTAAGACAGATTCTCTCCTATATAATATCTGCTCCATTTGCTTTTCTCTTTTTTGTCTCTGTTTCATAGGCAAATTCTCGGAGAAATTCAATACCATAAAGTCCCGAAACCTATTGCTTGGAGGCGCCTGCCTTCTCTCTGGGGCGGTGGGACTTTATTGGATTTTTGCCGCTAAAACCGGTCCCCAGGCTGACCAAATGTATTTATGCCAATATGCAAGCGCCTTTCAAAACGGAGATTTTTCCGCCCTCAAAAAAGGCGGTTATATTGCCCGATATCCCCAACAGTTGGGGATGGTTACCTTGCTCAGAATTATTTTTTTCTTTTTTGGCGATATGAATTATCTTCCTTTCCAATGCCTGGTTGCCGGGCTCATTCCCCTGCTAGTATTGTCCGGCTGCCAAATTGTAAGGATTCTTTCGGAGTATAACGCAAAAGCAGAATTATATTATCTTTTATTCATTCTCTGCTGCTTTCCCATGTACGCCTATATCCCCTTTGTCTATGGGGATATGATTTCAACCATATTTTGTATGTTCAGCGCATGGATGTATCTGGCTTATCTCAAGGAGCCTTCCCTCCGCCGGCTGATTCTGTTGGGTTGTTTTGTCGGCCTCAGTGTGTGGCTGAGACAAAATTGTCTGATTTTCCTTATTGCACTCTTGATTGTAACACTGATTAAATTGTTTTTCCACCCCAGCTCCAAATATCTTGTCCTCCTAATGGCACTGGCAGCGGGCTGCGGCGCTATGCAGATGGTCACATGGGGATTGTACCACGATGTCAAAAGCCCGGATGCCGCCCCAATTCCCGCAATACTCTACATCACCATGGGCTTGAACGACGATTACCAACGGGCGGGCTGGCATAACCAATATGAATATAACACTTTTGACATGTTTGACGATAATGTGATATTAGCCAAAGAAAAAGGATTTGATGATTTAAAAATGTATTTGGAACTTTATCGAAATGATCCCGATTATATGATAGATTTCTTTGGGCGTAAAATGAATTCACAGTGGAATATGCCAATGTATCAAAGCCTTGCTGCCAATAACCATATCACCGGCACCCAATGGACGCCCGCAAGAGAACTGTACGCTTACGGCTCACTGACAGCCGCATTGGAATCAGGCATGAAACTCTATCAATTGCTTCTATACGGCAGTATCCTTTTCTTTCTGGTTATGGGACGGAAAAAATACATTCGCATTGAAACATATCTGCTTCTCATTGCCGTCTTTGGAGGCTTTGTATTCTCCTTGATCTGGGAAAGCAAGACCCGATATGTCCTGCCGTTTCTGTTTATGCAGATCCCTTACATGGCTTTGGGCGTAAATGAAATCGTTGCTAAAATAAAGAAAATATGATAAAATGAATACCTCCGTAAACTGTTACTCTCAATAAAAAACAGGAGAATCTATGATGGGATTTAAAGATATTTTAAAAAAGTCGTTTTTGGAAGGCGCAAATGTGGTGGATTTCAGCATTGCGTCCGTAGCGCTGACCCTTGTGGTAACGGCTGCTCTTGGATTCTATATTTATATTGTATATCGTTTGATTTCCAGAAAATCTTTTTACTCCAAAAGCTTCAATATCTCCTTAGTGGCTATGGCTATGATTACGGCAGCAATTATTTTAGCAATACAATCCAGTGTGGTAATATCCCTGGGTATGGTGGGGGCGCTTTCCATTGTGCGCTTCCGAACAGCCGTAAAAGACCCTATGGATTTGGTTTTTCTATTTTGGTCCATCTCCATAGGCATCATCTGCGGCGCGGGTCTATACGGTTTGGCGCTTATGCTCTGTATCTGTGTGACAGTGGTGGTATTTTCTCTGGATTTCTTTCCTGTTGCCAAAGCGCCCATGCTGCTTGTGCTCAATGCCCAAAGTGAAAAGGTGGAAGAAGAAGTCTTGCGGATTGTGTCCGGCTACGCCAGCTACTATCGGGTAAAATCAAGAAATCTCACAAAATACGGAATGGATATGGTCATGGAGCTTCGTCTGAAAAAGGGGGAGGCAGAACTGGTTCGGACCATCAATTCGCTGGACGGCGTGGAAACCGTATCCCTTTTATGTCATGACGGAGAAAATGTAGTTTAGGAGCATTGGAACCCCCTATGGATAAAATAAAATATCGAAACGAATTGAAATACCTGTGCAGCGAACAACAACTTTGCCTGTTGGAAATGCGCATCAGGCATTTGTGTTCTCCCGATCCCCATGCCGGGGAAGACGGGCGTTATACTGTGCGGAGCCTTTATTTTGACGACTATTGGAATTCCTGCTATTATGACAATGAAAATGGTATCGGCAAGCGGGAAAAATTCCGTCTCCGTATTTATGACGGTAATATAACCCCTATTACACTTGAATGTAAGCAAAAGCTTTATGGGAAAAATCATAAATTATCACATCAAATCAGCCACGAACAATGTGAAGATATCTTAAAAGAACGCTTTCAAGTGCCGGAAGAGACGGACCAGGTATTGCACAAATTCTTTCTGGCTTACAGGACAAAACTCTACAGGCCCAAAGTGATTGTGGAATATGAACGCACTCCCTACATTTACCCAACGGGAAATGTACGCATTACCTTAGACCGCAATATTACCGCCAGTTCCCATGTGCGGGATTTCCTGACGTCCCGTCTGATGGCAAGACCTGTTATGCCCGCGGGAATACAGCTTTTAGAAGTTAAGTATGACGAATTGCTTCCAAATTATATTTATGATGCACTGCAATTAGACAGTCTGCAGCTCACCCAGTACTCCAAATATTATATGGCCCGCAAATTTACCGCCCATTTCAGTATATAGGCACGCAGATCAACACAAAATAATTGGTAAACTATGAAAAGAAAAATGGAATGTTTTTTATTGACAATCAGCCTGTTGGCAGCCCTGCTTCTAATAGGCGTTTATTGTCATCAAATTGAGACGAATTATAATGTACCAGTGCCCTATTCCGCCAGAATTCTGTCGGTTCCGGTGATAGACAGTCTGGATTTCCTGGAGGGCAAAAAACAACTGACCGCCCAGACCAATCCGGGCGTTTATTTTGGCGGCGCATTGCTTCCCTATACCCTTGACGGCACATTGTATCTGTCCCAGGATTACTCTGTGTCTCAGTGGGAAGGGGAACTTACCAGCGGCTCCAAAGATATGTTTCTCTGCACCCTTCCGGATGATGCCTGGAATGATAAGGCGGGCAGTATTCGGAATAATCACCGTTTTCCCTTATGGCTGGTAGGTGAAGATTGCTATTATGAACTATCTCTTGCCATCTCTGGTATGCCTGTTATGAGCCTTTCCACCGAGCGGGCCGAAGAACAGGATAACGGCGACTATGAAACAGACCCGGATCGGTATTATTATGATCCCAGTATCATATACTATGGGAAAATCCAAGTATTTAATCCCGGCATGAATGTATCCCGGTACGAGATTTTGGAATCCGGCGTGCGCTATTACCTGAGAGGCACGTCAAGCGCTGTTTATGAGAAAAAGGGATATTCCATCGGATTACTGGATGCCGACGGAAAAAATCTGAACCAATCCCTCTTAGGGATGCGTTCCGACAATCACTGGAAGCTGAAAGCAATGGTAGCGGATACGGAGCGGATACTTGAGAAAACGGCTTGTGATTTGTGGGAACATTTTGCCGATTCCAATGATGAAGTAAATGAAGCCGGACCCCGAATGGAATATCTGGAACTTATTATAGACAATGAGTACAAAGGACTTTATGGTTTGATAGAACCAGTGGACGCAAAGAAACTGGAACTTGATAAAAATGATATTCTCTATAAATTTACTGACTGGACGGCACCGGAAGACGAAGACATCCAATATGCCATAGACCGAGGCTGGAGAATTATGTCCTTTCAACGCATACGCTATCCCGACGTCATTACGGATTATGAGAAAGCATGGTATCCCGCGCGTGATTACCTGAATACTTTTTA
Source organism: Lachnospiraceae bacterium (assembly GCA_022793065.1). GTDB lineage: Bacteria > Bacillota > Clostridia > Lachnospirales > Lachnospiraceae > Acetatifactor. The sequence goes on from JAAWCE010000016.1 coordinate 15,512, forward strand.
TCACAATCGCGACACAACTGGTTCTGCGGAAGACAAAATATATTTATCCAATGCAATCGACATGCTTTTGTTTACTATGACCGTCAGCGGTAGTGACAATTTCTTTAAAAATATGTATTTTGCGGCGGATGTGAGCGAAAACGGCAGCTATACCATGCGGCAGATTCCCTGGGATTTGGATTTGACCTTCGGCAGAATTTATGGTGACAAAGAATATGAAGAAGATGAGACCATGGTTTATGAAGAAGCTGCAATTCCTTTTATAAGAGACCGCAAACCGGATCTGATCAGACCTTATTTACAGGAACGTTGGGCACAATGTCGGAATACCTTTTTGGATACGGAGTACATTTTAAATCTGCTGCGGGAAAACCAGAACTATCTGATTGATTCCGGCGCTGTGGAACGTGAAAACGCAAGATGGCTCAATTATCAAATGTCCGTTGACATCAGCCGCATTGAAACTTATCAAAAGAGACGAATGGCATGGTTGGACTCCTACTTTGCCGAATATTAATTTTCTATCATAATCGTATTGTATTCAGGGCGGATAAGTTTTACTCTCTCCGCCCTGAAATCTTTTCCTGTATCTTTAACGAAAAATCGCTTCTGTCCAACGAGAAATTAGGATTGTAATAGGGGTCTCCCGCCTCCAGTGCGGCCTTCCACTTCTCCCGAAATCTTTCTGACTCCTTCTCATAACGCCTGGCTTTTTCCCCGGTATCATCCGCTCCCCTGGAAGCAGATTCATAATGAAACAATTCCGCAAACGGTGTAAATACATTCAGCAATCCTTTCTCCCGCAGTTTCAGACAAAAATCCACATCATTCAAAGAAACCACAAATCCCTCATCCAATCCGCCCACTTCCTGAAAAAGACGTTTCTTAACCATCAGACAGGCCCCTGTCACCGCCGTTACATTTTGAGCATAGCATAGCCGCCCCATATATCCAAGATTCTGACGATGTTGTTTATAATGAGTATGCCCTGCCGTCCTGTGAGCTCCTAATCCAATTACCACACCCGCATGCTGAATAGTTTTGTCCCCATAGAAAAGTTTTGCCCCCACTGCGCCCACATCCTCCCGCTGGGCATACATCAAAAGTTCTTCCATCCAATTCACGGTAATTACTTCCGTATCGTTATTTAAGAGGAGAATATACTCGCCGGAGGCATAGTTCACTCCCAGATTATTAATCGCAGCATAGTTAAATTCCCCCTGATATACCACAATCCCTATTCTGCCGTCCTCACTGCGAAAAATTTTCTGTTGTGCGGCCTCCTGTTTGACAGCCTTCCCCTTCTTTGATTTTCCATTGATTTTTTTACTTGCCTTTTCTTTTGTAGGGACGTACATTTGTCCAACATCATATCCCAAAAGACTATTATAATATTCTTTGATTTCCTCCGAAGTACTGTTATTTTCCACAATAATTATCTCATAATTATCATAGGTTGACTTTTCCATGATAGCATTCACACATCTGCGCAAATCTTCCACATGGTCCTTATTGGCTATGATAACAGATATCTTCGGCGTACCGATGATCTGATACCGGATGCGGAAAATCGTTTCAAAGGCTCTGGTACTCTCAATTTTAAAATGTGTAAAGCCATGTTTCTTAAGGTGCTCCGCCACCGCTCCCTTTGCCGCTTCAATGGCATAGGGTTTGGCCTCTATTCCTGATGCAGTGCTGCCCGAATGACTTCTCCAATAGTACATCAGCCTGGGCACATGAACTATTTTCTTGGCATTGTCGGTAAGGCGCAGAATCATATCATGGTCCTGGCTGCCGTCAAACTTTGTGCGAAACAGCTCATCCCCATCTAAAAGGCCTCTGTGAAATACACTGAAATGACAAATGTAATTATTTGCCCGCAGATTATCCGGCGCATAGTCCGGCTTAAAGTGCATTGTGAGCATATGGTTGATATCACTGCCCTTAAAGGTAGTCTCATCGCAATACAGATAATCCGCATCCTGTTCATTGATTGCCTTCACATACTCGTAAAGCACGCTGGGATGCAAGATATCATCCTGATCCAACAGGCCGATATACTGACCGGCAGCCATCTTCAGACAGGCATTTGTATTGCCTGAAATACCGCTGTTTTTCTCCAAATGCTGATAGACAATCCTGCCATCCGCCTTTGCAGCATACTCCCTGCAGATATCTCCTATATAGCTATGGGCCTCATCGGAACCGTCCGCCAGGCACAATTCCCAGTTCGTGTACGTCTGGTTCATAACAGAATCAAGCATTTCTCTCTGAAATTGTTCTTCATTATTCCACAAGGGTACAAGGATACTGATTTTTACCATACGCGGAAACACAGTGTTTTTCTCCGCCAATCTCTGCTCCGGTCCTGGAAAACTCTCCGTGCCAAACTGCTTCATAGCCTCCCGTTCCCGTTTCTTATAATCAATTTTGCGCAGTATCCCCCTGGGGCCTCCACAGTTTCCGATTCTGTCCTTCTGCCTTATGGCCCAATGTACAAGATTTCTGGCTGGTTTTCCCACCTTCCACAACGGATGATTCCGAATACGGTTTAGTTTCCAGGTAAGTTCATCATTTTTTGCCTCAAGATCCGCAATCCTTCCTGCCAAATCCGCACATTTTAAATGCTCCTGCTCATATGCCTCTTTATAATCTGTCTCTTTCGCTTCCATATCATACCTTTCTGTCTCTGCCGTATTACAACAATCTCCCCGCAAATCCTGTAAACATTCATGATACCATCTCAGCCCTTATTCGCATATTACCAATTCCCGGTTACTCCAATTCAAAATTTTCAAGCCCGTAATCCGGTTGCGCGCTCCCATCCCCACTCGATATCTTCCTTTGGAAAGCATATTCCTCCCTACATCCACCATAAATCCGCTCAGTCCCACATTACTCTGGTCCGGCATATTCTCCTCCAAATCAGGCCGATACTGCCCTGCAGCCTTGATGCCGTACACCTGCGCTTCCGCGGCGTCTGCCTCTATTCTTTCCAGCAAAAGTATCTTCTCATAGCATGCGTTATCATCCCCCAAAACAACGCCGTACCCTACGATTCTATTCTGACGGCAATCTTCCACCCGCACCATAAGACAGGCATCCTGCCGATAAGCTTTTGTTAAAAATACCTCCGGTCGTCCCTTTACCATCTGAACAGCATTACCCGCCGTCATATATGCGGGCCGAATCATCACATCCAATCCCTCTCTGTTCAAATGAATCGAATAATATGGGTCTACCCCCTCTAACTTTGGATGTCGTTCATACAGTTTATCCCGTTCTCCAATCAGACGTTTCAATTTCTCCGGTGTTTCGTCATTCCCTCTGCTGAGAGATTCATGGTGGTATGCAAACATATCATTTAAACATACATTTGCATATCCCAACTCATACAGCCGAAAGCATAAATCCACATCATTAAAAGCAACCGGCAGCGCTTCTGCAAACCCTCCTGCTTCCATGTACTTTTCCCTTGCCACCATAAGACATGCCGCTGTCACCGCAAGCACATTATGGCGGCCCCTGTTAGCGCCATAATAATAACACCTTTCATCTTCCAGAAATTGAAGCTTGTGCACCGGTCCCATGGGAAGATTTGTAATTCCCCTATGTTGTATGCGATTTGATTGGGGATAATACAGCTTCATCCCCACCGCGCCTGTCCACGGCCTGTCCGCCAGCGCCGCCATCTCTTCCATACACCCTTCCCGGCACAATTCCACATCATCATTTAAAAAAAGCAACAGCCTCCCGGACGCCTGCATTGCCCCCAAATGGCACATTGCGGAAAAGTGGAAAGGCATAGGATGATACTGATACGTAATTCTGCCTCCGGACGCCCTCTCCTTTTGCACCAATGCCTCCACTTCTCTACGGTTGTGGTCGCTGCTGCCATTGTCCACCAGAATCACCTCGTAAGAAAGAGAGTTCATTCCTTTTCTTTTCGCCCCAATCCTACAGCCCTTCAGACACGACTCCAGAAGCTTTGGATGGTCCTTGGATAATATTACCACCGAAACTGCAGCCTCTTCTTTTTTCCCTTCGGATCTCTTACCTCGCTGACCTTCCTCTCTGAACTGCCCCAATTCCACTTTGCGCTTTTCATTCAAAAAAGCCGAAGACACCAAAAACTTTTGCCTGCTCTCCGGGCTTACGGCCGTAAACAAAGGCTTTGCAATATGTCCCACCACAAGGCTTCCCCGCGCATATCCTCCCGCCAGTTCCACTAGCTTGTGTATCCACATTTCATAAGCGGCAAAGTCTGTGACCGCATAACATTCCATCCCCTGGCAATCATCCTGCTCCTTGCGTGTAAAATTCTGAAATTGCATTTCATTGGCTTCTTTGTTTACACTTTCATCCAATGCCCGTCCCCTCATCTGGTGGTAAACTAACTCTCTGCGTATGACCACCACACTGCCGAAATAGAAAAAACTGTCAAACAAATCCGGTGACCAATCAGGTTTAAACCAGGGCAAGCTTCTGCCCTTTTCATGACCGCCTTCTTTGACATCCTCATCCATATACAATACTTGGACTTCAGGATGTAAGGAAACATACCTTCTTATCTGTTCCCAAAACCCAGATAGGAATACACCTTCCCCCGCCCGAAAAACAACATATTCACATGTTATTCCTTCCTTCTGGGCTTCCTGTTCCTCCTGTTCGCTTTCAAAACGGGAAATCCAATCCTCATAAGAGACTTTTTTCTTCTGCAAAAGCTTTTCATAACCTCTTTGGGCTCTTTTTATCAATAACCCTTTTACCGTACTTTTCATACTCAATTTCCAAACCACCTCATCCCCTTTGTCTCCGCCAAATCCTGCGCCATAGAAAGGGGCAATCGCACAATCTCCATCCGCATCCGAAGGGAATTCTGCGCCAGACACGGCAATTCTCCCAATGATATATTAATATTGGGGTCCTCCGTGGCAAAGACAATGCTGGGACAATACACCTGCGCATTTTCTTTCGATGGTTTTACAATACGACCGTTTGCCGTAATCATTTTCTTCTTATCCAGCGGCACTGTCTCCCCGTTAAATGTCATCTCTTTTATCTTCACAACACAGGGGGACATACTTGGGTCAATCCGAAGCATCTTCACATCTCCGCCCACCTGCAGCTTCACATCAATCAGTTGGTCTCCCTGGTAGGCTTCTTCCACAAAATAAGACTCTTCTTCACTGTATCCGCCGCCTCTGTCTTGGTAAATCTGAACACGATTTACCAGTTCCGAATCCTGATACCTGTCAATCCATTTCTGCGGCACCATTGCTCTATGCCCCATAACTTCCCGCATTTGCGGCATGGAGAGGCGTTCCCCCGTGACAAAACATTGAAATTCTCTTTCCTGCTGCCGATAGGCTTCCGCCATTTCTTCCGTAATGGAAAGTTCCTGCAACACCCGGCCCAAATTCAGTCTGTTTCTTCTTCCATCCTCTAAAAGATAACAATAGACTGCCCGAAACGCCAGCTCTTTTATATCAATGGCTCTGCCAAAAGTCCATTCATAATCAATTAAAGTCCATTTTTCCCGAAGTATCACATTTTCATCCAAAAATGCTTTTCCCTCAGAGATTCCCTCAAGACCAGGTTCTCCCTTTCCTGTGTCAGTGCTTCCTGCCCCTGCTTCTTCACTTCCCTCCGCTCCTTGTCCGTTTGCCGATTCTCCATTTCCCATGCTATCAGGCGTCAATGGCATCTCATTCTCCCGCCCTTCGCTTTCCTCCGTTCTCAATTCCTCCGTCCACACCAGAATATTTGAGAAAATCGGGTCAAAATCCGCTGCCGGATATTCATTGTTATATCCAATCCGTTCCATATACCGTTTGAAATAACCGTAAAAACCCTCCAAATCATTCCGTTCCAGACAATCATCCATCAGCTCCGAAAGCGGTATTCCCGGCACATACTCAAACTGTGCGTAAACCAATCCCCCCTGGTCCACCAGGTCACAATGATTAATTTCCAGACTGCCCCCCTCATATTTTTCTTTCATGCTTTCATAAGCAGCCGCCATGCCTCTGATATGGTCTTGGGCCTCTGACGTCTGAGGATACTTCCTGACAGTAATCAACCTCTGACGATGCCACATTCTGCTGGCAATTTCGGTCCGAATGGCATATTCCGGCGCACGGTCATTAGAAAATTTTACATATTTCGTATCAAATTCCCTTCCCAGCACCGCCAGATAGGAATTGGAAAATACAGGAAACAACCCATCCTCCAATATACCATCAAAGGCAGCTTTTTCATCAAACAATAACATTCTGTCCCTGTCAAAATTGCGCAGATTATTGGACAGCTCTCCCTTTTTGGGCAGAAATTCATCACTGTACAAGGTTGTGACAAATTTATAGTCCGGATATGGATAATAAAAATGCCATTCCTTTACGCCGCAAGATTGAAAAATTCTTTCCAACCCTTCTCTGCTGAAGGTACGCACTCCCATATGGGTTTGATAGTTTTCTATTCCGGAGAAATAGCTCCCCAAATGATCTTCCTTACACCCGGCAAAATATTTCAGCCCGTATTGATTCTCTATGGCTATCACCAATCTTCCCTCCGGCGCCAGATGAGACAAAAGTATTTTCAGAAAATCTTCATATGGGGTATTCCCCCCCATGTACTCTTTCGCATACTCAAATACGCCGATCAGACAGATTAAATCAAAGTCCGTGGGTAAGTTTGGCTCAATATCTTTGAAATTTCCAACATGAATGGTGACATTTCCACATTCTCTGTGACGGTAAGCATTGATTAAACTGCGCTTCTTGGAAAGCTCCACACAGATTACTTCCCCGGCATTTTCGGCAAGGGCTCCCGTAATGGCTCCACATCCGCTTCCCACTTCCAACACCTTAGCGCCCCGCCTGACAGATGCAAGGCCGGCCGACACAGACTTCATATTCTCCCTTGACACCATAGCAGCCGCTGCATTTACTGCCGCCATGTCATTGCCCAGATTCAAAAGATTCTCTGACCTGGTCAAATCCGCTGGGTTCATGGAATTTTCCCACATTCCTGAACTCACTCCATTCCCCGGCGTTCCCATAGTTCCCCCACCTGCCAGCTCATCCCATGGAAGCCAATTTATGATATTTTCACGCAAAGGGGACAGATGATACAGTATGGGCCAACTCTTCTTCTGCTCAATTATTTTCGCATATTCTGTTATGGTTCTATTCTTAACGATATCCAGAAGTTCATTCTCCACTTCCCCGTCACTATACAAATCCTTACCCAAATATTCTCCATAATCTAATTTGACTTTCCCAATTTCCTCTATCATCCCATTCTTCCTTCCGCAATATATCTCATCAATCCCAATTCCGTCCCATTATGCACTCCCAAAAGTTTCATTACGCCGCTTCACTTTTCCGCCGCTGCACTGCTTTCCCCTGCCGCAGCATCCACAACCGTTACCGACGACTCCATATCATAATATCCCACCGTATCCTTATCCGAAATCACCGTTACAGCCAGCACATCATACAGTCTGTGATATACCTCAAAAACATCTCCCCGGTATCCCGTAACCCCCAACGAAAGCAGATATTCACCGCCCTGCAGACTCATTTTCTGCGTAAAAGTCACATCCTTCACCTGTCCCCCATCCACACTGTCAAGAAACGCTTTTTCAATCATGGTATTTGTACCTGTAATCTCAGTCCCTATAACATTCTTAAAGGAAAACGCAAAAATAGGACCGGGAATATGTTCATGGAATTTCACCTTCATATGAAGCGTGAATAGACTTCCCTTGATTACCGCAGTGGTTCTCACATCCCGATCGTCTGTAAAATAGTATTCCACAATCTCTGCCTGCCCCGTCCCATATTCCAGACCGGATAAATTGCTCCCGGCGCCCTCCTGGCCAGACTGTTTCCCCCCCATTCCACCGTCCTGCTGCAGCTCTTCCGGCAAAGCTTCCTGCAATTTTGCCGGAAACTCATACTGTCCCACCAGCACACGCTTGTAGGCATCAATCATTTCCTTAGCCGTCCCTTCCCCCAGAAGAATTCCTTTATCCAACAGGAAAACCCTGTCGCAGTACTTACTGATACTGCTCAAATCATGACTGACAAATACTATGGTTTTGCCCAACTTTTTAAATTCTTCAAATTTATGATAACACTTTGCCTGAAAAAACACATCTCCCACCGAAAGCGCTTCGTCCACAATCAATATCTCCGGTTCAATGTTAATTGCCACTGCAAAGGCAAGCCTGACGAACATACCGCTGGAATAAGTTTTCACCGGCTGGTTTACATAATTTCCAATATCCGCAAATTCCAAAATTCCCGGAAGTTTTTTATCAATCTCCCGTTCGGAGAACCCCATCATAGTCCCATTCAAATATACATTTTCAATGCCGTTATACTCCATATTAAAACCGGCGCCCAACTCCAACAGGGCAGAGATACGGCCCCATACCTTGACTTCTCCCTCTGTGGGATGCAATACACCGGTAATTATTTTCAGCAAAGTTGACTTCCCGGAACCGTTGGTTCCGATAATACCCACGGTTTCCCCCTTATAAATCTCCAAATGTATTTCATTCAAGGCATAGTGCAGCTTATACGCCTGCTTTTTATCAAACCCGAACGCTTCTTTGATGCGGTCTTTCGGTCTGTCATAGAGTTTATAAATTTTGCTGATATCCTTGACCAAAATCGCTGCTTGTTTCTCTTCCATAAATTCACCTACCGGACCATTCATTTGTTCTAATGTAACTTTTACCGCCAAACCAAACTCACTATAATCCCTTTATCACAAAACATCCGCAAAATGTACCTTCAAACGCCTGAAAACCGCCGCGCCAACGCCAAACAACACCATGGTAATGATCCAAAAATACATAGTAGAAAAAAAGTCCTGGAAAAACCAGGTCTTTCCATAGACAGAACTCCTGTACCCCTCCACAATATACACCAATGGATTTAACTTCAGGAATACAAGCCAGTCAACATGCAGCGAGCCAATATCCCATAGAATGGGGGTTGCCCACATTCCGATTTGAAGCGCAATATTGATAATCTGCGACAGGTCTTTGAAAAATACAACAATGGAACAGGTGGTATAGCACAGGGCCAATACAAAAATAAACAGACAAAAACTGTAATAGAATATCTGAATTGTATAAATACTGGGATAATACCCGTAAAGCGCCGCCACCACAAGCAGCACGGCCACAAAAAAAAGATGGATAAAAGTAGCGGCAATAATCTTGATAATGGGAAGAATACTGATTTTAAACACCACTTTTTTCACCAGATAATTGTATTCCAACATAGCATTGGTACCATGATTCAACGCCTCACTGAAATAAAACCAGGGCACCAGCCCCGCCGTCAAAAAGAGTACATACGGTACGTCCTCTGCTCCCCGGCCGGTATTTCCCATTATTTTATCAAAGACAATATAGTACATTGCCACTGTCACCACAGGCTGAATCATCGCCCATACCACACCCATATAAGAACCGGCATAACGTTTCTTAAAATCATTCTTTGCCAGTTTCCAAATCAGATACCTACTCTGATAAAGTTCCGTGGGAAGGGTGGTAAATTTATCATATCCTTTTGCAAATATCATACAGGAGGCAAAGATTACCCCGCAGGACAAAATCTTCTTCACCAGCTCTTCCTTAGGGTCAGCCCCAGGACCGGGGTTTTGATGTGTGATAATCATCACCGCCGCCAAAACCCCTGCCAATGCGAACAGGGTAATGCCGCCTTTCTTGCTTAACTTCATATCTATGCACCTCACGGCATTTCATATATTTCATAACGAACTCCGAAATGCTTCCAACCCCTCCCACTTCTGATCGCGCTCAATCATAATTAAATCCATGTCTTCCGGTATGGGCCACTGAATACCAATGGCCGGATCATTGTACAGAATACCGCCGTCATCCCCCGGATGATAGAAATCCGTACATTTATAACAAAATTCCGCATACTCGGACAGCACAAGATATCCATGGGCAAAATGCTTCGGCACAAAAAACTGCCTCTTATTCTCTTCCGAAAGTACCACCCCATACCATTTGCCAAAGGTAGCCGAATCTTTGCGCAAATCCACAGCCACATCAAATACTTCCCCCCGAATCACCCGAACCAATTTCCCCTGTGGAAACTGTTTCTGAAAATGCAGTCCTCTGAGCACTCCCCTTCTGCCGGAAGATTGATTATCCTGCACAAAAATCTCCGAAATTCCGGCCTTCTTATATTCTTCATAGTGATAAGACTCATAAAAATACCCTCTCTCATCCCCATGTACCACAGGCGTAATAATCTTAAGTCCTTCTATCTCACATGTTTCAACCTTAATCTCTCCCATGTCCTTCCGCTCCTTTTATCACTTTGCACTGAATTACTTTCCCAAATAACTGATACTCATATCCACATTGCCCACAATACCGTCTATACTGCCCTTAGACGTATACTGCCACATCTGATAATATCCCTGGTACAAAGGCGTACTTCGGTATTCGGCAAGCCAGATACAATACTTCTCCAACTGATTCACATGGAGATTCTCGTTATACCAATGACGGTTTGCATACACCCCCGCCTCATATCCTGCATTTGCCACGGTACGGCAAAATGCCTCGCATACTAACGTCCTGGTTTCCACATCAAGGCCATCCGCTCTTCCGTTGCCCCCGGCGCCTTCCGTATCAATAAAAATGGGATATTCCAAACTATACTCTCTGACAAGCTGAATCACCGCGGAAGCCTCTTCCACCGCCTCCACTTCATTCACTGCCTGCGTAAAGAAATACACCCCCACAGGAACGCCGCTGGCAACAGCTCCCCTGATATTGGCGGCAAACATGGGATCTTCCACCAGGCTCCCCGTTACCGAACCCCGATATCCCACACGAATAATTGCAAATTCAACACCGGCATTTTTTACCTTATCCCAGTCAATCTCACCATTCCATTTGGATACGTCAATTCCCACCCTTGCATTGGCAGTAGGCCGCTGAAGCTTCTGAATTTCCGTCTTGTCCCCGTCCTCCACCTCTTCGGCGGTGTCCTCGGCCTCCACATCAATGTCGTCTTCCGTTTTAATCAACAGTTCAATGTCCCCAATGGCCACATACTCCACTCGATCTTTTACCCTGACACGTGTGGGATTCACCGGCACCTTATATCCCTCTATGGGAAGCAGCTCCACATAATATTCTCCCGCAGCCAAATCTCCCACATAAATAATGCCGTCCTTATCCAAATCCTTATATTCCCCAAATCTATCCAGTTTCACATAAAAACTCTCTCCTGTAACAGGATTTCCATGGGCGTCCACAACCTGAATACGCAAATCCCGCTCTACGGACGTAACCACCAAAGAAAGTCTTGTCCCATTCTCCTGTGCGGACTCCAATACAGGATTTACTTCCTGGTCAAAAAAAGTATGGTCATAAAGGAAGGCAGACAGGTCGTTCCCTATCTGTCCTTCCGGTATATCCATATCTTCCTGGGAGCTCTCCTGGGGCGGCTCCGTTGTGGCCGCCGGCATGGGCGGCCTGGGCGCGGAGCGGTCGCTATTTATATACAATACCAGTGCCGACACCAGTAAAATCACAGCCATAGAAGATAAAACTGCCATTCTGCGCAATTTAGAGTCCATTTGCTACCTCTACCAGATATTGTCCATAATTCGTTTTCATCAAAGGTTCCGCCAGTTTTAATAACTGCTCTCTGTCTATAAATCCTCTCTTATATGCAATCTCCTCAATACAGGAAATATATAACCCCTGCCGCTTCTGAAACGCCGCCACAAAATCGGAGGCATCCAGCAATGCGTCATGATTTCCCGTATCCAGCCAGGCAAATCCTCTGCCCAGCATCTCCACATGTAGCGTCTCCCGCTCCAGATATACATTGTTCACACTGGTAATTTCTATTTCATTTCTGGCCGAAGGCTTTACGTTTCTTGCTATTTCAACCACATCATTGTCATAAAAATACAATCCCGGAACCGCATAATTACTTTTGGGATGTTCGGGCTTCTCTTCAATGGACAGGGCCTTGCCGCTTTCATCAAATTCTACCACGCCATACTCTCTGGGGTCTCTGACATAATATCCGAAAATGGTGGCGCCCTTTTCCCGCGCCGCCACCGACTTCAGAACCCTTGAAAAACTCTGTCCATAAAAAATATTGTCCCCCAGCACAAGAGCTACCCTGTCCCTGCCAATAAAATCCGCACCAATCAAAAACGCATCTGCCAACCCTCTCGGACTTTCCTGCACCGCATAAGATAAGGACATGCCAAGCTGGCTCCCATCCCCTAACAATTCCCGGAACACAGGCAAATCCCTGGGGGTGGAAATAATTAAAATATCCCTGATCCCCGCCAGCATCAAAGTTGAAAGAGGGTAATAAATCATGGGTTTATCATATACCGGCATAATCTGTTTGGAAATTGCTTTTGTCAATGGATAAAGCCTGGTACCGGAGCCTCCGGCCAATATTATTCCCTTCATGTCATCCTCCGTTTATTCGTCAACTCTCATACATCTCGGCGTAATATTTCTGATACTCTCCACTGGTGACGTTTTTCATCCAGTCTTCATGCTCAAAATACCACTGAATCGTCTTGCGAATTCCCTCGTGAAACATTGTCTCAGGATACCAGCCTATCTCTTTTTTAATTTTATCAGGGGCAATGGCATATCTGCGGTCATGTCCTTTTCTATCCCCCACGTAGGTAATCAAGTCCTTTGTGACCAGCGCTTTACGCGGGTCGTCATCCGAAAGCATTTCCTGAAGCGTTTCTAAAATGATATTGGTAATTTCAATGTTCTGTTTCTCGTTATGTCCGCCGATATTATAGGTTTCAAACAGCCTTCCCTGTTCCTGTACCATGTCGATTGCTTTCGCATGGTCTTCCACATACAACCAGTCACGGACATTCTTTCCGTCGCCGTAGACCGGCAGCGCTTTACCCTGCAATGCGTTGTTGATCAGCAAAGGGATAAACTTTTCCGGAAATTGATATGGTCCGTAATTATTGGAGCAATTGGTAATATTGGCCGGAAAATGATAGGTATCCATATATGATTTCACCAGCATATCCGAACTGGCTTTGCTGGCCGAATAAGGACTATGAGGGTCATACGGCGTGGTTTCATAAAAGAAAGCGTTTTCATCTTCGGGCAGCGAACCATATACTTCGTCCGTGGACACATGCAAAAACTTCTTCCCAGGACGAAAACTTCCATCCGGAAGCTCCCATGCGGCTTTTGCGCAATTTAACATCACAGCCGTACCCAATACGTTTGTCCGCACAAATACTTCCGGCTCACGGATACTTCTGTCCACATGACTTTCCGCAGCAAAATGCACCACTCTGTCGATATCATTTTCCGCAAATATCTTTGCAATTGCTTCCTTATCACAGATATCCGCTTTGATAAACGTATAATTGGACCTTTTCTCCACACCTTTGAGATTTTCCGAATTACCGGCATAGGTCAGTAAGTCCACATTGATAATCCGTATGTCGTCCCCATATTTTTTGAACATATAATAAATATAATTGGAACCGATAAATCCAGCCCCGCCGGTTACTAAATAAGTTCTCATTTTTTCGCTCCTATCTTTTATATCATTTTATACACCCCTTAATACGCTGTCACATTCCCAGGTGTCTTCCTGTGCAAACAATAAAGTACAAATTCGTATTTCCCTAACTGCACCTGTCCATAATTGGCCGTGATGCTGTATCCGATACTGTCCACCTGCTTTATTTCTTCCTCCGACAAAAGATCCGGAGTAAAATACCACACCTGATCCGCCGTTGCCATCTCAAAGGAACCGTTGACAATCTCCGTATCCTGGAAATAATAATATAATACCGTCCATCCGATGTGCATAATTCCGTCATTTAAAAACTGTGTATTTTTGTCAGGCTCTCCAATATAGCTCAAAACCTCAGCCGTTTTGGCATCTTCATTTTCTACCGTCGCACTATAAGTCTCAAAATTTCTCATTCCTATAATAAATAAAACCGCCAATACAACCAGCAGCACACCCTTTCCCGCTTTTCTATACCTCTGGGGATGGCAGTTCTCTCCCATTCCGCCGAGCCTCTCTAACAAGCCATGGGCGCCCACCGTCAACACGATGGCGGTAACAGCGCAAAGGGGATACAGATATCTGCCCGTAACCATGGGGCGCAACACAATACTGATTCCATAGGAAAAAATCAAAGTACCCGCTATTGTCAGCAATCCCACCACAATTGTGTAGGTATCATCGGACCAATTTCTTCTGGATGGTGTGGATAAACAGATCTGAAAGACATCTTTTCCTTCTTCCAACCTGCCGTTTTCTGTCATAAGATGTTTTTTGGTTATTACAATCATAGAAGATTCCCATACCAAAAGTACAATTACCAGCCCCAGCATAAGCGGAAGAATTACTTTTGCCATCCCCTCGCCGCCCCCTATCATGGTAAGGCTTTGTTCCACACTCTCTATTTCCGTCATCCACCAATTTTTACTGACGGACTCCGTGGCCCGCAATACTTGTCCCAACCATGGAAGATACGCCGCCACACAAACCACAATGGAAACGACTCCTTTCAGCCACACCCTTCCTCCATACTTGATGTATGCCGCTGCACAGGTAACAAACAGCAGAATCCCCGATGCTACAAGCGCATAGTAATGTGTATATGCCGCCACCAACGTCCAGAATACCATTCCCGCCCAGCCTGCAATTTTACTGCCGGACAACACACGGCCGGCTCCATAATAGCATCCGGCAACGCCCAGAAACGCCATTGCATACATTCTGACTTCAAGGTTATATTCCAGACATGGCGCTGCCAGACCGGATATGATTACAAAAAAAGCCGCCGGTATATTGCCGTACCGCCTGCGCAACAGCACAACCGCCAGCAAAATACCCATTCCAAAAGGTACAAGGGATGCAAGATGATATACCGGTATGGTATATCCAAACAAATTCGCAAATGTCTTCAGCCAAAAATAATAAAGGGGGGGATGATTCTCTTCGGTAGTCAAAATTTTGAGAATTCCTTCTGTAGAATTTCGTATGGTATTACAGGAATATGCCTCGTCTCCCCACACCACATTATCGTTCATCAGGCTAAAGTTCAGATAAACCACCAATCCTGCAGCCAAAAACAACCCTGCCGGAAAAAGAATTTTTCTGCAAAACCTTACCACTCCCAACCGTGCATACGCTTCCTTGTCTATGGCCACGGAAAATTTTCCTGTGCCGGCGCGCCATTCCACCAACGCAATCACCGCCACTGCCACCATTTCTATCAGAACAAATTTCAGAACAAAGGAAGGAATCTGGTCCATTTTGTCCAGAAAAGAAGTATTATCGCACATCACAGTCATTACCAGATTACTGAACAGTGTAATGATTAAAGTATAAACAACATATCGTCCGCCCAACTGCAATAACGATAGCTGTTCTTCCTTATTGTATAACCTCCTTATGAGTAAAGGCAACATGGGTATCATCAATCCAAAAATCAAAGCCTGCATATTGTCCGGCGCCATCCTTTCGTCAGGTCAGCCGCATGATAATTCCGCGCCAGTCAGCAAGCTGTCACGAACTCATTATACGGCTTTCCCCATAATATGTCAATCTTTCCAATATGTGTTGAAAATTTGCTGTCACAGTTCAGCCCATATTGTGCGCGTTTCCCACTTTCTAATATCCAAGATAACTGATATTCATGTCCACATTTCCGCTGATTCCGCTAATGCTGCCGGAAGGCTTATACTGCCACATATCATATCTTCCCGTATACGTGGGATTGGCAGCATATTGCGCCAGCCATATCTTATAGGAATTCAGACTTGCGGCATCTATCTTGCCGTCCAGCCATACTTTGTTGGAATAAACCCCCGCCGTATATCCTGCACTCTGTATTGTCTGACAAAAAGCTTTGCATACAGCCGTCCTGGCGGCTCGGTCAATTTTATCTCCCCTTCCGCCGCTGGCTTCCACATCCAAAAATACCGGATAAGAAATTTGATACCCCTTAATCTGCTCTAACACCATAGACGCTTCTTCCACCGCTTCAATTTCATTGACTGCCTGTGAAAAGAAATATACTCCCACCTTCAATCCCGCCGCAGTGGCACCTTTGATATTTGACACATATTTAGGGTCCTCTATTAGTTTACCCGCGGAAGAACCTCTGTATCCGCAGCGAATAATCACAAAAGAAACGCCTGAATTCTTCACCGCATTCCAGTCAATGTTTCCATTCCATTTAGACACATCAATCCCTAAAGTGCCGTCCCCGGTTACAAGCGAGCCATCGCTGGCAAAATTGTACTTAGCCCCCTGAATCACCTGTTCTCCGGTCACTTTATTCCCATCTGCCGTAAAATAATATACTTTGCCCTCAAGGGTCTGCCAACCTGTATATTTAGCCTCACCCTTTACAAAAAACTTTTCCGCCACATAATAATCCGCATATGTGGCTTCTCTGTAAGTATTTCCTTCCATCACAAACAGTTGTCTGCCCGTTCCGTCCTTCAGCATCGTCGTTCTGTCCTGCCTGGGATTGGTTTTCACTGTAACCGTACATGTGGCGCTGACTTCCTGACCATTTTCCACATACTTTACAGTAATCACCCCATTGCCTTCCGCTGCGCCAGTCACCGTAACCGCCTTTTTATTTACACTTACCTGGACAATATTGCTGTCCGAGGATTCTGCGGTCACTGTCGGGTCTTGGGAAAGGATATTGGCAATATTGGCATTGATTGTCACAGGCGTGCCCACAAAAGTTGTCAAAGTAGACACATCCAATGTCATTGACATAATACCCCCAATGGTCACATTCACTTGCGTCGCCGCTTCCGTTTCCCCGGAACCATTCTCATAATTTGCCGTCACAGTAAGCACTGTGGTTCCCACGGCCACACCATAAACCTGAATATTACCATTTTCATCCACGGTTGCCGTCGCCACTGCCGGATGCTCCGTTCTCACCGTATATACAATTTTTCTGCCTTCCGAAAATCCCGCAGCCACAGCTTTTGCTTTGATACTGCTTCCGGTACTTCCCCACAGCGCCGCTTCATTTACCACAATGGTGCCTTTTGCCGGCGCCTGGGTTGGTGCTTGTGTAGGTACTTGTGTGGGCACTTCCGTCGGTACGGACGTGGGTGCCTCCGTTGGTGCGGTCGAAGGCGTTTCTTCCGGTATTGGAGTTGGCGGTTCCGTCGAAACTACGGATGACGCTTCCTCCGCCTCTGTGGGCAGCGAGACTTCTGAAAGCAACAACACATCCTTCCCCAAAGTTTCTCCCCATCCCCGGACGTCCCCGCGCACAAGCGTTACAGGGTCGGGTATGGCAGTCTTTGCCACTTCATTATAAGTAGAAGATATTACCTTACTCTCCACCCAGGCAACCGTGTCTTGAAGTGCGGATTCCACAACCGTGTCTTTTATCTTTGTGTCTTCCTTTGCCGCATTAATCTCTGTTTCTTTCTTAATCTCATTTGTCACATTGACCTTTTCATATACAATTTCTTTTTTTACTTCTACCGATTTTACGGAAGTCGTCACACTATAATCCGAATATCTGGAATCCGTCAAGGTCTCCATTGCCACCTGATAAGTTCCGGGGGCAATATCTTTTTTATAGATAATTCCATCCATATCGTCATCCGACCAAATATAGCTCTTACCGTCGGGCCCCACCACCGTAACGGAAAACGGAACATTGGCCACCAGTTTATCCGAGTTCTTATTTATAAATTTAATCTTTAAGTCCTTTTGAATGGAAGTAAAGTCAGGTTCTACCGATACCTGTCTGTCGTAATCCACTTCTCCATAATCCTTTTTTGGATCCGTGGGTCCATCCGTGGGCTTTGCGGCAAGCATTTTGGCTTTCTCCGCTTCTGCCACCGCCTGCAGCCCCCACTCTCCGATGAGCTGAATCCCTTCTAATTGCAGTCCCACATTGGCAAAAGCCGCAACCTGGTTTTGGGCCGTGCGCTTATTGATAAAAATCCCCACTGTCACAAGCAGCAATATCAATATGCCCACGCCCGCTGCCAGCAGTACTTTGTCCATGACCTCCGGTTTTCCTCCCCCACTGTCACGACTTTCTCTTTCCGTGGGCTTTATCCTCTTTCTCCCGGTCGGCAAGTCTTCGTGGGCATCCTCCTGACAAAACACTCTTTTTTGACGGGGCATTTCCTCATCGTACTCCGGATCTTTCTGCCTCTCTTCGTACTCTTCTTCCGATTCTATGTACTCTCCGAATTCTTCCGGTTCCTCTTCCATCTCCTGATACTGACCAAATTCCGACACCCTATTCTGATACTCTTCCAAACTGTCGGATTCTTCTCCCAGATCTCCATACTGGTCAAATCGCTCCGGTTCCTCTTCCACATTATGGTACCGACCAAATTCCTCCAGTTCCTCTTCCTCATTATGGTACCGACCAAATTCCTCCGGTTCCTCTTCCGGATTCTGATACTGACCTAATTCTTCCAGTTCCTCTTCCGAATCCTGATACTGGCCAAATCCTTCCGGTTCCTCTTCCGGATTCTGATACTGGCCAAATTCCTCCGGTTCAACTTCCGAATACTGATACCGACCAAATCCTTCCGGTTCCTCTTCCGGTTTCCGATACTGACCAAATTCCTCCGGATTTCCATACTCCCCGGCTGCTTCCTGGGGTACATAGATTTGTCCGTCCCCTTCTGCAAACTCCGGCAGTTCTTCCGATACATAGTATTCCCCCTCCGATTCCATGTATTCAATTTCCTGCCCTATATATTCCTCTTGACGCTCTAAGTACTCCTCTTCCAAATATTCCGGCATTTCTTCTGTTTCAAAATATGCTTCCTGTTCTATGTAATCCCCAAACGCTTCCCCTGATTCATAGGACTGAATGTCTTCCACACATTCTGACATTTCTTCCGCTTCATAATACACTTCCTGTCCTATATATTCTACAGCTTCCTCTCCGGTATATGCTACTGAATCCTCTTCCTGATATGCTTCCTGCTCCGCATATTCCCCGGCTTCCTCCTGGGTTCTGTCCCAATCTTCTTCATATTCGGTATCCTGGTTTACCGCTGCATTTTTCTCATTACCAAACAATTTTTTCATATATTTCCCCCTTGCGTGCTCTGCACACAAATGATTTAACTTTCTCCGGGCAAAAACCCTTATCAAATTTGTAACATTATAGCATTACAATCCTTCCGATTCAAGTAACCTAACTCTTTATTCATAATTTCTTAAATTCTTTTAAAATCAAATTAATAGTGTGGACTTTATAAACTCATAATAGTACAATAAGAAATATGTATTTCCTCCAGAGCGCGTTGGACACGCTCTAAACGATAAAAACTGAACATACAAAAATACAGAAACGGAGAACTTCATGAAAAAAAATAATTCCTCCCAGCAAAATTCTCAGGATGAACGGCTTCATTCCAGGTCTGATACCTCTTCCAGATCTGTAATCCCCGATATTGAAATTATAGATTTGGACGGAAACTCCCACGCTCAGACAAATTCCAACAGATTCCAGAGTTCCCGCTCCAAAAAGTTTTCCCAGGACTACGACATGGACATGGCGGCCGATTCGCCTGACGATTATCCTGAAAAATCTTCTACATCAAAACGAATTTTTTCACGGATCAACATCCATATTGTCCTCCTACTTGTAGTGCTTACTTTTATCTTTGGTATTGTGTATAAAGTTTTAACCTGGGGCGTAAGAGTGGACCCCAATGAAATTGTTCCCGGAGATTATGATAACAGTAACGATTATTTCCTCCCGCTGACAGATTCTAAAGGCCACACCATACGAACCGATTACAGCGGCAACATTAAAATCCTTGCCTTTGGCAACGCCCCTTTTGCAGACGACAGAGACTCCGAAGACAGCCTGCTGTCCCTCGTTGGGCAGATGACCGGCGCCACCATATATAATTGTTCTGTCAGCGGCAGTTATCTGGCTGCGGAACTTCCCTATTTACAGGAAGAGGAATATCCCATGGACGCCTTTAATTTCTATTGGTTATGCTTCCTTGCAACAGGCAACAAAGACATTGAAAAAAAATATCTTAAAGCCGTGGAAGTTCTGGGTGAAGACGCCCCCGAAGAAGCAATGGATGTCTATAACACCCTCACTGGTATCGATTTAAACGATATTGACGTCATTACTATCATGTATGACGGAAGCGATTACTTGGCCGGACATGAAATGTACAACGACGAGAATTCTCAGGATATTCTACAGTTTACCGGCAATATGGAAGCCGGGTTAGCAATGCTCCAGGAAAATTATCCCAATATTCGCTTTATTGTCCTTTCTCCCCCATATGCTTATGGCCTGGACGAAAACGGCAATTATGTCAGCAGCGATATTCAGCGCTATGGCTGGGATGTACTGAGCACATATGTTATCCGCCAGGCATTTTCCGCCAACAGATATTCTGTTACATTTGTAGACAATCTGTACGGAACAATCCATGAAGACAATGCCAGCCAATATCTCATCGACCATATCCATCTAAATGTGGAAGGCAGAAAAAAAGTAGCGGAACGTTTTGTAAAAGCCCTGTATTACTTTAATGATTGACCAGCTTCCCCATATGTTTTTATCAAAAATGACATGGAGCCGCCGGGAACTTTCCCCTTGCCCCATGTCATTTTTCATTTGTATTGCTCCACATTTCATTCCGGAATTGTCAGCTCCCGTGCAGGTTCCCTGTAAACCTCATATCCATCTGTCTCGCCAAACAAGATCCAGCCGTAATCCTCCGGTTTTCCTATTTTCTTTCGTGCCGTGGGCAAAACCACATAATGACATTCCGCCTCCTTCACCAATGGCGCCAGTACCTCCATATCAATGACCTCCGCCTCCATTGCCTCACACAGCGGATTGTAATAATTCCACCGCTCCACTGTCATCTCTCTTCCATAAGGCATACGAGTCACCGGAGAATATTGCCGCACATACTGCACCAGTTCCAAGGGAAATACTGCCATAACCTCTCTTCCCGGAACATTGATTGCGTCACAGATATGAACCACACTGTCAGGCACATGATACAAATTCTCCGCTTTATGAAAAAAAGGATTGTCATAAATAAAACTTCCGGAAATCACAATCAATCCTCCCAAACACACCACCGCCGCTATGGAGGGCAGCCCCTTTTTCACTTTTCCCTCCGGCGTCCGGTCCCTGGCGGAATCATTATGCTTCCGAACCATATCCCCATAAATACATACACAGGTATATGCTATGACAATTGTAATAGGAAGCAGCCAGATAATCCTGTAATATATTTCACCTCCGGCCACGCCAAATACAAGCTCCGCAAACAAAGGATTAAAATACAAAAGTAGCAAAATCACCGGCATATATAAGAATAAAACTCTCACATACTTCTTTTTTTCATGCACCCATAAATAGATCACCGAAACCAGAAACCAAACGACAATCAATCCCGTCCCCATATACTCCCGAAATAACTTAACCGCTTCTATCCACATAAGTCCCTCTCATTCCAGTTCCGCCCAGTCTGTACCCTTCCTTTTAATCTGCCAGCAGCAAGTATAAAAGCGCATAACATACACAGGGCATACAACAGGCCGCCAATGGCAGCAGAAAACGAAACTTCTTATAACATACCGCCGCCGACAATCCTGCAATCCCCACCGCCATACAGATGAGCAGCGCTCCCAAAGTACTGCACAGACATCCTGTGACTGCCGCCGCTCCCACCAGCAGATACAAGGGCACAGGCACTCTTTGTTCCTCTTGTAACCTTTTCATCAGAAGAAGCAAAAGTAAAACCAAAAACGGAATCACAATATTTCCCAAAGCCGCTTTGCCCTGCCTGCTTCTGGCAATCATAAAATTTTCCGCCGTGTAGAAAGAATAATCCCCGAACAGCACCAAAAGCTCCGTAAATATCATATACAACGCCAGCTGCCCTCCCCCTTCCGGGAAAAGCTTTGCTCCAATGAGATAAAATATGGCATAACTCATGGAAATCAGTACTACCGGAAGTACCGTCTGCGCCACCATCACAGCCGACATTCCCGACACCTTTGCCAGAAAAGCAATCCAAATGGGAAAAGGCGCCAGACTGTGCCGGAAATTCAGCAATGTAGTCTCCCCAGTATAGGGAACCCGAAGATACATGGTGTCTGAATCCTGTGTGCTGGCAGAAATGGCCACATAATATGCGTCATCCCCATCCGCATACGCAAGCCTGACAGCCTGTACCAGTTGAAACAACAGCATCGCCGCACATATCCCCCACAGAATAAGTTCCGAAGACTGCTTTGCCTTCCCTTCTTTGTCCACATGTAAAAGAAAACTCCCACGCCGTATCCCCCAGCCCAATGCAAAAAGCATCAGCGCCGCCATATACAGCCAAAAGGCCCATACCAACCGGCCAAAATCCTGTCCTCTGATAATCAGCGGCACACTGATCACCTGAAAACCCGCCCACAATAAAAACTGCCCGCTGACCCAGCGAAATAACAGCTTTCCACGCATATCCTCCACACAGGAAAAAATACCTCCCACCACAACAGGAATCCCTATGAGCAAAACCCCTAATATCAACAATTGTATCGCCAACTCCTCTTATCCCTTTCTCCAATACCTTTATTGCCTTTTTTCACACAATACCCTATTGCGCAACTTCATAGACATAGATACGATAATAACTGTCCTCTGTCTCAAAGGGAGTCTCCCTCATAAGTACAAGCCCCTGGGATAAGGCATTTTCAATATACGCCGCCGACAACAGATACCTGCATCCCATCCGGGACAGCGCCTCCCCATCCACATGATACTCTCGAAAATAAAAGCCATTTTTTTCTATGGTATAATAGCCGGGACACTCCGCACTGAACAAATAGCATCTGTTTCCCCAGTGATCATAATACTTTGTAAGATATTCACTTTTGGCCAATTCCGGGCTGATAATCTCACGAAATCTATGCTTATACGAAAGGGGATAATGATTGGAATATCCATCCAGGCAGTAAAAACCATGGTACAATGCGGCAGCCGGGTCAATTCCAAGACTAACCACACGATACGCTTCCTGTCCTTCCCCCGTACATTCCGTAAGGAATTCCCGCACCTGTTCCATGACCCCCAACGCATAATAATCCTCAAAAGACATAACGCCGTACTCCGGGTTCCGCAATTTCTGAATGTTGGATTTCACATCCCCCGCATACAATATCCATAACCCTGTAATCCCCACGGCCAATGCAGAAGCGCACAGACAACCTGCCGCAATGATTTTGCGGCCTCCTTTCAGCTTCGTCCACAAATCCCACAAAACCGCTACTCCACAGGCAACGGCAAGATACCACAATGCGGGCGTTATCCACAAAACCCGATCCAATTGAAACGCGCCCAGAGTGCCTAAAGTTTTTCGCACCCATATTCCCCCGCCGCTGCCCCAAAAGGCTGACATCACTGCGAAAAAGCAATTCCATGCCACACATCCCCCTAATATGCGCAGTATTCTTTTCCCTTCCCAGCTCTCTTCCCCACATGCCCCCGTCCGGCAGTCATTTGAACCAGAGGCCCTCCACTGCGTCAGCAGACAGCTCACCGCCGCTGCAGCCAACACCACGGGCACCACATATTTCTGATACCCATTGCTGTGCTGCCCGCCCTGAAACAAAACCTCCCAAAACGTCTCCCAAAAAGGTCTTGCATCTAAATGATACTCTGCCTTATGTGAAAGTTCACGCTCACCCCATCCCAAAATTTCCGACAGCAGCCTAAAATTCTCCGCCACATAGACACCGCACAGGCTCAGCCATGCCAGCACAAAAAAACTGCTTCCCTTCCTTCTCTTCCAATCCCATAACATCACAACCATTCCCATGCCCAACAGGCCAAAGCCTGCCAGAACCAGCGATGAGGTCAATCCAAAGAAAACCACATATCCAAAAGCCGCCCTCTTGTGTCTCTTCTCCCTCAGTTGCAGCGCCGCCCAAAATAACATGGGAATCCCATACTGTGACAAACCATATACGGGCAGAAACGGCAGCAGCCCATATAATACGCCCGCCGCAGCGCCCACCCAATATTTCTTTGTCACTTTCCCTGCCAACAGATACATGCCGCCAAAGCCCACGATCCGCCCTGCCAACTGCATTATGGTCAGAGCCGCAAACCCGTTTCCCCCAATATACAGCAGCACACAGAGGGGCGCCGGCGGCACAAGCGCTGTTTTGGGCATACCTCCCATAAATTCCGGCAGACTATCCCCCGAAAATAAATTCCTTGCCTGTAAAATATAAGCAATTACTTCACCGTCCAACTGGTCGTGATAAGTAAATATGGAACCTTCCCCCAATATCAGATTGGGTATCATCGTCACTGTCATCACTGCCATTCCCAGCCAGAACCATAGTGAGCGCATACATTTTTTTCTCATGTCAATTTTCCCATGGATATTTTTCTCCAAATCGCCCTTTCAAACTTTGTAACCGTTCAGCCGTCACTATGTGTAACTTGCGCTCCCGGACAATAGGCAGCCGCCAACGACCATATGAGCCAAAGCACATTGACAGCCACGGTATATTTGTAATCCATCATTCCCGCTCCCCGCATTGTCAGGGCCGCAATCAAAATACCCGAAATACTGATGTGAAGAAATATCATTCCCCAGGGAACCCTTCTCCGCTCCTGCATCCGCAGCAGTGTAAGTATCACTGTCAAAATGAGACAACAGCCAAACCACCAACATCCGTATTCCACATAATATTTGGTCAATATGGGGGAATTTCCCCGCATCGCTTCATAATTTCTTCCAGTATAGGAATCATAGGATTTTCCCTCTAACTGCATCCTGAAAATAATTGCCGTCGCCCCATAGCCCAACACATCCCATCCCACTTGACGTATAATCATGGGCTTGTGATACTCCCATGCTACCCGCCCTATTTCTCTGTAATATTCTTTCGCTTTCTCCGCGCCAGCTGCACTTACCAAAGCATCCTCCAACAACTTCATATTATCAGGATAATAAGCGGCCTCCAAAGCCACGTCAACCGTGGCTTCCTGAATTTCTTCCGGCCATCTGTCAAAATCAACCCACAAAGTAGGCCACGCCAAACGGCTTGCCATTATCGCCTCCATACTACGTCCTGCGGCCCCATCATCCTGCTGCCCCCCACCACACCACAGAACCAATGCAAGCACCCCGCACCCTACGGCCGGCACAAGAGAGCCCAAAAGCTTTCCTCCGGGCTTGATTCCGTGTAAAAAGGAAAACATGAATAGGATCAGAGAACTGAAAAACGAAAAAGGCAGCACGGCAAAATGGCATTGCAGCGCAAAAGGAAATGTCACCAACACCAGTCCTCCCCATACCGCATATCTCTTTTCCAGAAATTTCCGAAGAATACCATACCCCGCCCCAAAAGCACATAAGGTCTGCAGTACATAAATTACAGGCGGATATGCCCCCAACACCCTGAAGATACCATGATACAAAAAGGAATAGCCGCCCCCCACAGAATACATTCCGTCCGTCATATTGTTTCCGTCCTGCAAATACATGCTGCCATAATCCTGTACCTGCATCAGGTTACGGCACATCCATGCAATTCCCAATAGGATCTGCACAGTAAATCCAATGAAAAGTATTCTTTGTATCACTTCTCTTATATGCGTCAGCACTGTCTTCATAACATTCGGAACAACTCCGCCATTTCCATGTTTCATACATAAAATCCTTTTACAGCGTCACAAATGTAATCTGCCTGCTCCATGGTCAATCCATAATACATGGGCAGTCTGGCCAAACGTTCACTCTCCTTGGTGGTATATCTGTCCTCCCCGTGAAAACGACCAAATTTCACACCTGCCGGCGCTGTGTGAAGGGGAATATAATGGAACACGGACATAATCCCCCTCTCTTTTAAATATTCCAGCAATGCGGTTCGTTCCTCCAAATCCGCAGCTTTGATGTAAAACATATGGGCGTTATGCACACAGCCATCCGGAATCACAGGCAAGTCAATTCTGCCCCTTTCCGCCAAAGGTTCCAGCCTCTCATAATAACGATTCCACACTGCCAGTCTGGCATTGTTTATCTCATCCGCAATCTCCAATTGGGCATACAGATAAGCGGCATTGGTATCGCTTGGGAGGTAGGAGGAACCATAATTAATCCAGGTATATTTATCAATCTGTCCCCGATAATACATACTGCGGTTCGTCCCCTTCTCCCGAATGATTTCCGCAGCTTCCACCTTGTCCATATCCTGAATCAAAAGCGCTCCGCCCTCGCCCATACTGTAATTTTTTGTCTCATGAAAGCTGAAACAGCCATAATCCCCTATGGCTCCCAATGCTTTTCCCTTATAGAAAGCCATAATCCCCTGTGCCGCATCTTCAATTACCTTTAAATGATATTTGGCTGCGATGGACATAATGGTATCCATCTCACATGCCACCCCTGCATAATGCACAGGCACAATGGCTCTTGTTTTTTCCGTAATGGCATCCTCTATAAGCTTTTCATCCATATTCATAGTATCGGGCCTGATATCTACGAACACGGGGACAGCACCCCGAAGAACAAAAGCGTTTGCGGTGGAGACAAAGGTATAGGAGGGCATGATTACTTCATCCAAAGGTTCTATCTCACACAGCAATGCCGCAAGTTCCGTTGCATGGGTACAGGAAGTGGTCAGCAGACATTTCTTGGAACCTGTCCTTTCCTCAATCCACTGGTTACACTTCTTTGTATAAACGCCGTCCCCGCAAATCTTCTGATTTCTCACACACTCCTGAATATACTCCAACGCTTTCTCCGCATACGGCGGTACATTAAATCGAATCATAATTACGCCTCCCTGATCTGCCTACTCTCTCGCCCTTCCGCGTTTCCAGGCTCCAATGACTTCTCCCCGGACATTATCCGTGACTTTGCTGATAATATATTTGGGACGTCCTTTCACTTCCTCATAAATCCTTGCAAGATAGTGACCAATGATGCCCAAACTGAGCATCAGAAATCCTCCTATGATCAAAATCAGCAAAATAACTGTCGTAAACCCTTCCACCGCCGTCCCTGAAAGAAATTTGGCCAATGTCTGAATAAACAGAATCACACTGAACAAAATGGAAATCACCCCCATGACCGTGACCATCTGCAGGGGAAGCGTACTGAATGAAGTCACATTGGTGACAGCATATTTCATCAAACTGAAAAAAGACCATTTGCTGCGGCCAAACTGCCTCTCTCTGACTTCATAATAGACTGGTACCGTGTGAAATCCAGCCCAAAAGCTCAAAGCCCTGAAAAAAGTATTCCGCTCCGGCAGAGAAAGCAATACATCCACCACCTTACGGTCCAACAGTTTAAAATCCGAGGAAGAATTCATGTCCAATTTAATCAGTTTGCTCATGACCTTATAAAACAGCCCGGCGGAAAGCTTATAACCAATCCTTTCTTTTCCCCTGTGACTCTTAATCCCTTCCACTACCTCGGCACCCTCCTGCCACAGTTTCCACATTTTAGGGATGACTTCCGGGGGATGCTGCAAATCACAGTCCATCACTATAACCGCATCTCCCCCGGCCATTTCCAATCCTGCGAAAATTGCCGCCTCCTTGCCAAAATTACGGCTGAACTCCGCCCCTATGATATTGGAATCTTCCTGGGCAGCTTTCTGTATCTCTCCGAAAGTCCCGTCTCCGGAACCATCGCTGATAAAAATAAGCTCATACTGTATTTTATTTTCCGAAAGCAGCTCCGACAGCACTTTCACTGTATTACGGATATTCTCTTTTTCGTTATAGGCCGGCAATACAATCGACAAAACTGCCATATACATACCCCTTTCATCTTCCTGTATTCTCCGTTTTTACATACATGATCCCATCCATGATGCGTATGGAATCCGCTCCCGGAAAGCTGTCCATCTCAATGTATTCCTGGGAAAAATACATTTGCTCCATAGCTTCCGGGGGCAAAATGTTCAAAGTCGCCCCTAAATAATTCCTTATAAACGCCTCATAATTATCCCCTCGATAAAGCAGCACGTCACCGTTCATACCAATCATATTGGACGTGACTGGCAACGTCACATCTGTATTCGGATATTGGGCGTCTCCAACCACGCCCACCATTGCAATCGGAATTCCGGGATAATATCCTTCCGTCTGTTCAATTCTGTCCAACAGCCGCACACAATAGGCATAGGTTTTCTCATACCGTTTCTCCAAATTAGAGTAAGCAATATTATCCGTGATTCCAAAGCAAAATACCAGCACAATGCCACTCAGACACACGGCCCATTCCAACCAGACTCCCATTCTTCCAAACTCATTGCCGGCAATCAGCGCCACAATCCCAATTAGATACAGCACCCATTGATAACGCATCAACAAATGGTAAGTAACGGAAGGTGAAATCAATAAAATTACATTGGTTACCGCCGGCAATGCCAGAATGGCCAATATTATTATAACCAATCCCACCGGATTCTTCCAGTATTTTCTATGCCGCAGCAGCAGAATACCCGCCGCCAGCGCCGCCATTCCCAACAAAACACACGCTGTCAGAGAAAACACATTTTGTATCAGAATGTTCCCCTTTACAGTAAAAGCAAAAAAGTCCTGATACATCTTCACAACCGCAGACAAAATCCCGCCTTTGCCGCCCCCTGAGAGCATTCCGTCAATCCCCTGGTAATCTGCCAGTACTTTGCCCTGCAGTCTTAATAGTATCTGCAGAAGAACTACATACAGCACAGCTCCCAGCACCCCCATATACAGATAATGAAGAGACTGACAAATTGCGTTTTTTACTCCTTTTATCCTGCCTTTTCCATCATTGACAGATGGGGCCTTGCTTCCCTCCAAAGGATTGTGACACATTCCCTCTCCTGCAAACAGCATTACCACACAAAAAATCGACAGAATCATGGCAAAAGAAAGATACGCCTGATACACTCCCATACTGAACGACAGGCATACCGCTCCGGGCACATATCCATACCGGAACTTTTTCGTAAAAAGTACTGCCAACACCGCCAAAAGCATTGCCAGCATATATCCGTCCAATGTAAACACATATGCAAAAGTAGACGCCAGCGCTGGAAATGACACTAACAGGCCTCCCGCCAACGCCGCCGCCCAGATTTTCCTTATCTCTAAAAGTTCGCACAGCGCCGCCGCCGTACAGCTTAAAAATAGCAGCCCCAGCAAACCGATCACCCAGGGCAATGTATAAAAAGACGAGGCCCCACAGGCAGCCATTAAAAACCACCTGCCGGAGGTAATCATATTCTGGTCAAAATATATGCTGTCCAACCCATCATGATTGGGAATATCCGACAGCATTATGGGCATATGCACCACAAGCCCCAACAAAAAACAGGTCAAAAACGCCCATTTCCACTCCCGTTTCATTTTACCGTATATCATACGAATCCCATTTTCAGGCGCCAACATTTTCTTTCACCATCCTTTTCGCCATTTTCCCGTTATTGCCACGATCTCCCCGCCCTCTGCCGGATTCCCCTTTATTTCCGCCGTCCCTCTTTTTCTTTGCCAAATTCTTCTTTATTTCCACTGCCCCTCTTTTTCTTTACCAAATGCCCCCTCTTTCATCAGCTCCTTCCAAAACTTCCGCTATTTTCAATGCAAGTTTTTCTCTGCCCGCTTCATTAGGATGAATCCCGTCTCTGCTGTAACGCTGCCAGTCTTCCCAAACCTCATGAGGAAAGAAATCATGATATACGTCAATCACTTCTATTCCCAGCTCTTTTGCCGCCCTCATCTCCGCTTCCACATAATCTTCCATCACTCCGCCCCCATAATCCAGCTCTTCGCATGTGACCCCTCTGTCCGGATACCATGTATAAGTAGGCGTAACCAAAACAATCCGTACTGCCGGATTCATCTTGCGAAACACAAGAACCGCGCTCCGCAGTGCTCCGAGAAACGTATGCTCATCGTAAGGCGCCTGGGGATTTTCCAATGGTGTCCCTCCATGAAAATCGTTCAGCCCCTGCTGTATCAATATAATTTCCACTTGTGTGAAATCAATTTTATCCAATCCGTCCAACACCATAGGAAAATACTCCGTATTGCTTTCCCGTATTTTGATGGCCTTTTGTACGCCAAAATCTTCCGCCCACACCGCCTTTGCAAGCCCCGCCAGAGAAAGGCAATCCCTTGCTTCTTCAGCCCTTCCCTCTGTTCCCTGCCTTGCCATACTGGTTCCGCCCAGGGCGGCATTGTATATGGATTTCCCCGTCAGGGCTTCCAATTGGACCGGAACCGCTGTTTCATCCCTGATTTCCCCCATAACGCTGTCTCCGAATACTACCAATTCCACGGTCTGCCGCTCCACATGATCCGCCCGACTGCGAAACGTTGTGATAAAGAGAATACAAAACAAAACCCACGCAGCCATCACATAGAAGATTTTCTGCTTACTGAATTCTCTCTTTCGCATCTCTTCCACCCCTTTCCGCACCATAGTTTCACCCCAATCTTCTCCCCCTCCGAACCTCATTCAATCCTTCTGAACAAATTCCGTCAACATGCGGGCGATCCTTTCTGCACCATACCCGTCAACCATCGCCCTCTCTCTCATGCTGTATTCCACCCGCAGCCTGTTGTCCGCAATCAAGTTCTGAAACACATTCTCCATTCTCTCCAAAGTTTCTTCCCAATTCTTGTGCCACGGGCCTGCATAACCGGCAATATGCTCCCTTCCCATATACTCCGCCAGCATCTCTTGATTTTGGGCATAAGAAAAACATATCATAGGAACTCCCACCGCCGCCAGCTCATAGACCGTGGAGCCTGCCGCTGTCAGCGCAATATCACAGTTCTTCATCAATGCCGCCATATTTTCCACATTGTAATGAATGTAGATATTGGCATATGTTTTTTCCAATTCCTTCATCTCCTGAAAATGAGGGCTGAACTGACCAATGACCAAATGAAACTCCAAATAGCTCTCATAAAGTTTCTTTAAAATTTTCTCAGCTATATTCTCACTATCCCCGCCCCCTGTGGTAATCAACACCTTTCGGGCGGTTTCCCTGATTTTACACCCCTTCTCCGAAACTATACCCACTTCCTTTTCCGTCTGCAATTGCTCCCAAATTCCAAACGCCTTTTCACACGGAACCTGCTCCGCCGCTCTGAATTGCCGGCGCAAAGGTATATAGTCGCAGCCAATTAACAACCTTGTATCCTTCCCCCGGTATAATTCCCTATATGCGCCAACCTCCGCCGGGGCATTATAATTAATGATACAATCCACCGGATAACAATGTGTCCCAAAATCATCCATCAAAACCGTATGACCAATACGCCCCAACGCCTCCAAATACGGCTCCGTTACATAATAACTGTCAATCAGAATCACCAATCTTCCGGCCCCCGCGCCTTTTTCCGCAGACAGTTTCTCCGTTAATTCCCTCCAAAGCGGCAGTTCCGACTCCATATTTTGATAATCCGTCCCCAAAACAAAGGTTTGAAATCCATGATCTTTTGCCAACGCTGCAGATTGTGTATCCGCACACAGAAAATAAATCTCTTCCCGACCCACGGATAACGCCAGTTCCTCTCCCACCGCCATACACCGCATCAAATGTCCCGCACCAATTTTGGCATTTCCGTCCGCACGAATGAAAAACATATCTGTCCTGTCACCTCTTATGCTCTATCCTTGTTATCCACCAGTTCCCAGCTCATGGGCGTGCCCATTTGAGCGTCTCTCACAATTCTTTTTCCCAACAATTCCTCATAATATTTGGTGTGAAGTCCGTTTGCCGGTCTTACGCTCCGCAGATTTTCCGCCGTAAAGACGTCTCCCGCCTTCATATCCTTCGCAATAAACAGCGAACGGGAATGTTCTCTCTCTTTTCTCTGTCCCGGCGTCAAATCATACGTCACCTTCCCCAGAGCCTTTTCGATTTTACGAATCTGATCTACCATCTGTGCAAATTCCTCCGGTTCCATGGAAAAGGCTGCATCCGCGCCGCCGTCGGCCCGCCGCAAAGTCAGGTGTTTCTCCACCACTCTCGCTCCCAATGCCACCGCCGCTCCGGCCACGGCACACCCGAAAGTGTGATCCGACAAACCAGTAAGACAGTCAAATGTATCACCCATGGAAGGAATTGTGCGCAAATTCACATCCTCATAGGGCGTGGGATACGCCGAAGTACATTTCAGCAGAATTACATCCTCGTTCCCCGCCTTCCTGCATGTATCCAAAGCCAGTTCAATATCTGCCAGGTGGGCTACTCCTGTAGCCATAATGATTGGTTTGCCTTTTTGGGCAATCTTTTGAATCAGGGGAATATCCGTTATCTCAAAAGACGCCACCTTATATGCCGGCACCTCCATTTCTTCCAGGAACTCCACGCTGCTGAAGTCAAATGGAGAAGAAAAAAAAGTGAGCCCCATTTCCTCTGCAATTTTTTTCAATTTGGGCTGCCATTCCCAGGGGGTATAAGCGGACTCATACAGTCGGTGCAGGGTGGTTCCATCCCACAGCGTTCCCTGGGTAATCTGGAAACAGGAATCCTCACAGTTTAAAGTAATGGTATCCGCCGTATAGGTCTGAATTTTAACTGCATCGGCGCCGGCTTCCTTTGCCGCCCGCATAATGCTCACAGCCCTGTCAAAGTCCATATTGTGATTTGCGGACATTTCCGCCACAATAAAAACCGGGCCGTCCTTACTAATTATATGATTTCCAATACTGATTTCCTTGTTCATCCCGTATCCTCCTATTTAAGTCGCTGCGCGACGGCACTAAAGGGTGAGGTTTTTTCGGCGCACACACAGGAGAGACAAATTTCATTCGTAAGTAATCTCATGAAATTTGCTCTCGTGCGCCTTCACTACCTCACCTGTCCAGCAAAACATTTTTAGTAAATGGATTGACATTTCTTAGCTGGACTATTATAATGGCTCCGCCCCTTATATGGCTTCCCCGATGTTTTTCAGATATCCGTACATCCGCTTGAATTCACGCTCGGTATTAGCGCTGTACTGCATCTGAATGTCTTCGTCCACGCCATTATCCATCAGCGCAATCCTGCCCTGGTTATTATCGCCCAAAATTGTAATATTCCACTCGTACAGCCAATTGTCAATGCGTTGACGCCGCCTGGTAAAAAGCCGTTCCACTTCTTCCTTCTCTTCCCTGGATATCCAATAAAATTCCTCCGTGTTATAGGGCAGACAGATACTTGCCTGATAACCATACATTGCAATGAGAAACTCCGACACGCTGGAAGCGCTTTTCTTCCAGGAAATGCCTTTATCCATTATGTTCCCAGCGGACACATATACAGGCGGGTCCGGCAAATTTGCCTCCGACTTTTTTACTCCCGCCTGACACACACCCTGATTTTCATTGAAGAATATAATATGGTCCGATTTCAACAAAATCGAAGAACAATTGGGCAGCACAAGTTCGTCCTGCAATCCGTGAAGCTCCGGTGACTTCCCATATGTGAGGAAAAAGTTTTTCAGTTCCGACGGCATTCCCCCTGCTTCGGCAGCGGCTCTCTCCACCTCTTCCATCGAATATCCTATCGGATTCACAACATGAAACAGCTCCATAATTTCCCTGTATTTGTCCATACTTCCTCCATTTTTCTCTTGAACTTTGTATTTTTTTCCCTGTTATGTTGTCCCCAATACGCCTCATTCCTTTGGCAAACCCTGGAATTCTATTTTCTCATATTGCTTCGTTCCGCGAATATGAAACCACCGCTCCGCCGTCATACGCATATAAGTCACATCATACCACACGCCCTCTTTGCACACATGAGACTTCTTCTCTTCCACCACCTCACAGCCGCATATTTTATGAAGCTGGATCACACCTTTATTCAATGAAAACACATCCCCATACACAGCCTTTTTGTGCAATATGTCAAAGGCATAATCATACAGACTCATCTCCAGGGAAAGGGCTGTTTTGATACTGCGCAATTTCTTCTCTCCCATGTAATATCCCCATCCTAAGTCCCCCTGGGGATTTTGAAGTCCGGTCAGATTCACCACCCCTGCTCCAACCCCGTCCACTTCAATCAGCCAGTATCTTACATCCTCATTCTTCCTAACGCCTTCCAGCCACTTTACCTGTCCTTCCATAGTCAGTTTGGGATTGGTATTCATATATTTGGTAATATCCTCATCCATCCTCCACCTTATGATATTCTCCAAATCCTCTGTTCCAATGTCACGCAGCGTCACGGCCATATCCCACAACTCCTTCCCGCCATTGCAAAAACACTCTTATTTTCCACATCCGCAGAGTTCCAAAAGCTCCCCCACACAATTTATTTCCGCCGACTGTTCCAGCGGTACCGAAATTCCCAGCGTTTCCTCCAATTCTCCAATGATTGCCACATGGGTGAGAGAATCCCAATTTTCTACATCCTCAATCTTCGTATCCTGGCAGATCGTCCCCTTCTCCACCTGCAGCATGTCTTCTATCAACGCAATAATCTTTTCTTCCATCCTGGCTCCCTATGCCCCTTCTCTGTCATCTTCTATCTTTATTGTTACATAATACATCCTATTGGGCCTGTCCGCAAGACACAATTCATATTCCACTCGCTTCCCTGGGTCTTCCCCCACTCTTTTATATCCCAAACGGTCATAAAGTCCTGCCACCGGCATATTCTTCGCCGTAGGAATATAAATTCCTCTGAGATATTCATACCCTTTGCCCCGCAAATCCTCCTCCACATCCTCTAGCAGCCCATCTTCAATATTCTTCCCCATGACACGACAGCTCATGACAAAATCCGTCACCACCGGCGTGCTGCCGCCGCAATCCACCACAATCGCCGCCACCACGCCATTGTCCCCAAACCTGTCGGACACTTGATATAAATACACCTCTTTCCTCACATCTTCCAACAGCGCCGCAATTTGCCCCTGAGAGTACCGCTGGGTTGTCAGGTTAAACTGATTTGTCTTATTCATCATCTGGCACAGCCGTTCCATGTACTTCTCCGGTTTTACCCGCAATGCCGTCATATGCAATTCTTTCAGGTATTCTTCAAAGCTTCCCGAAGCACCCTGAAGCCGTTTCCGCTCCGCATTTGCCGCATATTGCTTTGTCCTGGCCAAATCCTCTTTTGTAGCTGAAGGCGCGGCAAAATACTGCCTGTAAATTGTGGCCATGGCCGCAGCCAACGCCTCCGGTCTGTCCGGAAACTCCGGCACCGTCACCATAGGAAGCATTTCCTGAATCAATTGTCGTTCCGTCGGGTTATCATCCCAAAATACAAAAGAATCCGTCCCCAGATTCAATTCATCCCCAATCTCTTTGATATTCTCATGCTTGGGCGCCCAATTAATGCGCTTTGCCGCAAAACACTCCGGACGCAATACCATGTGGGGATGTTTTTCCAGAATCTCCAGTGCATCCGCCTCATTATTTTTAGATACAATTGCCAGCAGCACGCCCTGCCGCTGCATCTGCAATATGACCCGTTGGAGATTTTTATAAGCCAGCCCCACATGTTCCTCCGACAGCTCCACAGGCGTATGATTTGCCTCCCCTGCAAGCCCTCCCCACAGCGTATGATCCAAATCAAGAATCAACACCTTTTTGGGCGTCCGCATTTCCTCCGCCACTTTTTCTGTTATCAGCCCGCACAGATTTCTTTGGGCCTCATTGCTCAAAAGAATTTTCCCCAAATACCACATTTTCAGGGAAAACGTATTTTTTTCCCCCAGCACCTCCACCATATGATGATAGGGAAATATCCGCACATTCCCATGACTTTCACACAATTCTTCCAGTTTTTTCTGCCATACCCCTTCCAGTGCCGCCTTACGTCCCACATCCCATATCACAGCCAATTCCGGTCCCCACAGATAGGCATCGGAAATATAGTAGATTTTTCCCGGTTTCAACTGACTGTCCACAACGGCAAACCAGTCTTCTATCCGTTTCTTAGCCGTCTCTTTGTCCAATTCATGCTCCAACAGCTCCATCAAATCCATTACCAGAAAAGTAATGTCCGGCTCAAACACATGATAAGAAGAGGAAGGATTGGTCAAAATCCCCAGTTCATTCCCATATCCTTCCGCCCTATATATCTCCACATGTTTTTGCAGCATACGTATGACAAAATCCATATTCACATTTGACAACAGAGCAATTTTTTGTCCGTTCATATTCCCTCCGCTATTTCCACGGCACCCTTCCATATGAAATTTTCATGCTTCCGGGTGCATCCTACGGTATTTTATTTCCGCAATCTCCCAATCGGTCTGATTGTCAATATCCTGTACTTCCATATCCGAGAGAACCAGGGGCAAAATATTGCCCGTCATCAGCCTTTGATTTCTGCGGAAAGCCTCCGTCCTGAACACGTAGAACTGCCCGGCGTCATGGTAATGGGCTTCCAAATCCTGAGAACGGCTATCCAGATATTCCGGATATTCAAATACCAGCCGCCCTTCTCTGATTAACATTGCCCGCTGGGGCGGATAAGAAAACGCCGTCACAGGTATCAATGTATCTGCATCACTTGCAATCAGACTTTTCACCGCGTTCCGCAGCTTTTCCTCCGTCACAAAAGGCGCCGTGGGATAGATACAACAGGCAAGAGAAAAATACTCTCCCCGTTTTTCATATTCCTCCAATACCTCCAAAAGCACATCATTGGTAGTGGCGTAATCATTTGAAGTCTTCTCACTTCGGTAAAAAGGTACCTGCGCACCGTACCTTTGGGCAATTCGTCCGATTTCCTCATCGTCTGTGGACACCATCACAGTGTCAAACACCCCCGATTTCACCGCCGCTTCTATGGAATAGGCCAAAATCGGTTTACCGCAGAACTCCTTCACATTCTTCTTTGGTATCCTTTTGCTTCCGCCCCTGGCGGTAATCATTGCAATCTTTCTGCTATTTTGTTCCATCCGTCCGTCTCCTGTTTCATTTTACATTCCACTTTTTCCGCTTTTACCTGTTTTGCAGCCGCCTTTTGCACTTCCTCACCCTCTGTTTCAACCCATAATACCAGAAAAAAAGCAAATCCGATTTTCCCTGCATGGCAATCAGTTTCTTTTCCTCCCTGCCCGTATACGAGACATAATAGGAATTCTTCTCAAATTCCGGAAAACGTTCCGTCACGCCTTTGCGAAGTTCTTTCACAAAAGCAAGCCGGGGCCGCTTCACTCCCTGAAGATAAGAAAAAAGCGTAATCACGTAATAAAGCTCCGCAAAACGATATTCCAGTTCCTCATGATACTTTTCTGCAAATCCTCTTTTTTTACATGCGTCATCCAGAAGCGTCATGGCCTTCATACGGTGGCGGCATTTCTCTTCCGTAATATAATGTACCGTAGAAAGATCATGCTGATAATAATAATACAAAGGTTCCTCCACCTTTTCAAATCTCTTAAAATACAGGGACCACAGTGAACCGGCACAATTATCCTCATAAAAAATTCCCTCCGGAAACATAAGCCCGTTTTCCCGAATCACATCCCCTTTATATATCTTGATCACCATACTGCCTGGCCGAAGAAACAGCAGTCTATGCCTCTCTTCATCCAATACTCCCGTTTGTCCCTGATAATTATTCTGTACTACCTTGCCCACAGAAAAAGTGTGCTCCCGCACCAGACAATAATCACATCCCACCATATCCGCCCCGGTTTCCTCCGCCTTTTTCAAAAGCTTCTCATAAAACGTCGGCGCAGCCCAGTCGTCGCTGTCCATAAAGCCAATCCACTCCCCCAAAGCCGCACGCAGCCCCTCATTTTTCGCACCGCCCTGACGTTTGTTCACAGGATAGGTTATGACCCGTACTTTTTCCGGATACTTTCTCTCATACTCCCGCAGCACCTTCAGCGATTCATCCGTAGAAGCGTCGTCCACCGCAATAATCTCATAGTCCGAAATGGTTTGATTTATAAGAGAGTCCATACAATAATTTAATTTTCCGTCCGCTGCCATATTATAGACAGGTACTATGATACTAAGCCACATTCTCGCCCTTTCTGCCGATGTCCCTCTAAGGAAGCCTTACAAATGTTCCTCGCTCCAAAAACGCCTTTCCGTCCTCCACCCGATACACCAGGTCGCATTTTTCAATGGTTTGCAGCCTGTGAGCAATAATCACCAAAGTCTTTTTGCCCTGAAGACGATTGATGGATTCCATAATTGCCGCCTCGGTGTCATTATCCAGCGCCGATGTGGCCTCATCCAGAATCAGCACCTCCGGGTCATAATACAATGCTCTGGCAATGCTGATCCGCTGCCTTTGCCCTCCTGACAGCCGGATTCCCCGCTCCCCGATGCCGGTATCAAGCCCTTCCGGAAGGCTCCTGACAAACTCGTCCAACTGCGCCTCTTTCAACACTTCCCACACCCTGGTCTCATCAATCTTGTCATCCCCTACGCCAAAAGCCACATTCCTGCGTATGGTATCGTCCAGCATAAATATCATCTGAGGGATGTATCCCACATTTTTCAGAAATTCCCTGTGATGCGCCTTCACTTCCACGCCATCTGCACAGATGGTTCCCTCCTGCACCTCCAGAAGCCCCAACAGAATATCTACAATGGTACTTTTGCCCGCGCCGGTGACTCCCACAATGCCCACGGCCGCTCCGATGGGAATGGTCAATGCAGCATGGTCAAAAATCAGTTTTTCTGAATTCGGATAAGCGTATACAATATCTTTCAGTTCTATCGCCTGTTTCAGCGGAAGCTTTTCCTCTGCTTCGGCAGCAAACGTCATATCCACTTTCGTATCCTCAATCTCTTCCTGCAGATTATCCCTGACCCCCATAAAAAAGGGTTCAAAATAGGCAATGGAATTGATTTGGTTATTAATGCGGTTCACTGCGGGCAGAAGTACAAATGCCGCCGCCGCAAGCGTGGAAAACAATTCCAGCATATTTTCCGTGCTGGTCCCGGTAAGCGTCATCACAATCATATATCCCATCATGACGGCAATACACACCGTCTCAATCAATAGCTTTGGAATATTATTATACAGACTGTACCGCTGCACCGCATCCACATACCCCTTGCCGCACTTACGGTATTCCTCCACAAAATACTGCTCCTTACAATTGATTTTCACCTCTTTGATGCCCTGAACCGTCTGAGAGATCCATTTAAACAGACTGCTGTAATAATCCTGGTTATCCTTCCCCGATTTGTACATAATAGGTTTTAATATCCTTTTAATCACCGCCATCAGAAGTACCAGAGAAAACGCCAGCAAAATTGTCATAGCGCCATTTGCCGCCAGACAATATCCCACCACAAACAAAGACATAACCCCATCGGATAATAGCTGCAGCAGCGACAAAATCAGCGCATACATATTATTCACATCACTGGTAATGCTGCGCTGCACCACAGCAGTATCCGCATTCAAATAAAATTCATACCCCCTTCGGAGATAGTTGCGCAGCATACGCTCCGACGTTCTAAACTGATTGGTATATACAAAAGCAAACGTAAGCTTCTGCTGCACAAACAGGAACAAATTTTTCGCTCCGAAGACCGCCACCAAAAGCACCATTACCGTAATAGAAAAACTCCTGAAATCCTTACATCCCAGAAAATCATAGAATGTCCTGACCATACCGCCTTTTTCCACCGCCTGAGGGTCAATGACCACGCTGACCACCTGCACCAGCAATCCCACTCCTGCGGTCTGCAAAAAAGCCCCTATGATCATCAGCACCACCAGTCCCCCCATAGAACGCTTTTGTTTCTTATCCAATAACACACGAAGCTTTTTCCAAATCTGTATCACTCGCCGTCCCCCCAATATCTTTATTATATCTGCTCATTCTGCCTATGAATCAAGGGATCTTCGTAGGCATCCATAAAGTCCTCCCCCAACCGCACCATTTCATCCGCAAATTTTATGGCTTTTATCTCGGTCAAAACCGCAACCACCTTCTTAAACCGCAGTCCTGGGAAAAAATTCAGCACCTCCATGGGCACAGTGGCGTCAAACTGGGGATATTTGGCAAAAAGTTTTCTATAATTTAATTCATCCCTGGGATGGGGCTTTAGAAATATAGTCCCCTCCGGCTCATATCGGGCAATGATGTCCCTGAAAATGCGCTCTCTTATGTCCAGTGTACACAGGGGGTCCGTGAGAATCAGAATCTTGTCCCCCACCTTGCTGCTCTCTTCAATCTGCCGCTCCAGCCCCTCTTTGTCACGGATAAATGCTCTTAAAATCAAGTCTTTGTCCTCAGGTTTCAGGTGTTCTACCAACGCCTGCCTGGACTGCTCAATATATCTGGGACAGGGATAGGGAATCAATGATATATCGTTCACTTCCATATCAATACAATACTTTCCATATCCATTCTGCACAAAAATCAGATTCAGATACCTGGAGAGAAACGCTTTCAGCTTAAAATGCCCTCTGTTGTCATACCTGGCCGCGTCATAATTTTTCAAACAATTCAGTCCGTCCTCCAGCGCATGATAACGGATTCTATTCTGATTCAGATAGTACCCCACCGGGTCGGAATCACAATACACATAGATATCGCCATACTCCCTGAAATTCACCGGCACATATGGCGCATTCAGCTTGGCAAGCTGTTTGGTATACTGTATTCTGGCCCACATATGAAAGACAATATTCCCCCTGTCCCGGTTATGGCCCTCTAACTGAGGAAAAAAGTCATCTCTCTTTTCGTCATATTCCAACACCCTTTCAAACAGCCCTGTGCTCTCCACACGGTCCTTTAGCTTTTCAAAATTAATGGACATTTTACTGAGCAGCAATGTGGCCTGTCCCCGTTTTTCCTTCGGCAGATTCAATTCCTTTAAAAATGTCACATATACATGATAATACGTATGGCATACATAGATTCGTTCCTTCATTTCCCGTCTCCCGTTTTTCTCCGTTCATCCTCTGCTTGTATCCGCCAAAAAGAGATACGCCATTTTATTTATATGAAAGCTCTTTGTTTCCTTCATATTTCCTGCACAAATAAATTGTATCCCCATAGACACTCTCTTCCTTTGGCAGCAAAACCCTTTCCACTGTCCAGCCATACTGTTCAAGCACTGCAAGCGCCTTATCCTCTTCCACGATGCCTTTCTTTAACACCACCAGACTTTGCAGTTGTTCCAAATCAGAGGTATCCTGTCTCTGCTCCAATTCAGGAAGCTTTAAAAGCAAAGTTTTGTCATATTGTGCAAATTCCAGTAAATTCTCATAATAACCGGTTCCGTCATACAGACAGATACAGGATAAATCTCCATATTGCTTTGCCAACGCCAACTGACTGTCATACCCCTGGTACAGATACGTCCCATCATACGCCGCCACATTGACAACGCAAATCAGGCATATCGCGCCCGCCATACATGCCCTGCGCCGCTTCCTTTCCATGGACGCCTGTCCCTTTCCGCAAAACATCCCCAGAGCAGCTCCCAAAAGCAAAAGCACCCCCATTGCTGCGAACGGAAATAAGGGCATAAGATATCGGTCCACCAAATATGGAGCCGTTCTTGCCGCCAGCAAAAAGTAACAAACACAAGGAACAGCAAACATCAGCAGCAGTTCGCGGGCTTGCCCCCTGTCAAATGCCTGACATTCCCTATTCTCCCCCATTTCTCCGCCATTGCTCATAGTTCCCTTAAGAAGTCTTCTTTTCTTCCCCACAATCCCCACACATACGCACACTGTCAAAACACCCAGCACCATCAGCCCAAAGCCCACTTTGCCGAAACTTCCCTCTATCAAAATTTGGGCAAATTTTCCCAGCCGATCACCATATCCGGATAAGGCATTGCCCAAATTCTGCAGCGCCTCCACCCCCCGCTCACTGGAAAACACATCCTGCAGCGCAAATGGAAAGATTGCCACGCCCACCACCGCCGCCAAAAGCATCGTGCGAATATACCGTTTTAACTCCGGAATTCTCTTTCTTACAATGAACAATCCCACTGTCACCGCTGCCAGCGTCAGACAGTAAAAGAGGAAAAAATATTGCGTCCAAAATCCCAGCATTGTCACCAGCGCCAACAGCCCGTTCTTTTCCTCAAAACCTCCTTCAAGCCATTTTTTCACATGCAGATAAAACAGCATCACACAGAAAAAGGTTACCAGACCATACATACGAATCAGTAACGCCGTGCCAATACCTCCTGAGGAAATACCATATAATGCCCCTGCACCCATGCCAGCCGCACTTCCGAAGCCGGAAGGAAAAAATCCATAGGTTTCCAAAAGACTTCCAATCCGAAAAAAACAAAGGATACAGCCTAAAATTGCCAGAATATTAATGGTATCCCCCAAAAAAGGCGCCGTAACTCCCGGAAAAAAAGACGACATTGTATGCAGCAGCATAAAATGCAAAGGCGGATGATTGTCATCCTTTACATTAAAATAAACAGAAAAATATTGAAAACGATCTCCCTTTCCCACAGTCACATAATCCGTAAACTGTTCCCCGCTAATCCACACAGGTTCCGGGTACACATCCGCCTTATACTGCAAAAGCTTACTATTTCCCCTGTTTTTCACCACATCCATCCCTATGTCAAAAAGGTTTCCCACAGTCTCCCCAAAGGTCTCCCCCTGCACTTCCTCCCGCATGAATTTAGCCAATCTTCCCTCTGGCTGCGTGGGTACAATCCAGGGATTATACTGGGCGTTGGACAGTTCAAAAGAAAGAAGTTCATCCATATGATATCCTTCCTTTTTCACCACAAAGCAGCACAAGACCCCTGCTACCAGCAAAAGCATCAAAAGCTGTGCCCTGTTTTTTACATTTATTTTAAACTTCTTCATTTTTACATTTCCCTGTGCGCAAAAGCGCGGCCTTTACATTCTTCTACAACATCCTTTTTATTTATGCTTATCATATACCCCCCATTCATATGTGTCAAGAAAAAGCAATTTACCGCTCTGCACCTTTCCCGCTCCAACCTGGGAATCAAATTACCAAAAACATCTCCTATCAGGGGGTTTTACAGCATTTTCCATATTCTTCTGTCAAGTATGGACTTTCATTATATCCTTCAATCCTTCAATAGAGAATTGCACACTATCATGCTGTATCAGCATTATTCTCTCGTTATCCTTGTGTAATGTCAAATGCTTATTTCTTTAACAATATGTTGTTTTATTCGCTATCTCGGAAATTATAGCGCGTTTTTAGGACAAATGTTTTTACATTCAAAACATAAAATACATTCTGTCCCGTTTTTGCGTTTTCTTGAGTTATCAGTTACATCAACATTCATAGGACATACTTTTTTACATTTTCCACAAGAAACACATTTGCTTTTGTCACATTTCATATGCAGCAATGAAAAATAGGATGCCGGTTTCAAAAATACTGTAATTGGACATATATATTTACAGAACGC
>JAAWCE010000041.1 GCA_022793065.1 Lachnospiraceae bacterium
GTCTCGGAACGAAGGCGCCCGGAAGGAAATTTAAGCTGCGTACTATGCAGATGAAATTTGCTTCCCCTAAAGAGGCGCTGTAGTGCAGAGACGGAACAAGTTCCCGCAAGCGGGAACTATAAATAGACCAGCAAAGAAATGTCAAGAGAAAATATAAAAACAGTCTCGGAACGGAGGCGCCCGGAAGGAAATTTAAGCTGCGTACTATGCAGATGAAATTTCCTTCCCCTAAAGGGGCGCTGTAGTGCAGAGACGGAACTGGAATAGGAGGTATCAAAATGGAGCAGGAAAAACAAATGAGACTGGAGCGGCAGGAAAATGTGATATGGGCATTGGATTTGACGAAAAAGTATAAGGGATTTACATTGGATATTCCCAAACTGCGGATTCCAAAAGGATTTGCAACAGCTTTGATTGGTGAAAATGGAGCGGGCAAGACTACTTTGCTCAATATATTGGCAGGGATCAGGCTGGATTTTAAAGGAAAGATTTGCTATTTTGGGGAAGAGGGAGTGAAAATCAACAGTAATATTCAGGAGCGCATTGGATATACCGGTCCGGGAAGTTATTTTCTGCCCCATTGGTCCATTGCTCAGGTGGAAGAGATCAGCCAACTTTTATTTGACAATTTTCATGGGGATAGATTTCGCAAACTGTGCTGTGAGCTTGGGATTACCCAGAGTCAGGTAAAGGAAGTGAAGAAGCTTTCGGATGGAAACAGAATGAAGTTAATGTTGGCGGCGGTTTTGGCCAGAGATACACAGTGTTTGATTTTAGATGAACCGGCTTCTCCGTTGGATCCGTTGATGCGTGATAAACTCTGTGAATTGATTCGGACATACTTAGAACAGGGAAACGGAGAACATTCTGTATTCTTTTCCACGCATAATATTACGGATATGGAGAATGTAACAGATTACGCAATCATTATGGAACAGGGGAAAATTGTAGAAGAAGGTTTTGTGGAAGCATTAAAAGAGAAATATATTTTGGTGAAAGGAGAGGCAGAGGATGCGGAAGCGGCAAAAGAGATTCTCTTCTCCATGACAAAAAGCAATTATGGATTTGAGGGAATCTGTCTGGCGGAAAATTTGGAGCGTTTGGCAGGAATGGATACGGTTCAGGAGATACCGACGCTGTCGCAGATTATCATCGCTGTTATGAAGGCAAATACGAAACTGAAGTTAGAATGACATG
Organism: Lachnospiraceae bacterium; assembly: GCA_022793065.1. Classification (GTDB taxonomy): domain Bacteria; phylum Bacillota; class Clostridia; order Lachnospirales; family Lachnospiraceae; genus Acetatifactor. The sequence goes on from JAAWCE010000041.1 coordinate 1,198, forward strand.
ACGTAATAGTATATGCGTTAAAATGTAATTTGCACAATGCCCTGGTGCGGCAAAAACGTCTGGGCGGATGGGAGCTGTAATGAAACATAGAATAAAAAGTTACTTGGTATTTACTTCTTTTATTTATCGGATTTGCATGTTTTTGGCAGTACCGGTGATTGTGACAGGGATTGCCCTCTGGAGCGTAGGAAGATTTGGAAATGCGGCCATGATATTTGCAGCAGTACTCCTGCCGATGGTGGAAATTATTTCTGATACTTGGCTGTTTGGGGGAATTCAGACAAAAGACATGGAGAAACTGGATTACTTGAAGACATCCCACAGGGGCATGGAGATAATGCGAAATGCCCTTTCTATGGACATGGCAAGGAAATTGCTTACTGCCATAGTGGTTATGGCAGTGTGCGCCGTTATAGTATATTGGGAGAATAAAGGAATAGGGCGAGAGATATGGCTGGTTTTGTCTTATGCGGTATCAATTTCCTGGTTCTGCTCCATATTGGGTACTTTTATTACAAGATATGGGAGCTTATTATGGTTTCATATGATGGTGGGATATGGAATGTCAATGTTTGGCTCAATATGCTGGTTTCTGCCAGGGCTGCCGGGACTTATGGCGGTATATACAGTGATATTATTTATAGGGGGTATCCTGGTAAGCAATGTGGCTGTCAGGGTGGCAATGAAGAAAGTGGAGGGAAGTTATTATGATAAATAGTTGGAAACTGGGATTGAAAAGTATACGATATGCGTATGGGAAAACATCCAATTGTATAATGATGATTGTATTCTTTTTGCTTGGTCTTGTATTTTATGCTATGCCTGACAGTACAGGCAATGGTTTTTTGGGAGGCTATATGTTGATGTGTGTGGCGTTGATGCCCGTACAAATGTTGTATTCTTTAAGTGTGTCAAATCTGGTACAGTCTTCGCCGTTTAAGAAGAAAATGCAGACGTCCGTGCCGGCAGTGTTCGCCTGTGTCAATATGTTGGTTCTCCATATTGTCAATATTCTGATTCATTGGGGGCATGTTATAAGATATCCGGCATCGGCTCAAAGGATGACCCAGGAATTGTTGATGCAAATATTGTCTATGTTGTTTCTGATGGTATATATGGCGGTTGCATATAAGTTTTTTGTGATTTCCATGTGTTTATTTATAGGAATTTTTGGCCCCATTTATGTAGGAAAGATTCATACATTTGGATTGTTGAAAACGAGCAATCTTGCGTTATGGCAATTAGCGGTATTGGGATTAGTAGTGATTGCTGCAGGGGGAGTGATACAATATATGATTTCTCTTCTGATCTATAAAGCGCCCATGTCCAAAATGGCACAATCGCCATCTCTGCGCAAAGAGCTATAAATACCCTATTCATAAACACAAGTTCTCTAAATGACTGAAATCAATGGCCAAATATCCAGGTACCTTATTTTTGATACTTTCGAGCCAGTTTGCGGATCAGTTTCAATAATGTGACAATCAGCAATATGAGTATTAGAATTAGTGCAAGTATAATTGCTGCAATCATCACCCCATACTTATTTGGATTTTTCAACAGATCCCCCAGCGCCTTGCTGTCTTCCACTACTTTTCGACCCTGGGGATACGCATAGGATTGGGGGACATCAGCGATTCCGTCGCCGTTCGTATCCTCAAAGGATTCCAGATATCCGGCAACTGCTGCCCATGCTTTTATCTCCTGACCATTGGATGTGATAATTGCATCTTCAATATCTTCTATGGGAGTGCCATCTGCAAATTTGGGCTGAATGGATAGGATGCCGTAGGAAACGTCTGTCACGGCGCCCAGCATTTGTCCGCTGTACAAATCACATACCACCCGATACAGTTTGTCGTCCTGAATTTCCGCCCGATTGCCGGATGCGTCGATCATATAGCAGTCTGTGACTTTATTCAGAATCAGCCGGTTGGGGTTGAAGGTAAAGCTGACGCCGCTGAGATACAGCCTTGCGGTTGTCATAAAATCAGACATGGAGGCGTCTATTTCCGCACCGGTTTTCAATTCCGCGCCGGTCAGATACATACTAATCAGGGGATATCCTGGAATACCATCCAGTCCTATGCCGAGAGAATAGGCGTTAAACACATCTTCTACGGTAATGGCGCCCACAGCGAATGTGTCCCGAATACATCCTGAGGGAGCCAATGCCACATCCACAGGATTCCCGTCAAAATCTTCCGCAGTTTCTACCCCATGGACAAAGGCGTCAGCCAAAAGGTTACCCAGATTATGCTCCGTGTGTACATTGGACATATCATGCAGGGAGGAAAATATGACGTCGTTATCCGCCAGCACTTGCTTGCTGGTATAGCCAAATTGTGACAGATAGGAGCTGTCCACTTTTTCCATCAAAGCGTCTATTTTCTCCTGGGTTGGAGCATCCATGGGGATATCCTGGGTGATGGGCAGAAGTTCATAGCGGGAAGGAGACCATCTGCCGGTATTGGCATCCCGGATGAAACAGATGGAACCTAAGTTTTTCCCATATTCACCACAGGAGACAATATAAGTATCGTTATATCGTATGGGTTCTGTCAGGGTGGTGTGAGAATGACCGCTGATAATCAGGTCAATGTCCGAAACTGTTTTTGCCAGAATTTCGTCCTCGGATTTACTTTCGTCTTCGTTTGTGCCGCAGTGAGAAATACAGATAATCAAATCCGCATCCTCTTTTTCCTTTATCTCCTCAACGGTTGCAGCGACGGCTTCCAGGGGATTCTTAAATTTCAGTACACAGGTGGGGGCGCAGGCCAGAGAGTCTTCTCCAAATACACCAAATACCGCAATTTTGGCAGTTCCCTGCTGCAGCATGACATAATCTTTCATGCCATAAATGTCAAAGGCGTCTTTTAATAGTTTCTGTTCTTCCGTAAGCCCTTCAGCTTCCATGGTTTCCCAGTCAATATTACATAAAACCATTGCGGGCACAGGGTCGTTGCTTGCGGCCGCGGCTGTCAGCATATTGGCAAGTCCTTGAGAACGATAATCAAATTCATGGTTGCCCAAAGTGGTCACATCGCATCCCAGTGCGCCCAACATTCGTAGTTCTGGGGCGTGGCTTTGGCTGATTGTCTGAACCAGAGTGCCCATAGAGAAATCTCCGGCATCCAGAATCAAGGGTTTCTGCGGCATGTCATTGAGCAGAGTCTTGATACGGGAAAAGCCGCCTAAGGTTACAGGCACTCCTTCATCCACTGTAAGGAAACTGTTTATATGGGAATGGGTATCATGAAGAAATCGGATTTCCACTTTTTCGGAAACGGCAGAAGCATTGTCCGAATTGGCTTCGGCAGCCTTTACCTGCCTATGTGCGGGAAAGGAAAGAGAGCCGAAGAAAACCGATGAAAGTATGTCTTCCATGGCAGGAATTCCCATATCGGATATGGGGAAAAGTGTCAGGTTCAGCATCAGACACAGGATGAGGGAACTAAAAAATAGTATATGTTTTTTCATGTAAAATACGCTCCTTTGTTTTATAGGTCAGCTAACCACACGAGATGAAAGGCATGTAGGCGTGGAAGGAAAAATGGAATATGTTTTTGTGGTAATTTGAAAATTTACACATATGATTATAATAGTATGCCATAAAAAAGGCAAGAAGTATACAAAGTTGGTTAAATTGCCGTGAAATATTGCGCATTTTTGATGAAACTATTGCTTTTTATTGAAAACAGGAATAGAATAGAAAATAGAAAGGGAGGAAAGTTTGTAATGAACAAAAGGAAGAAAAGTTTGATTAGTTCGATTATGTGGATCTGTTGCGCCGTGACGGTTTTGACGGCCTTGGGTATTGGGGGAAATTCGGTATTTTCCATTAAGTTAATGTCAACTTCTGCATATGATACTTATGACGAGGCCATGAGCGACGGGTATAAAACTGAAATAAAATCTCAGATACAGAGTGCATTGTCCGTTATAGAGAGTGAGTATGAACAATTTCAGGCAGGAGAGAAAACGGAAGCGGAAGCCCAAGAGGATGCGAAAGAAACCATTCGTATGATGCGATACAGAGATGACAAGAGTGGTTATATCTGGATTGACGGTGAAGACGGTATCCTTGTTATGCACCCTATTTTGTCGGAGCAGGAAGGGAATAACCGTTATGATATGGAAGATCAAAATGGAGTCAAGGTTACCCAATCGGTAATCAATGTATGTCAAAGTGCTGAAAAAGGCGGTTATTGTGAGTTTTACTTTACCAAATCCGACGGCGTTACGGTTGCGCCGAAGATTGCATACGCTGCAATGTTCGAGCCCTGGGGATGGTGTGTTGCCACAGGGAATTATGTGGATGACATGAACAAGGCGAAAGCCGAAATGCAGGCGGGAATGGATAAAGAGTATGCCGATGTAATGGCCAGAACAGGGATGGTACTTATTGTTGTCATTGTCATTGCCGTTTTGATTGCGTTTGTCTTTGGAAAACGAATTGTTGCGCCCTTGAAAAAAATTCAGGATTTTGCGCAGAATCTTTCTCAGGGCAATTTAACAATGTCCGTGGATGTAAAGCAGCGGAATGAGATTGGCCAGACAGCGGATGCTTTGAGGATTGCCCAGGAGAATATGCGGGGACTTTTGCAGGGCATTACAAATGTGTCCGAAGGGATTAACAGCGCGTTGGGAAGTTTTGATACAGCGTTTGACAATATGAAGGAATCTATTTCACAGGTTTCCATAGCGGTTGATTCCATAGCGGAAAATGTTACCAGCCAGGCGGCGTCCACGGACGAGGCCAATGACAATGTAAATAATATGGCGGATAAGATTAAGCGTACCGGCACAGAAGTGACGAATTTGAATGACAATGCGGGAGAGATGAATAGGATCAGCGAACAATCCATGAAGACTCTTGTTCGGCTGATAGAAGTAAACAATAAGACAAGGGAAAGCATTTCTGCTATGGCGGCGCAGACGGAGAGTACGCATAAGTCAGTGGAACAGATTCATATGGCGGCAAATCTGATTAACGAGATTTCGGATCAGACGAGTCTGTTGGCATTGAATGCAAGCATTGAAGCGGCCAGAGCCGGAGAAGCGGGACGTGGGTTTGCAGTGGTGGCGGATGAAATCGGAAAACTGGCAAATCAGTCGGCGGTATCAGTGGATGAAATCAGCCGGACCGTGGAAGAATTGCAGGACAACGCAACCAAATCCGTTGAAGTGATGAATGAAATTAATAAGGCGGTGGATTTGCAGGTAGATTCTTTGACAGAGACGCAGCATATTATGGAAAAGCTGCATCAGGAATTGGTAAAATGTGTTACTTCTGTTCACTCTATAGATGATATGACCAATGAAATTGAAAAGCAAAGGTCCAATGTTACGGAGTCCCTTTCCGTATTGAATAAGCTTGCTCAGGATAATGCGGCAGTTTCGGAAGAGACGGCGGCCATGTCCACAGAGTTGTCTAAAATGGTGGATGATTCTACGATGATTGTGGAAGATTTGGGAGATAAGGTTGGAACTTTGGTAAAGGATGTACATAAATTTACAATATAATATGACGGGCGGCTGCTTTGAGAATGTCCTGTTACACATAACTCCCTTTGGGACTTACAGTCCTGAAAGGGAGTTTTTTGGCGCAAATTTAGAAGGAAAGAGATTGCTATTTAGGGGGAATTTTTGTATACTATTTGTATTGTGAATAGTGGTGAAACCAGGCGCTTCCCGGAAGTGAAGACAATGGGGGCAGAACGTGGGGCGCCCGGACAAGAGGAAATAGTATGCTGGCATTTTGTCATGCAGACAAAATATTTCCCTACTGGATATGAAGAAAAAACGGTGGAAAGCAATCGTTTGAAAGGCAGGGATGAAAAATGAAGAGATGGACAAGGTCATGGTATCAGCCGGTACTTCCTTTGGGAAAAGACGGAAAAAGAATTACTGCGTGTAAAGAGCATATTGCACTTTCCAAAGAAGCGGCGAAGGAAGGTATGGTTCTGCTAAAAAATGAAGAAGGGACGCTGCCGCTGAAAAAGGGTGTGAAGGTAGCGCTATTTGGCAAGGCTTCTATTGATTATGTGAAGGGTGGTGGAGGCAGCGGGGATGTGACGGTTTCCTACACTCGTAATTTATATGATGGTTTTCTGACATTGGAAGGAAAGGCAGTTGTTTTTGACGAGCTGGCACAATTTTACAAGAACAATGTCCAGGACCAGTATGGAGCAGGAAAGCAGCCGGGTATGACGGAGGAACCGGAAGTGCCGGAAGCGCTGCTGCAAAAGGCGAGGGCCTTTACTGATACGGCCATCATCAGCATCTGCCGCTTTTCCGGAGAAGGATGGGACAGGGACAGCAAGGATTTCCAGCTCACAGCCGAAGAAAAAACTATGGTTCACAAGGTAAAGTCTACATTCCCGCAGGTGATTGTAGTATTAAACGTGGGAGGAATTGTGGATACAGAGTGGTTTCGGGAAGATGACCAAATCCAGGCTGTGCTGCTTGCCTGGCAGGGCGGAATGGAAGGAGGACTGGCGGCTGCAGAACTTTTGATGGGAATGGGAAATCCCAGCGGTAAGCTGTCGGACACATTTGCTAAAAAACTGGAGGACTATCCTTCCTGGGAAAATTTTCATGAATCCGATGATTATGTGGATTATACCGATGATATTTATGTGGGATATCGGTATTTTGAGACAATTCCTGCGGCGGCAGAGAAGGTGAGTTTTCCTTTTGGATTTGGATTGTCCTATACCACCTTTTCTGTGGCAGTGGATGGAATGGAAAAGAAAGGTGAAAAGTTTCAAGTTCGTGCGGAAGTGTGCAATACCGGAAGTACAGCGGGGAAAGAGGTGGTGCAGGTGTATTTTGCCGCGCCGCAGGGGCGTTTGGGAAAAGCGGCCAAAAGTCTGATTGCGTTTGGGAAAACCAGACTGCTGCAGCCGGGAGAGACACAGACGATTGTGCTTACTTTTGACATGAGCAGTATGGCGTCTTATGATGATTTGGGCAAAATAGCTAAATCCGCTTATGTGCTGGAAAAGGGGGCTTATCATTTTTATGTGGGTACTTCCGTGAGAGATACGGTGGAAACGGATTATGTGTTTTCATTGGATGAGGATGTGATTGTGGAACAGCTTTCCGCAAAATTGGCGCCGGTACAGTTAAAGAAAAGAATGTTGTCCGACGGAAGTTATGAAGCACTGCCCGCAGGAGTGCCGGTGGATACGGATGCAAATGTACTGGAACCTATAAATATGTGGGATTTGGACGGCTTTACTCCAGTGGTCAGGTTTCGGGATCATTATGTATTGTGGAAGCCTGATCAGAGTAAACGCAAACTGGAGGAAGTGGCCGAAGGCGTTTTGTCCATGGCGGATTTCCTGAAGCAGCTTTCGGACGAAGCATTGGCAGATTTGTTGGGAGGCCAGCCTAATACTGGGGTGGCAAATACTTTTGGCTATGGAAATTTGCCGGAATATGGGGTTCCCTCCGTTATGACAGCCGATGGACCGGCCGGACTGCGGATTTTGCCGGAGTGTGATGTCCACACCACCGCCTGGCCCTGCGCCACCATGCTTGCCTGTACCTGGAATCCGGAACTGGCAGAACGAGTGGGGGCGGCCGGCGGTATGGAAGTTAAGGAAAATAATATCGGCGTATGGCTGACGCCGGCGGTAAATATCCATAGAAGTCCAATGTGCGGCCGGAATTTTGAGTATTATTCCGAGGACCCTTTGCTGACAGGGAAAATGGCAGCCGCAATGGTTGTAGGGATTCAGAGTAATCATGTGGCGGCAACCGTGAAACATTTTGCGCTGAACAATAAGGAAGGAAATCGGAAAAACAGTGATTCCAGGGCTTCTGAACGGGCAATTCGGGAGATTTATTTAAAGGCCTTTGAAATCATTGTAAAAGAGGCAAAACCCTGGAGCATCATGTCATCTTATAATATTGTAAATGGACATAGAGCTTCCGAAAATCGGGAATTACTGGAAGGAATTCTACGTGAAGAATGGGGATTTGAAGGTATGGTGACCACGGACTGGTGGACGGGCGGGGAACACTATAAGGAAGTAAAAGCCGGAAATGATGTGAAGATGGGATGCGGCTTTTCAGAACGCCTTCTTGAGGCAATGAAGAAGGGGGAATTGACCCGTCAGGAGATGGAGATTTGTGCTGGAAGGGTGTTGGGGCTGATTCTGCGGGTTGATATTTAGGGGTGTAGAGATATTTTCATGATGCCCATGGATGATCCGGTGCGCCAGCGAAATTAGAAGATTGAGAAGAATTTCCAAGCTGTCAAGAGGAGAAACCTTTTGAGACGCTTGGAAATTCTATGTGTGAACAGTTCAGCGCTGAGCTGCGTGTGTGAAGAACTGAGAGTGGCATTAAAAAAGATCAACTGTGTCTTATGATATGTATTTACAATTCATTGGAACTGACACATTCAGATTTCCATCTTTGTACGTTACGCTGATTTTTCCACGAATACTATTGTATACGCACTCAAAATCATCTATGAAATCAGTGCAGTTTGGGCGTAAGTGTATGGTTTTGAAACCGTCGTCACTCTTTATTCCGGCTACTTCCGTAAAAAACCATTCCATAATATGTCCCATCATATCGTGATTGCGGCTTCTGGCATCGTCACGCCAAAACTCCGGTAAGGTAGTTTCACCATTTTCTACGAAACGCAAATAGGATGGGTGCGTGTCCTTTAAAATCATATTGTATATGATATCATTTCGATTGGCGTTTGCCAGTGAGCGAAGGATATACACAAGTCCGATTTCTCCACATTCCAGATGTTTGTGCTCACAGAGATGAATCAATGTACTTTCCACGTCGGAAACATATTCGTCAGGCACCAGCCCAAAACACAGGGGGATTGCCTGATTTGCCTGTGTGATTTTGCCTGTCTGATACTCTTTATAATATGCGCCCTTATCTGAAATCAGTAAAAATTTGTTATATAAATATTTTACTTGTTCTGCTTTTCTCAGGAATTCTGTTTCCTCGCCCTTGTTCAGTATTTCCGAAATTTTGGCCATTATTATAAGGTCATGATAGTAATAAGCGGTTTCAATATTTTCCTGGCTTCTGCCCTTGTTTTGCTCAAAACCCCAGTCGCCAAGCCCCGCGCGGATAAACTGTTCTTCGCCGTTTTTGTTATATAGACGGTTATAATCATGATATTGTTCTGACAAATATTCAAGGTATCTCTTTGCGCTTTCATAATTATCCTCAAGAACCTGTCTGTTGTTGTAAAACAGGTATTGTTCATAAGCAGCCAGAATTATAGAACTGCCCCAGGGAATAATATCCCAAAAGCTTCCTTCTTGATAATCTGTTATAAATCTCGCATATCTGGGGGCAATGGAAGGCACAAGACCGGCTTTGTATTCATGAGGATGGGCTCCGTTGTCAATGTCAAATTCACGTTCAGTATACTGTGCGTCGCGCATATCCATGGCAATTTTGGACCAAAGCATATTGACGCTTTTATTATACATAATCGCTTTGGCCATTAAATGATTGGGTTCAAGCCAGCCCAGCTTTTCTATGGTTGGGCAGTCAGTATGGGAGTGATTGAGATTACTTTCCATGGCTTTCAAAATGATCATATAAATTTTATTCAGTCGTTCATCTGAACAACTGAAATGTCCGCAATCTTCCGCCTGTGATGTTGTAAAATATGATTTTAATTCAATGATTTGCTCATAAGTTACGCCTTCCAGCTTATACCATCTGGCACCATTTACTGAAAATTTCTGCTCAAAGACATCCTCGTCCCCGCTTAGGGTAAGTATGGAATATGTATTTGAGGTCTGTTCGATATCCCCGTTTGGCAACAGTTTTTCGGCGGGAATCAGCTTTATTTTCTGACCACGATTGCCTTTGACTGTTAAACAAAACTGGGAGGACATGTTCTGTCCAAAATCAAAGATCATTCGTTTCTTATCCACACTTTGTGGGATATAACAATACTTGTGAATTACGGGCGGGTAATCAGAAGGAATTAGCTTGCCTTTTGGAGGTTTGACGTATTGTGCCTGACTCCATTTATAGTCAATGGTATTGTCAATGTCCTCGCTGCCGTAGATATCGGCAAGGACAGTTTTACTAGGGGCTATTTCCCAGGAATGATCGGTTGCAATATACTTTCCGTCAATCTTTAGCTGTGCAATGAGAGAGAGGCTATGGCCAAAAGGGGTGTAGCCTTTATCCATTGTGTAAAAATAGCGTCTGCCATTGTCGTCGTCACCAATATACCAGCCGTTTGCTGCTTCAATCGTTATTTCATTTTTTCCGTCAGCGATGAACTCCGCCACATCGTATGTTGTGTAATGAACATGCTTGTTAAAGTCGGTCTGGCTGCCCTCATAGACATAGGGGCTGATTTTTCTGCCGTTGATTTTTACTTCAAATTGACCTGGCACGCATAGGGACAAAACGGCATTGTCTGTTTTACGAGCAATAAAACACTGTCTGGCAATCAATGGTTTTGTAGTGTTGTTTCCAATCCAGTTTCCATGCCAATCCATGACACCTGTTATAAAATATTCTCTTTCTGAGGATTCACAAAAAGAGTTTTCGTCCCACACTGATACAATAAAATTATATTTTGTCTGTTCTTCTAAACGAAGTTGTAATTTAATATTATTTTGTGCATCTGACAGCACTTTTCCTGTGGTGTACGTTAAACTATCCTTATGAAATATATCAATTCTATAGGCGGTTTGTATGTGGTGGCCCTGGCTGTATTTCCAGGCAAATATCAGGTGGTTTCCAATGCCTGTGTGTGTAGGATAATTTTGAATCTGCGGAGATAATGCTTTCATGAAACGCTCCTTTTTTCGGTAATAGTTGCAAGTATGGTCTGTGCTTTAAAATGTTGGGGAATATACAGTTTTAGTTCGCCGCAGCCTATGCGGTTTTTGCTCCAGTTTTTTCCCATATTGTTTTGCGCTTTTCCGTGTCGGAAAATGCCTTGAAATACCTTTATTTATTATAACATGTTTAAGCCCTCTTTTCATTCGTTTTTTGCTGAATTGCGTCCATTGTGTCAATGTTTTTTTATACGGTTCTCGTTTAAGATCAATATAGGTGCCTTCGATTTCTCTTAAATACATCATTGCTTTTTCAACAGTGCGGGAAAGGCGGATTGTGTATAAAAAGATTTAGGTAAGGTTTAAGAAATTTTAATTTTTACTTTCGAGATAGGCTATAAAATATATGGTACAATGTTGACACAAAAGAACATTGTGTCAACTGTTGATTCCATTTGCGCTTGAAGAGGGGGGTTTACACACCCTCTTGCGCAAAAAAATTATGGTACAATAAGATGCTTTATGATACAATATTTGAGAGCTTTCTTTTATGGCGTTGGGATTTGGGAAAGAGGGGAAAATATTGTTATATGGTAGAGTATTCATGCAAAATGGTGAAATAAAAACAGGCAGGTAAAAAATTAATTTATGAATGATGAAAACAAGAAAGAAATGGAGCAGATTCAGCGAGGTTTGGAAGCGTTCCTGGAACATGAGCTGGAAAACGGACAGAAAGATAGAGGACAGAGAAAGCAACAGATTCCGGCAGATGGGGCGGGAGTTTCGGAAAATTTCAGAAGAGGTTACAGGGAGCAGGCTGAGAAAGCGGAATACAAGGAATGGGGGCCTGATGAAAACGGGTATTTTGGACCGGAATACCAGGAGCCAGAGGAGGAAGACTGGGACAGCGAAGCAGAATACGAAGAAGTTGAATATGAAGAATATGAAGAACCAGAATATGAAGATTGGGATAGCGGCCGAAAATTCTTGCAACCGAAAATTGGAGCCGATCAAGGGGAAGGAGTGATACGAAGCCGGAAAAATGGAATGGCGCAGAATGATACAATGGCAGAAAGGGGGGAGGCAGGAAATATGGAACGATCCGGTAAGAGGGTACAGACAGCCGGTGGAAGAACAACTGGGCAGGGTGGCGGAAGAAGTCGGTCAGGAAGCGTTGAACAGACTGGAAGAGGACGATCAGGACAGGGAACTGGAAGAAGTCAGTCAGGAAGCGCTGAACGTGCCGGAAGAGGACGATCAGGACAGAGTAATGGAAAAGGTCAGACCACAAGTGCGTCGAAATCTTCCTCCAAAGGTCGTTCCGTAAAACAATCCCGATCCGCAAAGGTGATTGAGGGAGAGGAGAGAATTTCTAAAAGGTCAAAAGGAAAGAAAGGGAGAAAAAAGAAATCCGGATTTCTTAAGTTTCTGGTGGTGGTTGCGCTTTTGCTTGCCGTGATGGGAATTGGCCTGTATCAGTTGGTGGGCGTGGTCTATGCAAAGATGAATTTTAAGGAAATTGCTTCCGTGTCAGACTTACCCATGAAGGAGGAGGGCGTGATAAACATCCTTTTGATTGGGAACGATTCCCGTGAAAATAGTGATGACGGACGCTCGGATGCGATGATTTTAGTATCGGTGAGCAGCAAAACGAAGGCAATTTATATGACTTCTCTGCTGCGTGACATGTATGTGGAGATTCCAGGGCATGATGGCAATCGTTTGAACGCCGCCTATTCTTTTGGGGGCGCGGAATTACTGATGGAAACCATTGAGAAAAATTTTGACATCTCCGTCAATCGGTATGTGCTGGTAAATTTTGAGGCGTTTGCCAGTCTGGTAGACGCTGTGGGAGGGATAGAACTGGAATTAAGCAGCGAGGAAATTGTATATGTTAATGGGTATCTGGTGGAATATAATATGCTTACAGGCAGACCTCAGGGTACGGACGACATGGACACTTCCCAGAGTGGGCTTGTACACCTGAACGGTCCCCAGGCGCTTGCTTACAGTAGAAACCGCTATCTTGGGACAGATTTTGGAAGAACGGAGCGACAGAGAAAAGTTCTCACGGAAGTGATAAAAAAACTGCCCATGGCTGCCCTTACCAATGGGGGAGAACTTATGGATGGACTATTGCCGAACCTGACAACAAACCTGACCAGGAATGAATGCTTCCGCCTGAGCCTGATGGCCGGGAAACTTCTCACGTATGAGATTGTGTCTGACAACATTCCACAGCCGAACACATACAAACCTGTCACCATCCGTAAGATGGAAGTACTGGAAGTAGATTTTGAAACCAATATCAAATACCTGAGAAAGAAATTATATGGAGAATAAGATCAGTCTCGCAATGTAGATGCCCGGAAGGATTTTACATCTGAATTATAAACAGATGAAAATACTTCCTTGAAAAGGGCATCGAAATGAAGAGACGGAACTGGAATCGTCCGGCTAAGAAATGTCAATCTATTTATTAAAAATGTTAAGCTGGACAGGTGAGGTTGTGAAGACGCACGAGAGCAAATTTCATGAGATGACTTACGAATGAAATTTGTCTCTCCTGTGTGTGCGCCGAAAGAACCTCATTCTTTAGTGCTGTCGCGCAGCGACTTAAGATAGGAGAAAGCTATAATGGATATGATTTTGTTTGTATTTGTGGGAGCCATGTGTCTTTGGGTGGGCATGAAAATATTAAACAGCGAAGAGAGAAATACGGTTTTTAATAAACGTCCCATTGAAGTTGTGGATGTGAAAAAATATAACAAATTCTGTGGCTGGCTGGTGATTGGTTTCGGCGTGGCTGCGGAAGTTACCATTTATTTTATGTGTTCTGTTGAGGGATGGATAAGCGGGATTTTTACCATACTTTTAATTGCGGAAGCACTGTTGGTTGTGGTAATCTATAATAAAGTAGAGTTTAAAATGCTGAAAAAGCGGTAACTGGAATAAATAAAAACCAGTCTGGAAGCGGAGAGATGGAACTGGAATAGGAGGCGGAAATGGAAAAAAGAATCATGGAAAAATTGGGTGTGGAAACGTCCCTTTTGGGGTTTGGCTGTATGCGTTTTCCAGTGACGGCAGAGGGAAAGATTGACGAGCCATTGGCAGAACAGATGATGCAAAAGGCCATGGAAGCGGGGGTGAATTATTTTGATACCGCATATCCTTATCACAATCAGGAGAGTGAAACTTTTGTGGGGAGGGTTTTAAGTAAATATGATAGGAATTCTTTTTATCTTGCCACAAAACTGCCATGTTGGAAGATAGAGAAATTGGAAGATGTGGATACAGTATTCCAGGAACAGTTGGAAAAACTGCGGACAGATTACATAGATTTCTATTTGATACATGCGCTGAATAAAGAGCGTTTCGATTTGATGGTGAAAATAGGAGTGATTCAAAGGCTGGAAGAGTTGAAAGCCGAAGGCAAAATACGATATTTAGGATTTTCTTTCCATGATAAATATGAGGTGTTCAAAGAGATTCTTTGTTATCGGGATTGGGATTTCTGCCAGATTCAGTTGAATTATATGGATGTCAACGAACAGGCGGGCATGAAGGGATATTATCTTACGGAGGAAAAAAAGGTGCCTCTGGTGATTATGGAGCCGGTAAAGGGCGGTTCGCTGGCTACTTTTGCGGACGACATTAAGGCCAAATTTCATAGCCTGGGTTCGGAGCGTTCCATTGCATCTTATGCGCTTCGCTGGGTGGGAAGTCTGCCCAATGTGAAGGTGGTTCTGAGCGGTATGTCCGACATGGAACAGGTGGAGGATAATCTGAGAACTTTTGAGGCGTTTCAGCCGCTTTCGGAACAGGAACATAAGGTGATTGAAGAGGTGGTGGATTTGATTCACAGCCGCGTCAAAAGTGGATGTACGGCATGCCGTTATTGTATGCCCTGTCCGGCAGGGGTGGATATTCCTGGAAATTTCAAAGTTTGGAACACCTATCATATGTACCAGAAATACAGTATGGTGAGACATCATTGGGAAAATGGCCTGGGTGAGGAAAAGCAGGCAAAGAACTGTGTAAAATGTGGTAAATGTGAGGCGGTTTGTCCACAGAAGCTGCATATTCGGGAAGATTTGGCAAGGGTACAGGAGGATTTGGACAAAAAAGAATTCATCCTGTAAGAGAGTGGCTGCCTTATGGAAAAAGCATTTAAGCTGGATTTTGAGAATGATAAAATCGGAAGTCTGTATGTGAACTGCTGCGGATGTTCTCAAACGGAAGGTCTGCATAGTTTTGGGCCCGCGTCCAAACCCCACTATCTCATACATTACGTATTGAGCGGAAAAGGGTTATTTCGATTTCATGACAATGAATATAGATTGGAAGCGGGGTATGGGTTTCTGATACAGCCAAACGAATTGGCATTTTATCAGGCAGATGAAAAGGAGCCCTGGAGTTATCTATGGGTGGGATTTGGGGGCAGTCGTGCAGGGGAATATTTGACTTCCATGGGATTGTCCGCCAGGCATCCGGTTTTTGCCTGTGATAAGGATCAGGAGTTATATGCCATTGTGAGGGATATGATGGAACATAATACCTTTGATGTTGCAGATGACTTGCGTAGGAATGGGCAGTTAGGAGTTTTTTTGTCCGTTTTGGCCAAAAGTGCCGGTGTGATAGCAAAAAATGAGGATGATAAGGGAAACCAGTATGTAAAGCGAGCGGTTTCTTTTATCCAAAGCAATTACTGTAATCCCATTAAAGTGACGGATGTGGCGGACTATGTGTGCATTAACAGAAGCTATCTGTATACACTATTCAGAAATTATTTGGGGATGTCTCCCCAACAGTTTCTTACCACCTTTCGTATTACCAAGGCAAGGGAGCTGTTGGATTCAACGTCATATCCTATAGAAAGCATTGCGCTTTCTTGCGGCTACAGCGACGCATTGGTTTTTACCAAGGCGTTTCGGGCACTGAAGGGAATGTCCCCGTCCCAGTACCGAAAACAGAGCCATAGGGAAAATAGTCGTGAGCATTTGGAAGAAGTGGAGCGTTTGATTGCACAATTAATAAAACCCTGACAGGTATTTGTCAGGGTTTTGTCATGGATTTATTCATATTACTTGTGCCAGGGAAAAAGGTGTGGTAAAATGGAAACATAAAAGGGTAATTGGACAACAATTGCTTCTGGATATGAAAAAGTGTATAACATGACATAAAATAATATTGTTTGACAATAAGGCAGGGAAAGCAGGATTCTGCCCAAAAGAAAGAGTGGTAAACATGTGGTTTGTATTTGCTTTATTGTCGGCGGTTTTTGCTGCGCTGACATCGATTCTGGCAAAAGTGGGCATTGAAGGTGTGAATTCTAATTTGGCAACTGCCATTCGCACGGTGGTGGTGGTGATTATGGCCTGGGGGATGGTATTTTTGACCCATGCCCAAGGGGGGATTGGCGCAATCAGCAGGAAAAGTTGGATATTTTTGATTCTTTCAGGGCTGGCAACAGGGGCCTCATGGCTGTGTTATTACAGAGCGCTGCAGTTGGGGGAGACATCAAAGGTGGTTCCTATAGATAAATTAAGTGTAGTGATTACGCTGGTGTTGGCGTTTGTGTTTCTTCATGAAGAGTTCACGGCAAAATCTTTGGCAGGCTGTATTCTTATTGGCGCCGGTACGTTGATTATGGTTTTGTAATGGGCTATAGACGGTCATTGGAGTGGTATAAAATAAGGATTTGCAGGTGAGAGAGACAGGAAATTATTAACTTTGTTCAAAAGGAATGGACAAGAGGAGAACTTAAGGATAAAATAGTATATAGTATAAAGTAGAAAAGGAAAGGAAATTCCCTATGAAAAAGAGAGTATTGGCTGCAGTGATAATTGCAGCAGGAATTTTAACTGGCTGCGGGGACGAGTTACCTTCGCCCATTGTGACAGTGCCGCCGCCTGTAACACTGGAAAGTTCTGCACCTTCAACGCCGCTGAATTCGTCCGGGGCGTCCAATTCAATTCCGGGCGTTACGGATTTGCCGCAAGAGACAGGAGAACCGACGCTTTCTAACGGATTTATGTCAAATGGTGAAAAGCATCCCATTACGGAGAGGAAAATTGTAGATAACAAGATGCAGAGTTATCTTACCGGGGAGTGGAAGGATATCAGTGTTGCGCAGAGAAGAAATATGGCGGTTATGATTAATAATATCGCCCAAGCGCTTCCCCAATATGGTATTTCCAAGGCAAGCATTATATATGAAGCGCCGGTAGAAGGACGAATCACCCGACTGATGGGACTTTTTGAAGATTATGACGATTTGGATCATATTGGCTCCGTCCGCAGCGCTCGTGACTATTATCTGTATGAGGCTATGGCCTATGATTCCATTTATTGTAACTGGGGGTTGGCAAGACCCTGGGTGGAAGAGTTGATTAATTCCGATGCCATAGATAATATCAGTACGCCGTTGGAGGGAATTTACAATGGGGCTACGAATACGTATGAGCGTATTTCCAGGCCGGGATATGATTCGGAGCATACAGGATATTTGTTTATTGACGGATATAATAAGGATGTAAAGTTAAAGGGATATGAGACCGAGTATAGGGATCGCTTTGAACAGGCGTTTACTTTTACGCAGGACGGTTATCTGGCAACCTATGATGAGTATCCTGACGCCACTAAGATTTATCCGGGCGGAACGCAGACCAATTCGGGCGGTTATGGACAGAGTAATCCCTGTTTTGCCTATAATGAGGACGATAGATTATATTACCGTACCCAGTATGGGCAGAAGCATATTGATGAAATGAATGGGGAACAACTGACGGTGACAAATGTGGTATTTAAGGTTTGTCATGGGGAGGAAAGGCTGCCCAATGATGATCGATATGATTATCTGGCATTTGGTGTACATGGCACAGGTGACGCCTATGTGTTTACAAATGGTAAGGTGATTAAGGGAACCTGGAAGCGTAACAGTGATTATGAACCAAACCTTTTTTATGATTCCAATGGAAATGAAATTGTATTAAATCAGGGTAAGACATGGATTTGCTGTATTTGGAAGGAATTTTCGCAATATATGTCCTATGAATAAGATAATTCTATAGGTGGCAGGAAATTTACATTGACGCAGTTTTTCGGTGCCGGAAAACTGCGTTTTGTTATATGACCGGAGTGTAGGATCATTTGAAGTAAGGTGAGTGAGAATGAACAAAAGAAAGCGAAATATGGGCAAGTATGTGGTGTATTGTGGGATCTTGCTGCTGATAGCCGCGCTGAATATGGCGGCCTGGAATAGTACTGATTTTTCAGACTGGTATATTGCCCATATATTTCCTTTGTGGGTTAATACATATGGACGTATTACCGGGCTGGTTCCATTTTCCGTGGGAGAATGGATGCTTGGGGCGGGAACTGTGCTGATAGTTATGGCAATCGTTTTGGGACTTGTATGGGCGGGTATTGGCATTTTGAGCGGTTTTAGGGCAGTGTTTGGAAGGGATGTCGTGGAAGAGAAAAATGCTGGGTCCCGCGAATGTGATATGACTGGAAAGCAAACTGCGGGACAGAGAAAAGTGTACGGGGGAATCCGGCGCTTTAGCATGGCTTTTTACAGGGTTCTGGCCTGGATATTGTTGGGTGTGAGTCTGGTTATGACTTTAAACTGTTTTATTTTATACCATGCTTCTACATTTTCGCAGCATTACTTTGGCGTGGATGAGAGTGAGTATACTTTGACAGAATTAATCAAAGTGTATAATATGGTTGCGGACCAATGCAACATTCTGGCAAAAGAGATGGAGCGGGATGAAAACGGAATGGTGCTTTATGGCGGAAGTCTGGGAGAACATGGTGACCTTTTGGATATGGCTGATATGGCAAGGGAACAGATGCGGCGGTTAGGAGAAATGTATCCCCAACTGGAAGGGTATTATCCGAGACCGAAGGCATTATTGTGTTCTGATTTTATGTGTCAGCAGTACATGCAGGGGTATTATTTTCCGTTTTCCATGGAGGCGAATTATAATGATGTAATGTATATTTTAAATATTCCTTCTACCATGTGTCATGAGCTTGCGCATTTAAGAGGTTATATTTATGAGGACGAGGCAAATTTTATCGGATATCTGGCATGTGTATTGTCGGAAGATCGTTTTTTTCAATATGCCGGGTATCTGAGTGTATTAAATTATTTGAATAATGATTTGTATAAAGCATGGGAAAGCAACAGTGCTGCTTATGAAGAAGCGATTGCACTGGTGCCTCCGGTGACGATTGACGATCAGGTGTGGACAGATAATATCTTTGTCACCCAGGAAGAATGGGATCGCATTAACGGAAAAGCAATTATTGATACGGAAATTGTAGATGCTGCGGCAGATGTGTTTATTGACACCAATCTTAAAGTCAACGGCGTTGCGGATGGAGCTGTCAGTTATAGCCGAGTGGTTGAATTGCTGCTGGAATATTATAAAAGAAGCGGAGATTTATAGGGGAAGGTATTTGAAATGTGGGAAGTAAACAGCAGTTTTAGCGAATAGGAAAAGATAGTGATGTATGGAATGAGAGATCGAGAAAAGAAATTAAAAATTTTCAAATTATCCCTTGACAAATGATAAGTTATAGTATAAAATAATCTATGTCGTGATGCAAGGATGAAACAAAAGCCCAGATAGCTCAGTTGGTAGAGCAGAGGACTGAAAATCCTCGTGTCACTGGTTCGATTCCGGTTCTGGGCATTTAGAAGTAAATATATGATACATGCGGGTGTAGTTCAGTGGTAGAACACTAGCCTTCCAAGCTAGATATGTGGGTTCGATTCCCATCACCCGCTTTTTTGATGCACAGCCGCAAGTCTGAGATTTCCATAGTGGAATCAAGGGTTTGCGGCTTTTTTATCGTTTATTTAAATTATAGAAAGGTGGAATAGAGGATGAAACAAGCATATCCAGTATTTATTGCAGAATACAAAGAGGATTTTCTTGTATATGTTCCTGATATGGATATTTTCACAGAAGGAAAAAATGTAGCAGATGCTATTGAAATGGCAAGGGATGCAAGTGCTTTTTGTATGAGGAACAGTTCTCAGAAAGTATTTGCCGCTCCGGTGGAGTGCTTCCGGGCGGCAAATATAAAATTACATGTGTCAGGAATATTATACCAGTTCCAATACGGCTACGTAGGGTTCAAAAAAGATAGTGTAATTATCTACAGTTACACGTGTACCATATTTGCTTTTATAATAAGAAACTGCTTCATCTAAAAATTCTTCCGTCACATCCAGATATTCCGCCGATTCCTTAAGGTTTGTACATTGATGCTTGTAAGCGTCGATAATTCCCATTAACCCCACCAGACGATTATAGGCATAAGCTCGTCCGTGGATTTCCTGTTTCCGGCAGCCAGTCAAGGATTGATCCAAAATGTCCCCTGTTGCGGTGTAATGATGTCCCAGTTCTTCCGCAAGTACGCATTTTCGCTCTTTTTTTGTCTTAAGTTCTTTGTTTAAGGCTATGGCGCCGTCACAGTATAAGCCTTTCAGCCTTGTATCAGTCAGGTCATATTGCTCAAATACTTGAACGTTGTCATTGGCTGCATCCTGTAAAAGTTGTTCATATTCAACCAAAGTAAAATCCCCCTTTTATTTTCCGACAGTAAAATTTTTTGTCATTTTCTGCTGGCTTTGACAAAAGCAGCAAATTCTTTAATCTTTTGAAGTTCGTCTTCTGTGTATTCCTCCCCGTCAAAATGGGCCGCAATTGTCTGCGGCTGTTCCGGCTTTGCAATGGAATCCATAATCACTCCCGATACCAGGCTTTCCGTATCTATTTTCAGCTCCCTGGTTATTTTTATAATATTGGTAATGTTAGAGTTAGCGATTCCTCTTTTGAGAATACTGTCCAAAGTGGTCCAGGGCATATGGATGATTTCGCAAAATTTGTTTAGGCTTCCATATCTTGTGATAATCATTTCTTTAATACGCTTTTCAGTAGCTTCCATAATGTAACCTCCTGGCGTGCCTTTGGCACGCATATGATTCAAACTTCTTGATTCTTGAAAATAAAATGTTTCTGCTTATAATATAGGATACTATAAATGTATCGAAAAATCAAGGGATAAAAAGAAAAGATAAAATTTATTATCGAAAATTCTATAATTTCTATTGACAAGCTCGAAAAATCATGTATAATAAACATGAATCACGAAAAATCAAGTCAAGAAAAAAGCAGTAAAATCTTGATGACAGAAGTGAAGGGAAAGGGGGTGAGGCTGAACAGAATGGTACATATGCAATAAAAAATGATTATGGGAATGAGAAGTGGAAAGGAGGATGATAAAGTTTGAAAGTAAACTTTCAAATATTGATTGGTATGTGCGCTAAAGCGCACAGGGGGTATAAAAATGATTAATGCCGTTATGGAATCCATATGTACGGCCCTTGCGTTGGAGTTTGGGCATGACTATGAAATCCACACGGAGGAAGTAAATGAAACTTTGGAAAAGCCATGTTTTTGTATTCAGTGTATTAGCGGAACAGTGTGGCCTTGTGCCGAAGGAAGATATGGTATGCGAAAACGATTTCGCGTTCAATATCTGCCAATGACAGAGCAAAGGCTGCGGGAATGTAACGAAATAGCGGATAGGATCATCTGGTGTCTTGCATTGATTACTGTTGAGGGCAATGGATATCAGGGTACAAAAATGATGCATGAAATGACGGAGAGCACTTTGGATTTCTATGTGGATTATGAATATTACGTTTGTAAGACGGAGGAAAATGTTCCGATGGAAAGCCTGGTATCTCAAACAAAAGGAAAGTAAATGAATTTGATGAAATGTTATTATGATTTGAAAGAGCAAAATAATGCAATATTGGAAAGGAAAGGTGAATGAAATGGCATTAGGTGGAGGAAGTTTTACAACACAGAACAAGACCCTTCCGGGGGCATATATTAATTTTGTATCGGCGGCATCCGCGTCTGCGGCATTGTCCGACAGGGGGATCTGTACTATGCCTCTGGAATTGGATTGGGGTGTGGAAGGAGAAGTTTTTGAGGTAAGCGGTGATGATTATCGGAAACACTGCCAGGAGATTTTTGGCTATCCCTTTGATCATGAGAAAATGAAAGGAATGGCAGATTTGTTTCTCGGAGCAAGGACATTGTATGCATATCGTCTAAACAGCGGCAGTGAAAAGGCTGCAAATGATTTTGCAACGGCGTTATACGGAGGTGTACGAGGAAATGACCTGAAAATTGTGATTCAAGCCAATGTTGACGATGGTGATAAATTCGATGTGACGACTTATATGGGTGCTTCCAAGATGGACATGCAGACTGTGGCAAGTGCTGCAGAACTTTTGGATAACCAATATGTGACCTTTAAGAAAGATGCGGTTTTGGAGATCAGCGCGTCCACGCCTCTTACAGGAGGAACCAATGGAACAGTTGACGGAAATTCCCATCAGGCGTATTTAAACGCCATAGAATCTTACGTCTATAACACTATGGGAGCAGTGGTTACGGACGCAGCCACCAAAAACTTGTATGTAAGCTTTAATAAAAAAATGAGAGACGAGCTGGGAATCAAGTTTCAGTTGGTACTGCACGATATGGCGGCAGATTATATGGGAACAATCAATGTCAAAAATAAAGTTACAGACGAGGGCTGGTCGGAAGCAGCGCTGGTATATTGGGTAACTGGAGCGGAATGTGGTTGTGAAGTGAACAGATCCATACAAAATAAAGTCTATAACGGGGCTTTTGCGGTGGATACGGCATATACACAGGCACAGTTGGCTGCAAGCATTACAAACGGAGAATTTGTGCTGCATAAGGTAAATCGTGAAATCAGGGTGTTGGAGGATATTAACAGTATGGTTACAACCACCGACACAGAGGGGCAGGTATTCAAAGATAATCAGACAATCAGAGTAATTGATCAGTTAGGCAATGATGATGCTGTTCTGTTTAGCACGAAGTACCTGGGCGTGGTTCCTAATAACGCATCCGGCAGAACTTCTCTTTGGTCTGATTTGAAAAAGCTGCGTGAAAGTCTGCAGGATGCGGGCGCCATTGAAAATTTTGCGGATTCCGATATCACCGTAAGTCAGGGCAGTACAAAGAAATCAGTGGTAGTAAACAGTGAGGTTGAAGTGGTCAATGCTATGAGCAGATTGTATATGACCAATATCATATCATAAAAATATAAGCTTGCCATAAGACAGAGAACTATAAATGGACTCTGGGAAAATGGAGCTTCTGATGGCTGCATTGTAAAGACAAATAATTGAAAAAATTGTAAAGAAATGAAAGGTGGACAAATCTATGGAAAATAATGTAACTATGAAGGCACGCGATACAATTGCGGCAAAATTGGCAGAATGTTTTCTGACAATCGGCACACACAGATATAATTTCATGCAAATGATTGATATGGAAGCTAAAATTGAGAAAACCAAAGCTACCGTGCCCAGATTGGGAGCAATTATGGCAGGGCATAAGTCTTGCGGTATGGAGGGGACGTTCAGCGGTACGGCTCATTATAATCAGTCCGTGTTGAGACAGGCATTGTTGGATTACAAGAATACCGGAGCGGATATTTATTTTGAAATGCAGATTACAAATGATGATCCCACATCGGCGGCAAAAAGGCAGACGGTAGTATTTTATGACTGTAATACGGATGGGGGTATTCTGGCAAAATTTGATGCGGATGGAGAGTATCTGGATGAAGAGATCGAAGGTACCTTTGAAGACTTCTCCATTCCGGAAAGCTTTACGGAATTGACAGGATTTTTGACAAACTAAAGGTGGAGGACTGTAAATAACAGTTTACGCTGTTATTTGCAGTCCCATGACTACCTCTTTTGAGGGGGGACTAACAAATAATAACAAAATAATGTTTTTCTCACAGAAGCAAAAAACGAATAGAAAGGAAGATAATAATATGTCAAAATTCAGTAAATTTATGAGAACAAATAAAGTAGAGAGGAAGAATGGGCAATATGCGCCTACCACATCTTTGATGGGGGAAGATGGAACGCCGTTGGCATGGGAATTCCGCCATATTACCTCAAAAGAAAATGAGAATCTGAGAGAAGCTTGTACCATGGAGGTACAGGTTACGGGGAAGCCAAATCTGTTTCGGCCAAAACTTAACAGTTCTCAGTATCTCTGTAAGATGATAGTGACGTCTACGGTAGTGCCGGATCTTTATGATAAGGAGCTGCAGGATAGTTATGGCGTTATGACTCCGGAAGATCTTGTTTATGCCCTGGTGGACGACGCGGGAGAATACCAGGAGTTTTGCATATGGATGCAGAAATTTCAGGGATTTACAAAGACTTTGGATGACAAGGTGGAAGAAGCAAAAAACTAATTGAGGAAGGGGATGGTGAGGCTAATTATGCCTATTATGCCCTTCATAAGCTCCATATTCTGCCTTCCATATTCCTGGAAATGGAGGAAGAAGAAAAAGCGTTTGTCATTGCCGCAATTAAAATTAAAGTGGAGAATGATAAAAAAGAAAGAAAAAAAGCTAAAAGTAGGAGCAGAAAATAAGTGAAATGAAAGAGATGGAAAAAAGAAAGGCAGGTGATGGAAATGGCAGCAGCTCATGCACAAGTATATTCGGATTTTATCAATATGATTAACGGTATTGTGGGAGTGTTGAATCTGGTGACATCAACAATTGAAGACATGCAGGGCGGCAGCGAAGGGCCTGATATGAGTAATTCAGAAAGTGGAGGTCCGGGACCTTCTCCTGAGTTAGACTTGCCGTCAAATGCGGTCATCAATATTGATTTGTTTCCTGTGATGCATCAACTGGTAATTGAAAGTCTTCCCATAATAGAATTGTTGGTGCATCCCCATGCACCGCCCGCCCCGGTGGAAATATTTACTGATACTGGATTTGGCAGGTTTCAGTTGGAAGTGGACAGCGCCAATGCAATAATGAGAAAATTATATTCTGCACAGGATTCCATTGCGGCAAATGCAGCGAGTGCTACATTCCTTCCGCCGCAGGCAGTAATGGATTTGAATACTATGGCGGTCAGAATGGATATGATTCGCAGCCGTATTCAAGAGATATCCTCAGATCCTTTAAATATGTCATCGGATACTGCCAACGCGGAATTGGAACAATTGCGTATACAGTTGAGTCAGGCATCTCAAATACAGGATGAACTGAGTCAGGCTATGGATAATGGGGATGCAACCGCTGTCAATGACGCATATTTACGGTTGTCTCAGATAGTTAGCGGTACAGAACGCTATATCAGGGATAACGTGGACGAACAAGGTCGGTTTAACCAGGTGGTGGAAGACAGCAAGAAAAGCTTTTTGAGTTTAGAGGGCATGGTTTCTAAAATGAAAGGTATTCTGGGCAATGTGTTTGATAAAGATAAAATTGTCAGCTTTGTCGAGGATGGCCTGGAGGCATTTGACACACAGTTAAACACAGAAGTGCAGTTACTCTCCGCATTGGGAGGCAATCTAAAAGATACGCAGGTTGCGGATTATATTGCAGAGACAATGGTAACGGCGGACACGTCAGAAGTAACCAGTGAGATAGAAAACCTGCAAAACAATACAAATAGTGTGGAAATTACCATGGAGGCAAGAACACAGGCATTGCAGGCACAGTTAAATTCCATTACATCGAAGGCTTCAGAGATTCAGGCAAAAGGAATATACAAGGATGATGTGATGATAGCTGGGGCAATGGAACTGTCAACACATTTTAGTGATGCGGATGCGGTGGAAATGATGATGGGAACGCTTGCGGATTATGCCATGGGCATGAACGGGGTGGGAGAAGTAGACAGCAGTACTATGACACAGTACGCAGAGAGTCTTGGAAAAATAAAGACAGGCGACTACGATGAGCTGGATGAAAAAGGAATTCATTTTACGGAAGCACATAAAGCAATCATTGCAGGTACGGCAACGGAGGGGCAAATTGTACAAACTCTGGGAGAAGAGTATCTAGGGCTGTCCGGCGATATGCAGGCAGCGGCAGCAATAACACAAGTTCTGCAAGGAGCTTGGGGCGGGCTATACGAAACAATGTCAAATACACCTCAGGGTCAAATGATACAGCTTCAAAATGCCTGGGGCAGTATGATGGAAGTAATCGGCGGTAAGTTATATCCATATGTTCTTTTATTTGTAGATGCCATTCAGACCAATTGGGGAACCATCGAACAGATTGTTTCGGTAATTACATTTGGATTACAGTTTATGATGGGCATATTGTCTAGTTTATTAGAGATGGCATTTCTATTGGGACAAACCATTATGGATAACTGGTCCTGGATTGCACCTATCGTATACGGAATTGCAGCGGCAATGGCGGTATATTACGGATGGTTACTGTGGCTCAAGGTTGCGGAAATAGCCGAAGCGGTAGCCTCTCAAATAGCAAGCATAGCCCAATGGAAATTAAACGCTGCCTTTGCTGCTTGTCCAGTGGTAATGGTTATAATTGCTATTATTGCACTGATTGCAATTATATATGCGGTTATAGAAGCAATCAATAAAGCCACAGGTTCCTCTATTTCCGCAGCGGGTGTTATATTTGGTGTAATATCCGTAACTTTGGCTGCTATTGGAAATATATTATTCAGCTTTATTAATATGGCCATCGACCTTTTTGCAGCAATCTGGAATTTTATAGCCGCATTTGCTAACTTTTTCGCGAATGTATTTCAGGATCCTGTGGGAGCGGTTGTAAGATTGTTTTTTGATTTGGTTGATACGGCGCTGTCATTATTGCAGACACTTGCTTCGGCAATAGATACTATCTTTGGGAAAGACTTTTCCGGTCTCATTCAGGGGTGGAGAGACGATATCTCCGGCTGGGTGGATGAGAGTTTTGGCGAAGAAGTGGAAGTAATGGAAAAGATTAACGGGGAAGACTGGCATTTTACCGGGTGGGACTACGGCGAAGCATGGGATAAAGGATATGCTTTTGGAGAGGGAATTGATGAAAAGGTTGGAGAATTTGATCTTTTAACGTTATTTCAGACAGAAGAAGCACCGAAAGCGGAGGATTATGCAGAGCAGTTTGCAGGTTATGGCGGAGTACAGGACGATGTTTCCGATATTGCCGACAATACGGGAGCCATTTCCGATTCTATGGACATCACCCAGGAAGACCTGAAGTACTTGCGTGATATTGCAGAGCAGGAAGCAATTAACAGATATACGGTTGCAGAGGTCAATATTGAACAGACAAACCATAATAATGTTTCTTCTGACATGGATTTGGACGGTGTGGTATCAGGATTGACAAATGCGGTAAATGAGGCCGTGGATATTGTGACGGAAGGAGTGCATACATAATGGCAAAAAGCGGATATGATTTTTATTTGGATAGATGTCTTCTGCCCGTAGCTCCCGGCAAGTTGGAACTTCACATCAACAATGCCAATAAAACAGTGCATCTGATCAATGAAGGGGAGGTAAACATTTTAAAGAAAGCGGATTTGACAGATATCGAATTTGAATGTGAAATTCCCCAGTTACAATACCCATATGCGGTATATAAGGAAGGCTTTAGAAATGCAAAGTATTATTTGGATATGTTTGAATCC
This sequence comes from Lachnospiraceae bacterium, assembly GCA_022793065.1. GTDB lineage: Bacteria > Bacillota > Clostridia > Lachnospirales > Lachnospiraceae > Acetatifactor. The sequence continues at coordinate 28,564 of JAAWCE010000041.1, forward strand.
CTGAAAACGCGCAGAGAACCCTTTCAATTTATTGTGTGCCGACGGCTTCCTGGGGGAGGAGAACTTTTCAATACCGATATCAAAGTGTCTATGGAAGATTACAAAATTATAGAAGATTCAAAAAATGGTTTTGATTTGACGGTAAAAATTAAATTAAAACAATGGAGAGATTATGGGACTAAGGTGTTAAATATAACTTTTGACGGTTCCAAGCCGCAGGCAAGCGCCGAACCACAGAGAGAGACAATCAACGCGCCGGCGCCGGCTGCGGCCCAAAGCTATACCGTGGTAAAAGGGGATTGCCTGTGGAATATTGCCAAAAGATTTTATGGAAACGGCGCTAAGTATACAGTGATCTATGACGCCAATAAAGGTACTATAGGGGGAAATCCCAATTTAATTTATCCGGGTCAAGTATTGACAATTCCAGCAATATAAACAGCAAAAGTTTTGGGTGTATTCACTTGATGAAGTCCTACGGCGGAACTATTGAAAAAAAGCGCCGGAAAGTATGGCTGGATACCGTCTTTCGAGCAAAATAAAAAACATATATGGCTTTGCGTAAGAATTGATGTATAAGGAGAAAGAAATGGAGATAGAACTTTTTATAGGAGATGATTCGGGGACAAAGGTATACCAGCCTGCAGTTCAGGAAGGAATTGAGTGGTCCACCCAAAGAAGAAGCACACCGGGACAACTGACATTTAAGGTGATTCATGATGATACGCTGGTGATTTCCGAGGGCAGTGCAGTCAGGATGAAAGCGGACGGGGATGAAATATTCTTTGGTTTTATATTTAAGCAGCAAAGAAATAAGGATGGAATGATATCTGTAACAGCATATGACCAGCTGCGGTATTTGAAGAATAAAGATACGAAAGTATTTGAGAATAAAACTGCAGCACAGTTGATTCAGATGTTGGCGGCGGACTATGGGTTAAAGGTAGGAACGATAGAAGATACCGGTTACATCATTCCGTCCAGAGTGGAGGAAAATACCTCTCTCTTTGAAATGATTGAGAATGCACTTGACCAAACTTTGACCAATACGAAGGAAATGTATGTAATGTATGATGACTTTGGGCGTCTTACTTTGAAGCATTTATCGTCAATGGCGGTGGGAAGTCAGGGGGCATATCTGGTGATAGATGAGGAAACGGGCGAGAACTATGATTATTCCACTTCCATTGATGATGAAACTTATAACAAAATAAAATTAACATACGACAATGAGGATACCGGATTCAGAGAGGTTTATATAGCACAGGACGGAACTCATATGAATCAATGGGGTGTGCTGCAGTATTTTGATACCATATCCAAAGGAGAGAACGGTCAGGCGAAGGCTGACGCGCTGTTAAGCCTCTATAATAAGAAAACCCAAAGTCTGAAAATAACCAATGCCATTGGAGATAACAGGGTCAGGGCAGGATCTTTGGTAGTGATTGATCTTAAGATGGGAGATGCGTCTCTTAGGAATTTTATGCTTGTGGAACAGTGCAAACATAGTTACAAAGAAGGGGAGCATTGGATGGACTTGACATTAAGAGGACATGGAATTTAAGCGGAAGTATTTACGGAAAAAGGTTTTAAACAATCAGGGAAATGGAAGCGTGGCAAAAAGGAGATAAAGCAGTGGATTGGTGAAATAATTAGAAGATAAAATGGAAGGTGAAAAAGGCAGTGAGTTGGAAAACTACCCCGATAGAAAGTGGGAAAGGCAGTGGATTACATAGACAGCGCAATCATGAAGAGAAAATGCCGGTAAATTGTAACAGGAGGTGGAGGGATTGGCGAATGCAAGTCAGTTTGTGCAGACAATGAAAAAGGCGGCATTGGACGCGATGGAGGCGTCCAAACCCGTAAATGTGTATTTTGGAGAAGTAAGGACCATAAAGCCGTTGACAATAAACGTGGAACAGAAAATGATACTGGGGGAATCTCAGTTAATTCTCACAAGAAACGTAACGGATTTTGTCACTATGGCTACAATAAATTGGGAAGCGGAAGAGGAGAAAACAGACCATTATCACAATATATCCAATCTGGAAGACAGTAATGGAGACACCGTTGATGGAAAAACGGAAAAACAATCAAAAAAACATTCCCATATGATTACAGGAGAAAAGCAGATTACCCTACAGAATGGCTTGGCTGTAGGTGATGAAGTAATCCTGATCAGGCAGCAAAAAGGACAGAAGTTCATTGTCCTGGACAGGATAGGAAAATGATACCATCTAAAGGAGAGTTTCTGAACCAGGAACTTGATATAAGAATACAACCAAGCCTGACTTATCGAATGGAACTGGAGGGTAATTCCGTCAGAGGCAAGGTGGATGGAATAGAAGCAGTAAGACAAGCCATCTTCAAAATACTCAATACGGAGCGTTATCAATATATTATCTATCCCTGGTGGTATGGGATTGAGACGATTGACTTATATGGGGAACCAGTTACATGGGTATGTCCCGAATTAGAGAGAAGGATTACCGAAGCCCTTTCAGTGGATGAAAGAATTATCAGCGTTACAGATTTTAAGCATGACCTGGAGGGAAAAGGCGTCGTTCATACCACATTTACAGCACACACCATATATGGGGATATCAGAGGAGTGAAAGAGGTGAAGATTCATGTATGAAGATATAACTTATGAAAAACTGTTGGAACGTATGCTGGGGCGGGTTTCCGAAAAGTTGGACAAAAGGCCCAGCGCATTGATTTACGATACTCACAGCGCCACCGCAGTAGAACTTCAGAATCTTTATATTGAGCTGGAATACCTGATTCGCAATTCCTATGGTGATACTGCCGCAAGGGAATATTTGATACTGCTTTGCAAGGACAGGGGAATTGTGCCCAAACCGGCTACCCATGCCCTGTTGGAGGGAACGTTTACGCCCATAAATATTAATGTGGCCGGACAAAGGTTCAATGTGGGAGATATTAATTATGTGGTGACTGAACAGACCGGACCGGGGGTGTATCAAGTAAAATGCGAAAGGGCGGGAAGTATCGGAAATGAATATCTGGGGGATATGATTCCTGTAGAATATATTAAAGGGCTGCAAACGGCCAGTTTGTCGAGACTTTTGGTTCCGGGGGAGGATGAGGAAGATACCGAAGAGTTGAGGCAGAGGTATTTCCTTTCGTTTCGCGACAGATCCTTTGGGGGCAATCGGGCGGATTATCTGGGCAAAGTCAGCCAAATGGAAGGAGTTGGAGGCTGTAAGGTAACAAGGGTGTGGAATGGAGATTTCAGGCCGGCAGAAATGTATCCTTCAGAAGCGGTAGAAAATTGGTACAACTCTGTTATCGGGACATTGGAAGGGGATGCCGCCGCCTGGCTTTCCGCAGTATATGGGGCCGCTTCTGCTAAAAAGCTGACCGTAGGAGGAAGCGTTTTGGTAACGGTGATGAATTCCTTTGATTATGCAGATGTATCAGATACCTTAAAGGAAAAGATTCAGACGGAGCTTGACCCGGAGAGGAATACAGGAGAAGGGTACGGGCTCGCGCCCATTGGACATGTAGTCAGAGTGGAAAGCGCCACTCCAGTACCAATTTGTGTTAGTACAAAGATTACATTTGAAGCGGGGTATGGATGGAATATGCTGGATTCCCTGATACAGGAAGCTGTGTCGGATTATTTGTTGGAACTTAGGAAAGAATGGGCGGATAGCGATACTTTGGTGGTCAGAATCAGCAGGATTGAGGCTAAAATACTTGCCATACAGGGCGTAGCGGATATTGCAGGTACCACATTGAATGGAATGGAAGAAAATGTAGTGCTTGGAAAATATGAGATTCCGGTGTCCGGAGGCGTGAGAGCTGTATTATCGGGATCATAACCAAAGCGGAGGTGAAAAATTGAATAGAGAAGTGGATATTTTGTCGCATTTGCCGAATTTTATGGAGAAATATCAGGAACCGGCAGCGGCGTTGAAGGCGGAAAATCCAGAGTTTACCTTACTTTGGGATGCGGCGGATAAAATTTTATCTAATCATTATATTTCTACGGCAGATGAATATGGTATTGGACGATTTGAAAAAATGTTGGAAATTTATCCCACAGCGGAGGATACGCTGGAAAGCAGACGCAGTAAAGTACAGAACCGTTGGAACAGTACTTTGCCTTATACCATCAGAAAGCTGATAGAGAGACTTCAGGTGATTTGTGAAGACACGGATTTTAGGCTGCAGAATGATTTTGAAGACGGGTATACACTGGCGCTGAACACAAACCTGGAGGGTTTTGGGAAAGTCAATCAGATAGAAGAAGTGATTGCTGCAATGGCGCCCTGTAATATCAGAGTGATAGGGAAAAATGAAATTGGCTTAACTGCAGAAGGACAAAGTTATTTTACAGGGGTGGTGTCGTTTTCAGAAGTAATTACCATATTGGATGAACGGAGGGCATGAGATGGCAGATTTTACAAAACTAATATTGACAGATGTGGGAAAGACGTTGCTTCATCAAGAGGTGTTTGCAGAGGAAGCGTTGGTATTTACCCGAATAGAATTGTCAGACCATACATATGAGGAAGCGGAACTGAGGGGGCTGGAGGGATTGGATGATGTAAGGCAGCAGAATCCAATCCGAAAGGTGACGGTGGAAGAAGATATTGTAACAGTGGACTTTATTATAAACAATGAAACGCTGGAAATGGGTTATTTTATTAGGGCCATGGGACTGTATGCCAGAATGGGGGACGGAGAGGAAGTATTGTTTGCGGCAGCTGTGGAAAAATCCGGAGGCTGTCATATGCCTCAAATGTCGGAAACTGTTACATCCATACAGATAAAGCTGCAATTAAGGCTGGAGAACACGGAAAAAGTCAGCCTGGTGTTAGATACCGCAGGGCTCGCTGCGGTGGGAGATGTGTTGGATGTACAGAACCTTGTTCTGGAAGAAAGAGAACGGGCACAGGAAGCGGAAGGGGAATTAAGGGAACAGATAGAAGCGGAGGCGGCAAGGGCAGCCGAGAAGGAAGCGCAGTTGGAGACAGATGTGGGAGAAAAGGCGGATACGGCACAGGTTGACGGTCACATCAGCAATACCACAGTACATATTACAGCGGATGAACGGACAAAATGGAATGACAAAATGGAAGCGGATGGAAATGCAGGCAATGCGACAGTGACATTTTCTCAAGCAAGTACAAGGACAAATATACTGTCGGGAGAGCCGCTGAAAACAATCATGGGTAAGATTATGAAATGGTTTGCGGACCTGAAAGCGGTGGCGTTTTCCGGAAGTTATAATGATTTGAGCAATAAGCCTGTGATTCCCACTGTAAACAATGGAAAATTGACAATTCAGAAAAACGGCGCAAATGTACAAACTTTTTCTGCCAATCAGAGTTCAGATGCCACAGCAAATATAATTGTACCTACAAAGGTCAGCCAATTAACCAATGACAGCGGATACAAGACAACGGATAATAAGGTGACACAAACAAGTGTGTCTGAGACGGACGGCCACTACTATAGAGTATTATTATCCAGTTCAGCAGATAACAATACGTTAACCGAAGGAGCACAGAAATCTGATGGATTGTTATATAATCCATCAAATAACAAGTTATCTATGAGTGGAAAGAAAGCATACATCCAAATTGAAGGGGAAAATTTGCAGGCTGGCGTGGAAGTCAGACAGGAGACTGATAATGAAATAATCAGGTCATATGTAGACTTAGATTATATTGGTATGATGAAAATTAGTAATAACAATAATTATAATTTTAGTGAAATGAATTATGGAGGCATTACTACAACTGGGGAGTTGACTGTGAATGGATATAAATTTTCCAAATTATTAGAGGTATTAGCTAACATGTTGTTTCCTCTGGTAGGACTTGATAATGTTGCATTTGATAAAGTTGTCTTATTAAAATGTATAGAGTATGGAGATACTAATTTATATACTTATTATACAAATCATTATAACAAAATAATTGTTATAGTACAACAATTTGCTGACGGTAATACAGGAGGGGCAGGATATTGTGGAGAAGAGAGAAGATTATTTTTGAAACTTGATTTTTCATATCTCAGAGATGGTATCAACTCATACAATTTTCATGATGGTATTGATAGTGGAGTATTGCAAATTGGCTACAATAGTACAACAAACAAAATTACATTTCAAGCTAAAGCAACAAATGGTTATACCTTATGCTATCACATATTTGCAGTAGAAGCATAATTAGAGTTTTTTATCAGTGATATTGTAATTTATACATATCTGTTGGCCTCAGTTTCGCAAAAACTTGGTGATGGTTCCGGTTTTGAAAAACTGAGGCATAATTTATGTGATAGTGCTTAAAAAAGGAAAGGGTATTTCACATGTTAATTTGTTAAATATTTTATCAATGATATTACCAAAATACCCGTATTTTTTGGCTATTTTTCCCATTGTGTCACCTCCTGTCGAAAAAATTTAATTGGTTTTTCTTGCAATTCATCCTATTCTTGTTATAGTAAATTTATAATCCACAACATACAAAAAAATACTGTTTATGGAAGAAAATGTTGAAAAAAGGAATACCGTGTAAAGATTTCGACAAGAATTGTCAGGCATAAACTGAAAAAATTTTGGAGTTGAATTCAATTTAGGGAGGACATATGAGAAAACAAGTGTTTATTACCGAAGAAGAAAGAACGAAATGCCAGAAGGTTGCGGATGCTTTTGCGGAGCTATATGAAGATGAAGATGTGCTGGTTATGGATGCGGGAAACTATGGGTTCTTAAAACTACAGTATTTTAAAATCCCATTTGGATTTGAGGATGCCATTACCTTTGCTGATAGTAAAAGTTTGTTTAATGATTTGTGGACGGAATGGTTAAATACACAACTGATTCACCTGTCAAGAGGAACACCCATGGAAGACATGGATTATAGTGATATACTAAAGTGTATGCCAAAGGAAAAGCAGAAGGAGCTTTTGGACAAGCGGACCTATTTCGCGGAAAAGACAGGTATTGAAGGCATATCGGAGAGAAGCGATTTAAGGGTGCAGGATGATAGATTGATGGAAGTAAAAAAGTATGGGGGAAGAGATTGGAAACATTTCGACTGGCTCCAGGTTCGTGACAAAATTTGCAATTTGGAAGAAATACAGCGTCACGAAGAAAAGGCAATCAAAGAGTGGGACATAGGAATTACGCTTGATGGAGTAAAAGAGTATTTTCAGTGGCTTTATGACATGCGGCCGGAAAGGTATTTAAGAGTTGTATTTTATATGGCATTGATACAGGCAGAAGTGACACGGGAAGAAGTGAGGATGTGGGAAAAATGCTCGGAAGAACTAAGGAAGACGATAAATGATTTGTTGTAAATTGCTGATATCAATATAACAGGTTTTATTTTTGAGTGAAAATAATGTTAGTATAGTAAAGCAATAGATATGTAATTAATGAAATTGAAATTGGCACATAAAGAAAAAGATATTTCCTTTGAAGGAACGCCATTTTTGCACTTGATAGCATGTTGATAGCTTGATATAATGATAGCAACAACATTTCCAGTTAAGACAAAGCAAGAAGAAAATGAAGATGGCACTGGTCTGGTAATAAGAATGTCAGGGCGCTGAAAGGCGGATGCGGAACAAGTTCCATCAAAAAGAACCCAATAGTCCGGCTGAGAAATGTCAATGGCCGTCTGAACGAACATTCGTTGTTTGTTCAGCAAGTATGAAAACGGTCTCAAAACGAAAGGCTCAGGAAGATGGTTGGTCTATGAGCGGCAAAACAACGCTTAACTGATAAGGGGACTTAAGTGAAGAAGCGGTACTGGAAGGAGGAAGTATCAATGATTGTTCATGAAAACAAGGAGGGAGAAAAGATTCAGGAGGTGGCGGAACTTCTGCAGCTTACGCCAAAGAATCTTGAATTGTTGGAAAGTTTTCTGGATATGTCTCAGCTGGAGAACCAAGAATTGCTAAAACAGGTGGAGCATCAGGATTTTACTGTAATGGAGCTTAATTCTCAGCAGTCTGTGAATCGTATACTGGGATACTTGAAGCGAAATAACGAAGAACTGCAGAAGCGTTTTATTCGGTTTATCATGGAGGTGGGAGGGGCCACCGCCCGAAGGATATTGGTGTACTACGGATGGAACAGTGAGTTTAAATATCTGGAAACGGTGTTGTCACCTTTGCAGGCTACGACGCTGTATGCGGATTGGGTTGCATGGAATGCATCTGCCCAATGCGCTTCGTCAATTGCTCCTTTGATAGAACAGGGGCAAAAGGATCCTGAAATATTTCCGCGGATACGGGAATTGTGTTATGACGAGGATGCTTGTAATACCGAGATGTTTTTGGCCGGAATGTATTTACATTGTGTCAAACCTTTGGAAGAATCCAGAAGTTTGTTATATGTTCCCCTGGAGGAAAGCGGGAACAGTGCAGATGGAGGGGAGGAAGCTAAAGTAAAAGACGGCAGAGCAGAAGGAAATCCGGATCGCATTCGGGAAATGAGGGATTATTTGGCGGCGCGTTTGAGAGGAAATGCCGCAGGCTTGTTTGTGGCGGCAGACGAGCCAAAGGATGAGGATGAAGAAAAGCTAAAGGAGTTTATTCTCAATTCTGATCCTGGGGAAACATTTCCCTATGAAATCAGGGCATTGATTTCAGGGCGGTCCAGACACGGATATCGAATGGTTTTTTTGCCCTTTCTGGCATTTTTGGCGGTAGAACATTCCAATCAGTTTATCTCTTTGATTCGTCTGGCTGTGGCCATAGACAGTGAGGCAGTACCAAACGGTCCTTTGGATGTGTTTCAAAAGGCAGGAGACCAGTGGTTCCATAACCACATTCTCCCTTTGGAACAGTTTTTGTGGATTTCCGATGAGGCGTATATGCGTTGGGGGATTCTGCGGAAGGAAAAAGAAGTATGCCAGAGAATGATGGTAAAGGCGCCTGAAACGATTCATGAAGTGATAAAAAATCTTTCCGCGAAGGACTTTGGTTATCTGGTGGCCCAGGTGAAGACAGGCAATCCCAAGCTTTATGAAGAGGTGGGAGAAGCGCTGAGGAAGAATTATCTCAAAATCGCGGCGGCAGAAGACGTCAAGGGGTATGAACCGTCAGGGGATAAGGCTATGGATTACCTTATGGGTGTGATTGAAATACAGGACATTCTGCCGTATGTAGAGCAATGGCGGGAATTATATTTTTATGACGGGCAGAAGAATGATAGAATTCACGAATTTCTGGACTATGGAGAGGAGCAGTTGTACCGGCGTTCTTTGGTATTAGAATGTCTTCGTTTGAGGGATGGCTATTTTCGGAGGTACTGGGTGTCTGCAAAGTTGGAGCGTGAAGGCGTGAGCGTTTCCGGCAATAAAAATCTGGATCGAAGACAGATAGAGGGGATTCTGAATTTATTTGAGGAAGAACAGGTACCGGCACAATATCAGATAGAATACTTTGGGCAAGTGTATGAGAGTTATTATAATGCGAGCGTTTTTGAGCCCGGCAGCGCCAGCCAGATTTGTGTGCTTGCGTTAAAGGAACTTCGCGGAGAATGGCATCAGGAATGGGAAGAAGCTTCTTACAGTAGATTTCTGCCGGCACGTATTCTGGCATATCGAGTGATGGGTGAGCGGGGAGAGGAATACAAAAACCGACTGCTTGCCTGTAGCGCAGAAAACGCGAAGCAGGCAAGGGATTTCCTCCGGGCAATCTATACCAATCATCCGGAATGGGAAGCGGATATTTTGGAAATGTTAAAAGCTGGCAAGAGCAACATGCGGGAGATGGCAGCGGAAGTGCTTCAGAATTGGGGGGCGGAGCAGTATAGAGAGCCGCTGTCTCAGGCTTTGGAAGCGGAGAAGGCGAAGAAAGTAAAGACATTGCTGCAGGAGATTTTGAATCCTGGGCAACAGACGGGGGGAGGCGCCAATAGCGGAGACGGTCAGGAAAATACAGGGCGGGAACGGACTCTGGATGAAATTGTGAAAGACATTTTGATGGGCGGACGAAAGCGAAAACTGGCCTGGCTTTTTCAGGAAAAAATGGTTGGAGTACATAAATTAAATGGGGAAGAGGCTTCGGAGGATTATATGGCTGCGCTCCTTGTAAGCTATGCGGATATGAGCATGTTGGGAGTAAACGCGGAAGCGTCGCGGCTTGCGGCTGAATTGGTGCCAGGGGAACTGGCAGCTTATGTGAGTGAGATTTATAATCGTTGGATGGAAGACGGTGCGGAAGCGAAGCGAAAGTGGGTCCTTTATGCGGCGTCCATTCACGGCGGAGAAAAAATTGTACCTGTTTTATATGCGCAGATTCAGGAATGGCCGAAACACTCCCGTGGGGCTATGGCTGCGGAGGCAGTAAAGGCGTTGGCTTTGAATGGCACTGCAACCGCACTTTTGCAGGTGGACCAGATTGCACGTAAGTTTAAATTCCGCCAGGTAAAGGCTGCCGCTGGCGATGCCCTTGCATATGCCGCCGAACAGCTTGGTATATCTAAATTGGAGCTGGAAGACCGAATAGTTCCCAATTTAGGGTTTGATGAAGGGATGGAGCGGATATTTGATTATGGAAAAAGGCAGTTTAAAGTTCTTTTGACGCCGACGCTTTCCCTGGAGGTGTATGATGCCAACGGAAAGGCGCTAAAAAATCTTCCATCTCCTGGCAAGACGGATGATCCGGAGTTGTCAAAGGCGGCAAATGAGGCATGGAAACTTCTGAAAAAGCAGTTAAAAACAGTGGTTGCAAACCAGAAGATTCGTCTGGAGCAGGCAATGCGTATTGAGAGACGCTGGGACAAAGAGAAATGGTGCCAGTTGTTTGTGAAAAACCCTGTAATGCACCAGTTTGCCATAGGGCTTGTATGGGGCGTCTATCAGGAGGGCGCTTTGGCGGAGACATTTCGATATATGGAAGACGGCACTTTCAATACCGCAGAGGAAGAGGAATATGAATTGCCCGAAGTATGCAGTATTGGATTGGTACATCCCATTGAGCTTTCAGAAGAAATATTAGGTACATGGAAAGAGCAATTGTCGGATTATGAAATTGTGCAGCCCATAGAACAGATGGAACGGCCTGTTTATCGTGTCACAGAGGAAGAAAAAGAGGCTACGGATTTAATCCGCTTTGGCGGTATGGTTTTGAACGGGCTGTCCCTGTCCGGCAAGCTTCAGGACATGGGATGGTATAGGGGGGAAGTGCTGGACGGAGGATGTTATTATACGTTCTACCGGGAAGACCAGGATAAGGGAGTGGAATTATCTTTTTCCGGGTGTTATGTGGGGGACGAGAATGACATGGTTACGGTGTATGAGGCATTTTTCTATCAGCCTGGAGTAACGGAAAAAGTGGGCTGGACCAATCAGCCTGTGAAGCAGAAGCTAAGAGATGTGGAGCAGCGCTATTTTAGCGAAGTGGTGTTGCAGATCACCAAAGCAACCGCATCTTCTGAAAAGCGGCTGCCTTATCCGGATTGTAAGAAATAAGAAAGGGTTGGGCTGATTTTTTACTGTTATATTAATTTTCTATCTTGTTGCCGGAAGCGGTCGTCATATGAGAAAGCGTGTAAAGAGATTCTTATATGATGATCGTCTTCTGGAATAAGTAAAATATATGGCAAAAAAATTCTGCATTTTTCTCTTGACAAAAAAGGAGTTATATTATATACTAATAAAGTCCGATGCAGAGAGAACAATGAAATGAGAATTGGACATTGATAGTTTTTATGCGATAGTGGCTCAGTTGGTAGAGCGCCACCTTGCCAAGGTGGAAACCGCGGGTTCGAGTCCCGTCTATCGCTTTTTTTGTGTCTTAAGTGAGGCTGCAGGGTTAGAAATGAAAAGGTAATCAAGCACATTGACAATGTGGTGATTACCTTTTTTGTTCCCAAAAACTAAGTTGACTTGCTTTTATTTATGCACGTTTTTCTATGGACTTTTGGGCTTTCCGCGATTCCATATTTTGGAGGGCTGCGCCTTCGGGGTAGGGCTGCGGAAGAGAAGACGGCTCAGGGCTTTGGCGTTGAATGGGAACAGGGGCCAAAAATAGCTGAAGCCGCCAAAGGTGGGGGTGGTTGCCATGGAGAAAAGAACCAGCGCCAGGCTGAATAGGAATCCTGGAAGACCCAAACATCCTGTTGCAATAAGGAATAAAATACGGTAAAGACGAAGGGCGTCGCTGAAATCCGTGTTTGTTATGGACAGAGATGCAAGCAGGGTGATTGCCGCATAAAATAATACTTCCACGGATGCCCAATTGAGACTTACCGCAATATCACCGATGAGCAATCCTCCCACAATGGACAGGGAACCGGAAAATTTTCCGGAACTTATGGAAGAAGAATTTTTGAACAAATCCAATAGAAATTCTACCCCCAACACATAAAAGAAGAGACGCTGCGGCGTCATGGTATTGTCGGAAAGCAGTCCCCATTTTTGGGAAAATTCCGGGTAATAGGCGCAGGCAAGCAAAAATAGCGGCATCAAAAGCAGGCTCACGGGTATGCAAAAGAAGCGGACCAGCCGCAAGTAGGTGCCTACGGAGGGACTTTTATAATAATCCTCCGGACTTTGGGTAAATTGGAATATGGTACAGGGAAGGACTAGAACCTGAGGGGAGTTGTCCACCAGAACCAAAATGTGCCCTTCTAATAAATAGCTGCACGCCACATCGGGCCGCTCGGTCATCAATATACTGGGAAGAGGATTCCACCAGCGTTTGTGGAGCAACAATTCTTCTAAACTTTTGGCGCCCATGGTCAGAGAGGTAGCTTGTAAAGAGGACAATGTATGAGAAAGTTTTTCTAATAATTCATGGTTTACGGAACCTTCCAGATAGGCCACGGCCACATCCGTTTTGCTTGCCGTTCCCACGGAATGCATAGCGAAACATAGGTCAGCGGAACGCACCCGGCGCCTGATTAAATTAGCGTTGAACAGAAGTGTCTCTACAAAACCGTCTCTGGAGCCTTTTGTGACTCGTTCCAGATCAGGTTCCGCAATGCCTCTGGCAGGATAGGTGCGCACGTCGATAAGGATTGCCTGGGCAAAACCGTCAATCATCAATACGGAGGGGCCGCTGAGCAGATTGCGAATAATATCGTCCCAGGTATCGGATAGAGAGGTTTGGGCATATCCTATTTTGCCGTTCATATATTGTACAATATCTTCCACACATCCGTTTTCCACATACATAGGATTTTGCAGGTCGGAAAATATTTGCTGTAAAATGTCCGTTTTGCAGAAACCGTTGATTCCCAGGAAATAAGCGCCTGTTTTTCCCAAGTACAAGCGTCTTGTCATTAAGTCAAAACTGGAGCCAATGGGCAGAACGGATTCTATATATTGAATGTTTTCTTCTAAAACCGTAGAGAGGGCCATACTTTCTTCCAATGCCTTTCTGCAACATTGAGCTGGGTTATATAAGTAAATTTGGGGTAACAGCTCGGATATATTGTTCCACAAGGCATTGATTTTATACCATACTTTGATTTATAGATTTTGTTATGGAGGAAATACAGAATATGAATTGTGATGAAGCCATTAGAATGTTATGTAGGCGAAACAGGTAAAATCCTATTTCGCATAGAAAATTATAAAAAGAGCTGTACGATTCCAAGACCTATAAGCAATGCCCCCGATATTGGGTCCGCAGCGCGTCCGGCAAAACGGAGAACTGGATTCTGCCCCAGACGGTTGCCGGAAAACAGAAAAAGTACGGAGCAGACCATAGTGCTGACGGCAGTGGGAAGAAGGGTCAGACCAGCAAGGCTGGCGCTTAAACCGGCACTTAAATTATTTAAGGACAATGTAAGGCTCAGGGCAAATACTTCTGCCAACTTTAACTGCGAGGCAGCCGCCTTTTCCGGTTGGATGGTTTCTCCTTCCGGAGTATTTTCTTTTTCAAGGGAAGTTTGCACCCCATAAATGGGGGCGGCGGTGGTGTTATTGTTATTTGCAGAAAGACTTTCTTTGGCTGAGGCAGTTGTTATTTCATGGGATAAGCCGGTTTTTGAAGAAGCGTTCAGGCGGTGTTCCTGTAAAAAGGCAATCAGCCATTTGATGATATAGTATAACCCTAAGAGGATTAAAATCAGGCTTCCGGCGCAGCCCCGGATTGCGCTGGGGAGGAAAGGAATCAATCGATGCCCCAGGCTTACGGAAAGGCAGGTGCCTAAAAGTGTAACCAGGCTTATGACCAGATTTTGCCAAAATCTGATGCGGACATGCCGGATGCCATAGCTGACGCCTACCAGTAAAGCATCCAGACTGGCAGATATGCCAAACAGGAGAGATGAAATCAACATAGGGGTTTCTCCTGTAATATTTTTTATTACTATATTCTCAGAAAGAAAAAAGGGTGATATAATAAAGGGAATCCGGCGAAAAGGCGGGGGAAATAACCTGGTAAAGAACAAGGATCGTTTTCGGTATAGGTGTTGATGGGCCGTTAAGGCAGAAAAGGGGGCAGATATGAGATTTGTGTATCCGCAGGGAAAAAGAAAGGCATTGACTTTCAGCTATGACGACGGGCAGAATTTTGACAGGAGATTGGCCGAATTGCTGCGCAGTCATGGAATGAAAGGTACTTTCCATTTGAATACAGGGCGGTTGGGACTGCGTCGGGGAACTGAGGTATATGTGAGCAGGGAGGAAATCAGCGAAATATATGCAGGACATGAGGTGGCATGTCATGGGGTGGAGCATAGAAATCTCCCCACCATTACCAGACAGCAGGTGATTTTGGAGATTCAGGAGGACAGAAAGGTGCTGGAAGAGGTGACCGGAGAGCTGGTACAGGGGATGTCCTACGCATTTGGAAATTATAATCAGGAAATTATGGATATTGCCAGGTCATTAGGGATAAAATATTCCCGAACTGTACAGGAGACAAAGGGATTCTATCCGCCATCGGATTTTATGGCATGGCACCCTACTTGTCATCATAATAGTGGTTTATTGGAACTTGCTGACCGCTTTATTGACGTTCCGGGATTTTATGAATTGCCCATAATGTATGTATGGGGGCATAGTTTTGAATTTGGACTTTCCGGAGATTGGAGTGTCATTGAAGCATTTGCGGACAAGATGGCTGGAAAGGAAGATATCTGGTATGCAACCAATATGGAAATATATCGTTACATACAGGCTGTCAGGCAGCAGGACTTTTCTGCAGACGGTGAAGTTATGTATAATCCTACGGCAATGAGCGTATGGATCAATGGACCTGAGGGTATTGTGGAAGTAAAACCTTTACATTCGGTGAGCGTAGTTTGAGAAAGCAGCCAGGGAGGTAAGGAAGTGATCTTTCCCATGGTTGTGAGGAACAAATAGTACTTTACTCTGAAGTGAGAAAAAGTCATAGGGCAGAAGAGGTTTAATATGACAGCAGAAATGACAATGATTGGAGAGGAAGCATACGGGGCTGCAAAAGAGTTGTTGGAAGTGGCTGGATTAGAGCCGGGGGAATTGCTGGTAGTGGGGTGTTCTACCAGTGAAGTTGCAGGAGCGGGTATTGGTACTTTTTCCAGTCCTGAGTTGGCGGAGGTGGTCTTTGGAGGAATTTATCAGGCGACCCAGGAGGCAGACGTCTATCTTGCGGCACAGTGCTGTGAACATTTAAACAGGGCGTTGATTCTGGAAAAAGAAGCAGCGCAGCGTTATGGGTATGAAGTGGTAAATGTAATGCCGCAGCCAAAAGCCGGAGGATCTTTTGCCACGGCAGCCTATAAGGCTTTTGAAAATCCGGTGGCAGTAGAGCGTATCAGAGCCCATGGGGGAATTGACATTGGGGATACGCTGATTGGGATGCACTTGCGGGATGTGGCAGTGCCGGTGAGAATTCGTATTCGGGAAATTGGAGATGCACATGTGGTCTGTGCCCGCACCAGGCCGAAATATATTGGCGGCAGTAGAGCGGTTTATGATGAAAATATGGCATAGAGCCCGGACGATGAAAGGAAAGCATATCCCATAGATAGAATGATCCAGGATAAACCTGTGACAGGCATGTTGGAAGCCTGTTAGGTTTATCCTGAATTTGGCAACGCAAACATATTTAGTTATTAGTTTCATTGGCAGCTTCATTGATCAGCCGCAGAATTGTTTTAATAGAATCCATCTGTCCACTCTTATTCATTGCATCCCGGAAGGAGTGTCTGGTAAAGTATAATTCGTGAACTTTATCCACTAGCATTTCCGTAGTTAAATCATCCTCTTGAATCACCATAGAGAATCCCTGAGCCTCAAAAGATCTGGCGTTGAGAATCTGGTCTCCGCGGCTGCTGGAAGCCGGAAGCGGTATCAGAATATTAGGTTTTTTCAAAGCTAACAGCTCACAGATTGCATTGGCGCCCGCACGGGAAATTACAAGATCCGCCATGGCAAACAGGTCTTTTAACTCTGCTTTCACATATTCAAATTGTTTGTAGCCGGCTGTATTGAGAAGCAAATTATCAATTTTATCTTTACCGCATAGATGAACCACCTGGAAATCCGTGAGCAGTTTTGGGAGTGCGTCACGGACGGCTTTGTTGACATTGGCAGCGCCCAAGCTTCCGCCAATGACCATAATGACGGGTGCGTTGGCGCTGAAACCGCACATAGTCAATCCGGCCAGCTTGTTGCCCTGGGCCAGCTCCGACCTGATAGGGGAGCCGGTCAAGATGGCTTTGCTGTGGGGAAGCTGTTTTAACGTTTCCGGGAAATTGCAGCAGACCTTTTGGGCAACGGGAATACACATTTTATTGGCCAGCCCCGGCGTCATGTCGGACTCGTGTATAATGCAGGGGATTTTCAGCGATGAGGCGGCGCGAACAACCGGAACGGACACAAAACCGCCTTTGGAAAAAATCACATCGGGCTGAAAACTTTTCAGAAATTTCTTTGCTTCCCCATACCCCTTTATCACACGGAAAGGGTCCGTAAAATTTTTTAAGTCCAGATATCGGCGGAATTTGCCGGTGGAGATACCCACGTAAGGTATGTCAAAATCGCTGATCAATTTTTTCTCTATGCCGTCATAAGAGCCCACATAAGCGACATCATAGCCCGCTTCCTTCAAAGAGGGGAGTAATGCTATGTTGGGAGTGACATGTCCTGCGGAGCCGCCGCCTGTCAAAATGATTTTTTTCATAACAATGCCTTTCAGTATTAGAGCATTTGTTCAAGTGCCCGCGCCAACTGGTCGGGACAGGAGGTTTGTTTTGCGCCGCAACGAATACCTTTCAGTTTGGAGATAGCTTCCTGGGCGGTCATTCCTTTTACCAATGCGCTGACGCCTTGCAAATTGCCGTGGCATCCGCCGGTAAACTGTACAGAATCAATAACACCATCCTTTAATTTGATATCAATTTCTTTGGAACAGGTACCTTGAGTTATATATTTCAGTGAATCCATATGAGTCCTCTCCTTTTTTCATAATTATACTACGATATATTCTATCAGATTTTATTCTATTCTGCAATCAAAGTTTTAACGGTTCTCCATATCATTGTTTCTATGGCAATAACCAACTGCGGCGGTCCCTATGGGGAAATCAACGCTTCATATGACATAATTGATAAAATCGTGTCAAAAAAGGAAAAAATAATACGATGAAAAAATCTGTAAACCGGGGATTTTTTACGTTATACTAAACGTAAGGGACAAGTTCCATAGGCATAGGTTTGGAATTTGTGAGAGGAGGTAGATTATGTTTCGCGTATTTCAGGAAGAGAAGCTGATTACGGTTGGTATGTTTTTGTGTTTGGGATTCAGTATAGCCTTAAGAGTGTTTTTGGGTATGCTCTATCGAAATATGATAAAGGAAGCTGATAATATGGCATCTACGGAGAACAGGCTGTTAAAACAATGTAAGACGAAGTTTGCAAGCTGTTATCAAATGAGCAATGGCGTTGCCAATATTCCTGTATTTGTGGACAAGTTCCTGAATCGTATGGCATTGGGACACCTTTCCTTTGAAACCATTTATCATTTATCAGGGCAGCTTATGTTGTTGTCAGTGGTATTTTCCGGTGTGGGCGTATGTAAAAGTATTATAGGAGGACGGACTTTGGGTGATGTACTGCCATTTTATATTGTCAGTTTTTTCGGGTTGTACATATATTTCAGCGTCTCCACTGTGGTTGACATTCGGGGAAAGAAGCGGGTGTTAAAGGTGAATTTGGTGGATTATCTGGAGAATCACCTTTCTCCCAGGATAGATGTGACCAGGCAGGATATGGAAATGTTATACGGAGAAGCCGCATATGAGGAGAAGAGAAGCAGTTTCGGACGGCTGCAGGGGGGACGAGAATCCAAAGGAAGGAATCGTAAAAACGGAAGAGGAATTCAGACAAGGCCGGTCAGACGCACGGTGGAATTGATGCCCATTGGAAACCGTCTTGCAGCCGGAGGGGAAAGTATTATGGAAGAAGAAACCATAGAAGAGGAAACAGTGGGCGGAGAAACGCTGCAGCCGGAATATGGCCAAACTGAACCGGTACAGAGTGGGGAGACAAGGCCGGAAGACACGGCGGAAGTTACAGAAGAAGAGTTGGAGGCATTACTGAAGGAATTTTTGACTTCATAGGTGAAATAAGTTTCAGACAACGGAATAGGAATGAATCAAAAAAGAAAAACCTGCGATTTGAGTTGTCGCAGGTTTTTCCATATGCAGCATATAAATATCAGGTGATAGGTTCCAAAAGACCGATCGTTTACTGCAGGCGTGCCAAAAGTTCTTCTCTTTGTGCCTCATAGCCGGGCTTGCCCAGCAATGCGAACATATTCTTCTTATAACTTTCTACACCTGGCTGGTTGAAAGGATTTACACCCAATAAGTATCCGCTGACGCCGCATGCAAATTCAAAGAAGTAGAATAATTCACCCAGGTAAAACTCATTTACTTCCGGTACATTTACCATAAAATTAGGCACCTGGCCATCGGTATGTGCCAAAATAGTACCGTTCATGGCACTTTTATTCACAAAATCAACCGTTTTGCCCGCAAGATAATTCAGGCCGTCCAAATCAACAGGTTCCTGACCGATGATGATTTCTTCCCTGGAAGTCTCTACATTAATGACTGTCTCAAACATGATTCTGGCACCGTCTTGAATAAACTGTCCCATGGAGTGCAGATCAGTGGTCAAATCCACGCTGGCAGGAAGAAGTCCTTTGTGGTCTTTTCCCTCGCTTTCTCCATATAACTGTTTCCACCATTCTGATACGTAATGAACAGCGGGTTCATAGTTGGCAAGTATTTCCACAGACTTACCTTTGCGAAGGAGAATATTGCGCAGCGCCGCATACTGCAATGCGTCATTTTCCTCGAAGCTATTCTCCAGGGCACGTTTTCTTCCGCTGGCAGCGCCTTCCATGAGCTTGTCGATATCTGCGCCGCTGACTGCAATGGGCAGAAGACCTACGGCGGTGAGAACGGAAAAACGTCCGCCCACGTCGTCAGGCACTACAAAGGTTTCATATCCTTCTTCATCGGCCAGGTTTTTCAGACTTCCTCTGGCTTTGTCGGTGGTGGCGTAAATCCTTTTGGCAGCGCCTTCCTTGCCATATTTCTTCTCCAGTAATTCCTTGAATACACGGAATGCAATGGCCGGTTCGGTGGTGGTGCCTGATTTGGAGATCATGTTCACGGAGAAATCTCTGTCCCCAACCACATCCATCAAATGTTTCAAATAAGTGGAGCTGATGGAATTTCCACAGAAATATATTTCAGGAGTTTCCCGCTTGGATTTGTCCAGAACATTGTAAAAGCTGTGTCCCAAAAATTCGATTGCGGCTCTTGCGCCTAAGTAGGAGCCGCCGATACCGATTACCAGCAAGACCTCTGAATCAGACTGGATTTTTTTGGCTGCTGTTTTGATACGCGCAAATTCTTCCTTGTCATAATCCACCGGGAGGTCAACCCATCCCAAAAAATCGTTTCCGGCGCCGGATTTGGACACCAGTACTTCTTTCGCGTCCAACGCCAACTTTTTCATATACCCAACTTCTTCCTGGGAAATGAAAGCACTGGCCTTGGAATAGTCAAATGTAACCTGTTTGCTCATTACTGTTCCTCCTTTTTTAAGTCGCTGCGCGACGGCACTAAAGGGTGAGGTTCTTTCGGCGCACACATAGGAGAGACAAATTTCATTTGTAAGTCATCTCATGAAATTTGCTCTCGTGCGCCTTCACAACCTCACCTGTCCAGCGAAACATTTTTATAAATGGATTGACATTTCTTAGCTGGACTGTATATAATTTTACATCTGCCCATGTGGCTTCATCCTTTCAGACAATTTGCCGCCCGTAGATGCACGGGGGTTGAAATCCGGTTATTGATCTGAATGTGAGTTCAGACGGATGTACCACTCTTTATGGTTTGTAAATAGTGTAACAAAGATATCTGGTAAATTCAAGTAAAAGAGTGAAAAGTTGCTGGGGCAGGAAGTTCTTAATAAGTTGGTGAAACTTAAAAAGTTCATACAGAGATAGAAGGTTTCAAATTGCTTTTTGGAAAACATTTGATATAATAGAAGGTATGAAAAAGGTGCGGCTTGTCCCCGGTTGCCAATCAAGAAGGATGCAGTGATTCTCTTCACAATTGGGGGAGTGAATGGAGCGGCCAAAAGAGAGGGGTTACAACACCCTAAGAGGGATGGATATGAAGATAGTGATATTGGAAAGAAATAGTGTGGGCGAGGATGTATCCGTAGAGTGTCTCAATGACTTTGGGCAGGTTATAATATATGGAAATACGGTTACTGAGGAAGAGGTACGGGAGAGAGTGCGGGATGCGGATATTGTAATTGCCAATAAATCTCCCATGTGTGAGAAAACGTTAAAAGATGCGCCAAAAGTAAGGCTGATTTGTGAGTTTGCCACCGGATATGATAATTGTGACTTATCTTATTGTGATTCCAGGGGAATTAAAGTTGTCAATGTAAGAGATTATTGTACCGCCATGGTTGCCCAACATACCTTTACCATGGCCCTTGCGCTGAGCCAGAAATTGTTTCATTATGATACCTATGTGAAATCCGGCGCATACGGCGCTCAGGATCGGTTTTCCAATTTTGATATTCCTTTTTATGAATTGGAAGGGAAGACATGGGGAATTGTAGGTATGGGAACGATTGGAAAACGTGTGGCGCAAATTGCCGCAGCCTTTGGCTGTAAAGTGATTTTTCATTCAATTACGGGAAAGAGTACATGTATGGAATATCCTCAGGTAGATAAGGGGACATTACTTTCAGAGTGTGATTTTTTGTCGCTGCATTGTCCCCTCAGCGAGTTGTCTCGGAATTTTATTGATGCTTCCGGGCTGAAAAAAATGAAAAAAACGGCCATACTTATCAATGTGGCAAGAGGGGCCGTGGTAAATCAAATGGATTTATATTTGGCGTTGGAAGAGGGAGAAATTGCAGCGGCAGGACTGGATGTGTTGGAAAAGGAACCGTTGGATCAGGCTAATCCCCTTAACAGGATAAAGGACAGCAATCGGTTGTTAATTACGCCTCATTTGGCATGGGCCAGCGTGGAGGCCCGAACCCGCTGTGTGCAGGAGGCATACAAGAATATAGAAGCTTTTTTACAGGGAAAGGATAGGAATGTGGTGGGGCAGACAAAGGCAGTTCATCCTTGACAAGGCAGGGGCGATGTAGTAAATTGTCATTTATAGGCTGTCTGTGTCCGAATATGTGGAACTGTGTGAAGACGTTGGACTGTGCAGTAAGAAGACGGCGGGAAAAATTGAGGATGGAGAGGACCAAG
Source organism: Lachnospiraceae bacterium (assembly GCA_022793065.1). Taxonomy (GTDB): domain Bacteria; phylum Bacillota; class Clostridia; order Lachnospirales; family Lachnospiraceae; genus Acetatifactor. The sequence continues at coordinate 50,298 of JAAWCE010000041.1, forward strand.
GATGGAGAAGATAAAGGAACTTTGTAGGAAATATGAGGAAATCATTGCATACTTGATTGTGGGGGTACTCAATACGCTGGTATCGTGGGGAGCATGGTTTCTGTGCGCATATACCATATTGGATGCCCAGGTGGTATGGCAGAATGTGGCCCTCAGTATTATTTCGTGGGTGGTGGGCGTGGTATTTGGTTATGTTATGAATCGAAAATATGTATTTAAGAGTACGGACCCCAAGATTATGAAAGAATTTCTGCAATTTTCCGGAGGAAGGGTGTCTACCGGTGTATTGGATTCTGTGATGATGGTTATTATGGTAAATTTCCTTACAATCAATGAATCATTTTCTAAAATCTTTGTCTCCGTGCTGGTTATGATTGGGAATTATCTTATCAGTAAACTATTTGTATTTAAAAAGGATGGGAATGAAGCAGAAGCCAAAAGTGCCGATGAAGTTTAAGCGATAAGCGTGCCAAAAGCAGAGGCATAAAAGCCATGTTATGATGAAAGTTGGGTAATGTGTAAGCTTTGGATATCATATGTGTTTGGAGAAAGCTGAAAATTAAATGGATGGAAAGACGTGGGAACGCATTGGGCAGGGAAGACTTGAAATGCGTTCCCTTTTTTATGCACACGGGCGTCCAAATGAAATATGTCAGCATGGCTGACGGACGCCCGGCGCGGCGAGCAGGTGAGAAAGGCATTCCCCTCCTGGATTAGAGCTTATCTGACCTGGTGCCTGGAAAAGAGGCGTCTTGCACATGGCGTACCAATGAGGATAACCACCAGAACAATAGGCAGGGAAAGCAGCATTAATTCCACATCGCTCAGGTTTATGGGTAATGGATGGGGCAGAAAATACAAGGGAATCAGTTTTAGCTGGTTCATGGGGAGCAGAGAGCTTAGGGTATATAATAATTTGTTGTGCGGCGGGATACAACCGGGGAGGAACAGGACGGCGCCTGAGATTATGACAGCCACAAAGGAATTTTTGGAAAGTGCGGAAATTACCAATATTAGCGCCGTATAAACAATGATTCCAGAGAACAGGAGCATAATCTCAAGTAATAAAGCCTGGCCCATGGTGAGGGGATAATGTGCCAAGGGGAGAACCGGGCTTAATTGTGCGGAACATTCCAGGCCGGAAAAACCATAACAGAAGAACAGACACAGGAGGAATATTCCGAGTAGAATCACGGAACCACCCAGGGAGATACTATAGGCGGCAATGATTTTGGCTGCGGGGCATTTGGTTCGTCCCTGACTTCCGGTTAGGATCAGCGCGTCGGTGTGCTTTGAATACTCATCGGAGAACACAGGGCTGAGAAAAATCGTCAGAACACAGGCCCATAGGGGAAAGACATCCGGCAAAGAGGAAAGTATGGCGCTCCAGCCCTGGGAATAGCCTAAGACTAAGTTGGACGCCAGGTCGTTACCATAGATTTCTTCTATGGTAGTACCATCATAGACGCCGTCCGGTTGGGCAAAAAAACCTGACAGGACTTTATACAGGTAGTTATGGGGATAATGTGTCTGCCGTTGTGGATTCAGACCTTCTTTGATTAGTAAGTCTGTGGAAAAAGAGTAAGTTTCTATAATACTTTGGGCTTTTTGCGTGGTAAACGGGCCCTGATAAAGTGCGGTGATTTCCTGGTTGCGCCGAACTGCCTCCAGGCCTTTTGTGATTACAAGTTCTCCGTTGTTCTCTTCCCAAACGGCGGCGTTAAAAGGAATGACCCATAAACAAAGGATATAGACTGTGAAAATTGCAAAGGCGGTAAGACAGGTCAGCGCAATAGGTCTGTGGAAAAGTTTTTTAAGTTCATAGCGTATTAATTCTCTCATGATATTTTCTCCTATTTTAAGTCGCTGCGCGACGGCACTAAAGTGTGAGGTTCATTCGGCGCACACACAGGAGAGACAAATTTCATTCGTAAGTAACCTCATGAAATTTACTCTCGTGCGCCTTCACACCCTCACCTGTCCAGCTTAACATTTTTAATAAATGGATTGACATTTCTTAGCTGGACTATTTAAAGTTCCCGCAGGCGGGAGCTTGTTCCGGTGACATTGAGGTCAGAATTCTTAGCCTGGCTCATGAAAATAGTATAAATATAAATCTTCCAGATTGGGCGTCACAGATTTGGCTGTTTCCATAGGTTTGTTCTCATCAATCATCCGAAGTACGGTCATGTTTCCTTCCGGACGAAGATTACTGATGATATGACGTTCTTTCAGGATGGAGACTTCTCCATTGGGCACTTGACATTCCCATACATTTCCGGCAATCTTTTGGATAATTTCATTGGGTTTGCCTTCCAGAATGAATTTACCTTTCTTCATGATTAAGATTTGTCCCGCAATGTATTCCACATCCGATACAATGTGAGTGGAAAGCAATACTATTTTATTTTGAGAAAATGTACTGATTAGGTTGCGGAACCGCACTCTCTCTTTGGGGTCCAATCCGGCGGTTGGTTCGTCCAGAATCAGGATTTTGGGGTCGTTCAGCATAGCTTGTGCAATGCCCAGCCGTTGTTTCATTCCGCCGGAAAAGGTTTTAATTTTCTTGTCTTTTACCTGTAACAGCCCTACTTCATCCAGAAGCTCCAGGGAGCGTTCCTTTGCAAAGGCTTTGGACAAGCCTTTGATTGCAGACATGTACATTAGGAAGCTGTAAGCAGTGAAGCCGGGATAGTAACCAAAGTCCTGAGGCAAATAGCCCAGAATATTCCGGTAGCGTTCCCCGGCTTCCTGTATATTCAGGCCGTTATAGCAGACGGTTCCCAGGGTGGGGGACTGTATATCACAAATCAGACGCATCAGGGTTGTTTTGCCGGCGCCATTTGCACCTAACAGGCCGTAAACACCGCAGGTAAGGGTGGCGTTTATGTTATTTACGGCAATTTGAGATGCGTATTGTTTTGTGAGGTTTTCCAATTGAAGTTCCATAGTTATTGTCCTTTCTTTGGGTGGTTAAAGGGGCAAATTAATTTGAAGATCAAGTATGATGGTCAGGGGTTATAAGTGCAGGGTTCCGGGGACCATATTTGCGAAATGCTTTCTGGTGCAGAGTCGGAAGGTGCACAGGAGGAAGAGTACCAGTGCGCCCATGGAGGCCAGGATAGAAACTGTATTCAATGCAGCAGTATCAAGGGAATGGAACATTTCTTCCGGCAGGGAAAGGAGCATAATTTCTATAAATATGGAGGACAGGCAGGCAGTGGACAGGACGAAGCTGCGGTAGCGGTTTCCAAAATGCTGCAAAAGCCATAAACACAGGGCGGAAATCAAAAAATAGGGTAAGAGTGTATAACAGGCAAATTGCCATATCATTCCGCCGGTTATGGAAAAAATTGTCAAGGAGGCAGCCAACACAATAAAATTTGTTCCGCTTAAGATACAGATTCGCAGGAAAAAAAGTTTGGCCAGATTATAGCGGCAGGCTGTCTCCATTTCCCACATTTTGCTGTCAAAACTTTTGGATAATTCGTAAATCAATGTCCCTGTGAGAATGGGAGACAGGGATAACATGCAAAATGCAGCCGCGTCCAAGGCATGTATCAGTGAAAAAACAAATAGAAAAGCTAAAAATACAGCCATAAGTAAGAAGGACCAGGGCGACATATGGGAACATTGTGCAAATAGAGTTTCCCATATATTTTGTTTGGCCAAATAATCCATGGAACAGGCACGTTCGGACAGGGTTTTGAGAAAAGAGTCTTTTCGGAATCTGTCCGGAGAGGGAGGGGTATTTTGCAGCAGAATTCCGGAAATCTTTTTTTGCAATTCTTTTTCCGTGTTTTTCATTCTTTGAATGTTTCCTTTCTGAATTTATCTCCTGAGATAAGAGTTTAGGATTCCCAAGCGGAACGCAATCCGGCCTGATGAAATATTTCTTGTAATTTTCCGGTTCCGGCGCGAAGCCGTGTCTTAACCGTAGACAGGGGAACGTCGGTGATATGGGCAATTTCACGTTGCTTGTAACCATAATAGTAATACAAGATGATTACTTCCCGTTGAACATGGGGCAGCTTTTGCAAGGCGGATTGTATCATCAGTTTTGTTTCCACCTGTTGTTCCGGGGACGGGTGGCTGGGTGCAGCCCAATCGTTTGCAGAATATTGAGTGGAAGCTGATTTTCCTTCCATATGGTTTTCCGGCGAATCCCAGGAAACGGTTTGGCGTTCATATTTCCGGTAATGGTCACGGCATACATTTAAGGCGATGCGCAGTAAATAAGCTTTAAAATGATTTCGTTCCGTATAGTTGTCCAGAAAACGCAGCAGGTGGAAGAAAGTTTCCTGGGTACAGTCATAGGCGGAGTGCTCGTTTCCGGTCTGGTAGTAGCAATATCGAAATATTTCATCGTAGTATTTCTCTGCCAATTGACCAAACAGTGCCCGGTCCCCCTGTTTGATGCGATTGACCAATTCATAGTCTTGCAAAGTGTCTCCTTTCCGGTGTAAAAAGTGCAGTCGTTGTGACGCTTATATATAGTAAACGTGCCATCAGGACAAAAAGTTTTCTACAGAGTAAATTTTTTGTATTTATGTATTATTCACGAAATGCAGTATAAAATGTAACAATGGTTTTGGTGGAAAGAAGGGGTGGAGAAATTCAGACAACAGAGAATGGACCATGGGGTGACAGGGAGAAAGGGTGAACGGGCGGCACAAATAATATTATTATAATAAAAAACATAATTTACGGCTGCGAAATGTTTCCGCAGCCGTAACACATTAAATTTTGCCAACCATCTCTGTTACAAGCGCAGCGGAATGTTTTGCCGCCTGGGCTTCAAAGGTGGGGTAATCCATTTCCGCACTGTCGTCTGCCTTATCGGAGATGGCGCGGATGATGACAAAAGGAATTTGATTTAAATAAGCGCCATGGGCAATGGAAGCGCCTTCCATTTCTGCGCAGTCCCCATGAAATTCAGAAATCAGTCGTTCCTTTACCGTTTTGTCAGAGATGAACTGATCTCCGCTGACAACCCTGCCCACACGGGCGTGGATGCCGGGATTGACTTTTTTGCATGTTTCCTGGGCCAATGCTGCCAGGTGTTCATCCGCTGAAAATTCACGAAAGCCCATTTGAGGAACTTCTCCCGGTTTATAACCGAAAATAGTTACATCCATGTCATGGTACAGCGCATCTTTGGAAATAAGAATGTCGCCGATATCCAGGTCTGCGTTCAGCGAGCCGGCCACACCGGTATTAATCACATGCGTCACCTGAAAGACATCAGCCAGAATCTGCACGCAGAGTGCGGCGTTTACTTTGCCGATACCGCAGCGGACAATTACCACGGACGCGCCGTTTAGAATACCTTCATGGAAGTCCATTCCGGCTTTTCTTGTGATGCTTGCCTGGCTTAATTGGGTCTTTAATTGTTCAACCTCCAGCTCCATTGCTCCAATAATTCCGATTTTGTTCATTGAAATTTCCTTTCCCGGTTATTGCGGATATATCAACCGACTGTGGTTTATTTGGTACAGTACTTGCTCCAGATATTTTTTGGCCAGATAATTTGCCATGGGGAGATTCATATCCAGGTAATTGCCGCAATCTTTGGCAGACGCACCAGGGACTTCGTCCTTGTAATCACGTATAAACTCATACATTTGAATCATAAGGGGCACAATATCTTCTGAGGAATAATCCCCGGCCAGCAACAGATAAAAACCTGTGCGGCATCCCATAGGGCCGAAATAGATGGTCTTCTCTCCGAATTGGGGATGGTTGCGAAGAAAAGTAGCGGCCAAATGTTCAATGGTGTGCATTTCCGCCGTATTCATAACAGGTTCTTCGTTGGGGCTTGTCATGCGCAAATCAAAGGTGGTAATCACTTCTGCGCCCACCGTATCCTTTCGGGATACATAGACGCCGGGCTGCAGTTTTAAGTGGTCTATGGTAAAGCTTGCAATTTTTTCCATATATCATGCTTCCTTTCGTCAATCGTTGAATTCTTTATTTATTGTAGGGGGAAAGAGAAGAAATGTCAAGGTCTTGACGAAGCGTATCTTGACATGCTATGGTAAATAAATAACAGTTTGGACAGAGCGCAAAAGTAAAAAAGTCCATTGTGGAGGGAGTAAAAATATGAACGCTGCATCTATTATGAAGTTGATGAATGCCAAAAACCAATTCAGCAAAAATCATCCCAAATTTGAAGCATTTTTAAAATCCGTATTTTCAAGACCCATGGAAGAGGGGAGCGTAATAGAAATTATGGTCACAAGACCGGGAGAAGAACCTGTTACGGCGAATATAAAGGTGCTGCAGTCGGATTTGGAATTGATTGAAGAACTAAAAGAACTGTCAAAATAAGCACTTTTGTGGGTTGTAATGTGACAAATTGAAATATGATAGTCATTGGGGGCATAAAATGGTTTATTTATCACATTTTTCATTTCCTCATGTGGAACAGGAATATAGTTTTTTAATGGGGATTAAAAGGACATGCTATAATACATATTATCCCTTTCAGGTGTTGTCCAGGCATCAGTTGAGGATGCTGGATTTTGAACCGGTTACGATTCTGTATGGCGGTAACGGTTCAGGGAAAACCACGGCGTTGAATGTGATTGCGGAAAAGCTGAATGTAAAGAGGGATACGGCATACAACAGATCTGATTTTTATGAAGATTACACGAAACTGTGTGATTTTGAGGTCCAGGGAAGAATTCCAAAGGAGAGTAGAATCATAACCAGCGATGATGTGTTTGACTATATATTGAATCTGCGAAGTCTCAATGATGGAATCAATCAAAAGCGGGAAGATTTATTTCAGGAATACCTGGAGACAAAGTATTCTCATTTTCAGATGAAATCCCTGGAGGATTATGAACAACTGAAAAGGTCATATATGGCTAAGACGAAGACACAGTCCCGATTTGTGCGCGAGAATCTGATGGACAATGTGCGTGAACATTCCAATGGAGAAAGTGCGTTCCTCTATTTTACGGAGAAAATACAAGAGAATGGACTTTATCTTCTGGATGAGCCGGAGAATAGTCTGTCTCCGCTGCGCCAACAGGAACTTTTAAAGTTTCTGGAGGATTCGGCCAGGTTTTTTGGGTGCCAGTTTATCATTTCCACCCATTCTCCCTTTTTGCTTTCCATTAGAAATGCAAAGATATATGATATGGATGAAGAGCCTGTGGATGTAAAAAGGTGGACAGAATTGCCGGGAATACGTGTATATTATGATTTTTTTAAGAAACATGAAGGGGAGTTCGGCGGTACCTTAGGAAGAGGGTAGGAAGAAGCAGGGAGTTGTATCAAAACGTCGAGTAGGGCAGAATGTGCTTCCCTACTCGATTTTAGTTGGCAGAGATAGAATTATTATAGCTTATCCGGCGCTTCTTCCCTGAGAATGGGCGGTATCTGCGCCATCAGATTGTCAATATCTTCAAACATGCTGCTTTTGGTGGTGCCAAGCATACTGGCAAGTTTGATATGTTTCATGACTTCCTGATACATGCCTCTGATTTTATCAAAAAAACCATGCAGAATCTGGAAGGAGTTCTGGGAACGGCTGATGACATCGGCAATTTCCGTCTGTACTGAAACTGCGCCTTCCGCCGCTTCTGTAATCTGGTCAAACAACACGTCGGTCTGGTCAACCTGGGCAATGTTTTGTTTTAATGACTGCCGGGAATTTTCAATATTAGCGTGCAGTTTTTGGCTGCCTTGTTCCACATCCACAATACCGCTATGTACTTCTGCAGACAGGTTTTTGATTTCTCCCGCCAATTTTTTGACTTCCGTGGCAACTACTGCAAAACCTTTGCCGGCCTGCCCGGCTCTGGCCGCTTCAATGCTGGCATTCAGTGCAAGAATATTCGTCTGATCGGCAATGGATACAATGCTGTCCATGTATCGCTTAATGCGTTCCACGGCCGCTTGAAGGTCATCAAAAGTAGCGGTCATTTCATTGAAGTCCGCTTCCATTTCTTTAGAGTTCACATTCAGGGCGTCAACGCCTTCCTGGGCCTGGGTTACGGATGCTACAATTTTGCTCCGCACATTGTCAAAAGAATTGGAAACCTGAGTGATATCGTCAAAGGTTTGCTGAAATTCCTGAAGTTTATCCTGAAAAAGCTCTGCTTCCGACAATACGCCGCTAAAAGAACGGTTTACCAGGTCAAGCTCGCTTAAAGTATCGACTTCTTGTTTTACAAGTCGGTGATGATAGTCCTGTAGGCTATCCATGACGAATAAAATGGGGTAAAGACCTTTTTTGTTGGTCTTGTGGGTGATCACCGGGCTTTTTTTATTACGAATCATTTTTTCCTCCTATTTAAAGTTCCGTCTCTACATTGCGGCGCCCCTTTAGGGGAAGAAAATTTCATCTGCAAAGTTTGCAGCTAAAATTTCCTTCCGGACGCCTTCGTTCCGAGACTGTTTTTAATAAATGGATTGCCATTTCTTAGCTGGGTTGTTTAATACTGCTGATGCTAAGCCGTATGGGCGTTTGTGATCTATTATTTTTCTGGATAATTTATGCTTTGGTAATATGGGGATAAAATTATTTATTCAAAAGCCACACAGGACATGGATTGGTTGACGAACTGATTGTTATAATGTTCGCCGTAACCGATGAGACCGGCATGGTTGCCCAGCGCTGTCATATCTTTCAGATAGTCCTGCATATAGCCCCGCTCACTGAATAATTTATAACGGAACAGGCAGTTCACGGAAAATACTGCGGAAGGTCTTGGAAAATCGGATTGGATTCTGTGAATTGTATCCTGCACGGTGGCTCGTACATCGGCTAATTCCAAAAGCATCAGCACATCGGAATCATTTACCTGACGGAAGCAGACCAGAGAATTTCCCTGAACTTCTTTAATGGAAATAATGCAGGTATCGTTGCCGCATAATTTGCCGAAGGGATTCTGAAAAGTCTGTGTCAAAATCTGCTGTTCGGTTACTTTTAAAATGCCCTGGTAAACTTGTTTTGCCGATTGCCCGTTCAGAGCGCCTAAGACATATTTGGATTTGTCGGTTTGAGAAGCGATAAAGCGGTAATTTCCCATGGGCTGATAGATATTTTCTTTGTAAGTCCGGACCCGGCCGTTTTGATTGCGCACCAGGCCATATGCTACCGCATCTTCATAGACATGCCCGTTGGCCGATACTTTTCCGGCGTCACCGGTTCCGCCAACCAGGGAAATATTGCGATGACGCAGCGCCGATTGCATGGTGGTCAGTACGCAAGCGTCATTTCCGGAACAAAAATCAATGCAAACAGTATTTTGCTGTGCGGCTCCCACCTGTTCAAGGTCCTGTTCCAACCGTTGTATGTATTTCACGGGTACTTTTGAGACTTCCTCCAGTACATTAGCTGTTGCCGCCACACCATCGTAAAAAGCAATCAGGACAACACCCTTTTCCGCCACTTGAGTGTGATAACCCATTCCGATACAACCGATACTGGGAATACCGGGATAAAGCGCTTCCAGTTCCCGTACATGGGATTGAAACTGACTGCTGTTGGAAAGCAACATGATGAATTGCGGTTGATGGAGACCTTGCGCTGCTTCTTTTAGATTTCCCTGTGTACTCATGCCAAAGAATTGTTTCATTATGCGGCCCCTTTCTTCACGGATTCAGCAATGAAATAATCAGTCCGAAGCCGTTTTCTCTTTTTATTATCATATAGAAGTATCGGCAATATTGTACCAAATCTTGGTCCGAAGGTCAACTATTTGTTCAAGAGATTTGAGGACCATTCCATGGTTGAAAGGCAACAAGTCGGCGCCTTGCCAACCGTTGCCTTAGCGTGGGGGATTGTTATGTGTAATACTGTGCCTGGGCGTTCCAGAGTTGGTAATATTTTCCCTTTTCCTCTTTCAGCAGCGTCTCATGGCTGCCGCGCTGAACCAGGCGTCCTTCGTGAAGCACCACAATATCATCGCAGAACCGACAGGAGGAAAGCCGATGAGAGATATAGATTGCGGTTTTATCCCCTACCATGGAATCAAAACTTGAATAGATTTCATATTCCGATAAGGGGTCCAGGCTTGCCGTGGGCTCATCCAAAAGGACAAAGGGGGCGTTTTTATACAATGCTCTGGCAATGGCAATTTTCTGTGCTTCTCCGCCGGAAATCTCCACGCCGTCATCTCTGATATCCTGATAAAGGTAAGTATCCAGACCATGAGCAAGGCTGCCTAATCGCTGAGCAAGACCGGCCTGACGCAGGGATTCCAGGGCCAAAGACTGATCCACGTCCATAGAACAGGCGACATTTTGTCCCAGAGGCAGGGACAGCAGCTTAAAATCCTGAAATACCACAGAAAAAAGGTTGATATACTCGTCCTGAGCAAATTTGCGGATATCCACACCATTTAATAGAATCTGGCCTTCCTGGGGGTCATACAGACGACAGAGAAGTTTTATCATGGTGGTTTTGCCGGAACCGTTCATACCCACAATGGCCATGCGTTCTCCAATACGCAGTTTTAAAGAAAAGTCTTTTAAAGCATATTGGTTCGTACCGGGATATTTGAATGATACGTGACGAAATTCTATCTCATATCTGTTATCCATGCGTTTCTCCACAGGAAGTTTGCCCTTATACATCTCATCGCTGATTTGGAGCATTTCCAAAGTGCTTGCCTGTTTGCGGGCATTCAGGGAAATGCTTCTGTAATTGGCGTCTATGGATTGTAAGCTTCGGAAGATACCTGTGATAGAACCGGCAAACTTGATGACGCTGCCAATGGGAAATGTGCCCAACAGTGCATATGCTGCCGAAATAAAGTAGCCGGCCAGAAGCATAAGACCGTCGGTGGAACCTCTGAGCAGTCCAAGTCTTCCGCCGAGTTTGCCGCTTTTGGCGGACCAGCACGTCAGGTTTTCCTGCTCTCGGCGATTTTCGGAGGTATATTTTTTCATCAGATCATGGCCGTCATATAGATGGATGTCTTTGATAAAATGATATTCTCCGCCCAGGCAGCGCATAATCCATGTCCAGGAAAAGCTGATATATTCTTTCATTACTTCCGGGGGATATTCGTCCATGGGGTTATTCAGAAGCTGCTGGTGGTAAATGGCTTCTGTTTTAGCTGCCGCCAATGTCAGAAGCCAAAGGACACAAAACAGTATCACCAGGCCCAGATACATTTGCAGACTATGGGATGTAAAAATGATTTTCAGGATGGGAAAGGCCACTGTAAAGGAGCAGACCAGATTACAGATTGCCCCCATAATAGCGTCAAAGTCCCAGAAAATGTTAGTCATTCCACTGCCCCAAGTATTATCTGTCTGAATACGTTCATACAGCTTTTTCACATAGGGACTGTCAACGAGGGAATAGTCCATGCGTTGAAATTTGGCAGCCAGGTTTCCGTCAAAAGTTCGTCTGACATTTGCTCTTATGGGGCCGATCCATTCTTCCTGGAGAACGGAAGCGGCCATAGTCAGAAGAAAATTCATTGCAAGAAGAAGTATGACAGGACGAATTATTTCTTCCATAGGACTGTTTTGATAAATCATTTCCAGAATTTGAGCGGAAAGTACCAACGATAAGGCGTTTTTTATGGCGTTCAACAGTATTTTAAGGGCCGGAAGGAAGTAGGCGGATTTGTCGATTTTGTATGTGTATGAAAATATATTTTTAATGTTCTTCATATTTTCCCGCAAGGGAATTTTGCTGGTCAAATCATTTTGCATATGGATACCTCCCCGCCCGCTTCTGCGGGCATAGATTAAAAATAGGATTGATTGTATACAGGGTTACATTTGGGTATAGTAGTGAGACTGGACTTCAAACATATGCGCGTAACTTCCGCCCAGGGCCATTAATTCATCATGGGTACCTTCTTCTGTGACTTTTCCATGTTCCATGAAAAGGATTCTGTCGGAGAATTTGGTGCTGGCAAGGCGGTGGGAGATGAACAGGGAGGTTCTTCCCTGGCTGATGTCCACATATTCCTGATAAATCTCACTTTCCGCAATGGGGTCCAGAGCGGAGGTTGGTTCGTCCAGAATCAGTATATTTCCGTTTTTATATAATGCCCTGGCCAATAGAAATCTCTGCAGTTGTCCGCCTGAAAGTGTCAAACCGTCTTCAAAGCTAGTGTTGGTCATGAACGTATCCAACCCCACGCCTTTTTCACGAAAAACGGATTCCAGGCCGGCTTGTCTGAGGGCGGACCAGGCTTTATCTTCATCAGTTTCGGAAAGACGCCGATAGGAGAGATTGCAGCCTACCGGATAGGGCAATACGGTACTTTCCTGGAAAACTACGGAAAATAGATGGTAGAGTTCCTTCTTCGGTAATGTTGCGATATCAATCCCGTTAATCAATATCTTTCCTTCATCCGGTTCATACAGTCCGCACAGCAGCTTAACCAATGTGGTTTTTCCGGCACCGTTTGTTCCCAGGAGCGCGACCTTTTCACCTGGGTGTATTTTTAAGTTAAAGTGTTCATATACTTTTTGGTCTCCGTAGGAAAAACTTACATCCAGAAATTCAATTTCCGCAGGCTGCTTTAACAAATCCGGCGGAATTTCCCCTTCGGTATGGATTTCCGGCAATTCCATATGTGCGCGGAAATAGGAAGCTTTCACATTCTGCAGTTTCAGAGAGGAACAAATGCTGACGATTTTGGTTACAAAGTCTGAAAAACCTGTAATGGCGCCGAAATATACCAGAAAGCCGGCCATGGAGATTTCTCCTTGCAACACCGCGTAAATCAGGTATCCATAAGCCAGGCCGTTCCGCAGTAAAGTTAAGGTTTGCTGCATGAAATCCGTCAGAATTCGTTTGCGGTTGTTTTTCTTTTCTAATTGCAGCCGTTTATGAAATATACTTTTGCGGAATGTCATAAGCCAGTGATTCATGGAAAAGACACGAATATCCTTGGCCATTTGAGTATTCTGAAATGTTTTGTTCAGGTAATCAATTTCCCGGTTTGACTGGGCAAACTGCTCCTTGAGGGATAGTTCCCAGTAATTGCGAAGGCGGAGAATCCCATAATTTATTATGGATAAAACAAGCATAAGCAGTATCATCCATGGGCTTAGAATACTCAAAACGGTAGAATATAGGAAAAAGCAAATCAAGTGTGCCGTTAATTCCCGTGGAAGCCGCAGCATTTGATAGTTGAATCCACTGTCCCCTTGCAGCATATTTTGATAAGCGTGTCTTGATATCTTTTTTTCTTCGCCGTATTCTACATATTTATAAAGGCATTTGGTGCCTTTCAGCACTGCGTCGCCGATCAATAACACTCGGAGCGTATTTTCCCAGAAATATGTTTTCCATGTAAATTGTTTTACGATGGAATGAAAGAGTAGCAGTATCAATCCTGCGGCGGCAATGATGCCCAGACCTTTGATTAAATTTCCCTGTTCCGCCATTTGGAGTACGATTCCAGGCATTAGAATATCAAAGAAGGGCAGCAGACTGTCGCCGGCAAAAAGGATTAGGTGATAAAGCGCTAATTGAGGGTATTCTCTGTAAGCATATTTATAAAAATACACAATATTAGAGAGTATGGGGTAGTGTGGCTGTGAATCCGTGTTCATTATAGTAAGACTCCTTTCTCTGGTGATGGGAGTATTATAAGCTTACATGTAAAAAAAGGAGCCATTTTGACATCAACGGTTCCTTTTTTTACACCAGTGGTATCAGTTTTGTCGGTTAGTTTAAAGAGGCAGTAAGATTTCTGTGGCAAAGACATTGCCCTCATCCTGACGATTACAGTAGCCTTTGTATTTGCGTATGACCTTGTCGATTCGCTGAAGGCCGTATCCATGATTGTGTGTTGTTTTGGTGGAAAGGTAGCCCCCAAAGGCTTTGCGGTAACTGCCGTCTGCGGAGTTCATAACATATAAGTATAGGTTATCTTTTGCTTTTGCAATATAGAGACGAACAAAGCGATCCTGTGGAGGCAGTTTCAGGCAGGCCTCCATTGCATTGTCTAATAGATTGCCAATCATCACACATAAATCTACATCGGAGACAGAAAGGATGTCAGGCACGGAGGCTGTGGCGTCCACGCGGATTTCCCTTGCTTTCAGCATGGAAAGTTTACTGTTTAATATAGCGTCAAGCATAGTATTTCCCGTTTTCAGAGTGATATCCACATGATTGTAATCGTCCAACAATTCGTGCATGTATCGTTCCAACTGCTCTATCTGTCCCATTTCCAGATAGGCAAGCATGGTCTGAAGGTGGTTTTTAAAGTCATGTCTCCATCCTCTGGTCTGTCGGTACATATTTTCCACTTCCTCGCAATGCCTATGGGTCAGGTCATTTTGGAAGCGGGAAATCTGCTGTTCCACGATGTGACGAAAATAGAGGCGAGCGCCGTAAAGGGCAGCCAAAACGGCAAACACCGCCAAAAGGATAACGATATAGGGATTCATAAATGGTTTTCTCCTAAGATGACTTTGATAAATTGTTCGTTTACTTCTTTATAGAGTCGGCGGCTGATTGGTACGGCGGCGCCATTGTCCATGATTAAGTCTTTTTTACCCATTTTGGATATTTTCCGTAGATTGACCAGATAGGAACGGTGGCAGAACATAAAGTCCCCGGAGGATTTCAGTTTCTCAGACAGCTCCCGGATGCCGATTCTTGCTTTCAGTTGTCTGTCCAGATATGTCAGTTTACAATAGCGATCCATTGCTTCCGCATAGAAAAGATTTTGAATTTGGATTTTTTCCAGTCCGTCTTCTGTTGGAAGAAGGAGCATTTCTGTATGGGATTCTTTTCGCTGCAGACATTTTTCAAGACATTTCCAGACCTGTTGTTTATCCAGAGGCTTTAAAAGATAGTGCATTGCCTCCAATTCATAGCCTTCCTGCATATAATCGGAAATGCCGGTGGTAAAAATGATGGTGATGGCGGCGCCCTTTTCCCGGAGCCGTTTTGCAAGGCTGATACCGTCGCCCTTGTCCATCATAATATCCAGAAATAACACGTCACAATGTTGATCCTGGCACCATATAAAATAAAAAGCCTCTCCGCTTTCAAAGGTTTCCAAATGAACGTTCAGGCGTTTGCAGCATTTCCATTCGTTGATATATTTTGACAAGAGTTCCCTATGGGTTTGTTCGTCGTCCACTACCGCAATATTCAGCATTACATTTAACCTCTTTTTGTTGATTTCTAAAGATCGATTATATATTATAATTTCAGCGCAAATGGAATCAAGAGTTGACACAATGCTCTTTTGTGTCAACATTATACCATGTGTTCTTAGAAAGTCAATTGAGCAGCAGTTTGAAAGTAAACTTTCCCACAATAAAATTCAGGGGCATAATTATATTGTCATGAATGTGGATTGGTGTGGGTGTTAAAGCGCACTGGGGTGGAAAAGTGTAACATTTGGTAACAAATGCCAGATGACATGACGGTTATTTGTTGCTATTGTCGGTTGCTTTTATTTGGGCGATTTAATATAATGATAGTATAACCCCCAAATGCGGATATTTGGGAAAGATCGTGTTTTTCAAAGTACGATGTGAAACTGTTGACAGAAAATAATCTGACGATATTTTGAAAAAGCATCATCAGAAGATTTTCAATGAAAGGAAAAGGGAGGAATGGAGATGAGACGAGTAAAACGCTGCTTGCTGTCTGTGGTTCTGGCAGGGGCTTTGGCTTTTGCCCCGGCGGTAGATGGGATTGGCCAGGTCTTTACCTTGACAGCGTCCGCCCATGGGCATCACGGCGGCAACCGAGGCGGGCATCATGGCGGTGGATGGACATCTGATGTGACCTATTATTACTGCGGAGGGCACGGGGCACATTGCCATAATGACGGCGTATGTCCTTATGACAATGTGGTAATGGATGAAACGTATTATTACTGTGGGGGGCATGACGCGCATTGCCATACCGACGGGGTATGTCCCTATGCAGGAGAGAACGTGGGAGTGGACGAAACCTATTATTACTGCGGAGGCCACGACGCGCACCATCACACTGATGGAGTATGTCCTTATGCAGGAGAAGCAGCAGTGGACGAAACCTATTATTACTGCGGAGGTCATGACGCGCACCATCACACTGATGGGGTATGTCCCTATGCAGGAGAAGCAGCAGCGGACGAAACATACTATTACTGCGGAGGTCATGACGCGCACCATCACACTGATGGAGTATGTCCCTATGCAGGAGAAGCAGCAGCGGACGAAACCTATTATTACTGCGGAGGTCATGACGCGCACCATCACAGTGATGGAGTGTGCCCCTATGCAGCAATCATATCTGGAACCGATGAGACATACTATTACTGCGGAGGTCACGACGCACATCATCACACTGACGGGGTATGCCCCTATTCTGCGACTTCTGCAGAAGAGAAGATAACGGAAGATGACAATGGGATGGATGAAACTACTTCAGTGGCACAAGGTGTTGGCAGAATAAAAAGAGGCAGAAAGAGTCTGGTACTGAGGTGTAAAAATGTTTGTATTGGCAGAGTTGGATGGTAGAGGTGGGAAACGGCATTGACGTCATCGAAAGCAACATTTTTATATCTTAGAAACATGAATAAGGACATTGGTAACGCGGCATATACTTTCCAGTCTGGCAATGAAAGGGAAAGTATATGCCCTTTATTCCGATGTAGGGCAATTAGAATCAAAGTTTGAATGACAAGGTATTTTAGCCGGAGGAATTGATTGATGGAAAAACGAAAGCCAAAGCTGTTTTCGGTAATGAAAACATATACAAAAGAACAGTTTATTAAAGATGTGGTTGCAGGTGTTATAGTTGCAATTATTGCATTACCGCTGTCCATAGCGCTTGCCCTTGCATCGGGGGTGGGACCGGAACAGGGAATTTATACCGCCATTGTGGCAGGATTTCTGATCTCCTTTTTTGGGGGAAGCCGGGTACAGATTGCCGGACCCACGGCCGCATTTGCAACGATTGTGGCGGGAATTGTGGCAGAGAAAGGGATGGACGGGCTGATATTGGCAACCATATTGGCGGGCATCATTTTGATGCTGATGGGGTTTTTGGGGCTGGGAAATTTGATTAAATATATTCCTTATACAATTACCACCGGCTTTACGGCGGGGATTGCGGTGACGATTGCCATTGGACAGCTCAAGGACTTTCTTGGTCTTACATATCCCACAGGTACAGCTGCAATTGAAACCATGGAAAAGCTGGAGGCAGTGATAAAAAATATCGTTTCCGTAAATTGGCAGGCGGCGGTGGTGGGAATCGTCTGTCTTGCCATTTTAATAGTATGGCCGTTTATCAATAAGACGGTGCCGGGATCTTTGATTGCTGTAATTGTGGGTATATGTATGGTTCAATTTTTGCATATGAAAGTGAACACCATTGGGGATTTATATGAGATCAGTAATAAATTACCTGTATTTCATTTTCCCTCATTTAACTTTGGGGATGTAAGGGCAGTGTTTCCAGATGCTTTTACCATAGCAATTTTGGCGGCCATAGAATCTTTGCTTTCCTGTGTGGTGGCAGACAGCATGATCAATTCAAAGCATCGATCCAATATGGAACTGATTGCACAGGGAATTGGTAATGTGGGTTCTGCAGTGTTTGGCGGGATTCCGGCCACGGGAGCCATTGCAAGAACCGCTGCAAATATCAAAAACGGCGGGCGGACACCCATAGCAGGTATGGTACATTCTATTACTCTGGTTTTGATATTGGTAGTGCTGATGCCATATGCAGCGTTGATTCCAATGCCCTGTATTGCGGCGATTCTGTTTATGGTAGCTTATAATATGTGCGGCTGGAGATCTTTTGTGAATTTATGCAAATCGTCCCCTAAAAGCGATATTCTTGTTCTGATTCTAACTTTTGTGCTGACAGTAATTTTTGATTTGGTTGTGGCAATAGAAGTGGGAATTTTACTTGCGGCGCTGCTGTTTATGAAGCGTATGAGCGATGTGACGGAGGTAGAGGGCTGGAAATATGTGGATGATGAGGATGATCCGGATAGTTTATCTTTGAGAGTGGTGCCAAAACATACGCTTGTTTACGAAATTTCCGGTCCTATGTTTTTTGCGGCGGCGGATAAGATTCTTAAGATTTCGGTAAAGGAAGATACAAAATGTCTGGTGCTGAGAATGAGAAGCGTCAATGCCATTGATGCAACGGCAATGCATTCGTTGGAACAACTATATGAAATGTGTGCAGGAAAAGGAATTCAGTTGGTACTGTCCCATGTCAATGAACAGCCGGAGAAGGTGATGAATAAGGCGGGATTCAGCGAGAAGGTCGGAAAAGAGAATTTCTGTGTTCATATTGATGCGGCGCTGGCGCGGGCAATGGAACTTGGAGAAGAGTAATCTTATGGTTCTTCATTAAAACCCATATAATTATTTTAAAAGGGAATGAATCGTCTTTGATTCATTCCCTTTTGCAGTCTGATATCTTGTTGTCACTCTCAAGCGATAACTACGCGGATGTATTAATTATAGTTATCAATACATTTCTGGAACATATCTTTGCTGACGCCGCAAAGAGGGCAGCACCAATCGTCAGGAAGGTCGCTGAATTTTGTTCCCGGTGCAATACCATGTTCCGGATCTCCTTTTTCAGGATCATATGTGTAACCGCAAGGGTTGCAAAAATATTTGTCCATTTTGATTTCCATTCCCTTTCTGCTATCTGCGAGTTAAAAATACAGATAAAAAATTTTCTTATGAAAAATACCTCTTAAGCAGTCCTTCAAATGCCTTGCCGTGTCTTGCTTCATCCCTGGCCATTTCATGAACGGTATCATGGATTGCATCCAGGCCCAATTCTTTCGCTCTCTTTGCCAGATCAGTTTTTCCAGCGGTTGCGCCGTTCTCAGCATCTGCTCTCAACTGGAGATTTTTCTTAGTAGAGTCGGTAACGACTTCGCCCAGCAATTCTGCAAATTTTGCAGCATGTTCAGCCTCTTCATAAGCTGCTTTCTCATAGTACATGCCGATTTCAGGATAACCTTCTCTATGGGCAACTCTTGCCATTGCCAGATACATACCAACCTCGGTGCACTCACCTTCAAAATTAGCCCGAAGATCTTTGATAATGTCTTCCCGTACACCCTGTGCAACTCCTACAACATGCTCTGCAGCCCAGGTCTTCTCACCGGTCTGAGCAGAGAATTTCTCAGCAGGAGCATGGCAGACAGGACATTCTGCAGGCGCTGCATCTCCTTCGTGAACATAACCGCATACTTGACATACATACTTCATACTTATTTATCTCCTTTTTACAAATTATGATTGTGCAATAAACAATTACCGCAGATTCCGTAAAAGGTAGCGACATGACTTGTGATCTGACCGTCAAAGTGAGCGGCGGCAGCTTTTACAATGCTTTCAGCATTTTCCACGTTTAAATCTATAATATTGCCGCAATGGGAGCAGACAAAATGGTAATGAGGAGAAGTGTCGGCATCAAAATGGTCAACGCCGTCTCCAACGCGCAATCGATTGATTTCACCATCTTCAACAAGAAGAGTAAGATTGCGGTATACGGTTCCCAAACTTATATTGGGATTCTGGCGGCGGACATTCATATATACAATATCTGCGGTAGGGTGGTCCTTTCTGCCGGCCAGAAATTCTTTTATCAGTTCCCGCTGCCTACTGTGCTTTCGTGCAGCCATATGACTTGCCTTTCTAAATAATAGTAGTAATTGTTACTATTATTATAATTGATTTTAGAAAGTTGTCAATAGTTTTTTTGGTATTTTAATGCTTTATGGTGAGGTAATTCGTTCCAGGCGTGTACCGAGACGGCTTAACAATTCATTGGTGATGGTATTACATTGTGCAGCCAATTGCCCGGCCGTATTTTCTTTTGCTCCCGATTTTCCAATGATAACTGCCACATCTCCGGTATTCACATGGGGAATATTGCTCACATCCACAATGGTCTGATCCATGCAGATTCTTCCGATGATGGGCGCGCGATAGCCGTCAATGAGCACGCTGCCCTTTCCATGGGAAAGTTCTCTGGGAAGGCCGTCCGCATAGCCGATAGAAATAGTGGCAATCTGCATATCATGATTAGCGGTATAGGCCAGGCCATAGCCGGCAGCCTCCCCTTGATATAATGTTCTGACAGAAGCCACTCTTGTTTTTAAGGACAGCACAGGCTGTAAAAAATCTTCCCATTGTTCACAGTCTTCCTTGGTACTCAGCACTCCGAACAAAGCGATGCCGGGGCGTACATAGTCGGCGGCATAAGCGGAGGGTGGTATTGTACCGGAGCTGGAAGATGGGGGAACATTTTGCTGCAAATCCGAAAGCAAGTGCAACATGCCATAACTTGCAAGCAAATGCAGTCCTTTACAAGGAATTCCTTGTTTTTCCAGAATCCATACCACTTGATAAAACGCCTGTACCTGTCCCTCTGTAAAGGCTTGGTCCTGAGGCTGTTGGGAGTCAGAAGCGGACAGGTGTGTAAAAAGTCCGTCTATGATCAAATGCTGCATTTGGTATACGGCAAGAATTTCTTCTATATTTTCACAGCGTATTCCCAGACGGTGCATACCGGTGTCAACGGCCAGATGAACATGACAAGTTTGGCCTGATTGCTCCAACATTTGGGCATATGAAAAATCAACAATGGTCTGTGTCAGATGATATTGCACAAGCAGCGGTAAGTCTGAGGGTGCAGTGTATCCCAATATCAGGATTTCCCCTTTGATTCCGGCTTCCCGCAATGCAATACCTTCGGAAAGACATGCCACACAGAAAGCATCCACACCCATTTGATTTAGCAGTCGGGATATGAGAATTGCACCATGTCCATAAGCATCCGCCTTTACCGCCGGCATGAGCCGGCAATGGTTTGGAAGCCTTGAACGAAGAAAAGTTACATTATGCTCTAACGCGGAAGTATTCAGTTCAATCCATGCACGTGAAGTTGGGGATACGATGCCGCGGACATTTTCTTGTTCAGTTTCCCGCAGATTAGAAAAATTGGGGGCTGCATCCCATTGTGAATCAAAATTCATATAATCATTCATCTCCTGAGTATGATCCGGCGTGTGTGCGTTCTCCTGAAGGTAAGCTTCCGGTTCATCGTCATTGCGCAAGTCATAGGTAACGGATGTCCTGGTTTTCGGAGCAGAAGTCCTGGAAGCCGTTGGGGTCTCGCGCAGTTTGGGAATCCTTCTGCCCCACAGGTATGTGATGACAAACGCGGCAATCACGGACAGAAAACTGACCGCAAGATAATGAACAAGGCTGTTATCTACGAAAAGTTCCGTCAGGTGCAGGAGTTTGGCAACGGCACGAATTACCACAATAAAAGCAGGGTGCAGAATATAAATCCATGCCGAGACGGTACGGTAAGTTTTTGAGGACTCTTTTGGGAGCGCCATCAGGCAGTGATACAGGAAGAACATAGTGGGTATCAATGCCACATACATACTGTCGTGGCGCTGCAGTTGAAAATGGCGCAGCGTAAAAGCTTCTGCGGTCATGGCGGCAAAAGATATGGCCAGACCCGACATAGAAATGGGAAGCCCAATGGAGCGGTGGTCCTTCTCTGATTTGGCCATCCATATTCCCAGAACCAGAAACAGGGGTGCCATAAAGATGCCGTTTCGCGTGTAGGAAAAAATCTGAAAACCGGCCGTATACACTGCATCTAAAGCGGGGACTTTTTGAGTCAGGCCATAATAACTGTCACCAAACAGGCCAATCACATACAGTATGGAAGTCAAAATTGTCATAACACGCAGGCTAAGCTTTCGGCTCATCAGGTAAATCAGCAGCATACCCATAATACATGCCGGAAAATACCATAAATGATAAAATGTGCCGTCAAATATTAACATGCGCAGCGCGGTGCCCAAACCTATCCCCTGGTAATGCTTTGCATAAATACCAATGGGCAGATAGAGGAGTATACAAAATACATAAAGCAGAGAAGTTTTTCTTAGGTATTTTATCAATTTTGGGGCGTTTGACGAAGTTGGGGGCATAAATTCAGCCGCTACAAACTGCCCTGTGACCATCAGAAAAAAAGGAACAGCAATTCGTCCTAAAACCCTGGTCAAAAAAAAGTCAGCCCCTTCGTTTATGGATGCGAGGGGGGAAGTATGGATGGTGATGGCAAGCAGAGCGGCAATGAAGCGAAATCTGTCTAGCCAGCCAAACTTTTGCCTGGTACGCATTTATCATTCTCCGTTTCTGTCAAAGTAAGGTCCTGTTTTCCGAAGTTTATAATGTTTATGATAATTGTTTTGACTGGGCGTACTTTGATAGAGCCAAATCAATTATTTTTGAAAGGATTTCTCTGAAAGTGTATCCGGCGGCTTTCATCATACTTGGGAAGCGGCTGTGCTCCGTGAAGCCGGGAATGGTATTGGCTTCGTTGAAAATGATTTTTCCGTCCGGCTGAAGGAACATGTCTATCCGGGCGAAGCCGCTGCAGTCCAAAGCTCGATATATAACAGCGGCGGTTTCTTTAATTTCCGCAGCTTTCTCAGGCGTGATTCTTGCCGGTACATGAATGGAGGATGTTTTCAGCGTGTATTTTTCCGTAAAATTAAAAAAGCCGCCGGAAAGTTCTATCTCGTCAACTTCTCCTATGATCAGTTCTTCATTGCCCACTACGGCGCAGCCTACTTCAAACCCTTCTATATTCTCTTCTATAATAGCCAGATTATCATATTGGAAAGCCAGAGACACAGCGGGCAATAATTGCGATGCGTCAGTCACTTTTGTGACACCGTAAGAAGACCCGGCTTTCACAGGTTTCACATAAAGGGGATAATTGATTTGGGCGGTAAAGGCTGTTATAGATTCCGTGGCAGTTTCAGGTTTTATCACGAGCGCACGGGGAATACGGACACCGGCAAGGCTGACCAGCTTATGGGCCCGATCCTTGTCCATACAGAGAGCGGACGACAATGTGCCGCAGCCGGCCAACGGAATATCGGCCATTTCCAACATGCCTTGTAATGTGCCGTCTTCTCCGTTTCGGCCATGAAGTACGGGCAACGCTACATCAATGGGAATCTTTGTGATACCGTCTTCTTTGAGAAGGAGCAAGCTTTTCTCTCCATGGTTTGGGGAAAGTACGGCCGGCGTACAATAATTGGAAGAATACCAGGTATCGTTCAGCAAGAGATCTATGGGGCCGTCATAATAGTACCATGAACCTTCCTTTGTGATACCAATCATAACAGGAGAGTATTTTTCATTGTCCAGATTCAGGATAACGCCTGAAGCGGATGAGAGAGACACACTGTATTCGGAGGAACAGCCTCCAAAAAATACGGCTACGTTAAGTTTGTTCATAATCATTTCCTATGCCTTTCCGTGGCCTGCAAAAAGCGACAGGCACAAAATCTTTTCGTCTCTTTATCCTACAACCAAAGTTTGGAAAAGTAAATAGTGGGAAACTTAAGACTTTCTTAAGTTTATGACATGGGAAAGCCGGTAAACAAGGCATTTCTGTGGAATGGCGGCCCGAATAAAGTCACCAATAGAAATCAGGGAAAATTGCATTGAGGGTCTTAAGAAGGCCGCACTCCAATCAAGTTTTTGGAGTGCGGCCCCGCCTGGATTGCTTTGTTCAAAAGCTTTGACAACATCATGGAAAAATGTTGACAGAAACATGCTGCGGTTGAAACTTTTAATTTTACATGTCTTTTGAGTTGGATGTGGAGATAACCTCTCCAGTGGCCTCGTTCACAAAGGTAACGGAAACATTATCGACAGTTTCTCCGCTGAATACGCTATATAATCCGCCGTACATATAAAATGCCATTATCGAGAACGATTCATTCATATCTAATGAAGTAGATTTTGTGGTTATGGTAAATTCCGTGAAGTTATCATTGGTTTCAATTTTGGTAAAATTGGGATAACTTTCAGATCCAATAAGTTCGTTCAGGCTATCATTAATTTCCTTTTTGTACTTGTTCAAAAATTCTTCATGCTGTTTTGAGGTCATAACATAAGTTGCGCTTCCATCATCGTTTAATGTAATGGACTTAATTCCATATTCCTCTGCAATTTTATTCAAGTCTTCCTGTGTCTGCTCCCCGACAAATTCAGCGGGAATGTCTAACTGTACGTCGGCATCCTGCTGGGGCGCATTGGACCCGCAAGAGGATAAAACCAACATGGCTGACAATAAAAGAATGACTATTTTCTTTTTCATAGTAAATTTCCTCTTTTCATTTCAATTTGTTCTAATTATATGTAATACAATGGTTTTATTGCTTTTATAGTGTATCATCCTATGAGAGTATTGTAAAGGATAATATATTGTTAAAAAGTCAAAATATGTTGTTAGCAATGTGTATTTAAATTTTTTTGAATAAACAGTATATAACACTTGACAACAGATATATGCTGTTATATACTGTTATAAAGGAGAAAAGATAAATGCGCATAATAATTAACAATTCTTCCATGATTCCCATATATGAGCAGATTATGGAACAAATTAAACTGTTGATACGCAGTGGAGAATTAAAGGAAAAAGACAATCTGCCGTCTGTTCGGACTTTGGCCAAAGAGTTGAAAATCAGCGCCCTGACTGTTAAAAAAGCTTACGACAGTTTGGAGGAAGAAGGTTTTACCGTGACAATTCACGGAAAAGGCACATATGTGGCAGCAGTGAATCAACAGTTATTGCTGGAAGAACAGAAAAAGGAATTGGAAACAGATTTGGAACAGGCGATCAGCAAGGGCAGAAGATATGGCATAAGCGACGAGGAAATCAGAAGCTTAGTTGAGTTGATTTTGGAGGTGTAATCATGTTAAAAATGGAAAATGTAAGAAAAACTTATGGTACATTTTCATTAGAGTGCTCATTGGAAATTTTGCCAGGGCGCATTACGGGCCTAATTGGGCAAAATGGTGCAGGAAAAAGTACTACATTTAAATTGGCTTTGGGTGTGACTTTGCCGGACAGTGGAACGATTACTGTTATGGGCAGGAACATCAGGGATTTTGGGACAAAGGAAAAGCAGGCATGGGGAGTGGTATTGTCAGATTCCGGTTTCAGCGGGTATCTGACCATCAGGGATATTATTCCCATTCTTGAAAATCTGTATGAGAAATTTGACAAATCATTTTTTCAGGAGCAGATTAAAAAGTTTGGGCTGCCGGATAATAAGAAAATCAAAGAGTTTTCCTCTGGTATGAAGGCAAAACTGAAAGTCATTGCGGCGGTTTCCCATCATGCAAAACTATTGATATTGGATGAACCCACGGCGGGTCTTGACGTGGTTGCGAGAGATGAATTGTTGGAGATTTTACGGGAGTTTATGGAAGGGGATGAAGAAAGAGCAATTTTAATCAGCTCCCATATTTCCGGGGATTTGGAGACGTTATGTGATGATGTCTATATGATTCATGAGGGGAAAATCATTCTTCATGAAGAGACGGATGTATTGTTAAGCGAATATGGTTTGATTAAGGCAGATGAAGTTCAATATGGGGCTATGGATAAGCGTTATCTCATCCGCAGCAAAAAAGAAAACTTTGGTTATACCTGTCTGACGGACCAGAAACAGTATTATATGGAGAATTATCCCAAACTTGCAATAGAAAAAGGCTGTATTGACAGTGTGATTATGATGATGATTCGAGGTGAGGCGGTATGAAAGGATTGTTGATCAAAGATTTTATGCTGATGAAAAATATGAAGAATTCCATGCTGATGATTATGGTAATTGCTGTAGGGATGGCTGGTTATTTAAAAGATTTGACATTTATCATGGTTTATTTGGCGTTTCTTGGCACAACATATACATCCACTACAATCAGCTATGACGAATTTGACAATGGATATTCCTTTATGTTTTCTTTGCCTGTAACACGGAAGGGCTATGTGTTGGAGAAATATGCGTTTGGGTTGATCCTGAGCGGAGGCGGCTGGTTAATTGGGGCCATACTTGCGACAATTATGGGAAGGATAAGGAATGTAGGTTCTGTGACGGATAGTGTTATGGCGGCTCTGATAATTATGCCCATACCGATTATTCTGTTGGCAATTATGCTGCCCTTTCACTTAAAATATGGCGGAGAAAAGGGCAGGATTGTTATGATTTGCGTCGTAGGGGGATTGATGCTGGCGGGTGTTCTGGGGACAAAACTTGCAGAAAGGCTACATATAAATTTTGACGTCATCATGGAAAATTTATCCGAGTTAAATGCAGGCGCAGTGATGGCCGGTGCCATGGGAATTGGAATGGTGTTATTGGTTATATCATGCAACATCAGTATAGCTATCATGAAAAAGAAAGAATATTGACGGATAATGCAGAAAAGACCGTTTGATAAAAAGGTTATTGTATCCAAGTGGTGCAATGGCCTTTTTGCCGTCCAGGGGAGAAAGGATAGATTTTTTGTCCGAATGGGGCATGATGTGTAAGTTCTTAACCTTGTGTTTAGAATTGGTATCTGTTATAATAGAACTTATAATTACAAGGAGCGTGAAATGGTTTGTGTAATGGAAATAGTTCTTAGGACGACAGTTTGCGGAAAGGTACGAGAACGGTTATGATACGGAAAAAGAGAGCAATTTTTTGTTGTATTTTGGCAATGGGCATGGGGTTGGCAGGCTGCGGAAATAAGACGCCGTTAGATGCCCAAAATCCTGTTACGATTGAAGTGTGGAATTATTATAATGGGAATCAGCTTACGGCTTTTGACAGTCTTGTGCAGGAATTTAACGCCACTGTGGGCAAGGAGAATGGGATTATTGTAAAAAGCAGCAGTCAGGGGTCTGTAAATGATTTGGAGACTAACGTACTTGCGGCGATCAAAGGAGAAGTGGGAGCGGCGGAGATTCCGAATATTTTTATGGCATATGCAGATACGGCATATACGGCGGACCGTATGGGTGGTATCGTAGATTTAAAAGACTATCTATCGGCGGAAGAAACGGAAGCATACATAGAAAGCTATATCAAAGAGGGGGATTTTAGCGGCGGCGGTGAGATTAAAATTTTTCCGATGGCTAAGTCAACAGAAGTACTGGTGCTGAACAAGACGGACTGGGATGTGTTTGCGGAGGAAACCGGGGCAGCATATGAGGATTTGGCGGATATGGAAGGTGTGGTAAAGACCGCACAGACTTATTATGAATGGACAGATGCAAAAACTCCCGATGTTCCCGAAGACGGCAAGGCGTTCTTCGGAAGGGATGCCATGGCAAATTATATGCTGATTGGCAGTATGCAGTTAGGGACGGAACTCTTTCAGGTAGTGGACGGCAAGATGTCATTGCATTTTGAGAAGGATGTCATCCGAGAGTTGTGGGATTGTTATTATGTTCCTTTTGTGAAGGGGTATTTTGCGGCTACAGGGCGTTTCCGCAGCGATGACATTAAAACGGGAAATATCATTGCGTTTGTGGGATCTTCTTCCGGGGCGTCATTTTTCCCCAGTGTTGTGAATATTGACGATAAAACCAGCTATTCAATTGAAATGGAGGTGCTGCCCTGTCCCGGTTTTGCAGGAGGAGAGGCATATGCGGTGCAGCAGGGGGCCGGCATGGTGGTGACAAAAGGAAGCGAAGCGGAAATTTATGCTTCCGTGGAATTCTTAAAATGGTTTACGGCAGAGAAACAAAATATTCTGTTCTCTGTTCAATCAGGATATTTGCCGGTGAAAAAATCCGCAAATCAAAAGGAAGCAATTTTGGAAAGCGGGGTACAGATTAGTCCGGGAATGGAGAAGACATTGTCAGTGGCGGTAGATATGATTAACCAGAATCAGCCATATACCACAAAAGCGTTTGAAGAGGGAACGAAAGCGCGCAATGTATTGGAATATGCCATGAGCGACAGAGCTGCTCAGGATCGGGAAATTGTGAAGGAAAGGCTGGCTTCCGGTCAGAGTTTGGAAGAGGCCAGCGCCGAATTTTGTACGGACGATTATTTTGATGCGTGGTTTGAGGAAACATTAGAACGTCTGCAGGAATTTGAAAATAAGTAGCAGGGGGGTGGAAAACATGTCTGCCAGAAAGAACGACAGAACCATTTTCCGGGAAATATTGCTGCCTTTGCTGAGCGTACTTATCTTTCAAATGTTATTTATGGTAAGTGTTATTATAGTGGGCGGCGTGATAGACAGACTGAATCAAAATGCGAAGGATATACTGGCCCAACAGACAGAGAATCGCAGCGCATATCTGTTGGGAGAAATGATTGGCAACTGGTCGGATTTAGAAATGCTGTCCAATGAGATTGACGCCAAAGTGGAGGAACGACTGGAATTAGGGAAGATCTCTTTATCTGATTTAAATGAAAACAGTGTGGAAACCATTACATTGTTAAAGGATATAGTGCCCGATCTGATTAATACCATGTATAATAAGAAGATTTCCGGTATTTTTGTAATATTTAATACCCATGGGCTGGAGGGAGACCATGTGCCGGAATCCATGCAGGGCATTTATTTAAGGGATTTGGACCCTACGGCCACGCCTTCGGAAAGAAATGCGGATTTGCTGTGGGAACGGGCGCCTACGGAGGTGGTCAGATCCGGTTATATTGCAACGGATGCAGGGTGGCAGCCAGCGTTTTCCAGGGAAGATAGTGCGGACAAGGCATTTTGCTATCAACCCTTTCAGACAGCTTATAGGGACGAGGAAAAACTGAAAGACAAGGAATATGGCTATTGGACGTCACAGCCGTACTGCCTGACGGGAGATAATCGCACGGCGATTTCTTATTCCAGGCCGTTGATATTGGAAGATGGTACCGTATATGGTGTGCTGGGAGTGGAACTTCTTACGGATTATGTGGAGTCGCTGCTGCCGGATTCGGAATTGTCAGGAGATCGGCAAAGCTCCTATATGCTGGCGGTGTCTTATGGGGAAGAATCTTTGGGGGAGAGTGGTTCCGGAGAAACCATATCTGGTGAAGCATTGTCTCATGAGGACGGCATTTTAATACCGGTAATTCTATCCAGTGATATCATGGATTTGACCGAAGCGGAGGAAAAGCAGTTCCGTCTGCTGGAAGAAGGAAAAGCGGAGGATGAGGAGGGAGAGGATTATGCGGCGGCTAAGAGGTTAGTCATATACAGTAATCATGCGCCTTTTGATTCCGAAAGGTGGTATTTGCTGGGCATCAGTTCCAGGGATAGTCTGTTTGCTTTTTCGAGACAAATCCAGGCGGTGCTGTTTCTGGCGGGGGTACTGACGTTTGCTGTAGGTCTGGCGGGAATTTTGTACGCAAGCTTCAGGCTGTCAAAGCCCATACGGCATTTGTCGGAAGAAGTGGCAAGGGCCCAGAGAGATAAGAGTATGCCCCGACTGCCTTCTACAGGGATTCGGGAGATAGACCAGTTTGCGGATTCTATTTCACGCCTGGGACGGGAAGTGGTAGCGTCTTCCACCCGTTTTTTGAATATTATGGATATGGCAAGTGTGGAGCTTGCAGGGTATGAAATTCAGGAAGAGGACCATAGCGTGTATGTAACGGAGAATTATTTTCCGCTGTTGGGCGTCCATGAAGTGGATACAAAAAGTCTGACTTTGGAAGAGTTTCGGACCTGGCAGGAAAAACTGCAGCAATCTTTGGAACATTTTGATGGCGAGGATGGGAGTATTGTCTATAGTGTGCCGCAGCCGGACGGCAGTGTACATTATCTGCGCTCCGAGCGGCAAAAAGAGGCCGGAAGACAGATTGGTTTGATTGAAGACGTCACTGTATCCACTTTGGAGAAAAAACGCATTGAACGGGAAAGAGACAGTGATAACCTGACGAAATTATATGCCAGAAGGGGATTTAAGCGGGAAACGGACAGGTTGTTTATGAGGCCCCAGACCTTAAAATGCGCGGGACTTTTGATGATAGATTTGGATAATCTGAAAACGACCAACGACAGATTCGGGCATAATTTCGGAGATTTATATATTCAGACGGCGGGGAGATGTTTTGTGGAGCATACGCCGGAACATACGGTTTGCGCCCGAATGTCCGGGGACGAGTTTATTCTGCTGTTTTATGGATATGAGAGCAGAGAGGAAATTCGGGAAAAAGTAGCAGCGCTTTATAAGGCAGTACGGGAAGTGGCTTTTATCCTTCCCAATGGAGATAATATGGGGCTTAGTGCATCTGGGGGACTGGCCTATTATCCTGACGATAGTACGGAATTGCCGGAACTGATGAAATTTGCGGATTTTGCCATGTATCAGGTGAAAAATTCCCATAAGGGTGATTATCGGGAGTTTGACGCAGAAGTTTATGAGCGGCATTTACTTCAAAATCAGTGCAAATTGGAATTTCAACAAATGCTGGAGACAAGAGATGTGAACTTCTTCTTTCAGCCCATTGTGGATGGCAGGCAGGGAAATGTATATGCCTATGAGGCTTTAATGCGGGTGAATCTGCCCACATTGCGTTCACCGGAAACGGTACTTCGCATTGCAAAGGAAGAAGGGCGGATGCACGATATTGAAAATATTACAGTGTTTCAAGCGACCGAATGTTACAAGAAGCTGCTGGAAGAAGGGGCGGTATTGCCGGAGGCTTTTCTTTTCATCAATTCTATTGCAAATGAATGCATGACAGAAGAGGAAGAGATGCGGTATCATATGCTGTATCAGGATTTGCAGGACCGTATTGTGGTGGAGATTACGGAAGCGGAGCATCTGGATATGGATATGCTTCGGAAAAAAAGCAGGGTGGAAGGATTTTCCGGTGCTTTTGCATTGGACGACTATGGAAGCGGCTATAATAGTGAGATTAATCTATTGGAGATGAAGCCCAAATATGTCAAAGTAGATATTACCATTGTCCGCGATGTGGATAAGGATGAAAACAAACAACAGGTAATCAGCAACATTGTAAATTATGCGCATAAACGGGACATGATGATTATAGCCGAAGGATTGGAAACGGCGGAAGAACTGCAGAAAGTCCTGGAACTGGGGGTGGATTTGCTGCAGGGATATTTCCTGGCCAGACCGGGAGAAAAGCCTTCGGCAATCAGCCAGGAAGCCCTCCGTGTGATTGATTTATTTTGGGAACGGCGAAAAAGCTAATCGCCGTTCCTTTTTTAGACTTTTTTAATGGTATTATTTTTCCTAATTTATAATTTGTCAGAAAGGATATGTTATAATATTGAAGCAGAAAGGGTTTGCGGCATATTTGATTTTAGGCTGCAGAAGTTATGGTATTGTGTTTTTATTTTTCAGATAGGAAACGAACGAAACAGGGGTATTGCTATGAAATTTAAGACAAGACTGCGTGTTACTTTTATTACGATTGTGGTTTTGCCGTTGGTGCTGACAACATTGGCATTTTGCGGCATTGGGCTATATCTGATGAATGTGCAGAAAGGATTTCCCATTGTGAAGCCGGACTACACCGCATTGGCAGAAAACATGAAGGAAGCGGTGGAGACTACGGACAGAGCATTTTATTATCTGCAGGATCAGATTCGGGAAGATGCTTCCAGATTGGCGGACAAGGGATATCTGGAAAATGTAAATTCCAAAATTGCCCGAAAAACCACATATATTATTGTAAGAAAAGGAAATGACCTATATTATGCGGGAAACAAAGAAGCTGCAGAAGCGATTTTTGATAAATTGCCCGGATACCAGGAGGCAGATGTTTCAGAGGATTCTGGGATCTATTTTGATGATTTGGACAAGTTTGTGAAGCAATTGGATTTTCGGTTTCCGGACGGCAGTGAGGGAAGTGCGTTTGTGATTACAAAAGTGAATTCGTTGATTTCCAGGCATCTGTTGATTGATATGTTTGTGGCGATTTTTTTGATTCTGATGTTTACAAGCTTAATTTTGACCTGGTGGATTCACAGAGGCGTATTCAACCCTATTAATGAGCTTAATATTGCAATGCGTAAGATTAAAGAGGGAAATTTTGAATATGTTTTGCAGACGGATGCCAAAGGGGAAATCGGAGATTTGTATCGAAATTATGAAGACATGCGTCTGAGACTGAAAGAAAATGCGGAGGAAAATGAGGAAAGTGAGAAGCAAAACAGGGAGTTGGTCAGCAACATTTCCCATGATTTGAAAACGCCCATTACTGCCATAAAGGGGTATGTGGAGGGGATTATGGATGGCGTGGCGGATACGCCGGAGAAAATGGATAAATATATTAAGACCATCTATAACAAAGCAAATGATATGGAGCGGCTGATCAATGAGCTGACTTATTATTCGGGAATTGATAATAATCGGATTCCTTATAATTTTCATCGCATCAATGTATCAGAGTATTTTGGCGATTGTGTGGAAGAGGTGGGGCTGGATTTGGAGCAGAAAAGCATCGAGCTGAACTATTCCAATCTTGCCAGACCGGATACCATAATTATTGCGGACCCGGAACAGATGAAGAAGGTCATCAATAATATTATCAGTAACAGTGTAAAATATATGGATAAGCCAAAGGGAATTATTGATATTCGGATTTTAGATGAATTAGATTCCATCCGTATTGAGATTGAAGATAACGGCAAGGGAATTGCCCAAAAGGATTTACCTAAAATTTTTGAACGTTTTTACCGCACCGATACTTCACGCAATTCGGCCCAGGGAGGCAGCGGTATAGGACTGTCTATTGTGAAAAAAATTGTGGAAGATCACGGAGGATATATTTGGGCAACCAGTAAGGAAGGAGAAGGGACCTGTATTAATTTTGTGCTGAGAAAGTATATTGAGTTACAGGATGAAAAGTAATTAGAAACAGAAATTCGCTGATACAAGTTAGAAATTGCTCCGATCAGGGAAGAGCGGAGATTTGGGGATATAGTGACCAACAGTGTTTCACCCCGGAATATTAATATGGAAAGGCAGGACAGAGCATGAGCAAGATTTTAATTATTGAGGATGAGGTTGCAATCGCAGACCTGGAAAAAGATTATTTGGAGTTAAGTGATTTTCAGGTAGATATTTGCAATACGGGGGATGAGGGACTTACAATGGCGCTGGGAGGTGAATATAATCTGGTGATTTTGGATTTAATGCTTCCAGGAATAGACGGTTTTGAAGTGTGCAGGAAAATACGAAAGGAAAAAAATATTCCTATTTTGATGGTTTCTGCGAAAAAAGATGATATAGATAAAATCAGAGGATTGGGATTGGGGGCGGATGATTATATGACAAAGCCTTTCAGCCCCAGCGAACTTGTGGCAAGAGTGAAAGCCCATATGGCAAGGTATGAGCGATTGGTGGGAACCAATCAGAAGCCTCAGAATGATATTGTGGAAATTCGGGGAATTCGCATTGACAAGACGGCCAGACGTGTGTATGTGAATGGTGAAGAGAGAACTTTTACCACAAAGGAATTTGATTTGCTGACTTTTCTTGCGGAAAATCCCAATCATGTATATACAAAGGAAGAACTTTTCCGTGAAATATGGGACATGGATTCTATTGGAGATATTGCTACCGTGACAGTGCATATTAAGAAGATTAGGGAAAAAATTGAACCGGACACGGCAAAGCCTCAATATATTGAAACCATTTGGGGCGTTGGATATCGCTTTAAAGTGTGATAAAGATTATTGTTGTTGTGGTTTTTACATGTTTGACAATAATTATCTCTGGCAAAAGAAAGGATAGGGCGGGAAGCCGTAAGGTTTTCCGCCCATAAAGGTGTGGGGTAAAGATATGATTCCTGAGGCATTTTTAGACAGAATGAAACGGATGTTGGGCAAGGAGTATGATGCTTTTATAGAGACATATGGAATGGAGGGGCATAAGGCGCTTAGGCTGAATAGGTCAAAGCAGAGGGCGGATGGACAGAATGTGGCACAGGCATTGGGAGTGGAGGAAGGAATAGCAAATCATCCGGAAGAGGCAGGGGTAGTTTGTACGGAAGGGGGAAAGGCGGGAAAATTACGTTTGCATCAGGTACCATGGGCAGAGAATGGTTACTATTTCAGGTCGGAAGATAATCCTGGAAAACATCCTTATCATGACGCAGGATTGTATTATATACAGGAACCCAGTGCTATGATGCCGGCGGAACTGCTTGAGGTACGGCCCGGAGAACGGGTATTGGATTTATGTGCGGCGCCGGGAGGCAAAAGTACGCAGATTGCCGGGAAGATGCAAGGCCAGGGGATTTTATTCTGCAATGAGATAAATTCGGAGAGAGCAAAGATACTGTCTGAAAATATAGAGCGGATGGGAATCGGCAATGCTTGTGTGTTGAATGAAACACCTGAGCGGCTGGCCGGTTTGTTTCCGGCCTATTTTGATAAGATATTGGTGGACGCCCCTTGCTCCGGGGAAGGCATGTTTCGCAAAAATGAAGATGCCTGTAATGAATGGAGCCCGGAAACGGTGGAAATGTGTGCCCAAAGGCAGGATGGAATTTTGGACTGTGCCGCCAAAATGTTACGATGCGGCGGCAGACTGGTATATTCTACTTGTACTTTTGCACCGGAAGAAAATGAGGGGAGTGTCAGCCGTTTTCTGCACAGGCATTCAGAATTTCAGATAGTGAAAATATCTGGTGAAGAGAAAAAGAGGCGGGGGCTTGAGGGATGCGAGGGAAAAACGGAGTACATTGCGCATCCGGCGTCCGGGCTGGAGGGGACCATTCGGCTGTGGCCTCATCATATTCAGGGAGAGGGACATTATGCTGCCGTACTGCATAAGAAGGAAGGGAGTTATGGCGATGATGCCAGTGGGAGCGAAACCATAGTACTGCCTAAGGCAAAAGCAGCTTCCAGGAAATCTAAGGGCATTAAGGGCAAAACCATGAACGAAGGAATGGAAGGAATGGTGGGGAAGGTACCGGAAGCTTTTGCAGCGTTTGTCCATGAGACAATTGGATTTGCACAGGAAAAAGAGGAATTCCGGGAACCGTGGGAAAAAGCAAATAGTCCATGGAAGGATATGCAGGAGTTACTGAGGGGGATTGGCAATCTGACCGGAATGTATGGTACGCTTCAAATGGTGGAGTTTGGAGACAATTTATATTTGGTTCCGGCCGGGATGCCATCGTTAAAGGGAATAAAAGTGTTGCGGCCAGGGCTTCATTTGGGGCAGTTGAAGAAGAACAGGTTTGAGCCTTCTCATGCGCTGGCATTGGCGCTTATGCCCCAGGGAGCGCTGCATAGATGGAATCTGTCCGCCGATAGTCAGAGGATTTTAGCATATTTAAATGGGGAGACATTTCCGGCGGAAGGTGAGAAGGGATGGTATCTTATCTGTGTGGACGGTTTTGGTATAGGCTGGGGTAAGCTTGCCGGGGGAGTGATGAAGAATCATTATCCCAGAGGACTAAGGGGCAGAAAGCATGAGTGAAACCACCATGCAGCCGGCGTTATAACATATTTCCTTTTGGGTTTTCTAAGGCGGGGATTTGTGGTACAATGTTGACACAGAAGAACATTGTGTCAACTGCTGATTCCATTTGCGCTTAAAGAGGGGTGTTTACACACCCTCTTGCGCAAAAAAATTAAGGTACAATGTTGACACAGAAAAGCATTGTGTTTTTGCGCATGAAATTATGGTACAATGCAAAGGTATCATTGTATTGTGGGGAGAATCAGGTCGGCGCCGTCAGTATCGGCGCCGCAGGGCATGAGAATAGGAAGAAAAAGCGGGAAGGCGAAATAAAAATGCAGAAGATCCGTTGTGTGGTTGAGAGAATTACATATCAGAATCCGGAAAACGGATATTCCGTTTTGAAATGCCGCATGAAGGATTACATTGACTTAGTGCCGGTCATTGGCAATATGATAGATGTAAATGTAGGATCTGTTCTGATAGCTGAAGGGAACTGGAAGGTAGATGCCAAATATGGCAGGCAGTTTGTAGCGGAAAACTGGGAGGAAACGCTTCCGGCGACGGTCTATGGCATGGAGAAATATCTCGGCTCCGGGCTGATCAAGGGTGTGGGACCGAAATTTGCAAAAAAGATTGTACAGAAATATGGAGCAGATACATTTACCGTCATAGAGGATCATGTGGAACAGTTGATTGAGATAGAAGGAATTGGCAGGAAACGTATCCAAATGATCGCAGAATCATGGGAGAGGCAGAAAGAAATTAAAAATGTGATGCTCTTTTTGCAGGAATATAAGGTATCTACTTCTTATGCAGCGAAGATATATAAGCAGTATGGAAATGGCAGTATTGAAGTAATGAAGGAGAATCCGTATAAACTGGCGGATGATATCTGGGGGATCGGATTTAAGACCGCAGACCAGATCGCAAGAAAGCTGGGTTTTGGAAAGGAGTCTTATGTACGGCTCAGAAGCGGTCTGATGTATACATTGTCTGAGTTGTCCAACGAAGGACATGTGTATGCGGAAAAACAGCAGCTCATAGAGAAAGCTTCCGAGCTTTTGGAAGCGTCGTTTGAGACGGTGATCATGACCATGGATGATATGCTAAAGAAGGAAGAACTTATCCTTGAAAAGAATATCATGCGGATTGACGAAGAGGGGAATAGAATTACAGCCATTTATCTGCCGCCGTTTTATTTTGCTGAGATGGGGACTGCCGCGAAATTAAAGAGGCTTGCAGCTTCTCCGGCCCAGGACAAATTATACACAAAATTGATGGAAGCAAGAAAAAATACGGGAAATGAAGCCCTTTCAGTTGATATAAACATTATCCAGTCAAAGACCGGTATGGAGTATGACCAGATTCAGGCAGATGCCATCAGGCAGGCTGCAGCGGCAAAAGTTATGGTGCTGACAGGCGGACCTGGTACAGGAAAAACCACAACGACCCACGGTATTATATGGGCGTATCGGGCATATGGGCTTCGGATTTTGCTGGCTGCTCCCACGGGCAGAGCGGCAAAGCGGATGACAGAAGCAACCGGATTGGAAGCAAAGACCATTCACAGACTTTTGGAATGCAAGCCGCCGGAAGGGTATCAAAAAAATGAGGAAGATCCATTGGAAGGGGACGTGTTGATTGTGGATGAATGTTCCATGATTGACATCATTTTGATGAACTCACTTTTGAAAGCCATTCCGCCCACGATGCGCCTTATTTTGGTTGGGGATATTGACCAGCTTCCGTCCGTAGGACCGGGAAATGTTTTGAGAGATATGATGGATTCGGGTGCTTTTCCGGTTGTAAGGCTTACCAGGATATTCAGACAGGCTCAAACAAGCCATATTATTATGAATGCGCACCGAATTAACGAGGGCCGGATGCCGGATATCAGCAACAGGAAGACTACAGATTTCTTTTTTCTTGAGAATGAGGATGCAGATTTGGCCCTGCCGCAGATTGTAAAACTGTTACAGACAGATCTTCCGAAATATTTTCATGTGGAGCCGTCACAGATTCAGGTTTTGACGCCTATGCAGAGAGGTGTGCTTGGAGCGACCAATCTGAATCTATCTTTGCAGGAAGCGCTGAATCCATTGGAGCGAGAGATCTTTATGAAAGGGAGGGGCAAAGTGACAGTGCCGAAGGAATGTCTGCGCCGGAGCGGGTATGCTTTCAGGGCGGATGATAAAGTGATGCAGATTAAGAACAACTATGATAAAGAGATCTTTAATGGTGATATGGGTGTGATTGTTTCTGTCAATGAGGCGGACAGGACGCTTACAGTTAATTTTGACGGCAGGAATATCGAGTATGATGTGACGGAGCTTGATGAATTGGTTCATGCCTATGCGACTACGATACATAAAGCGCAAGGATCGGAGTATCCCATTGTGGTAATGCCTGTTATGATGAATCACTATGTAATGCTGCAGAGAAATCTTATCTATACAGGTATTACCAGGGCAAAGAAGGCGCTAATAATTGTGGGAACAAAGAAGGCTTTGGCTTATGCTGTGGGGAATGTAACAGTCACAAAGAGAAATACCATGCTGCGGGAGAGGTTGGAGGGGTAGAGGGCAGATTTTATGCAGGCTTTGATAAATGATAGGTATAAAAATGAGGAAAGCACATCCATGTAAAAGTTTGTTTGCTGGAAGTGTTGGGGATGATATAGAAGTTATAGTCGCGGTCAATAAAATTTGCTGACTTACGAGCGAAAAGCATCGTGAATATGTGGCAAATTTGATCGCTCGTGAGTATAAATGAATCATTAGGATGCTATTGCGAGAGTTATGGAAATTAGATTTTTTCATAACTCTTATTTTATTATTGCATCAATTGATTTTTGTAGGAAATTATCTTGAAGTAAATTAAAATTTATGATAAGATAAATATAGTAAAAACATAAACGATTCATTATTTTGATAATATATTAAACAATTTATTTTTTATAAAATAAGGAGAAATTGGGATGTAAACAACAAAATGGTAACTGTAAAGGGGAATGGAATGGTAAAAGGTAGATTTGGTGTTATTATGTCTTATTATCGAGAAAGATATGGCTTGCAACAGTCGGCCCTTTATGAGGGCGTTTGTTCGGCAGCTTCCTATTTTAGAGTGGAAATGGGAGAAAGGATGGTAGATTTTGTTATAATAGAGGCGTTGCTTTCTAGGATCTGTAAATCTTCAGAACAGTTTGAATTTATGATGAAGAGTGAAGATTATGATTTATGGACGAAACGATTGGAAATGCAGTCTGCTATGATGGAGCAGGATTTTTTGAAAGTAGATAAAGAAATAAAAGAATATAAAAAACAAATGCCGTTGAATAGTAATCTGCATAGGCAGTTTTGCCTATATTGTGAGTTAAAAGTTGCTGAGTGGAACAGGCAACCTGTAGATATTTTATGTCAGATTGCATGGTCAGCATTGGCGATTACAAAGAATATAGGGGACAAACCTCATAAACGTAAAAATTTATATAGTAACACTGAAATGGACTTATTGTTGACTCTAATACATTATAAATATGAAAAATGGGGGGAGTACAACAATGCAAAAACTTGTTTAATTGAAATGCTGGAGATGATAGAAATGTGTCCCCCACAGAAAGCTCAAATATCAGTGGAAGGAAAGATTTTGATGGAATTAGCAGCGGTGATAGAAAAACATGATGATGACATCATATTGTATGAATATATTGATAAAGCGATTGATACTTCGTCAAAATCAGATGGGATTGTCAGATTGGCAGAATTGCATTTTATGAAAGCACGGCTGCTTTGGCGGATACAGAAAGGTTTGGGTATAAAAGATGGATGGCTGCATCTTTGCGAGGAAGAATGTAGAATGGCATACGGAATTTTTCTAGTGATGGAACGGGAAAAAGAAAAGGAAGAAGTAGAAAAATTTTGTAAGGAGGAATTAAATTGGCATATTACAATGCAAATAGAATAATTAAACTAACAAGAATTGCTATTGGGATGACACAGGAAAGATTATGTGATGGCATCTGCTCAGTGACAACTTTGTCCCGAATTGAGAAGGGTGGGGGGTTAAAGAGGGATACATACAGGCAATTAATGGAACGGATGGAACGAGTGACAGAAGAATATTATGTAGTCTGCGTAGGAAATATAGGAGGATTTCTGGAAAAACAAGCGGAAATGGAAAAAGCATTTCAGTGTCAGGATTATGAAAAAGCAGAGCAATATTTATATCAGATGAAGAAGGCTGCGGATTATAATATATTAACCAAGCAATATCTCATGAGAGCAGAGGCAGTGGTGAAATATTATCAGAAGCAAATCGGGGGAAAGGAATTGCTTCATAGGGTCAGTGATGCCTTGAGATTGACAGTTCCGAAATATGAGAAGTATTTGAATCGTGATAAGATATTTCCATTTATAAAGGAAGAATTGATGCTGTTAATGAGTATGGGTATTGCTTATAACTCGATGAGTGAGAGAGAAAAAAGTCTTCAAATGTATGGAACGGTGCTTCGATGTCTGGCTGCTGATTATATGGGAAAACCAGATAATGAGATAATTCGTATCACAGTGAATTATAACATTTCTAAAATGTGCGAAGCGCAGAAAAAGAATATAGAAGCATTGGAGAAAATAAATGAGTGCTTAAAAATGTCTGTGGTAATTGACCATGGACATATGTTTGCAAAACTTTTGCTGTCGAAGGCAAGTAATCTTATAGAATTAGCGCAGAAAGAAGAAAATGTGACAATAAAAAAAATAGGGCTTAAAAATGCAGAACAATGTTTGCAGCAAGCGTATTATATTGCTGTTGCTAGAAAAGACAATTTTTTTGCAAGAAAAGTAAAGGAATATTATATAGAAAATTTTAGAAGTATAACTTAGAAAGTTCAAATAAAACCATATCAAAATCAGAAAATTTATTTTCTGATTTTGATATGGTTTTATTTTGTTTATATGATATATTATAATTATTAAATACATAGAGTACACCAGTAAGATAGCAGAAACTTGTAAAACCATTTCAGGTCAAAATGAAAGGAATGGTGAATATGGAGACAGCGTGTCCGATATTG
The DNA here is from genome assembly GCA_022793065.1 of Lachnospiraceae bacterium. Classification (GTDB taxonomy): domain Bacteria; phylum Bacillota; class Clostridia; order Lachnospirales; family Lachnospiraceae; genus Acetatifactor. The sequence goes on from JAAWCE010000041.1 coordinate 90,581, forward strand.
CAGAGGAATTTACAATGGAGGTCATGATTTAAAAGCCTCAACAATAAAAGAGAAAAGGAGAATGGCTATGATGAAAAGAAAAGAAGTGAAGGTTATGGGGATTGTATCAGCGCTACTTATAGGTATGACAAATGTAATACCAGTATGTGCTGCATCTTCCGGCGAAGAAACAAAGGGGATAAAAGAATATTCAATGGAAGAATTAGGCGAGTGGCTGGACATTGACACAATGGCAGAGCAATACGGTGTGGAAAGTAATATATTGCTTGAGAAGATTTATACGGATTTGCACTCGGATGGTGTATTTTCACCTTTTTCCAATATTGAGTTGGGAATCAGCAAAGAAGATGAGACCAGCGCAAGAATTTTGCCATATCTTATAGAAAATCAGGATTCCACGATGTATCTGGAGACCGGGAATCCCTGTGCCAGTGGAGTATATCCATATGTGGGGTGTGTGGCAGTTCATCAGAAATCCACTACAGATAGAAATCCAATTTTCCCTTTTGGAACTATGATACATTATCAGGGAAGCAGTGTTAACATAGGAGGTGTGAAGTATAGTGAGTTTATGGTAGAGGATACTGGAGACCTTTCATTTAAAAGAACAACCTATTGGACGGATGTATATGGCGGAGCGAACACAGATGAAAATTATCGAATGGCAATTAATTATGGAGTAAAGAAGGTAAGTTTCACTTGGGATTAAAGAAAGGCAAGGGTATGAAAAGCAAAATATGCAGACTATTTTTGCCAGTTTTGTTGCTGATGATTTTTACAGGATGTGGAAACCAGGAAAAATCTGTGAAATGTACTCTGAAAGAGGCATGGGAAATTGCTTTGTCCGATGCATGGAAATGGGCGGACGATGCGGAGGCGATTTTAATCTCCAGCACGGACAACCATGACAGCGAAAGCGCAGAAAACGGGGCGGGCGGTAAGCGAAGGTGTTGGAGCTTTATGTTTCACAGTGATGAAAAGGATAAACAGTATTCAGTCTATGTAATTGACGGAAAAGCAGTCTATGGGCAGGAAGCCTCAACACCAAGATATGCTACATTTTCCATAGATGACATTGTATTGGATTCGGACGAACTGTGTTCGCTTGTACAGGGACAGTTGAAGGGCGGCGTCAACTGGGCTTGGGGGTATCATTATATTGTACAGTATCGCTATATGGATGAAAATGGCGAAGTTCCTCAACTGACAGTCAGTGTTAGAGGCATAAATGACGCAGGACAGGAACGATATATGATTTATAACCCTTACACAGGAGTGCTTCAAGTGGTTCTTGACAAGACAGGATATGATGAAAATGGGCGGTCTATCTGGGAAATTGTGGAGGACTATAGGGAAGCGCAGAACGGTCAGGGAGGACAGCAGGTAGAAAGTACAGATTCCTATGCTGGCAAAAGCAGAGAAGAATTGGAAGAAATGAGAGAGCAGATTGAAGAGGAATTCAGTGTTTATGAAAGTGCCGTTCAGTATAGGTTTGACCCGGAAGAGTTTTATAATGCTGTCATAGACGGCCTGGTCAGCGGCCGCTTTTCCCCCTTTTCTAATTGTAAAACTTATGAGGATGACGAAGAGTGGAAAAGTAAGATGGAAGCATATTACGGAGAAGGATGGGAAGCATTGGGAGAATAGCAGGAGTTTGAATATTCGGCTAAATTTTTTCGAGAGGGTACAAGTTTGTTCATGTACCCTCTATTACTTTTGTCGAAGAAACTTGTAATTTGTGCTAATTATATAGCCTGGGCTTTCATGTTTTTCAATATGGTATTACAGGTTTTGTCCTGTAGGTTTTACCTTGAACGAGAGCGGATTTCTTTGTATAATACAACCATAGCAGCATATTTATTTTGAATTATTGCTAAACCAGAAAGGTTGAGAAATCAGGAAAATCATGGAAGACAAGAGGCAAAATATGGGGGCGGAAAGATGAAGACAGAGATTTTGTTTGAGGATGGAGATGTATTAGTGATATATAAACCTTCCGGTTTTGCGGTACAGACATCAAAGGTGGGAGAACCGGATGTGGTCAGTGAATTGAAAAATTATCTGCAGCAGAAGGTGAAAACAGAGAAATTGACCGGAGGTATCCCTTATCTGGGCATTATTCACCGTCTGGATCAGCCGGTGGAAGGGCTGCTGGTATTGGGGAAAAATAAGCAGGCTACATCGTTTCTTTCAAAACAGCTGCAAAAAGAAGGAGGGGGAGGGACATTTCATAAAAAATATTATGCAGTACTCTGTGGAAAACCTTCTTCCCTGGAAGGAACAGTGGAAGACTTCTTATATAAAAATAAGGATAGGGCAGAAATTGCCAAAAACGGGAGTGTTCCAGGGGCAAAGAGGGCGGTGTTGAGATATGCTGTCCGGCAAGTGCGGGAAGCTGACGGGCTGTATTTGGCAGACATTGAGATTCAAACAGGGCGTTTTCATCAGATACGCGCACAGATGGCCCATGGGGGAACGCCGCTGTTGGGAGACTTTAAATATGGGAATGAGGAGACAACGGCATTAGCGCGGAAATTAGGTGTCCAAAATGTGGCGCTTTGCGCATATAGCTTATCCTTTTTCCATCCGATATCAAAGAGAGAAATGTGTTTTTATGTGAAACCAAAAGGAAGATCTTTTTCTTTTTTCTCGCAGGAATGATTTAAAGAAAAAAAGCCATACTGAAAAAAGAGACATCATGCAGCCAAAGGATGTGCTGCAATGAAATATAAGCAAAGGTCGGGATGAGTATGGCAGAGAAAATCAAAAATAACCGGGGGATACTATTGTTGCTTTTAACGGGGGGCGTATATTTTTTTCTCAAAATAATTGCGCCTCTGACCTCACCGGTGTTGGCGGCAATGCTGTTTGTAACTATTTTCGGCCCGTTGTTACAGAAGATGCAGAGTAAGCTGAAAATTCACAGACAAATGGGGGCTTTGCTGCTGCTGTTGTTTGCCTGTGTACTGCTGGCGGTTCTGGTCTGGATATTGTTTTCATGGATTGTGGGCAGTATGCCGGACTGGATAGGGATGCTTGATATATTGGAAGAAGAGTTGGCGGCGGTTGTGCATGAAATCTGCAATGTGGTTGGAAAAACACTTCGGATTGACGGTAATTATCTTGAACAGACAATTTTGAGCAGGGTACAGGAGGGCATAGACTACTTTCAGATGCAGCTTTTGCCCGGAGTGCTTTCGCAATCTTTGGAATATGTAAAAATACTTGCGGATATAGGCGGTTTTCTTGTGACGTTTCTGATTGCCACGGTACTTTTGGCAAAAGATTATGATAATATTATGAACAACCTTTTGGACAGAGAAGAATGTCATGTGTATTTGGAGATTGTCTGCGGCATTATTCGCTATATTGCAACTTATATCAAAGCACAGTTTATTATAATGAGTATCATAGGCACCCTGGCGGCGGTTGTGCTGGGGATTATAGGGATAAGGAACGGGGTGCTGTGGGGGATTTTGGCCGGAATATTGGATGCGCTGCCTTTTATAGGCACGGGGATTGTGCTGGTTCCCCTGGGGTTACAGCAATTCTTTGGAGCAAATTATGTGGGAGCTGTTGTCTGTCTGTTACTGTATGTGGCATGTATCTTTATACGGGAATTGTTGGAGCCTAAACTGATTGGAAAACGCATTGGTGTTTCTCCCATAGCTATTTTATTGTCATTATATGCTGGTATCAAGCTTTTTGGACTATGGGGAATTGTGGGCGGCCCATTGGGTTTTGTGATTATATTTCAATCATATTCTAGTCTGGAGAGAAGAAGGGAAAAGGCGGACGCCCCATGTGAAACAGCGTGTAAGGGCTGATGTCTCAAGAGTATGGATTAAAAAGGAATTATTTTGGAGAGTTAAGGTCCTTAGCATGAGAAATAGTTGACAGGTATTAGGAATGAGGTTATAGTAATTTTAAAAATCCCAGAAAAATGCAAGAGGATTTGGGGCAGGAGGGTATGGATGAGGATTTTATTATTGTTAAGAGGGTCGGCGGGCTGTGGAAAGTCCACATGGATTGAAAAAAATGGATTGAAGAGGTATACTTTGTCGGCGGACGATATCAGGCTGCTTTGCCAAAGTCCTGTTATGCAGGCGGACGGGACGGTGGGGATCAGCCAGAGTAATGACAATGTGGTATGGAAAACGCTGTTTAGCATTTTGGAAGTCAGGATGCAGCGGGGAGATTTTACGGTAATCGACGCCACCAACTCTAAGACCAGTGAAATGAATCGCTATAAAACAATGTGTGAGACTTACAGATATCGGATTTATTGTGTGGATTTTACTCATATTCCCATAGAAGAAGTGAAAAGAAGGAATGGGGAACGGGAAGAGTATAAAAGAGTTCCTGAGAAAGTCATTGATACCATGTACGCAAGATTTGCCACACAAAAGATTCCCTCTGGAATCAAGGTGTTAAAACCGGATGAACTGGACAGTATATGGATAAAACTATTTGATATGTCGTCGTACAAAAAAATACATCATATCGGAGATATTCATGGCTGTAATACGGTGCTGCAGAAATATCTGGAGGATAACGGCGGGCTGAAAGATGATGAAATGTACATATTTGTGGGGGATTATATTGACCGAGGAATTGAAAATGCAGAAGTGATTCGTTTTCTGCTCTCTATTATGGACAGGAAGAATGTGCTGCTGTTGGAGGGCAATCACGAGAGATGGCTTTGGCTATGGGCAAATAACAGTGTGGGCAGATCTCAGGAATTTGAGCTGGTAACAAAGCCCATACTGGAAATGGCGGGAATCAGTAAGAAAAGCGTAAGGCAGTTATATCGGAAATTTGGGCAATGTGCGTACTATAAGTATGGAGATAAGGTGTTTTTGGTGACGCATGCAGGGCTGAGTACGCTTCCTGAGAATTTATCTTTGGTGGCGTCGGAACAGATGATTAAGGGAGTGGGGAATTACAATGATTTTGAAGTCATTGCGGATACGTTCTTTGACACCACCCCCGGTCATTGCTATCAGATACATGGACACCGGAATACCAGACAAGTGCCCGTTATGGTAAACGACAGGGTATTTAACCTGGAGGGACAGGTGGAATACGGCGGTTGTCTGCGGTGTGTGCAGGTGGACCAGGATGGAATTCACTGTGTTGAAGTGCAGAATGAAGTGTATAGATTGCCGGAAGCGGAAGTAGAGGTCCCTCTTAATTCTGTGGTTGATGTTCCTTTGGAGGATGTGATTGTCTCTTTGCGTCGAAACAGATATATTCAGGAGAAAAAGTTTGGCAATATTTCTTCTTTTAACTATACGGATAAAGCATTTTTTGACAAAGTTTGGGACGAACAGACCACAAAGGCCAGAGGGTTGTTTCTGGATACAACGAAGAATCGAGTGGTGGCCAGGTCTTATGATAAGTTTTTCAATATCAATGAACGTCCTGAGACAAAGTTTGAGATGCTGCAGCATAAACTTCAATTTCCGGTGGCGGCATATGTGAAGGAAAACGGATTTTTGGGCATTGTAAGTTATAATGAGTATGATGATTCGCTCTTTGCCGCAAGTAAGTCCACCATTGACAGTCAGTATGCCCAGTATTTTCAGGAGATGTTGGCAAGAAGTATTTCCGGGGAAAACAGGGAAAAAATAAAGATTTATTGTAAGGAAAATGATGTTTCTTTTGTGTTTGAATGTGTGGATATGGTGCATGACCCTCATATTATAGAATATCCGGAGAGTAGGTTGTTTTTGTTGGATATTGTGCATAATTCCATGAGATTTTCCAAATATGAATATGATGCCATGTGCCATGTGGCCGGTCAATTTGGGCTGCAGGCGAAAGAAAAAGCCGTTGAGCTTGCCGATTGGCAGGAGTTTTATGATTGGTATTATGATATTATGGAAGAAGATTATGAGTATGAAGGGCGTAAGATAGAAGGATTTGTCATTGAGGACAGCAATGGATATATGACAAAGATTAAGCTTGCCTATTATAATTTCTGGAAGCTTATGAGAAGTGTGTCCAGAGAGGCAATCCGAAAGGGGTATATCAGTAAGACAGCCGCTTTGGTAACGCCTTTGGCAAATGAATATTATGCCTGGGTTCAGAAATTGCATGAAGAAGAGGACTTGAACCAGGTACCCAAGGATATTTGTACTTTGAGAAATATGTTTTATCATGACAAAAGAGTTTTGGGGGAAAAGTAGCGGGTGTCATGTGGAGTCTGGGATTGAACCAGGCTCCTTTTTATGTGCAGGCCCGCATGTGGAAGTTTGCCGCTAATGCGGCATGCGGGCCGCACAGAGAGTGGCGGAGAGGGACATTCCCCTACTCGATTGCGCAGGATGTATCCAATTGCTATTGACAGTAGAGACTACTTGTGGTAGTCTGTATAGCAAAGAGAGACTACACAGAGTAGTTTGCGAGTGGAGAAGATGAAATGAATATGGAGGTATGTTATGCAGACGATTATTTTACAGAACGGAACAAATCCCCCAAGGGGAAACTTAAAATACAGAAAAACAGAGCAGAGATTAAAATACAGAAAACAGGACAGAACTTAAAATGAAAGGATAGATATGGCAGAAATACAGTTAGGTGTGATTGAAGCCCGCTTTGCTGATATGATATGGGAACATGAACCGGTTACTTCCTCAGAACTGGTCAAGCTGGCGGCGGAGGCTTTTGCCTGGAAGAGGACAACAACACATACAGTTTTAAAGCGGTTATGTGACAAGGGATTGTTTCAGAACAATAAGGGAACAGTAATATGTCTTATTTCCCGCGGACAATTTTACGCTATGCAGAGTAGAAAATTTGTGGAGGATACTTTTCATGGTTCGCTTCCGGCGTTCATAGCTGCGTTTACAAAAAATAGTACTTTGACATCGGAAGAAGCGGCGGAAATCAGGAAAATAATTGATCATGCGGAGGAGGGATGAGAATGGATATTGTTTTTTTGAAGGTATTTAACATGAGTATAACTGCTGGTTGGCTGATTGGGGCTGTGATAGTGCTGCGGCTGCTTATGAAAAAGGCGCCTAAGTGGCTGAACTGTATACTTTGGGCGATGGTAGCGGTTCGGCTGTTGTGCCCGTTTTCGTTGGAAAGTACCTTCAGCTTAATACCCGAAACCGAAACCATAAATCCAGAGATATTACAATCTGGTGATCATCCTCGAATTGGGCATGATATTCCTGAGTTAAACAACCTGTTGAATTCCAGGATAAGCAAATCTGATACGCCCACACCAGGCGTCAGCGACAAATTAGTGCATAATTTGATGTATATTGCAGGTGTGGTGTGGGCAATTGGGTCGGTTGCTTTATTGGGATATGCGTTTATGGTTTATTGCAGACTGTATGGTAAAGTTCGTGAAGCAATTCCTTTGAGGGATAATATATGGGTCTGCGATAGGGTGAAGTCCCCCTTTATTCTGGGAGTGTTCAGGCCGAAGGTCTATCTTTCTTCCAGTATCAGTGAGGAACAGGGGAAGTATGTTCTGGCTCATGAGCAGGCGCATTTGAAACGCCGGGATCACTGGTGGAAACTGTTAGGGTATTTTCTTTTGGCAGTATATTGGTTTCACCCTTTGATATGGGGGGCATATTATCTGTTTTGCCGGGATGTGGAATTGGCCTGTGATGAAAAAACGGTTCGGCACATGGACATAAAGGAGAAAAAGGCATATGCCGAAGCACTGGTGGCTTGCAGTATGCCCAAGAGAATGATTCTGACTTCACCCCTTGCGTTTGGAGAGGTGGGGGTGAAAGAGAGAGTGAAGAAGATTGTGCATTATAAAAAACCCGCTTTTTGGATGAGTGTGGCTGCAATTGTGGTGTGTGTGGCGGTGGCTGTATGCTTTTTGACCAATCCGAAAGATGATACATTTCATATTGGAATTGTAATACCGGCAGGTGCAGAGAAGGGTTTTTACTATTCTGATGAAGAAATTTCTTCCAATGGAAACAGAGTGATATTATGGTTGGAAGAGGGAATGGGAGATACGGAAGTTGACCTCTATCCCACTGGGGTAAACCAGAACGACACATATGCCCCCGCCTATATAACTCCAGGCATGCCGGTGAAAATGGAAGCGGAAAAGGGTGCATGGTTCCAGGTTGGTATCAATATGAGTAATCCTACCCAAGAAGACAAAACAGTGTATGTGCGGGTGAAAGGTGTGACAGTGAGAATTGCAGATTCGGCTGCCGGCGCGGATAATCATGCGGCGGGAAGCGGAACAGAAGCAGAATCATATCCGGAATCGGGAAGAGAACCGTAAAAATCCGATTTGGATATGGGCAAAACATCTCTTGAGGATTCAGACGATTCCTGGGGGGAAGATACGCTCCGCTATTGCTTTCAGCGGTTCAACATGGGAGGTGAAGCGCGAGGCCAAATAGGGCAGCCAGTACGATAAAGTTGTATCTGGCTGCCTCGTTTTATAAATTTATCGTATATGAGATTGTGGGTTATCGTCTTCAAAATCAAATACACAACGTTCATAGACATTGATAACATGGGTATCCTGGTATTTGTCGTAGCGTTTGTGCCGCTGGCCGTAGTTCATATGCACATGTCCGTGAATAAAGAATTTCGGTTTATATTTTTCCAAAAGGGTTCGGAATATCTGAAAACCCTGATGGGGTAAATCCCGCCCGTCATTGAGCTGATAGGCGGGAGAATGGGTTACTAAAATGTCAAATCCGCCCTTGCGGAACAGTTGGTACCACAATTTTTTCACCCTTTGCCGCATTTGCTTTTCCGTATACTGGTTGATGCCCGGTTTGTAGCGCATGGAACCCCCAAGACCCAGTATGCGGACGCCTTCGTACTCAAAGATTTGATCTTCAATGCAAGTACATCCCTCAGGCGGGATTCGGGTGTATTTATCATCGTGATTTCCATGAACGTACAGTACGGGAACTGTGGAAAGGGTCACAAGGAAAGAAAGGTAGCGGGGGTCCAGATCACCACAGGAAATGATCAGATCAATGCCTTCCAATTTACTTTTCTCAAAAAAATCCCACAAATATTTGGATTCTACATCCGCCAGCGCCAGTATCCTCATGGGTCCGTTATCCTTCCGTCTGTTTGATGCCTTGTTGTTTCATAACAGGTTCTGCCTGTTCTTTTAATTCTTCTTTCTTGGGTATGCTGCCTATGACGTTTTCTGCCAGCCAATCCATGGTCATAATCTCTTCCGGCAGCAGGCTGCTATTTGGGTCTGATTTCACCACACCGTTTTGAGAATATAAAATACCGGCAAAAGGATTAAACACATCCGAACTTATGGTAGATTTTAAAAGTTCTACCAGCCGTTTTGTCCCAATGGGTAAGTATTGGGAACAGATGACATCAACGACGCCGGAAGACATACCCCACCAGTAATTGATTGCTTTTGTGGAGGAAGGGTTGTCGTCATATTTCCAGGTTCCGTTCATAATGGTGCGGATGAGCTGTTCATAAAATTTACCCCAATGCCATAAGGGCATGGCAAGATTTCGTGGATGCCCGTCTTCCATGTGATAAATGCCGAAAAAACGAGAGCTTTCATCCGGAATGACCATATCTCTGCCTGAGATACAGGAAGATTCGTTGATTCGGATTTTTTCTTCAATATCTCCTTCTTTCATGGAAGACCATTCCAGATAAACTTTTACCCTGGGATTGATCATTTTTGCACCCAATGCAAAGGCGTTAATATTGGCAATGCAGCCATAGATAGGGTAGTCGGCAATGTAGGTCAGTTTGTTGTTCTCCGCCATTGCGCCAGCAATGGCGCCCATGAGGAATTTAGCCTCATGCATTCGGGAGTAGTAAGTCCTGATATAGCGATGTGAAGTATTCAAAGAACAGTTCAATATGCGTATGTCAGGATTGGCAATGGCGGCTTTTACACTGGCCTGAACAAAGGAAGGCGTTGTGGTAAATATCAGATTGCAGCCTTCGCTGATTGCGTTTGCTATCAGTGCGTCTATAGTTTCCTGTGTACCATTTTCGTAGAAAATGGTACTTACTTCATCTGGGAAAGTCTGTTCCAGATAGAGACGTCCCAGTTCATGGGCATAGGTCCATGCGGAAGTACCCGATGTCTTCTCATAGATGAAAGCAGCTTTTAACTTGGGTGAAAGAGGAGAGAGAAGAATGTTGAGCAGAGGCTTTTTCTCCTGATTCGGCTGCATTTTTAAGTCAATTTCATGGTCTTCTTGTAAAAGCTCAAATTCTTCCCAACTTTTTGTAATCAATTCTTTTATTTCACTGGAAGTTTTCTCTGCGATTTCTTCATAGCCATATAAGGTGATAAATGCTAAAAAGGCGTCTCCGGTAGTGATTTTCAGTTTGCTGCCGCCTTTCGTTCTGTATTCGGCCTCGAATTGTGCATAAGTAGAACTGAAGCGCAGACAGTCATCTTCCGTCCATTCTTCTCCCGGATCTTTTCCCACGGCTTCCTGCAGCTTTGGAAAGCTTCCTTCCTGGGTAAACCAGACATAATTAATAGGAGCAACTTTGTAGAAGTCCAAAAATTCGTAGTATATTTTGTTTTCTTTTTCATCTGTGGGTTTGGGAATGATACGAGTTACATATCCTGGTATGGATACAGCGCCAAAATATTTCATAACACTGACTCGCTTGTTGCCTTCTTCCACATAGAATTTATTCATATATTCATAAGCCTTAATAGGTTCCCGGATTCCCTCTTCTACATGAGAGTTGCTCAAGGAGACCCATTTGCACGCAAATTCTGAGTTATCCTGCAAGATGGGCATAAAATTCCCCGCAAAGGAATTGCTTCTGCCCACGGTCTTCGTTCCCACAATACGCTCGGTAGGAATCTGAACCAGACCCAGATAGACTTCGGTGCAGGAATCTTTGCTCAACATAATATCGTCCAGAACCTGCAGCGTAGGTTTTTCACCCCGAAGCAGTCGGGCCTGATAATCTTTGCTGCCTGATTTAAACGCTTTGCTATAATCTTCTTTTCCCATAATATCCTCTTAATTTCAATTTGTGGCCCTATGGATTAGAACTGGGCCAATGATTCAATTTGTTTCCCAGACCCATCTTGCCTGTAATACTTCAAGACTGCGGTGGTTGCTTTACAGTCTACAACGGGTCATGCCGAAACGCCATATGCAAATCTGCCAAAAATCATGGTTGTTTCAACAGCTTAAGCAGTAATATTTATCAGTATACGTAATTTTTGCCTGTTATATTATACAGAAAACTTATGATTACAGGGGTGTACAGTCCGGTGTCTTTCAAGATTAGTGTATTTATTGCACATTGATAAGAGATAATGGATAGAATATTTGATAAAAGATGAATAGAAAATAAAAAAAGTACCATAATTCGTTAAAGTCATAAAATAGTTTCTTTTATGTAAAAAATTCTTAGAAAATCATTAAAAATATTGACGAAAAAAGAGAATTGCTGTAAAATTAAAAAAAGCGTGAATGATTAAACAATTTATGAAAAAGTTGGAATATTTGTGCTGGGTTGATTTTTTTGTAACAAGGAATGAAATGAGAGTGCTTACAAGTATCAATCTATATAGTGTTGTTGATTTAGAGATAGGGCAATATTATGTGTACGCATGATAAGGCCCTATTTCGCTGTTTTATGGAATGAGTTGTGTGTTCCATTCTTAAAAATGGTAAAGAAAAACCTCCGGTCAATCAAAATATCTGTCTCTGATTGACCGAGGGCTGGTATTTGGTTATCGTACCAATTCAAGTACAGCAACATATGGATCAAAAAAGATTGTGTAATTATCCACGGTTGTGCTGGAACCGTATTTGCTCCGGTAATACAAAATGGCTTCATGAAAAAATTCTTCTGTCACATCTAAAAATTCTGCAGTTTCGGATACGCTTTGGCAATTATGTTTATAGGCGTCTATGATGCCCATAAGCCCTACCAGACGATTATAGGAATATATGCGCCCCTGAAGTTCCTGCTTTCTGTTTGATACATTTGACAGGTCTAATATGTTTCCGATGCCTGTGTAATAATGCCCTAATTCTTCGGCCATGACACATTTTTTTTCCTTTTCAGTTAAGCCTTTTTTGATAGCTATACGGTTTCCCTTAATTCTTCCCTTACTGATCGGAAGCTCCTTTTCTTTTGTGACTAGATTGTGATAGTCGGCTTCCATTAATAAATCTTCGTATGTGGTCACTATATCCTCCCCATTTTGTAAGAACAGGTTACATAGATTGATTGTATTTAAAACGCATCATCGTCCATAATATCTTCTTCCTGTCTCTTTAATTCTTCCGGAGCATTGGTATAGTCATCAGCGTGGGCGGCATTGACATAATGTGGATCAATTTTTGCCGTTATCGGAGCTGATCTGTTTTCCGAATCTAATTCCGCTGTGGATCGTTCCCATTCCTTCCGGAGAGTAAAATCTACCATTTCCTTACCGTGGGAATCCAGCTCACGGTATTTTTTTATATGATCTTGTTCTTCTGGATATAAGGAAAAGGTATTTGTGTGGTCTTCATCATCCCACCCCATGAGGTATGCCGGTGTGGTAGCAAGCGCTTCGGATATCTTTAAGATTTTATCTCGTTTCATATTGGCAATCATTCCGTTTTCCCATTTTCTGACGGTACTTTTTCCCACGCCAACCATATTGCCAAGTTCTTCAAGTGTCAATCCTTTTTGGATCCTTAAATTGTATATTTTTTGTCCCATTTCCATTAGGCGTCACCTCACTTGTAATATTTATTATACAAGAAAGGTGTCTTTTTGGCAACATATAATGTGAAAAAAAGGAAAAAGTGTCTGAAAAGACAAAAAAGGGATTGACAGGTATAAAGGTATATGGTAAAGTTTAAAGTGTCTTATACGACACTTTGGGACAGGCAAAAATTACAGTTATGCCAATTAAAATATAAAATTTAATGCAAAATATTGTGGTATATTATGAGGTTCATATTTTGCAGGTGATTTTATGGTGGAAAAGTGTCTTAAAAGATACAAATGACACAAAAAAGAAGTCCTGAAGAAAAATCTGGTGAAAGGATAGGTGAAACAATGAATAAAAAAAGAAAAATTTAAAGTGCTATATTTTAGACTGGAAACGCTGAAGGCGGTATAAGAAGTAATTAAAAATGGTAGGAAAGGTAAGGTGATTTGATGTGTAAGTGGAAAGAGAGGTGGATTTCTAATGTATGAAGATGTGACATATGAAGCGCTTCTTAACCGGATGCTGGCCCGTATACCTGATAAGGCTGATAAGAGGGAGGGGTCTCTGATATGGGATACACATGCTTCTACGGCGGCGGAACTTCAACTGTTGTATAAAGAACTGGATAACATTTTACAAGAGGTTTACGGCCATACTGCATCAAGAGATTTTCTGATTTTGCGATGCAAAGAAAGAGGGATTTATCCCCGGAAAGCTACAAAGGCAGTGCTAAAGGGAATCTTCTCTCCGGCGGATATTGATGTGACAGGACATCGATTTAACAAAGACAGTGTTAATTATGTTGTTGTAAAAAAGATTTCTGAAGGAATATATCAGGTACAGTGCGAAACAGCCGGTAAACTGGGAAATCAGTTTTTGGGTTCTGTCACGCCAATAGAATACATTTATGGGCTGCAGCATGCTGAATTGACGGAAATATTGATTCCCGGAGAAGCGGAAGAGGGGACGGAGGAACTGAGGCAAAGGTACTTTCACTCTTTTGAGGAAGCGGCTTTCGGTGGAAATGTCAGGGATTACCTGGAAAAAGCAGATACCATTCCCGGAGTTGGAAGTATAAAAGTGACCAGGGTGTGGAATGGGGAAGTTCCTCTTGCAGATTTGATTCCGTCAGATAATGTAAAAGTTTGGTATGAAGGCATCAAAGATACATTAAGCGGTGAAATAAAGGGCTGGCTTGATACGGTTTATGGTGCGTCGAAAGAAGAGAAGCTAACTGTGGGTGGTACAGTGCTTTTGACAATCATAAATTCTGAATTTGATGTTGCTTCGGATGAACTGGTTCATAGAGTACAGGAAGTTATTGACCCCCAACAATATGCGGGGGAAGGGTATGGACTGGCGCCCGTGGGACATGTAGTAATGGTCCGAAGTGCAAAAGCTGTTCCAATTGACATTAAAACAACTTTGTCTTTTGAAGCGGGTTACAGTTGGGAAAACCTGCAAAAGCAGATTGATGAAGTAATATCCGAGTATTTGCTGGAGTTGAGAAAAGCGTGGGATAAATCATCATGTCTGACCGTAAGGTTAAGCCAAATTGATACCAGGCTTTTAGGAGTGGATGGGGTGGTGGATGTACAGGATACTCTTATGAATGGGCTGAGAAGCAATTTGATATTAAAGGAATATGAAATTCCTATATTAGGGGGTGTGGGAGTATGACCAGGGAAGTAGACCTTGTTTCCTATCTGCCTCCGTTCCTGACAGAATATAAGGAAACAAACATGGCATTAGCAGCGCAGAATCCAGAGTTTGCGTTTATCTGGAAAGCGGCTGACAGGATATTGTGCAATGAATTTATAGCTTCGGCGGATGAAGATGGGATATCAAGGTTTGAAAAAATATTGAATATTTGCCCGTTACCGGGAGAGGCGCTTGAGGACAGAAGGGCAAGGGTACAAAACCGGTGGTTTAACATAGCGCCATATACGATCAGGGTATTGGAAGCCAGACTGGCAAAAATATTAGGCGGCGAACATAATTTTTCCATTTGGCAGGATATTGAGAGAACCTATGAATTAAAATTGACAATATATTCAAAAGATGATTGCCAAGTGGAAGAAATAAAGTATCTTTTGTCCACAATCGTACCGGCAAATATTGTTGTGGATATCATTTATGAAAGCGCTCATAAAGGGGATATATTCTGGGGGGCTGTTATAAATGAAGGGGATATATTTGAAATAAGGCAGAGAGAACAATAAATGTGGGATGTTATCACATGGACAAAATGAAAGATGGGAGATATTGATATGGCATGGACAGGATTGGCGTTGACTGTGGAAGGGCGTAATGCCCTTAACCAAGCACAGTTATCTAATAGGATGAATTTCAAATCCATTGTAGTAGGTGATGGAAGTGCACCGGCAAATTTTGGTACACAAAAGGGGCTGGTACATCAATTGTATGAAATTACGGATATCAAAGTAGATGAAATAACCGGAGGATGTACTGTTACCGGGGACTTCCCTAAGGTTGATTATGACTATTATTTCAGGGAAATTGGATTGATCGTAACAACGGAGGATGGGGAAAAGCTGTATGTATATGACAACTGTGGCGACGATGCGCAGTACATAGTGAGCAGTACGGGGGCGGAAACTCTAAAGAAAAGAATTCGGTTGTCGCTGGCAATATCGGATGTGGCAGAGATTACGGTATCGGAGCCGCAGATATTATATGTGGCGTATGATGAGTATGAAGACACAGTAGAAATGTTGGATGCCAAAATAGCAGAAAAAGAAGCAAAGCTGAGGGAAGAAATAACTGTGGAATCCGGACGGGCTCAAGAAGTGGAAGAACAACTGGAAAAAGAGATGAAAGCGGAGGTTTCACGGGCAGAAAGGACAGAAAAGAATCTGCAGGATAAAATGGAAGCAGAAGTCAACCGGGCAAAAGAAAAAGAATCACAACTGGAAACTGCCATCGGAGAAAAGGCAGATGCGGAGCTGGTTGACAGGCATATGTCGGATGCGGTGAAGCATGTTACGGCAGCGGAACGTACAAATTGGAATGATGCAAACACAAAGAAACATACCCACAGCAATAAAACAGTTTTAGACGGAATAACTTCGACGCTTATTAACGGATGGAACAGTGCAGTTACACATATTTCGGATACAGTGAAACATGTGACAGAAAGCGAGCGGACGAATTGGAATGATGCAAATACAAAGAAACATACCCACAGCAATAAAACAGTTTTGGACGGAATAACTTCGACGCTTATTAACGGATGGAATAGTGCAGTCACACATATTTCGGATGCGGTAAAGCATGTGACAACGGCAGAACGAAACAAGTGGAATAATGGGTCACATAATTATGGTAAATGCAGTACTGCGGCCGCCACGCAGATTAAGATTGTGGAATGTGCCGGGTTTACATTGACAGAAGGCGCGGAGGTCACAGTTGTATTTTCTAACAAAAATACGGCAAGCAATCCTTGGATGAACGTCAATGGCACAGGAGCAAAGTCTGTTTATTACAAACATAAATATGTACCCGCAGGATGGCTAGAGGCAGCCATTCCTCTTACCTTTCGGTACTATAATGGCGTGTGGAATCTGACGGGTTACACATCACCGTCATCTGTTATTCCCAAGGGAAATGGAAGTGCTGCAATTGGTACGGAAGAAACATTTGCGCGCGGCGATCATGTACATCCGTTACAGACGTCGGTTAGTGGGAATGCAGGGACAGCGACAAAATTATTGACTGCCCGTAAGATATCTGTCAGTGGTGATGTATTGGGAAATGGAATTGCATTTGATGGAACAAAAGATATAAACATTTTAACGTACAGACGTGGATGTGTTGTTGGGCAGTCGGGTTCGGCAACAGCTAAACCATGGTATATATTTGCCACTATTGCTGTAAATAAGGCATATGAGGACAGATCAATTACATTTCATGTATCTAATAAATATGGGGGAGCGGCATCAAGAGATATCGGTATATTAACGGCTCATTTCAGAACTAACGGCAGTATTATGATGGAAGATGCACAATTAGTGTGGGAGTATGCACTTTCCGACATAAACCCTGACAATTTTGTCTTAGCATACAAAAATGAAGGAAGCACGGTCAATGTATCGTTGTATACAAAAATTGATGTATCATACAAACATTACCATTTTGATGTAATATCAGAGGGAAACAGAACAGAAAGAGGCACCAACCAATGGGAATTATATAGTCGTTCTATGGATGGCGGATCAAGTGCCATTTCCAGCGGATTTGTACAAGTTAAAAGTACTCTTGCAACCCTCAAGAACAATGTATCCAACATGTTAATCCCTATGTATATGGGATTTCAAACACTGAAAGGAGATAAGGAACTGACCCTCCAAATTAAGGAGTTTGTATTTGGGGGCGACGGGCATACTCAGTGGATAACATGGGAAGATATTGGCTTGACCAAAAACTACGCAGATGTTGTGGTTCTGTGCCAATCGACGTATTCAAACGCCGGAGATATTGTATGGATAGGATGGGAACGTGCCGGGACAGATGTCGGGAAAGATAAAAGCAGGTTTATAGCAATGTCTAGTGGATGGAAAAATTATACAGGGACCCTTTGGGTTACATATTTTGTTGCTGGGACAAATTAAAATAATATTTGGATAGCTATTTCCTAAATAACATACCAGTAAGGTATTTATGAAAGAAAAAAGAGTAGGCTCATAAGACAGGAATAATAATAGTACCAAAGTGTAACCTGTTGCAAGAGGTATATTGTCAGCAAAAAAAGGAAGGAGGTGTAAGCATCGGTGAAAGACATAATAATACAGACCTATACCATAGCGCTGCCCATATTGTTAGGGTATATTGTGTGGTTGTTAAAACAGAGAAAGAAAGGTGAGGATGCCAACAGCAGAGGAACTATGCTGTTATTGCGGGTACAGCTCATTGAGTATCATGACAGATACATAGCATTGGGGCATATCCCATCCTATGCCTATGAAAATTTTGTGGAGATGTATGAGGCATACCATTGTC
The DNA here is from genome assembly GCA_022793065.1 of Lachnospiraceae bacterium. GTDB lineage: Bacteria > Bacillota > Clostridia > Lachnospirales > Lachnospiraceae > Acetatifactor. The sequence goes on from JAAWCE010000041.1 coordinate 108,285, forward strand.
TGGGAGGCAATGGTATGGTGACACATATGTACGAAGAAGTGAAAAAGCTGGAAATCAGAAAGGAGATAAATGAATGAAGAAAAGGGATTGGATTGAATGGATTAAGAGGGCGGGCATCAGAGCGGTTAAGACAGTGGCCCAGGCTGCAATCGCGGGAATCGGGACAGCGGCGGTATTGGGGGCAGTGGATTGGAGATATGTGACATCGGCGTCCGTACTGGCAGGGGTATTATCCATGCTGACATCTGTGGCGGGACTGCCGGAACTGAAAGATAAGACAGGAGTGTGAGAGTGGTATGAGAATCAATGTACATGCCGGGCATAACCCGGATGGAAAAGCAGCCTGTGGAGCAATCGGATTTCTCAGGGAATCAACGGAAAACAGAAAAGTAAAGGACGCCGTAA